>CAWILT010000002.1:0-876849 GCA_963837025.1 uncultured Alphaproteobacteria bacterium
GAAATCAAACTCTACGGCGGACAAGAAGATTTACCACTAAAACTGAAGGAGCCCACGGATAGAGAATTGGACAAAATAGAGAGCTGAAAATAAAAGTTAAAATAACTAATCACACGGCAACTTCTCATTCATTGTTTTAAAGCGCCAGCTTTTTTCAAAACTAAAATGCCACCATTCGGTACGTACGGTCTTAAAGCCAACGGCTAGTAAGCCGTCTTGTAACAGCTTTCGGTTGGCTAGGATTTCTTTACTGAAATTACGTATTCAATATGTGAGGTACGACCGAAAAAGTCGTAATCGCTACCCATATCTACAAAACAGCCATCCAAAGTAACCAACGTAACATCAACTGCGGCTCCTTTGTTATGGATGCTGCCTTTGCCATAAGGGTTTGCCACATAGGTGGGTCGAGGTACTTTTGACCACATAAACTTTTGAACATCTAAAGGCCGATAGCAGTCGTAAAATTTTATTTTGTATCCTTTTTCGCAAAAATATTGGTTGGCCTCAAAAACACAAACAGGGTCACAAATAAAGCTAAGCTAATAATGACTTGGTTAGGCGGCGTCGTTTGCGTACCCAGCGCCGAACGCATGAAAGACAATACCACCACAATGCGAATAAAACTGGTCGTCATCACCAAGATTGAAGGCGCAATGGCCAACACCGTCAGCAATAAAATAATCTGAATCATCCGCGCCGCAGCCGATCCACCGCCCAAGCCATCCGAAATGCCGTTCATATCGAGCGTAAAGGATTGCGCTTCAGCCGCAAACGGGTGAAATAACACGCCTAAAATGAGTGCTAAGAATATCGGAGAAAATCGCATCGTAATCCTGCCCCACGCATCTGATTTTGGGCAATAAATTGATTGCCGCCCTGTGCACCTATCAGCACCAGATGTTCTTGCTCATCACAGCGTACTAACACCAACTTATTCTTATTATCAATATAGACTTGTTCAATAATTTTTAAGCGGCGCTCGCCTTGCACCTTATCTACCCACTGGCTAGATTTAATGCGTTTAAGCGCCCACGACAAAAAGAAAATCAGCGCAATAACAAATAAAAATGCCGCCATAACGCGTATATAGCTTATCTCATCCATTAAGCTTCGTCCTCGGTATTACCCTTAGGATAAGGATTTGGTATTATCGGGGTGGTCGATTGCATTTTTTGATAGGCACTCACCGCTTGCTTTTTTTCGGTCACGCCTTTGAGTGTGGAATGTACTTTATCGCGCTGCGCCTTAAGCTGATTTTCCAATATTTCCAGCTTATCCATCAGACCTTGTAAAAGGGGTTGAATAGCCTGCAAATCGTCAAATTTCAGTTCATGAATATTGTTTGATAATTCTTCAACCTGTTCATCCATACCCGTCATGTCAGGCTGAATATTATCATCTAACATTTTCTCACAGCGCGCCATAAATGCATTAATCTGCTCAACTAATTGCTGTGCATTAATATAGGCATTATCATTATTGCTCATGGGGCACCTTTCGTGTGTTTGCCTTGCTATTGGCTTGATACACATACGCCAATATTTCCGCTACTGCCGCATAGGCTTCTAAGGGTATGGGCGTATCTAAATCAAGCGTGGTTAAAAGCTCGGTTAAATCCGTATCTTTACGCACTTTTACACCATTGGCAAAGGCCAATTCTAAAATCTGTTCCGCTACGCGGCCTTTACCGCTGGCCACAATATGCGGCGCTTGGCCTTGGCCGCGCTCATGTTTAAGGGCAACGGCTTTTAACACCTCGTCTTTAATTTCTTGGCGCGTGGCGTCATCTACAATATCTATGCTATTGGTCATCGGGTTTGCCTTGCAATGCGGAAATAAAATCTTCCAATCCACCTGAGTCACTGGTGGTGGCTGATTGGTTTTCAGCACTAATCTTATCGTGAATTTCTTTGCGTAACACGCTGGCATCCGGCGGGAAAACAAAACCCAGTTTAACCGATTTTCCCTTAACTTCAACCACTTGAAGCTCAATAGAATTATTGATGATAATTGATTCGCCTAATTTGCGAGAAAGATAAAGCATGGTGACTCCTGTCTGCTACATCTTGATTTAACGCAATTTTGCGTCATTTTGCAAGTGGCTATAACGCCTCAGCCGCCTCGGCTAAAATCACCACGCCTTTTTCATTCACTTCGGCTAGCCCGCCCGTCACATTAAACTGGCGCGTTGTGCCATCAGCATGAATGGTCACAGCACCTTCGCGCAAAAGCGACATTAACGGCGCATGGTTGGGCAACACACCAAAATCGCCTTCCACACCGGGGGCTTCCACCATAGTGGCTTGACCTGTATAGAATAGTTTTTCAGGGGTTACGAGTTCAACCAGTAAAGTATCTGACATGAAAAGCTCCTTATTTGCTGCCTCGCTTATAGCTAAAGCAGCCCTAAGGCGCAACGGTTATGATGTATATTTATCGGTTAGAATTTTATTGATAGCAAAGCCGCGAATGGTGTAGCCGCTCGCATAGAAAAATTGATGGCCCTTAGCGTTCTCAACAAATGAATGTAGAAAAATACGGTCGCATTCTAATTCGGTTGCCTTAGCTTCCAGCCAATCAAAGAGCAAACTGGAAAATCCCTGGCGGCGCGCATCAGGGTGAATAAACAAACTCTCAGGCTGCAAATATTTACCGCAAAATAAGCGCATCCCTACATAATACATCACCGTAGCTTCGCATTCGCCTTGCGCATCAAAAATGCCGATTATCTGCCAACCTTCATAACGCATCTGCGCAATTTGCTCGCGCAAGGTTTCAATCGTTTGTTCGTGATACATCAGCGATAAAAGCTGCGTTACCGCCTCCACCTCTAGTTCTGATGATACTTCAATAATTTTTGCCATGATAAGACTTAAGCTCCCACCGCTTTCATATAGGCATCACTTAGATCGTTAGTAACAGCTGCGGGGGTGTAGATTATACCCTCAATCTCGCCGATGGGGGTTACTTCAGCCGCGCTGCCGGTTACAAATACTTCAACGAAATCTTTTAACTCATCGGGCATAATGTGGCGCTCACTTACGCTATAGCCCTTATCTTTAGCCAGTTGAATTACGGTGCGTCGTGTGATGCCGTTTAGGTAACAATCAGCCGTGGGGGTGTGCAGCGCGCCTTGCTTATCAACGAAGAAAATATTCGCGCCGGTGCACTCCGCCACATAGCCGCGATAATCCAGCATTAACGCATCGTGATAGCCCTTGGCTTCAGCATTATGTTTCGCATCGGTACAAATTATATATAGGCCAGCGGCCTTGGCATGCACGGGCGCTGAATCGGGCGCAGGGCGCTTCCACTTTGACCAACACAGACGCAGGCCCTTCATACGTGCTTCGGCGGTAAAATAACTGGGCCATTCCCACGCAGCGATGGCCACATTAATGGTGGAATCCTGCGCCGAGATAGCTAGCGTTTCTGACCCACGCCAAGCAATGGGGCGAAAATAAGCGTTACTCAAATTGTTTTGCACCAGCAATTCTTTGCTTGCCGCATTAATCACCTCATCACTATAGGGCAAATCAAAGCCCAGCTCATTGGCTGAAAATCGCAAACGCTGTGTATGCTCTTCAAGTTTAAAGATTTTGCCATTATAGGCACGCTGACCTTCAAACACGCTTGAAGCATAATGCAGACCATGATTTAAAATGTGGCAGGTAGCTTGTTTCCATTCCACCATTTGCCCATTATACCAAATCCAGCCATCACGCTGATCCATCGGAATTTTTGCCATGTCAGAATCCTTTACTGTTTGAGCATAATTGCTGATATTTGCCGACCATAATCGCTTTCACCACGATGGCAAGTGCGGCGATAACTATAGAATAAATCTTCTTGGCCATAGGTGTTGTGCGGCAACATTTCAATGCTGCTTATGCCTACGGCAGAACATTGCGCCAGCACATAGCTCTTTAAATTAAAGCGATAATGGCTAGCGCTTTGTGCATCGCGTTCAAAAAATTGGCCTGATGCGGCATCATTCGCCGTGAAATTCGCATGAAAAAGCGCATCTACCTGATAAGATTCTTGAGCAATCGCAGGGCCAATCGCAGCAACAATGCGGCTTGCTTCAGCGCCGAGTTTTTCCATCGCTTGCACTGTTTTAGCTACAATGCCACCCTGCGCGCCTTTCCAGCCTGCATGCGCCGCGCCTATCACGCCTGCTTGCGCATCCGCAAATAAAACCGGCACACAGTCAGCCGTTAAAATACCCAGAGCCAAGCCAGCGCAGCTGGTCACCATCGCATCCGCTTTAGGTAATGCATCCGTTTCCCATGCTTCAGTCACCGTCATCACATTGGCACTATGGTGCTGATAGAGCGTGCAAAGCGCATTAGCTCCCATGGCAGCAAGCACCCGCGCTCGATTTTGCGCAACATGTGCAAGTATATCATGTGAGCCTAATCCCACATTTAACCCAGCATAAATGCCCTCACTCACCCCACCTTTGCGGGTGAAGAATCCGTGGGCAATAGTCGTTATTTCGCTTACATTTTCGGCAGTTATGGCCTGTATCATTACTAAAATCCTGCTAGAGTTGGCGTTTCATGTGGGGTGATTGCCATCACCTTAAACAGAGTGCCCATTTGTGCGGGCGAAATCAAGCGTATCCAACCTTCTTGCAGTGTTTTTTGTTGTTGCACATCCGTGCATTTGGTAAGCAGTTTTTGCAACCACATTTCAGCCCCTAAACTGCGTAAAAACTTTTCTTGCGGCACAATGGCGGATGCAGTGCAGCCGTGGCTCTGCGCTGTTTGCGCCAGTGCCTTAAAATTCACATGCGCGGTTAAATCAACCTGCCCGCAATCATCCAAAGGCGAATAATATTGATGATTTTTTACCCCTTGCAAACTATCGCCCTGCTCGCCTTCTGCCGTGCCATAATCGCATATCCACAGCAGCCCACCTTGTTGTTTTAACCGCTCACAGAGTGTTGTAACCCATGCTGATGCCTGCGGCGATTCTTCACGCGTTACAGCGCCTTTCGGGCTGAACTCAAACTGCGGCGTAACCACACGCTCCACATCCCCCACCCATTGACGAATGGCAAACGCATCAAAAAACTCATTCGCGATAATGAATAACGGCTTATCGCGTGGAAAGGATGCAATCGTTTTATGCCATGTTGGATGATGTGATTGCAAGGTTTGTGCTTGAATCGTTTTTAAGGTGCGGTTGCTCTCCACCAAGTGCAACCCGCAAGCAGGCAGATGCCGCAGCACGTCCGCACTTAATGTGCCCCGACCGGGGCCAAGCTCAACCAAATCAAATTCAGGCTCTGCTAGCTCCTGCCAGGTATGACGCAGCCATAAACCCAGTATATCGCCAAAAATCTGGCTAATTTCAGGGGCGGTTACAAAATCGCCTTGCGCGCCCACCGCAATCGCTTGTTGATAATAGCCAAATTCAGGATGTTGCAGGCAAAGCTGCATATAGTCATGCACCGTGAGGGGCAGTTTCTCAGCGATGAGCGCTTTAAGCGACATGCCGCTTTCGCAGGCTCAATCCTATCAGCAGCAGCCCGCCCAAAATCATCGGCGTAGACAGCAATTGCCCCATTGTCATTTCGCCCCAGATAAAACCCAGCTGCTGGTCAGGTTCGCGAAACTGCTCTACAAAGCTGCGCGCCGCGCCATAGCCCAGCAAAAATAGCCCCGATAGCATGCCCGTTTTTTCACGAATACGTGTAAACATCGCTAATGAGAATAAGATAATAAATAGCAATAGCCCTTCTAACCCCGCTTCATAAAGCTGGCTAGGGTGGCGCGGTAAAGGCCCACCCGTGGGAAACACCATCGCCCACGGCACATCCGTAACCCTGCCCCACAATTCACCATTTACAAAATTTGCTAAACGCCCAAAAAACAACCCAATTGGCGCGGCTACTGCGAGCAAATCTGTCAATTTAATGTAGGGAACATCAAAGCGCCGCGCGAACAAAAACATTGCTATAATAACACCCGCCAAACCACCATGAAAACTCATGCCGCCTTGCCAAACCTTTAATGCCTCAAGCGGAAACTGCGCATAATAAGCAGGGTTATAAAATAGCACATAACCTAAACGCCCACCCAATATAATACCAATAATGGCATACAAAATAATATCATCTAGCGCCTTTTCTTGTAACAAAGGCGGCGTAGATTTCTCACTTAATCGCTTCAGCAACCACCAGCCTAAAAAGATACCCGCCACGTAGGCCAGCGCATACCAACGCAAAGCAAACGGCCCAAGCTCCAGCAACACCGGATCAATCTGCGGAAAAGTAAGGTGCGATTGTTCAAACATGTCTATCGCTATAACGCCCCTTGCGCATTCGTGCAATGATTGCTAAATCTAGCGCACGGTGGGGGCATAGCTCAGTTGGTTAGAGCAGGATGCTCATAACGTCTTTGTCGGGGGTTCAAGTCCCTCTGCCCCTACCAGTTTTTCAATATTGCATAGCCAGTGCAACAACTCTCAACATATAAAATTGACGATAACTAGAGCCCTAATTAAGAGCTGGCATGCATAGCATGATGGTTTAAGTCCCTCTGTCCCAGCTAGTTTTTATTAGGAGGGAATGGTGTGAGTTATAATTGAACTTATTAATAGAATATTAATTTTTAATAGATAAAATAATATTAATGAATAAAGGATTTACTCTTTTAGAACTCTCAATAGTTCTAGTTATCATTGGCCTAATAGTCGGTGGTGTTACTGCTGGTGCAGACCTTATTCGAAGCGCTGAACTTAATTCAGTACCAAATGATATCAATAAATATGAAGTTGCCTTAAATGTATTCAAGCTCAAATATAATGCCATTCCAGGAGATATGAAAAATGCCACTTCATATTGGGGAGTAGATACAAGTGGTTGCCCTAATGGAAAAGGTTCGGGAACCTGTAATGGAAATGGGGATGGTAATATTGATTATAAGAATTCAATTGCAGATCCGAATTTTAAAGATGAAGATACCCGTGTTTGGGAGCATTTAGGTCTTTCAGGAATTGTCAACAGTGAGTTTAATGGGGGTTTAAGTGCGGGTTCAATCAAACGTATCTTCGGCGAAAACATGATGCCTGCGAAAAATGGAAATGGGGGGTATTGGATTCTCAATCATCAGCAAGGTGTATACGGTAAACCACGTGTTAATAGTATCGCTTATACTAACCAACATCTTTCTTCATCTTCAGATAATGGTATGTGGCAGGGGATTCTAACTCCAGAAGATGCACTTGCTATTGATTCAAAATATGATGATGGAAAAGCCGACAAAGGAAAAATGTCAATCATCAATGGTTGGGTTAATGGATTAACGGAACAAAATTGTGTAAACACTACTGGGTGGCCACCATCTTCACCAACTGAGCTTGTATTAAATCAAAAAGCGACAAATTGCATTTTGTGGACTAGTTTAAACTAACCCAAAATTCCACGTGCATGTTCCAACTGCTCTGGCGTATCAACGCCCAAGGGCACCGTGTCCACCACTTCAACAAACATATTTATTCCAGCTTCAAGTGCGCGCAGTTGCTCGAGTTTTTCACGCAGCTCTAGGGGCGATGGGGGCAAGTTTACGAATGTTTCCAGCGCCGCGCGACGATAGGCATAAATGCCAATATGGTGATAATGCACACCCGCATTCGCAGGTATTAAACTGCGTGAAAAATAAAGCGCGCGCCCATTTTCAGCGCGGGCAATTTTTACCACGGCAGGATTCGTGCAATCAGCCTCATCATGAATTTTGGCGGCGAGTGTGGCGATATCGCACTGGGCATGGGCGTTAAGCGGCTTTAGCACGCTAGCAATAATACTGGGGTCAAGCGTGGGCATATCGCCCTGCAAATTAATAACCACATCGTAATTTTGCTGCGCATCTAGGGTTTGCAGTGCCGCATAAATGCGGTCAGAGCCACTGGGAAGGTCGGCATCGGTCAACACAGCCTCACCCCCTACCGCTTCAATTGCCGCTTTAATTTCAGGCGAATCACACGCTACTACAATACGGGCTGCGCCACTTTCAGCCGCGCGCATGTAGCATTGCACGATCATCGGCAGACCCGCTATATCGGCCATCGGCTTATGAGGTAAGCGCGTTGAGGCCATACGCGCAGGAATTAATAGAATTGGGTTCATGTAGCGGTTGCATCCTTGGTTTAGCGTGATTATAACTATGCTGAAACTTTAGGAGAAGTGCAAACGCATGGAATTAAATAAGATTGCAGCATCAGTATTATTGGCCGGTATCATCGCGATGGTTGCTGGATTTGTCACAAATCTGATGTATCACCCCGAACTGGAACTTGAAAAACGCGGCTACAGTATAGAAGTTGCGGAAGAAGCTGAAAGCGGCGGTGTTGCAGAGGCTGATGCCGCACCGATTGTGATTGCCGATTTAATGGCTGCTGCTGATGTTGCCGCAGGCGAAGCTTACAGCAAAAAATGTACGGCATGCCATAGTTTTGATGCGGGTGGCGCAAACAAAGTAGGTCCGGCGCTGCATGGTGTAGTTGGGCGCGCATTAGCGTCACATGCCGGTTATGCTTATTCAGATGGCTTAAAAGCAAAAGGCGGTCAATGGACGGAACAGAACTTATCTGAGTTTTTAACCAAACCTAAAAAATGGGCACCAGGCACCAAAATGGTCTATGCAGGCATCAAAAAACCGACCGATCGCGCTAACCTAATCGCTTATTTGAAAACGCTAAAATAGTGACTGCTGCTGTTGAAATTACTAACCTGCAAAAAACCTATGCAGGCGATAAAACCAATCCGCCCAAAGAAGCACTTAAATCCATTAACCTCACCATTCCGCAAGGCTCGTTTTTTGGCTTATTGGGCCCTAATGGTGCAGGAAAATCTACGTTAATTAACATTATGTCTGGCATCGTTAATAAAACCTCAGGCAGCGCTAAAATTAATGGATATGACACCCAAACGGATATGCGCAAAAGCCGCCTTTCAATCGGTGTTGTACCGCAAGAGCTGGTGATTGACACCTTTTTCACCGTGCGTGAAGCATTTGAAATTCATGCCGGCTATTATGGTGTTCCCAAAGCCCAGCGCCGCACGCAGGAAATTATTGATGCGATGGGCTTATCCGATAAAGCCGATATCAACACGCGTCGCTTATCGGGTGGCATGCGCCGCCGTGTGCTCATTGGCAAAGCATTAGTGCATAACCCGCCGGTATTGATATTGGATGAACCCACTGCTGGCGTCGATGTCGAGCTGCGCGAAAGTCTGTGGCAGTATATTCGCACCTTAAATGCGGCCGGCACGACCATCTTGCTCACCACCCATTATTTGGAAGAAGCACAAGAGCTTTGCGACCACATTGCAGTGATTGATCATGGCCAGATTGTCGCTAACGACAGTAAAAAGAATCTACTCAAACAGCTGGATTCAAAACAGCTGGTTATCACCCCTACTGCGCCATTAAATGAAATCCCTGAAGGATTAAGCAAATATAATGCCAAGCTTGCCGATGGCACGTTAGTTATCGATTACCAGCCATCCAAAACCAGTTTCGATCAAATATTTTCAAGTCTGGCGGCGGCTAATATTTCAATATCCGACCTCACTACCCACGAAGCGGATCTGGAAGATATCTTTAAGCAACTCACAACCGTTTAAGTGTGCGGCAAAAATTTAATGCACCAGCACAATATCTGGCTTGCTTTAATCTCTTACCTGTTTTAATAAGATGCCGTGTGCCGGCTTAGCTCAGTTGGTAGAGCAGTTGATTTGTAATCATCAGGTCGCGAGTTCGACTCTTGCAGCCGGCACCATTTTAAACCGAAATTATTTGATATAAATCTATTCGCGCTCAGTTAGCAGCCGATAACGTATCTAATTCAATCATGCGCGCCGTAATTAGCGCTAGATTACATAGATTTTCTAAACTTTTTGCATCAAATTCCGTCTTAGGTTTGGTATCTACCGCACATAATGTGCCCAATACCAATCCATCGGGAACCACAATCGGCGCACCGGCATAAAAACGAATTCCTGGCGCATTGGTAACAAGCGGATTATTTTTAAATCGTGCATCGGTTAAAGCGTTTAGCACAATCATCGGCTCTTCTTTTAAGATTGTATGCGTGCAAAATGAAATTTCGCGAGGCGTGCATTTTGCATCAATACCAATTTTTGCTTTAAAAAACTGTTCGCTTTTGCCTACCATGCTAATTAAAATAACCGGTACATCAATAAGCTGTTTTGCTAAATCTACAATCGCATCATATTCGCGCCGCGAATCGCCTAATAATATCTGGCTGTCGTCTAACGCTTTTAAACGTTGTACCTCGTTAGAGGGTAATTCATACTTTAATTGGGTTGGCATGCATGACTTTCAGAGCTATTCATAACCGATTTTCGCATTCTTGTCGAATTTAAAAATTTTATAAAAAATATATTGAGATATTTTCATTTATAGCGGTTAATACATATTTAATCACTTATCCTTACAATTAAAAATATGAAAAATGGATTTACGTTATTAGAATTATCTATTGTTCTTGTGATAATTGGCTTAATTATTGGCGGCATTACTAGCGGAGCTGATCTTATTAGATCAGCGAAATTAAAAACAGTAACTAAAGAACTCAATAGTTTTGGCATAGCCATGAATACATTTCGTTTGAAATACAATGCTAAACCCGGTGATTTTAAGAACGCAGAATCATATTGGGGAAGTGATGTTTCTTGCCCTAACACACCTTCAAATAATGTAAAAAAAATAGCAACTTGCAATGGAAATGGAAATGGTAGAGTAGGAGATGTTAATGGCATATTTATTGATAATAATTGGACATATGAGAGTTTTAGGTTTTGGCAACATCTATCAAATGCTGAACTAATAAATAATCAGTTTAGTGGTACGCAAGGGCCGATTGGAAATTATGATTGTGCAACTTTTGAGAGTTGCCCAAAACCAGCATTAGGAGACAATGCAATTTATTCTGTTTTTTATGCTACTAACAATTCTACTGCTTTTTATATAACTAAACCAGCAAACATCATTGAAGTTGGTGGCATTAACTCAGCCGGATCAGCAACTTTACCTATCTTTTATCCCGTAGAAAATTATCAAATTGACACAAAGCTGGATGATGGAAAACCTGGCTCCGGTATTGTAACTATACGAAAACCTAATGGGACAACTCGAGCGGATTGTATGACGACTACAGATCCCACAACTGCTGAATATAAATTAATTTATGACGAAAAAGCCTGCAATTTAATATATTCACTAGACTAATAATCTTTTAATTAGTTCGATTTATTTAACTTACATTCTTTAAAATGTAGCGCGCGACTAAATTCAGCACCCAGTAACAACACCACGCAGGAATAGGACACCCAAATCATGAGTAAAATAATAGAGCCTGTTACCCCATAAGCCGAGTCGGGTTTGGCTAAACTAAAATAAATACTTAAACCATATTCACCTAAGATAAAAAATAAGGCTGTAACAATTCCGCCACCAATGGCATAGCGCCAGCGCACATGCGCATCCGGTAATTTCTTTAACAATACAGCAAACATAAAACTCAGTAATGTTAGCGAGAATGTAAAGTTTAATGCGTGAAATAAATAGGCAAAATAATCAGGCAAATAACGCATAAACCATTCGGTAAGCATCGTGATTAAAGATGTCAATGTTAACGACACCACTAAGCTAAATCCAATTGCTAACATTACACCAAATGACACAAGTCGCCGCCATAGAATTTTGCGTAAATTGCTCACACTCTTATCATCCACCTGCCAAATATAATTAAGCGCTTTTTGCAGCTGCATAAATAAGCGTAAACCCGCATATAATAATACACAACCGCCTAAAATAACCGCGCCAATACTCGTTTCAGCAGGAGCTGATCTTTCAATAATTTCACGAAATTGCGAAGCTGAAGCCTCACCAAACTTCTGCGCTAAAAATTGATAGGTCTGATATTTTAATGTATGTTCTTCTACAAATACCGAGGCGGCCGCAAAATATAATATCATCAATGCCGGAAATGAAAATATAGTGTAATAAGCCACTGCTGCACTTTGCGTAAATGGGTCACGTTCCCACCAGTTATTTATGGCAACCCATGCCGTTTTTGCATATTCTTTAATAATCATAACGCCACTCTACTCCTACTGATGGGCCACTTTGCACGCCAGTTGCTGTTTTTGCAGTGATATTGGGAGTCACCTCAATTTCGGTTTTCACCTTTCGGCTGTCAGGTGATGTGCCTTGTTCTACCCCAACATAAACGCGGTCAGTAATATATTTTTCAGCTCCCACGGTAGCACCCCCTTCTTCATCTTGGTTAACCGTTAGCGCATCTACTCCTAATGTATCGCGCACCATTCCCAACACATTCGGTCCGCTATCTTTACCCGCCAACGTCGCTGAAGCGCGTGCTAGCTGTAATGCTTGAAACGGGGTAATCGATTGCAACGGACGGCCAAATAAAAGCAGCGCCAGCACTTCATCATTGGGACGCGATGGTGTGCTGGAAAGGTTCAGTTTAGGCGATTTCACATCACCGCTTAAATTAGCTTCAATATCAATATTACTTGCCGTTGTCGTAGCGGTAATATCCAGATACGGATTTATCGGACTACGATCGAGGAAACTAATTTCGCCTTTAGCAATTTTCATTCGTGAACCCAGCAGCTCCATCGAACCGCGTTTGGATGATAATTTTCCATCAATTAGCGGTTTAGCGAGCGATCCTTGTAATTGAATATCGCCCTCAAATTCAGCATCTAACCCTCGTCCGCGCACGTAAACTTGTTGGGGTAATGTAATACCAATATCTAACGCAATCGTTGCATCTTGCGCCTCAGCCTCAGCCTGTTGCTTGGCTAACTCAATTTTCGTTATGGTATTAATTTCGGGAATTTCGCTGACGCCACTACTTGGCACCGCAATCACTAATGGCCCAATCTCTAAATCACCTTTAAGGTTTAGCGCATTTAACGTGCCCTCTAAATTTAATGCACCCGCTATTTCGCCTTTGGCAGCGCCTTGGCAAAATAAGGCTAATCGATCAAATGTTAAATTTCCCGTTACTTTTTGGTTATCTAAATTAATCCGCGTTTTGCCCGTTAGCGTGCCTTGGCTACGATCACCTTTAGCGGTAATGGAGTCAGCAGTAATGGTCTGATTTACTAACACGGCTTTGGCAGAAATATCGCGCAAACAAACACCAAATGCTAGCTGGTCATAACTGGCATTTTCTAACACAAGTTCTCCATCTAATTGTGGTGCATCTAGCGTGCCTTTAACCGTGCCATCCATGCGCGCATTGCCTTTTAATTTATGGCCTAAAGCATAAAACATCGGATTTAGCGTTTGTAATTCAATGGCCAGTTTTGCATCACCTTGCAAAGCAGCATTAGGTTTTAAATCAAACTCAAATGGCGCTAACGATAGCCGCGCAGGCAACGCTAAATTGGCGGTGCCTAGCGGCTCTGTGCTCGTTACATTAAGCTTATTAATCATACGCGGATTGCTGGCTTTATTATCCCAAACTGTTTGTAACAATAATTGGAGCGGAAATTTCTTCTCACCATCGCTCGTTACATCAAGTTGAGCTTCAATATTGACTAACGGTGCAGTGGGCGAGCCATTTACGAGCATTTGTGCTTTAACAACCCCCTCTGGCAGCGCGCTGTCCGTTAATGCTTTGACCATAGCTAAGGGCAAATCACTAATATTGACTTTACCCTCAACTGTGCTTGTTCGCTTTAATTCAAATGCCAACTTAGCATCGCCCACCTTCACTACCGTCGGTGAAATAATCATGCTGGAATCAGTAAGTGCAAATGCGCCGCCAGATTGTAATGTAATAGGCTGATTATAAAGCGTCGCTTCTAATTCATTTAAAGTACCTTCTTGACTAGCAGCCGCTAATTGTGCCTGACCCTTTAGGCGCATATCAAACGGTCTGGCATTGGTGGTGCCATTAGCGCTGACATTAATTTGCGTTACAGCGTTAGGTGCATTGGGCGTTTTAGCCTCCGCTTGCACATTAGAAACAACAACCCCGCCACTGGTTAATTCTGTAACCTGCAATGTTGCGTCAATGCCTTGTAATGAGGCAATATCTTCAATCTCTGATGTAAGTTGAATATTTTGCACAGCGAGTGACTGGCTAGGCAATCGCAACTGATTTAGCGAGGCATTTACACTAACAGCTTGCAGTTGATTAACGGGTTTTAAATTAACGGATGCTTCAAGCGTGCCTTGAGTTTGGGGTAAATCTAACCATTGGCCAATGCCGTTTAAATTATCACTCACTAACTTTGCTTCACCTTGCGCCAGACTTGTCTGCATGTTCAGCGACAAATTACCGTTAAGTTGTGTGCCTTGGGTTGAAAAATCAAGTGCATCTAAAACTAACTGATTATCTGCAAATGCAACATTGCTGGATAATTTTAACGGCGAATAATTAGGTTGCGATAGCGTGATATTGACGGGTAAAGGCGTGCTGGATGCTTGCGCATCCAGCGTATAGGCGCCGTTAGCGTTTAAAGTTAGTTTACCCGATTGTAAGCGTAAATCTTTGACGGTTAGTGCTGCGGGTTCATAGCGTGCATTAATTTCATAATTAGCAGTGTTTGAAACCCATTTATTCAAAAACGCAGGCAGTTTTGCAAGCTGACTCACACTTCCATTGGCTGAAATATCTAAGGCATCGGCTTTGCCACTTGCAGCAATAACGCCTTCTAATGCGCCCGATACTGCATTGCTCGTTACCGTCGCCAGTTGCACGGTTTCTAATTTTAATTTGCCTTGAATAGTTAAATCTTCCAATCCATAATTTGCCCATCCAGTCGCGCTAGCTATGGGTGATACAAGCTTAAATTCGTTCAATTTAATTTGTTTTGCTGAAGTTAATTCGCCTTCCGCATTTAAACCTAATGCTTGCTCATTAAGCGTGCCTTTTATATCCGCTTTAAACGTCGTTTCTGACCAATTATCGGTTTGCCAATCTTCTAAATTACTATTGGCTACACTCGATATGATCATATCTTTTAAAATGGTTGCATTAGTTGAAACTTCAGGTGTTCTCGCATAGAATTTAATGCGTGCTTCCTGCAACGTTCCGGTGACTGAAACTTTTGCTTTTATTGCACCGCTCAAAGGCGTGGCGGCAATTTCACTCCACGGCTCTAAATCATAAAAATTCACCTTTAATGCGGCGGCTTTAAAGGTCTTATCGTCTGGTTTATATTCACCTTCTAACACGGCTTGCAAAGTACCAAACACAAACTTTGTATCAATTAATTGCCATGTACTATCATTGTTTTCAACCTGCGCATCCAATGTCCATGCATCGGAGGGCAATTTCCATAATTGCACCATATCAGGCGTGAATGATCCCCCTCCCACTACACGCAAACCATCTTGGCGGGCAATTTTTAGCGAGGCTAAAGTCGTTTCTTCACTCGTTACATTCAGCACCGCTTTAAAAATATCAAGCGACCCGGATGCCGTTAAGCTCGCCTGTAACGGTTCATTATTTGCCCATTCCTGTGGCAAATTAATGCGCGGTAAATTGATTTTTTCTAATGCTATCTTAGGCAAGGATGAAAAATCAAATGGCGCGCTATCCACCGCCGTTTCTTCCGATACAGGCGCACGAATAAAATCAATTGAATCGGCCTGTAAAAGATTAATCGAAACCGTATTATCCATTAGATCAAACGGATTCCAATCGAATGAAAAATTCGCAATTTCTAGCCATATTCCTTGGGTATCGGCCAACGTAATTTTATCAGCTTTTAGCGTCCATGGCAGCGTGCCACCTAAATTTTCAATTTTAACATTATACCCGCTATCAGCAGCCAGCGTAATGCCCGTTTTTTGTAACCACCCCATGCCCGCGTCGCTGCGAATAAACACAAACGCACCGATTGAAATTATCATTATAAGACCGATTAAAACGCCAAAAATAATTGCTAATTTACGCATTCTAAAACGCCTGTCCTATACTTACATAAACGCCAAAAGCCGCATCATCTTCAACTTCATCAAGCGGCACACCTACATCCAGCCGCAGCGGCCCGAGTGGGCTGTAATAACGCACACCCACACCGGTTGAAAAAAACAGTTCTTCTGTTGGGTCAGGTGCTTTGGCTTGATAGGTATTTCCCGCATCCACAAATACCACTCCACCAAATTCTTCTGTAAAGCGCAAACGTATTTCACTGCTAAGCTCAGTCCATACGGTGCCACCTTCCGCCTCGCCATTATTGCGCGGGCCAATAGCCTGAAAATTATAGCCCCGAACCGATCCGCCGCCTCCAGAATAAAAACGTAAATCGGCAGGAATACTCGTTGTATTGGCACCGTTAATTTGCCCATATGCCCCACGTAAGGCTAAAGTGGGCTTCCATAACCAGTCCGTCTGAGTGAGGTAAGTTTGCGCGGCCATCTCGCTGCGTACAAACCCTACACCTTGGCCCGTTACATCGGTATAAGGCGTAATAGTTCCACGCGCTAAAATACCTTTATTGGGGTCTAGCACATTATCGCGATTATCAAATTCAATGGCGCTAGTCACAAACAATAACCCAAAATTTTCCGTTTCTTGTCCTGCTTCTGAAACTTGCGAATAGCGCGCACCTAACCCAACACTTGCCGAAATTTCATCCGTCAAACCGCGACTCACTTCAGCTAAAACGGAAGCATTGTTCGAATCAAAACTATCCATATTTTCCGATTTGATAGCGCCAGATAATCGCAATTTTTGAGCATCATTATAAAAATAGGGCAATGTATAAGCCCCATCGGCTCCAATTTCACGTTGCGATATAATCGTTTTAACCGATAAATCATTTGCGCGACCCGTTAAATTACGATGTTGCCAGCTAGCGGATACACCTGGCCCTTGATCAAATTCATATTCAGCACCCGCTGATACGGTGCGATGTGGCCTGTCGATTACTTCAATCACCATATCCACCTCGCCTCTTTCATTCGGCTCATTCGGATGAGAAATAGTAACCGACGCAAAAAGTTGCGTTTGCAAAAGCGTAGTTTGTGTTTGTTTTTGTTTTTCAACATCAAAACATTCACCCTGCTTCCATTTGATTGACTTTCTGATGATATCATCCTGCACGGTGCTTGCGCCCTCAATAAAAGTCTCTCCAAAATTAGCTTCCGCACCATAATCAATTTCATAATCAATTTCAGCCGTGCGAATCAAGGCGTCAAGCACCGCGCGAGGGGTCACCTCGAGCGATATATAACACCGCTCTTTTGCTAGCATTTCGCGTATCGCTTGCGCGTTTTCTACAATAGGTTTGGCATTGGCATAATCGCCTACATTTAAATGATAGGGCGTATTATTATTTTCCACCAAGGGGGGCTGTCCCCACATTAACTCGCTGCTCGCTACGGTGTAACGCTTATTAGATATTACATCAAACCGCATCAATGGATCTTCTTTCGTTTCTGTTCTATCATCAACTAGCACATTCACCGTGGCATTATAATAAGCGCGCGAAACCATAATACTGCGCATACGTTCGGCCATTATTAAGCTGATGGCGCGTAGCTGATCAATATCTATCGGCGGTTTATCATCATCAATCACTTGGCGTGCGAGTTCTTCTAAACGATATTTTTCAATTGATGCATCACTTACACCTTTAATTTCAATTTCAAAATCTATGGCATCATCCCCAAACGGCCAGATACCCGCTAAAGCTGTTTGCGGAAACGAAACAAGCAGAGCCAGCATCAAAACGCTAAAAGCAAACGTCAAACGAGGGTTAATCATGCTGTTTTATAAACGAAAAAAATTAAAATTCTATTCGTTGCATCACTATCGCGCTATCTTTTTTAAAGTTAGAATTTGAGTTTGTGTAAATAGGATATGATTACGCTTTTATCACAGTTGATGGATAAAGTGCGCAGCACTTAAATTTTAGGTTTATTTAAAATAATTCTTAATCATTTTCTGTTAATTTTAATCTATGTTTATTGAACTTTCCAAACATATGGATGAATATTGCGAGCGGGTTGACTTCACCTTTTGGTCAGAGCCAACCAATGCCGTTACTAACTTTTTTATTATATTTGCCGGCTTGGCGGCCTTCCGATTATATAATAAACAATTTCCATTACACGGACACCGCCATCGCCCCAATGCATTGATACTTATTGCATTAGTTATTTTAACGGGTATCGGAAGCTTTCTCTACCATACACTAGCCACCAAATGGGCGGAATACGCCGATATGCTGCCCATCATTGCGTTTATTTATCTTTATCATGCAGTATTTTTACGCCGCGCTTTAGCGATGCCTTATAAATATGTCATTGGCTATATGCTCATCTTTTTCGGTTTGAGTTTTGGCCTTTCACAAGGGTTAGGCCGCGATGCATTAAATGGAGGAATATCTTATATTCCTGCTATTTTATCATTCTACACCATTTGGGTAGCGATGATGGCATTACGCCGCCCGGGAGCAAAATTATTCGGAATCGCCGCTTTAACTTTTTTTGTTTCCTTAACGTTCCGCTCAGCAGATATGGTGGTGTGCGATACTTTTCCACTTGGTACGCATTTCATGTGGCATACACTCAATTCTTGCGTGCTCTACATGTTATTAAAATTGGTGATTCAGCTGCCCGATTATTACAAACGCCACCGCCGCGATGGCACCGAGCCTATCAACCGCATTTTCCGCTAGACCCACAATTCTAAATGCGTTAACCTTTGTTTAAGCACGAAAAAATAATAATAATGAGTGTTCCTATGCGTTTAATTTTAAGCTTATGTACTATTTTATGTTTGCTCAGCAGTTGCAAAACGATTGATACTTATTTGGTCAATGCAGGCTTAGGAAAAAAAGGCACCACGCGCGCCATGCCTCCAGAATTCCCGCAAGAACAACCTCAAGCGCGCCCTCAAGCACCCGCTTCTGTAGCGGCAAACCCTGCATACCCAAATCAATATCCGAATGCTTTTGGGCAAAATGTAGCATTACCACCCACACCTCAAAATGTTAATCCAGCGGCACCTTTTTACCCTGCAAATCAAACCCAAATGCAACGACCCATTGTAATTCCCTATTATTACCAGCCCGGCTATTAAAGACTATTGTGCGCTGCACCAATTGGCGTTACACTCATGCTATGTTTTCATCATTCAATTTCAATCGCAATGCCCCGCTCTATACATTACATGAAACGCAACATGCTCTCATCGCGCCGATTACGGCATGGGCAAGCTACAGCAAACATTGGTTGAGCAACCCTGCCAATCCGTTATCTTACACTTACTTTGGCCGTCAAATGGCCGCTGGCAGCGAAATGTTGGAGCGTTTAACCAAACGCTATACTAAACCTGTTTTTGGACTTGCCACCACTCCAATGAATGGCAAAAAAGTGCGTGTCGTTGAAAAAATTGTTGATGAAAAACCGTTTGCCAACCTCATTCATTTCCAAAAACGCTTTAGCGCCACTCATACAGCTAAAAACAAAAAACAACCTAAATTGCTCATCACCGCGCCTATGTCAGGGCACCATGCCACTCTATTGCGCGGCACCGTTGAAGGGCTGTTACCCCATGCTGATATTTATATTACCGATTGGCTAGATGCGCGCGATGTGCCACTGGCTGAAGGCGGCTTTGATCTGCATGATTATATTGATTATCTCATTCACTATTTCACCTTACTGGGCCCAAATACGCATGTTATGGCCGTGTGCCAGCCGTCGGTTCCAGTGCTTGCCGCTGTAGCCATCATGAATGCGCGCGGCAATAAAAACGCCCCTAAATCGATGACCCTTATCGGTGGGCCAATTGACACGCGCGAATCACCAACCGAAGTGAATCAGCTCGCTAAAGATAAGCCTATCGAGTGGTTTAAAGAAAATGCTATTACCACCGTTCCTATGAACTATCCCGGCCATATGCGCCAAGTCTACCCTGGCTTTTTACAGCTAACGGGTTTTATGACCATGAACCTTGATAGGCATATTGATGCGCATGTGCAATTGTTCGATCATCTCGTTAAAGGCGATGGTGAAAGCGCCGAATCCAGCCGCGAATTTTATAATGAATATCTAGCGGTGATGGATATTACTTCTGAATTTTATTTGCAAACCGTGCGCGAAGTGTTTCAAAACCACTCGCTACCTAAAGGCAAATTCATGTATCGCGATGAGCTGGTCGATTGCAGCAAAATTACCAAAACCGCTTTGCTAACCTTGGAAGGCGAACGCGACGATATTTCCGGCACAGGCCAAACCCACGCCTCGCAAAAATTATGCAGCAATTTACCCGCCAGCAAAAAGAAACAACACACCCAAAAAGGCGTTGGCCATTACGGCATTTTCAACGGCCGCCGCTACCGCGAATTTGTGGTGCCCATCATCGTTGATTTTTTAAACAAGCATAATTAAATTTACCCCCTTCCGGCTTTGCAATGTTAGCATTAAGCTCTAATTATAGGCTCACTAAGCTATAAAAAAATTGCTCGCATGCGTGCCTCGCCGTATCATGCAGCATGAGCCAACTTAACATTAAAAAAATTCGCCAAAACTATCCTGCCCTTAATCAAACCATTAACGGCAAAAAACCCATTTATTTTGATGGCCCCGGTGGTGCACAAGTGCCTGTCTGCGTAACCGATGCCATGGTGCATTACCTACATTATGCAAATAGCAACTTGCTTAATAGCCCGTTCTTTTCGGTGCAACGCACGCATGAAACATTAGCCAAAGCGCGTCAAAATGCGGCTGATTTCGTCAATGCGACTTCCCCCAACGAGATAATTTTCGGTGGTTCAATGACCGCGCTCACCGCGCATTTAAGCCGCTCCATTTCACACGAATGGCAAGCGGGCGATGAAATTATCGTCAGCGAACTTGATCATTATTCGAATGTTTCCTTCTGGCAAATGGCCGCCCGCGATAGAGGGGTTGTCTGCCATATAGCACCCATAAACCTATCTAATGGAACACTCGACACGCAAAAATTGCTCAATCTTATTAACACTAAAACCAAATTCATCGCTTTTACATTAGCCTCAAACCTCACGGGCTCACGCACCGATGCCGCCACCCTTATTGCCGCAGCTAAAGCGGTTAATGCACATGTTTATGTAGATGCCGTTCATGCCGCACCGCATTTTTTGCCCGATGTGCAAGCGCTTGATTGCGACTATCTTGCCTGTTCAGCCTATAAATTTAGCGGGCCGCATTTAGGGTTTGTCTATGGCAAAAGCGAACATTTAAACCGCCTTACCCCCTACAAAGTTGAACCCGCATCACAGCAGCCTCCCGAATCGTGGGAGATGGGAACCAAATCGTTTGAAGCCTTAGCGGGCTTTAATGCAATCATCGCATTTATGCAAAGTTTTAGCACCAAAGCCACGGAAGGCCGCGCTGCTTTAAGTGAATTTTACACACAGCTACGCGCACATGAAACCGCTCTAACAGAACAATTTTTACATCTTTCCTCACAAACGCCCTCGCTCACCCTTTATGGCATCACTAACCCCGCCCGCATGGATGAACGCAGCCCCACATTTGCCTTCACGCTCAAACAAAAAGATAGCCTCGCCATCTCCAACCATCTGGCTGAAAATCTTATCTCTACCGGTTCAGGCAATTTTTATGCAAAAGGGGTGATTGATGCTTATCAGTTAGCTGATTCAGGTGGTGTGGTGCGTGCAGGCTGCTTGCTTTACACCACCGCCGATGAAATTGATGCGTTATTTGCCTGTTTAAAAATGCTTTAAAGAATTTCTTTTTTGCGCGCAGTGAGCACAAAAATATCCCAATGGCCTGCACGATCATTCGCCGTGGCAGATAAAGGTGAGGCATTATGATAAAGCCGTTTATCATTCACCAATAAATACTCGCCATCCTTCAAATTCTGGCGAAAAAATGGCTCGCCATGGCTAGAATCAAATAGCAGAAAATCGCCGCCTTTAACATTATGATTACTAATCATAAACATGCCCAAATAATCAAACCCATCTTGATGGTTGCCTTCAGGCGCAGGCTCGCGTTCTTGATCGGTGCCATGCCAACGAATTTGATGCACTTCAATCACGCTATCTTCGGTTAACTGCGTGCGCCGTAACATAATATCAAACATCTTTAAAAAAATGCGATTATCTTTAAGCTGTTTTTCAATGGGCACATAAGTGCGATCCACATTGCCGACCGCCTTATTGATTTCATAGGTCTGCATGAAATCTTTATTGGCCAATTGCTCTAAAACACCATCGCGATAAAAATAGCAGGAATAGCGACGCGAGCGCAGCCCCTCTTCACAATAAGTATCAGCCGGCAAATTCTCAAACGTCTTCTGAATGGACGATAAATCACTAAAAGGTAATGCACCTAGTTCAAAATAATCTTCATGCTTCATGATGCGACTCTCTCAATGATAGAACTAAACTGATTTACCGAATTTTTGATTATAACGCTCAATTCCTTCGCGAATAATGTGATGCGCTTCATCTTTGCCGTGCACACCCGTGATTTCAACCTGCTTTTTCTCCAAGCGTTTATAGGTTTGGAAAAAATCGACAATCTCATTTATTTGCTGCTTCGGCACATCGCTAATATCATTCAAATGCGCCACAGTCACATCATCGGCGGCAACGCCAATCAGCTTATCATCGCCTTCACCGCCATCAATCATGCCCATTACACCAATGATGCGCGTAGGAACCAAACAAAGCGGGGGTGTTGCGGCATAGGTTAATACCATAATATCAAGCGGGTCATTATCATCGCCTAAAGTTTGCGGCACTAAGCCATAATTTACAGGATAATGCACCGCCGAATGCAAAATTCGGTCAAGCATTAGCAAGCCACTTTCCTTATCAATCTCGTATTTTGAGCGTGATCCGCGCGTAATTTCAATAATTGCATTTACTAACTCAGGCGGGTTTTGCCCTACCGAAACATCATGCCAAACATTCATTTTATATTATCCTTTAGATTCACTATAAATGGTGTTAGCGCACCCTTAGGATGCTTGCAAGGGTTTGGCCGTTTCATGCGAAATTAATTTCGGCTTAGATGGAGAAAAACGCAGCAGTAAATAACCTGCTAAGCCTGAAGCAAGCGATCCAACAATCACTCCCAAACGCACCGCGGTTTGATGTTCAACATCAATAAATGCTAGAGTTCCCACAAATAAGCTCATGGTAAAACCAACGCCCGTTATTAATGCCATACCATAAAAATGCAGCCAACTTACACCATCGGGTAACTTACAAATGCGCAAACCAACTGCAATGGCCGAAAAGAACATTACGCCAATTTGCTTACCCACAAACAACCCTGCAATAATGCCAAGTGTGATGGGTTGGGTTAACATTTCCAAACTTAATCCCTGCAATGACACCCCTGCATTCGCAAAAGCAAATAGCGGCAATATGGCAAAGGCAATCCATGGATGCAAACTATGCTCTAATGATTTTAAAGGTGATGGTTCGGTTGTGTTCTTACCCTTCATCGGTATGAAAAATGCCAATACCACACCTGCTAATGTAGCATGCACACCTGATTTTAAAACACATGCCCATAAAATAATACCCACCAACATATAAGGCGCAATGGAAGTAACGTTTTTATAATTTAATAACGCCAACACTCCAATAGCAGCGCCAGCAACGGCTAACGACACCAGCGATATATCTGCCGTATAAAACAAGGCGATAATAACAATTGCTGCGATATCATCCAAAATAGCAATCGCAACAAGCGTCACTTTGAGCGTTTCTGGAACGCGCTTGCCAAGTAGCGTTATCACCCCCAAAGCAAAGGCAATATCGGTTGCTGCGGGAATAGCCCAACCTTTTAATGCCTCAGCATCGGCCATATTGAAATAGGCGTAAATTAATGCAGGAACCGCCAAACCGCCAAATGCAGCGAATGCGGGCAATATAATTTGCTGTTTGTTTGAAAACTGACCTTGCAGCATTTCGCGCTTAATTTCTAAACCTACTAACAAAAAGAAAATGGCCATTAGACCATCGTTAATCCATAATAAAAGCGGTTTATCTAATAAAAATGAGCCTATTTGCAATTTAACGGGTGTGGTTAAAAACGCATCATAATAAGGCTGAAATAATGTGTTATTCGCCACTACCGCAATCAATGCAGCTAATGCTAATAACAATCCGCCAGCGGCTTCAAGTCTAAAAAATTCACGTAACGCTTGTTTAGGCATGGCAACTACATGTGAATAGGCTTAGCGAATGTGGCCAATGCAGCCTCTTTCACCGCTTCATTTAAGGTTGGGTGCGCGTGACAAGTGCGGGCAATATCTTCGCTACTGGCACCATATTCCATGGCTAAAACCGCCTCAGCAATTAACGTTCCCGCTTCCGCGCCAATAATGTGAATCCCATAAACTTCATCCGTTTCTTTATCAGCCAGAATTTTAACCGAACCATCCGATTCACCAATCGCGCGCGCACGGCTATTGGCTAAGAACGGGAACTTACCTACATTATAGGCAATACCCGCCTCTTTTAATTCCTCCTCAGTTTTACCTACCGTCGCCACTTCAGGATGGGTGTAGATAACACTTGGAATTGCATCGTAATTGACATGTCCATGTTGGCCAGCAATGGTTTCTACCACAGCAATGCCTTCTTCTTCGGCTTTATGCGCGAGCATTTGGCCTTTAATTACATCGCCCACGGCAAATATATGTGGCTGCGAGGTGCGCAACTGCGCATCGACTTCGATACGCCCACGATCGTCGGTTTTGATACCCACATTTTCAAGCCCTAAATTGGCGGTATAGGCGCGGCGGCCAATGGCCACCAACACAATGTCGGCCTCAATCGTTGCCGCTTCGCCGCCCGCTGCGGGCTCAATCGTTATTTTAGCGGCATTCTTTTCCACCTTTACGGACGTCACTTTGGTAGAGAGTTTAAATTCTAAGCCTTGCTTGACCAATATTTTATGAAATTCTTTTGAAACACCCGTATCCATACCTGCCGTAATGCGATCGAGATATTCAATAACTGTCACTTTGGCGCCCAATCGGCTCCATACAGAACCCATTTCAAGCCCAATCACGCCGCCGCCAATCACCACCATATGTTTAGGCACTTTTGTTAGCTCCAACGCGCCGGTGGATGATACAATCACTTTCTCATCCACTTCCACGCCATTTAACGGCATCACTTCCGATCCGGTGGCAATCATGATATGTTTGGCTTTTAAATCATGCGCGCCTTCAACCGCTACGGTATGCGCATCTTTGATTGTGGCATGACCTTTTACATAATCCACTTTGTTCTTTTTAAATAAACCTTCAATACCTTGTGTCAGGCCCTTAACCACCTCATCTTTACGCGCCATCATTTTGGCGATATCCATTTTAACCGAGGCTTCAATGCCTAAATCGGCAAAGTTATGCGCAGCATCATGGTATTTTTGAGTGATGTTTAGTAATGCTTTGGAGGGGATACAGCCCACATTCAAGCAGGTGCCGCCTAATGCGCCGCGCTTTTCGACACATGCTACTTTCATGCCCAATTGCGCAGCTTTTATGGCACCCACATAGCCTGCAGGGCCACCACCAATTACTACCAAATCATATTCGCTCATACTTTTTACTCGCTGCCAATTTACTCTGTGCATAGTGTTAGAATAAACCGCAATCCATCGCAATCACAATCGGCAAAATTATGCCCCAAAAACAGCAATGCTGCCTTTCCTATTCAGGAAAAACAGCATTACGTTTGGTTTCTCGATACTTCGCAAACTCGTACATGATGTACGAGAGGATTAGTCCGATGCAAGCAATCACAAAATGTGGTGCGCACATAAGAACCTTTCCCGGATCTCCAGAGAAAAACTCTGAGATGGAGTAACCCCCGAGAATCAACGCAAGGACGAGAAGAATTAATGCTAAAATTTTCATAATTTAAAATTTTGGCGCTACAGATGGATTCCCTTTCGTTAAATCGAAAGGTATCAATCAAAAAAAGAGAATAAATCTATAGCAATGGTGCAAAATGAACTCTTAGTATAATCACAAACTATTACTAAATGATGAATATAGATAATCCCTTTAAAAAGCGAAACGCCACCCTCCCACACGGAGAAGATGGCGAAACGAACAATCCTTAAATCGAGAACCAACGCTTAGCATTAATTCCTACTCCTATTGCTAGGAATGTTGCTAGAGCGCCTAACAACAATGAAACCGGTACTTGGTTTATTGCTGCGTTGGCGAATGCTCCTATGGCGATGATTGCATAAACCAAAGCGGCCGCTTTGGTTGTGATGCTGAACAGGATTGTGTCGGCAATGAAATCTAATATCATGAGAATTGGTTTAAACTTCATAAGCAGAGTCCTCCTTTACGGAAGAGTACTATAAAAAAGAGACAAAGCGTCTGAAGTTGAAAAAACAAGAATGAACCTTAACTATAAGCTAATTCTATTTCAGTTTCATGACGGCAAAATGCCGCAGCTCAAACCACACCACGGCATTTTAATTTTGCTTGAATTAAATTGAGTGTTAAATGCCCATCATCAAGCGTGCGGGGTCTTCGATCATCTCTTTCACGCGTTTGAGGAAGGTCACCGATTCACGCCCATCAATAATGCGGTGATCATAACTTAGTGCGATATACATCATTTTACGGATGACAATTTCGCCATTCACTACTACCGGCCGTTCTTCAATTTTGTGAATGCCTAAAATACCCGATTGTGGCGGGTTGATAATTGGCGTTGCCAGCAGCGAGCCATAAACGCCCCCGTTTGAAATAGTAAAGGTGCCGCCGGTCATCTCTTTCATCGAAAGTTGACCATCGCGCGCTTTAACCGCCATGCTGGCGATATCGGCTTCAATTTCAGCGAGCGATTTCGTATCACAATCGCGAATTACAGGCACGACTAAGCCTTGGGGAGTGCCCACGGCCATGCCAATATCGTAATAGTTTTTATAAACAATCTCATCGCCTTCCACATGCGCATTCACTTCAGGAATTTCTTTTAACGCTTGCACGGCGGCTTTGGCAAACATGCCCATAAAGCCAAGGCGCACGCCAAATTTCTTTTCAAACGCATCTTTATGCTCGCTACGCAAATCCATCAAGCGCGTCATATCCACTTCGTTGAAAGTGGTTAAAATGGCCGCTGTATTTTGCGACTCTTTCAAACGGCGGCCAATGGCTTGGCGTAATTTCGTCATTTTCACACGCTCTTCGCGCGGGCCTTTATCGGCCGCAGAAGCGGAAGCAGCAGGTTTTGTCGGCGAAGAACCCGCATTTGCTGCCAACACATCGCCTTTTGTGTGGCGACCATCTTTGCCCGAGCCTGCGCTTTGCGAAAGATCGATATTTTTCTCTGCTGCGATTTTTTCAACCGCAGGAGGGTTTTTCTTACCCGATGTCATCGGCGATGAGGCTGAACCGGGGTTTGAGCTGGATTCAGCTTTTACCGGCTCGGATTTTTCAGTGGTTTTTGGGCCCGCATCTGATTTTTCGGCACTGTTAGCAACCGCACCCTCTTTAATGGAACCAAGCGTTGCGCCTTTTTCGACCGTATCGCCTTCTTTAGCCATAATCTTTTCAAGCACACCATCAGCAGGGGCTGAAACTTCGAGCGTTACCTTATCGGTTTCCAACTCGCATAAAGGTTCATCCTTGGTCACAGCATCGCCTTCGGCTTTAAACCATGTTGCGATGGTTGCTTCTGAAACCGATTCGCCTAAGTCGGGAGTTTTAATGTCGATGCTCATGAATAAGATGTCCTGTGATAGCGTTAGTTTAGGGTTGGAATTTGCGCGTTTTTGATAGTCAAGTCAATGCCCTATCCACATTTAAGGGCGATCGCTTTTGTTATTATTTAAGCGCGCCCAATCAAGCAGCACTAACAATAATATAGTGAAAAATGATCCTATAACAAAGCTAGCGCCCATTAAATAAATCACGTTCGCGCTTACATCTTGCAAAATTGATAGGGTAGCTTGATTTTCCATGATTTTAACCTAATCAGCAATCAACCAATAATCCAGCAATATTGCAGCAAATAAACTAAATAGATAGATGATTGAATAGCCAAACATGCGCATAGCAATTTTATCATCATCCGAGCGCTTCACACGAATGGCATGCAGCATAAACATTCCACCTAATCCTGCAGCAGCAGCAAATGAAAACCAACCTAATTGATCAAGTGTAAACGGAATGCATAGGGTGGTAGCCACAAGTATTGCGGTGTAAACCAACATTTGCGTTTTGGTTGATTCTTTACCCTGCGCGACTGGCATCATTGGAATATTGGCCGTTTTGTAATCTTCATTGCGGTAAAGCGCTAGCGCCCAAAAATGCGGGGGAGTCCATAAAAAGATAGTCGAAAATAGCAGCCAAGGTAATGGATGCATGGCTCCACCAGTGGCCGCTATCCACCCAATAATAGGGGGAAACGCACCTGCTGCGCCGCCAATCACAATATTTTGTGCTGTGCTGCGCTTTAGCCAAACGGTGTAAATTACCGAATAAAAAAAGATTGAAAATGCGAGCAAAGCCGCAGCCGCCCAATTGGATGCTAAACCTAACAATCCCACTGCGGCGATGGATAGCAAGATGCCTTGCAAGCTCGCATCCGATGCGGCAATAGCGCCCGTTACGATGGGTCGCTTTTGCGTACGTTTCATGATTTTATCAATATCTCTATCATAGACCATATTAAAGATAGCACCCGATGCCGAACCCATGGCAATAGAAAGCAGCACCACTAATTGCAAAACAGGATTCAACGATTCAGGCGCAAGCCATAAGCCCGTCGCACCTGAGAATATCACCAAACTCATTACCCCTGGCTTGGTGAGTGTTAGCCAATCGCGCGCGGTAGATTCAACGATAGCGGTAGGGTTAATCATCGTGCTGTTTCCATCTTAAAAAGAAACAAGCAACATGAGATTATTATCCATTATCCTTTAAATTCCGGCAATGTCTCAAACGTGTGGAACGCGGGTGGTGATGGTACCGTCCATTCAATGGTATGAGCGCCAGCACCCCATGGATTCATCCCTGCAGGGCGTTTTTTCGCAAATGAATGCCAGATAACGACAAGGAAGAATAATGCACCAAACGCGCCGATATAGGAACCAATTGACGAAACATAGTTCCAACCTGCATAGACATCCGGATAATCCGGAATGCGTCGCGGCATACCCGCCAAGCCTAAGAAATGCTGCGGGAAGAAGGTAAGATTCGCACCGATAAACATCAGCCAGAAATGAATTTTACCCAATGTCTCGCTATACATATAGCCCGACATTTTAGGATACCAATAATACCAGCCCGCAAAGATAGCGAACAATGCACCGAGTGACATCACATAGTGAAAATGCGCCACCACATAATAGGTATCATGCATAGGGATATCTACTGCACCATTGGCTAAAATAATGCCCGTAACACCACCAACGGTGAATAAGAAAATAAAGCCAAGTGTGAAGATCATGGGTGTTGCAAAGCGAATTGCGCCACCCCACATGGTGGCAATCCAACTGAAAATTTTAATGCCAGTGGGAACCGCAATCACCATGGTAGCAATCATATAATAGGCTCGCGTATCTACATCTAAACCTACGGTAAACATATGGTGCGCCCACACGATAAAGCCGAGGAAACCAATAATCGCCATCGCACCCACCATGGCCGAATAGCCAAAGATACGTTTGCGCGAGAAGGTTTGCACAATCTCCGATACAATACCAAAACCGGGCAGGATAAGAATATACACTTCAGGATGGCCAAAGAACCAAAATAGATGCTGATAAAGCACTGGATCGCCACCGCCTGCTGGATTGAAAAAATTCGTGCCAAAGTTACGGTCGGTCAACAACATAGTAATCGCACCGCCTAATACAGGCAGAGCCAATAATAGCAAAAACGCCGTAACGAGCACTGACCATACAAATAAAGGCATCTTCATCAGCGTCATGCCAGGGGTACGCATGTTGAAGATAGTCACAATAAAGTTAATCGCACCCAAGATGGAGGATATACCCGCCAAGTGAAGCGCAAAAATTGCCATATCAACTGCCATCCCCGGATGTGATGCAAGGGTTGAAAGCGGTGGATATACCGTCCAGCCCGTTCCAGCACCTTCACCCACTAATGAGGAGCCAACAAGCAGAATCATCGAGGGAATTAGCAGCCAAAAAGAAATATTATTCAAACGCGGAAATGCCATATCCGGCGCACCAATCATAATAGGCACAAACCAGTTACCAAACCCACCAATCAGAGCGGGCATAATTAAAAAGAACACCATTAAAAAGGCGTGTGCGGTAACCACCACATTATAAAACTGGTAATCGCCGCCAAAAATCTGGTCACCTGGAACTTGCAATTCAGCACGAATTAAAATCGAGAAGAACGCGCCTAATAATCCCGCAAAGATAGCGAAGATAAGATACATCGTACCAATATCTTTATGGTTAGTAGAAAATACCCAACGACGCCAGCCTGTGGGCGTATGATGATCATGTCCGGCCATTAGTTTGACTCTCCTGCTTTATCAGTTTTAGGTTCCGCTTCTTCGCTTTTTTTCATTACATCAGCATCTGCTGGATCTTTTGTTTCCGTAGATTCCGCTTTTTCTGAATCATTCACATCAGCTACTGGCTCTGCTGGAGCAGCTTTACCTTCTGGCTCTGCTTTACCTGCGTTATCAATTTCTTGCTTTGCTTTTTCAATCTCAGCATTTGCCTCAGTAGCCACTTGCTTGGCATTCGCCGCAGCATCTGAAACCTTTTGCGATTCTTCAGAAATAATTTCAGCCTGTACTTCAACAATCTTGGCTTCAGCCTTTAATGCTTCTGCCTCATCTAACAAAGCCTGTGCTTTTGCCGCTTCGTTATCTAATTTGATTATTTCAGCATCAATAACGGCAGGTTGCATCGCCTCAACCTCTTGCAAAACGGCGCGACTATTATAAGTACCAGCGCCAGCCAGTGCAGCAGCCGTATTGGCTGCCCAAATGCGAAATACGTTTTCAGATACCACATGAATTTCAATTGGCATAAAGCCATGCCCTACACCGCAAAGCTCAGAACATTGACCAAAATAAACACCTTCTTTAGTGGCCTTGAACCATGTTTCATTTTTACGACCCGGTACCGCATCGGTTTTAATACCAAAGGCAGGCATCGCAAATGAGTGAATAACATCGCCACCGGTAACGTGCACCGCAACCGTTTTATTTACGGGCACCACAATCGGATTATCTACTGAAAGTAAGCGAACATCACCTTCCTTCAAATCTTCTTCTTTAATCATGTAGCTATCAAAAGCGATATCGCCGTTATCGGGGTAAATATAATTCCAATACCACTGATAGCCCGTAACTTTTAACACCATGTCGGGTTCAGCAGCTTTATCCATAAAATAATGCACGCGCAGTGATGGGATTGAAATAGCGACCAAAATAAGAATGGGAATCACTGTCCACGCAATTTCAAGCTTGGTATTATGCGTTACTTTGCTCGGTACTGGATTTTTATCTTCGCGAAATTTAAAAATTACCATCACAAGCAATAACAAAACAAATATCACCACGGCAACCATCGCTAGCGTTAACCCATCGTGTAAAAAGCTCAATTGTTCCATCACGGGAGTGACAGCCTCTTGAAAGCCTAATTGCCACGGGTCTACAGTTGGATGTTGTGCGCTGGACATTTATTCCTCATTCATAAATTAGCGATTCGTGCCCCCTATATAGGCTATTAAAGCTAGTATTTGCAAGCACTGTGAAGTAGTTTAAACGTCTATTTAACAAAAAATTTGAGCAATGACAGATATTCACACATTAGATAAAACTTTTTTCACTCATACAGGTATGAACTTGGGGTATGTGCAATCATTAGTTGATGATTCGCTGCATGGTATGGATGATGGAGAACTGTTTTTAGAATTTCGCCAATCAGAAAATTTGTTATTTGATGATGGGCATCTAAAAAATGCCAGCTACACCACCGATCAAGGATTTGGTTTGCGTTCTGTTTTGGGCGAAACTACCGGCTATGCCTTCGCATCTGAATTTAGCGAAGATGCCATTAAACGCGCGCAAAGCACCGTACGCGCCATTAATTTAGGTCAGGGTAAACGTGCAAACCGCTATCGCACCAGCATTTGGCACGAATCAGCAACTCTATACCGATTTAAATCCATTGGATGAGATTTCATTTGAAGAAAAACTTAAAACGATTGAAACCATCGAAAGCTATTTGCGCAAAAAAGATCCACGTGTGGCGCAAGTTACCGTATCACTCGCGGGTAATTGGCAAGCAGTGCAAATTATGCGCGCGGGTGGCCAGCGCACCGGTGATATTCGCCCACTCGTGCGGTTGAATATAAATGTTGTTTGCAAAAAAGGTGACCGGATGGAAAGTGGATCATCCGGTGCAGGCGGCCGCGTTTCATATCGCGAATATTTGACTGCATCAAATTGGAAGGCGCAAGCGGATGAAGCGCTTCGCCAAGCATTGGTTAATTTAGAATCGCGCCCTGCTCCTGCGGGCGAAATGCCTGTAGTGTTAGGCCCCGGCTGGCCAGGTGTGTTGCTACATGAAGCAGTAGGCCATGGTTTAGAAGGTGATTTTAATCGTAAAAAAACCAGCGTTTTTTCATCCATGATGGGGCAACGTGTGGCTTCTAAGGGTGTTACGGTCATTGATGATGGCACCATGATGGATCGCCGTGGCAGCATCAGCATTGATGATGAAGGCACGCCCTCGGCTAAAAACATTCTCATTGAAGATGGAATTCTCAAAGGCTTTATGCAAGATCGTATGAATGCGCGCTTGATGGGTGTTGCGGCTACAGGAAATGGCCGCCGTGAAGATTATGGCAGCCAACCCATGCCCCGCATGACCAACACCTTTATGTTACCCGGCGATAAAGAACCGGCTGAAATTATTGCAAGCGTTAAGCGTGGCCTTTACGCCGTGAATTTTGGTGGCGGACAGGTTGATATCACCTCGGGTAAATTCGTATTTTCAGCCTCTGAAGCTTATATGATTGAAGATGGCAAAGTGACCTACCCCGTTAAAGGCGCCACACTCATTGGCAATGGCCCTGATGTGATGCAAAAAATTAAAATGATTGGTAATGATTTGCAAATGGATAATGGCATTGGCACTTGCGGCAAAGCCGGCCAATCGCTGCCTGTTGGCATTGGCCAGCCTACTTTGTTGATTGATCCGCTTACCGTAGGTGGCACTGAAGCATAACTATATCAATTTGATTACAGCAATCAAAGGCGTTGGGGTGTTTTACACCTGCAACATGGCCGTGACGTTTTCGGGCAAGCCCTGTTCTATCGCGTCACCACCCCAACATTGATTTTTAAAATTTAGCGGCCTGATCCCATTTTATACATTTTATAACGTACAGGGTTTTTCTTATAATAATCCTGATGATATTCTTCTGCAGGATAAAACTGGCTGATTGGCTCAATAACGGTAGCGACTTTTTTGCCGCTATTATCTTCTACCTTCGCAACTGCATTTTCAGCGGCTTTGCGCTCTTCTTCATTAGCCACATAAATTGCAGTAGTATATTGTGGACCTTTATCTACAAACTGCCCTTTTGCATCATAAGGGTCGATTGTATCAAAGAAAATTTCTAGCAACCGATCTAAACTGATTTTCTCAGGATTATAATGAATTGCCACCGCTTCGCGATGTCCGGATTGACCTGTGCCAATGTCATCATAACTTGGATTTTCAACATGCCCACCAATGTAGCCAACAACTGTTTCTGCCACACCATCTTCATTATCATAAGGAGGCTCTAAACACCAAAAACACCCTCCTGCCAAAATGATAAGTTGCTCTTTTGGTTCTTTTTTATCATTAGCCATCGCATTAAATCCCATCAATACAACTGTTAGTAGAACAAGTAATTGTTTCATAGCGTCTCCTTTACAACATATTCGGGCTAAATTCGATAAATGTTACATTAAAGTTTGGTAATATTCCCAATATCGACAATCCTTATGGAAATTTTATGCTGCAATATCAATAGTTCAGGTAACTTAAAAAGGGAGGCATCGATGAAAGCATTAGGCTTATGGATACTTGGTATTCCAATTCCACTCATCATTATTTTATTACTGATTCTCTAATCAGACACAAATTTAAATCATCACATAAACAAAGGAAAATATTATGAACTCAATTATCTATCTCGTTGGCCTCGTTGTCGTGGTCATGGCAATTCTATCTCTTCTTGGCTTAGCGTAGGAGCTTTAGAATATGGCTATAACAAAAAAAGTTACACCGGCTAAAAAGGTTACTCCTGTAGCCCAGTCACTCAGCGTGGCACCGGTACAGTTTGAATGGGGCATTGTCGTTGCCGGTACGGTGGTTGCATTAGCAATTACCATCGTTTTAATGCAATTTGGCTCAATCGTTGGTTTATCAACTGATTCACCATTACGTGGCGAAGGTTCACTTGCATCTTGGGGTGCAATTACTACTGGTCTTTGGATTTTGTGGGTTCAATTACTTGCATCACTTTCGGGTGGATATCTTGTAGGGCGTATGCGCTTACCTAATACAGGCGCGACTGCTCATGAAGTTGAATTGCGTGATGGCTTCTATGGTTTAATCGTTTGGGGCTTGAGCACTTTAGCGGTGTTTGTAGGCGTATCCTTAGTTGCCGCTGTAAGTTCAGCACTCACTATCGCATCTGACGAAGTTGAAGCTACTTTGGCTTTAACTCGCATTGAACAAAACACAACGATTATATTTGCCTTTATCGCTGGCGCAACCTCGCTTGTAGCGGGTGCCGTGTCATGGTGGGCTGCTACCGTTGGTGGTGATCATCGCGATAGCGGATTAGATTTAAGCGCAATTTACACGTTTAAATAAATCCTAGTTTACCAAAAAAAGGGCTGCACATGGCGTGCGGCCCTTTTTTTTCATATTGCATCAAGGCACCTCTTGTCAGCGCACTATCATTGCCTATAGTAAGAAGATAAAAAAAGGAAAATACACATGCCTAATAAGTTAGTAACCGTTATTGGCGGCACGGGATTTGTAGGTAAAGCCGTGGTAAATGCATTATTACGCGAAGGCTATGATGTGCAGGTGTTATCACGCAACGCGCGCGATCATAAAGAAATGTTCCCGCTAAGCGCAGGCAAAGGGCGGTTATTGCTGCGCAACGCCGATATTACTCAACCCAAAACTACGCATGACGCATTTGAAAATTCGTGGGCGGTGATTAATTTAGTTGGCTTATTATTCGAAAAAGGTCGCCAGCGTTTTTCCACTATTCACACTCAGTGTGCAGAACGTTTAGCTAAAACTGCCAAAGACGCTGGTGTATCACGCTATATTCATATGTCGGCATTGGGAATTGATAAAGCCAAATCGTCAAACTATGCCAAAACCAAAGAGCGTGGCGAGAAAGCGGTTAAAGATGCGTTTGCTGATGCAACCATTATGCGCCCGAGCGTTATTTTTGGCGTAGAAGATGATTTTATAAATCAGTTCAATAATCTCGCTAAAATATCGCCCGTTCTACCACTCATTGGGGGCGGAAAAACAAAGTTTCAACCGGTTTATGTTAATGATGTGGCGGCGGCTTTTGTTGCAGCATTGAAGGATTCTTCAACCCAAGGCCAAACCTATGAATTAGGGGGGGGAGAAACGTATACTTTCAAAGAAATTCTTGAGCTTATTTTGCGTATCACTAACCGTAAGCGCACACTCATTTCTATTCCATGGCCCATCGCAAAAATAATTGGGTTTTTTAACGAGTTTTTGCCTCAGCCTCTTTTAACGCGTGATCAGGTTCAATTGTTAAAAACCGATAATGTTACTAGCCAAAATGGCTTTAAAGCACTCGGCATTGTGCCGCAATCCTTGGCCATTATTATTCCTACCTATTTGACGTATCATCAAAAATCAAAACCCGCTGCGCAAACTTAAAAATCCTGTGACTCTTACATTAACCCACTCCCCTCTGCATCCGCATTGTCGCAAAATCCGTATTTTGCTAGGTGAAAGACACTTAAATTTTGTATTGGAAGATGAACCTTACTGGGAACAAAATGATGATTTTCTAATGCTTAATCCAGCAGGTGAGATTCCTGTTTTGCAGGATGAAGATGGGTTCATCATCGCTGGTCATTATGCCATTAGTGAATATTTGGAGGAGCGCGCAACCCAAGCGGGCGGAATCAGCTTCCATGGCAAAACACTTGAAACACGCGCTGAAACGCGCCGTTTAGTCGATTGGTTTGATAATAAATTCTTTTATGAAGTCACCCAAACCTTGGTTTATGAGAAATATTTTAAAAAACTTGAAGGCGGAGGCTGGCCTGATGCCAAATCATTTCGCGATGCAACCACCTATATACATTTTCATTTAGAAATGATTGAAGCGCTAACCCAACATCAACCTTGGCTTAATGGCGAACATTCTACCATGGCCGATTTCGCCGCCGCAGCACAACTATCCGTGATTGATTATTTTGGCGATGTGCCATGGAAAGACCATAAAAAAGCACGCGATTGGTATCGGCTGGTTAAATCCCGCCCATCAATGCGGCCAATTTTAAACGAGCGTGTGCGAGGCGTGTTGCCGCCTAAACATTACGATAATCCTGATTTTTAAATTCTGTAAAAATTAAGCAAGAATATCAAGCAACGATCCCGTTACCGCGTCTGCTTCTTTCATCACTTTTAACGAAGCGTCAAACTGATAACTGGCAAATTGCTGATTAGCAATTTCGCGTTCGATACTTACTGGCTGATTGGTTTGTGTAATTTTTGTACTCACGCCACCTGCGGCTTGCGAAACCGAGTCAACTCGGCGTGCAACAAATGGTTTACCATTTTCTTGCGAGCCACCCACTTGCGATTTGGTGGTTAAATTGGCAATATTATTGGCGCTTACTTCTAATGTTTTAGAAGCATTTTGTAATGCCGAGCCAGTAATATTGGCGATGCTATTTAACATGAATAGATGTCTCCTTAACTTAGAATATCAATTATTTCTTAATAATTGATTAAGATTGATGATTTATTTGAATCATTAACATGGCATTATCTGCGTACCCGCCTGCTTATCCGTTAAAACCGGATGATTTTGTCGCGCGTTAAATAACTGATAATGCCACCATTCATTGCGGTAAAAATCCCAGCCTGCCGTAATCATAATACCCATAAGTAGGTGCCGATTGCGTTGCGCCTGCACCGATATATCTTGATTGCCATGAAACGATAGCGGCGTAAACGCGTCAAAAGCCGTTCCAAAATCCAGCTCTATTCCGGTTGCGGTATCAACCAAAGCCAAGTCTATGGCTGCACCCATCGAATGAGGTGAACCACGATTGGGATCCGCAAGAAAATCGGGATCCGGTGAATGTTCCCAAAGTTTCCACTGTGCTTCAGAGGGGCGAAATGCATCAAATACTCTGAAATGATACCCTAACGCCCGTGCCAGCTTCACAGCTATTGCAAATTTTTCAGCTGCCTCACTATTTAAATAACAGCGCGCATCGGCAGCATAGATTGGTTTGCCAGTAAAATTGTTTGGCGTTGCATAGGCTAATGCAATTTCAACCGCATACGCTTCACGCGTTATTTCAATTAAAGAACCCATTTTTACCTTTTAAAATTTAAACTCGTTTTGCTAACGTTTTATTAATACTTTTATAGTAACTTAATTTTAGTGAATGTTGAAAAATACATTGACTAGATTACCCTCCATTTATTGGGCGCTTTGCTTCTGGCCAAGCGCCCTTCTTTTTTTAAAGCAACCCATCAGCCACAATTTGTTGTGCAAGCTTTGCAAGCTCCTTACGATTAATAAATGCCGTATTTTCAATTACGTCATGGCAAATAACGGTAACTAAAATACGAGGTTGTCCTAAAAATTCAAATAAATGCGGTGCAAAATCATCATCACCAATCCATGCTACTTTGCGCATTGCATCATCTGATAATGGCTGACCATTAGGCTGGGTATAACATAAGGTAACAGGCTGTACAGCAATACCCTGCTCAGCCAAACTAAAATATGATGAACGAAAATCATGCATATTTACGCCATCATTCGTAGTGCCTTCCGGAAATAAGCTAATCATCCAATTTTGTGCAACCGCCGCTTTAAGCTGCTGCATGTTCTGAGCGGTTTGACGCGGATTTCGATCAATAAAAATGCATTCTGCCAAAACACATAAAAACCCGATGAAAGGCCAATCTCTAATTTCTGATTTTGGGGTAAAATGCACCGGTGCTACGCTACCCAACACCGCAATATCGGCATAGCTGCAATGGTTGCTGACCACTAATAAAGGTCGAATGTGCGAAAATTGGTTAACCATTTTAAGCGATATGCCCCAACTGTAAGCACAACAGCGATAATAAACTGTCACTAGCTTGCGCTTAACATCATAAAATCTCAAATAATGAAGCGCACCAATGAAAGGCAAAAATACAATGGTTATCAGAAAATAGATAAAAAGCCGACAAATGGCGCGCAACTTAGCTGTCAATGCCATAGCGTTTACCATAATTTTCTTTCAACAACTCCGTTTGCACGACCACTGCAATATCAACAGAATGACACTCTTCGTCAATATAGACGCCGCGTCCGAAGCTGCCATTCATGCGCAAATAGCCTTTGATAAGTGCCGGCAGCTCTTTAAGTGCTTGTTTAGGCATAACCAACTCTTTAGCCAATGGCTTAAATTCAAATACGTGTTTTGAAATGGGGGTTAAGGGAGGCGGCGTCATATGGTAATGATGCAAAAAAGATAATCCCATCACATTTTCTTGCGGGTCAACACCATTGAATGATGCACAGCCAAATAAAAGTTTCACATCATAATGCATTACATAAGCACCAATGCCGTGGAATAATAGCTGCATGGCCGCGCGTGAACGGTAATCGGCATGCACACATGATCGCCCTAGTTCCATCACTTCGCCTTGCATTGCTTTAATGCCGCTAACATCAAATTCTTTTTCGCTATAGAATTGTCCTATTTTAAGCATCGGCTCGCGGCGCAACAGGCGGTAAGTGGCTACAACCATGCCATCCTTATCTTCATCCTGCACAATTAAATGGTCGCACACCTCATCAAACGCATCAAAATCACGTTTTGCCTGCTCCACTGCCGCATTGTCGGGAATGCCACCCATCTCGTCGAAAAAGATATGGTAACGCAGCTTTTGAGCCTGTTCAATTAAATGCGGTTTACGTGTAACGCGTACCGTCAAATGGCCCGCCTCAATCCGCAGGATATCGTCAGTCATCAGGTGGCGTCTTTCAAAGGCACACAATAGAGCTCTAGTCGGTGATCCACAATTTGATAGCCTAATTCTTTTGCCACTTGTTCTTGAAGTTTTTCAATTTGTTCATTGGTAAATTCAATAACCTTGCCCGAACGTAAATCGATTAGATGATCGTGATGGCTCTCATTATCGGCTTCTTCATATCGCGCACGACCATCACCAAAATCATGTTTTTCAATGATATTCGATTCTTCAAATAATTTAACTGTACGATAAACGGTCGCAATACTGATATTAGGATCAATCTCCACCGCACGCTGATAAAGCATTTCAACATCAGGATGATCGCTAGAATCGGACAAAACCTGCGCAATAACTTTGCGTTGACCAGTCATTTTCAGACCCATTTGCGTGCATTTCTCAAGCAATGATTTCGACATAGAAATTCCCTTAACTTTCGGTTCAACCATAGGCAAATGCAGGTATAATGGCAATGCATTTCCCTTCATTCATCTTCAATACCCCTTTAATTAAACTTTCGATCTAACCCAATATCAATGGCAGTGGCTGAATGGGTAAGCGCACCAACCGATATGGCATCAACCCCCGTTTGCGCGATGGCCTTGACGGTTTTTAATGTAACTCCGCCTGATGCTTCAGATTTAATGTTGGTTACTTTTAGCATGGCAACTGCTTGCTCTAACATGTCTGGCGTCATGTTATCGAGCAATATCCAGTCGGGTCTTGCTGCAATAGCATGCTGCACCTGTTGCAGCGTATCGCATTCAATTTCAATTTTCAAAGTGGGATAATCCGCCCGTGCTTTATTCACCGCTTCGCCAATATGCTGATATAAACTTAAATGATTATCTTTAATTAAAATCGCATCATCAAGTCGTAATCGATGGTTAACCCCTCCGCCACACAACACCGCATATTTATCGAGATAGCGAAACCCTGGCATGGTTTTACGTGTGTCTAAAATATGCACATTTGTGCCTTCTACCGCAGCAACATAATGCGACGTGAGTGTAGCCACACCGCATAAACGCTGCACTAAATTAAGTGCAAGTCGTTCACCCGTTAGCAATAATTGCGCATTGCCCAAAACAGTTACTAAGGCTGTCCCTTTTGATATCTTTTGACCATCTTGCACATGCGCAGTTGTTTGTGGCGGCAACGCCCCTTTGGTTCGCATCGCTAGTTTTGCGTAAACTTTAGGAATTAAAAATACTCCTGACATATATAAATCTTCGCGGGCAACAAAACTAAAACTTGCAGTGGTATTTGGCGCAATTAAACTTTGTGTTGTAGCATCACCTTGCCCAATATCTTCGTCTAATCCTAAATCAATTAATGTGTCTAATTGCTTAGCGGCATCAGCACCATAAAATGAAAATTGCATTAATTTATCTTTTGGTTAATGGCATGAATCGCCATTTTTAATTTCGGCGAATAAGGTGGATTTAAATCGCGTGGCGGCAATTTTGGAAACTGATAATCCAGCCGTGCTACGATGGTATCGTCGCGTTTAATCACGATAGTGTCTTTAGCAAAACTGGGAAGTTGATACGATTCCCACATAACCGAATCAGCTTGTTTAAACAAATTTAATTTTAAATGTGAGGGCAGTTGTAAGATGTAATTTTTAGGAGTATCAGCATTATTTTTAACGGTATAATAAACCTCCTCAGGTGCGCGAACTTGAGTGGCTTCACCATAAAAAAATGGATTTACAAATCGAATTTCTTTAGCAGAAAAACGATATTCCTGCGCCCCATCTTTCAATATCAATAAGGGGTCAATTAAAGTTAATGCAGGATTTAATCCTTCCATTTCCACCCCGTAACTTTGATAACTAAAAGATAAGTTACGATCGCTCAAAATTAAATCTTGTTTAATCTGTACAAAATTATCCAACACTTCATTTTGAATATTTAATGCAGATGCCAGCCATAAAATATAGATAAATGCACTTACAGCCACTAAAATAATTACGCTGAGAATTCCTAAAACTATTTTCATATTAATCTCGATTCAGTGCAGCGGATGGAATAGATTTTGACATCTCAAGCATTTTTTCTAACGGCTTACGTGCCGCTTCAATGGTAGGTGCATCAAGAATTAATTCGGGTGTTTCATCACGCAGTGCCGCTAATAATTTTTCCATCGTATTTAATTTCATATAAGGGCATGTGTTGCAGCTAACACATGCACCATCATTCATGCCCGGAACATCATAAAATATACTACCTGGTGACCGCTTTTTCATTTGGTGAATAATGCCGGGTTCCGTCAATACAATAAATTCAGATGCGGTATGATCTTCAGTGAATTTTAATAAGCTGCTGGTGGAGCCAATATGTTGGGCATAATTTAATAAATGTTCAGGACATTCGGGATGCGCGATAATATGTGCATTGGGATGACGGGTTTTTAATTTCACTAATTCTTTTTCCGAAAATTGTTCATGCACAATACAAGTGCCATTCCACAACACCATATCGCGACCCGTCTTTTTCGATAAATATGCGCCTAAATATTTATCCGGTGCAAATAATATCGGTTGGTCTTTAGGTACTTGGTTAATAATGGCTTCAGCATTGGTTGAAGTCACAATAATATCCGTATGCGCTTTAACCGCAGCCGAGCAGTTAATGTAGGTTAGCGATATATGGTCAGGATGGGCTTGACGAAATGCCGCAAACTCTTTGGGCGGACACGAACTTTCCAGCGAGCATCCCGCATTCATATCTGGCACCAAAACCATTTTACTGGGGTTTAATATTTTAGCCGTTTCAGCCATAAAGCGTACACCACAAAACACAATAATATCTGCATCCGTTGCAGCGGCTTTGCGAGCTAAATCGAGTGAGTCGCCTACAAAATCAGCAATCTCTTGTAACTCCGGTTCCTGATAATAATGCGCTAAAATAACCGCATTTTTCTGACTGCGCAGACGGTTAATTTCATCCTCAATTTCCAAATCATTAAGAGGAACAATGGGCGCTATATCAGAAGGAATAATATCCATAGCTGTTAGATAAGGTACTCTAGCGCTAATTTCAATCAAAAGGCTTGGTCAAAAAGCAGATTATAGCTTTCTAAAGAAAAACCAATTTCTTTTGGCTCACCATTGATTTCTAATAGAGGACGTTTAATGATGCTGGTTTTTTGAATGGCCAGTTCAATAGCCTGTGCATCGGATTGAATATTCTGCTTTGTAGCCTCATCCAATTTACGCCATGTTTGGCCTTTACGATTAATAACGATGTGCCATCCAAAAGCTTGGCACCATTGTTTTAATTTAACCTCAGAAACACCTAACTTTTTAAAATCATGAAATGCATAGTCAATATTTTTATCGGTTAAATAGTCACGCGCTTTTTTAACGGTGTTGCAATTAGGAATGGCATATAAAGTTACGGTCATAGTGGGTTTGGCTAAATTTTTATAATGAATTTACTATACAATGAATAACAACAATGCTATACGATGCGCTACTATATTGCAATGCACCATTAACCTACAGGAGAATTTAAATGGCTACTACCCCAGCAACTAAAGTTGAAGAAACTTCAAACACCCCATCTATTCAATTAGCAAAAACAGAACAATCACAGCCTGCAAAAGCTGAGATGCCTAAGGCAGCTACTAAAGCTGCACCTAAAAAATCTGCATCAAAATCATCACGCGGTCGTCCATCGGGCAGTCGTAATAAACCGGCTGCAAAATCAGCTACTAAAGCAGCTAGCACTGCTAAAAGAACAATGAAAGCCGCTGTTGATAAAACAACCGATAACATGGAAAAAACAGCTGAAAAAATGAACGCTAAAACAACTGAGTCATTTAACAAAAGTAATGAAATGTTTAAAGCTGCAACCGAATCAATGAATAAATCAGCTGAAGTGATGAAAAACATGAGCGATGAAGCGATGAAATTCAGCACCAAAATGATGAATGAAAATGCACAATTTTCAAAAGAACTTTTAAATTGCCGCACTATGAGCGACATGTTTGAAATGCAAAATAAAATGATGAAAAACAACATTGATACGTTCTTCAAACAAACGTCAAAAATGTCTGAAATGATGTTTAAAGCAGCTGGCAAAACCGGCGCACCTTTAAATACACGTTTCACCGATATGGCTGACAACATGAAAAAACAATTCAATACGAAATAGTTTTTTAAACACATCAAAAAAAGAGCCGCTTAAATTTTAAGCGGCTCTTTTTTTATTTAACGGCCTCGATAATTATCAACGCCTTCTTTGGGAATCCACACCCCTTTTGGTGGTTCATCCGTTTGATAAAATATATCAATCGGAATCCCCCCGCGCGGATACCAATAGCCCGCAATACGCAACCATTTTGGCACAATGATTTCTTCTAATCGCTTTGCAATAGAAATGGTGCATGCCTCATGAAAATCGCCGTGGTTACGAAACGATCCTAAAAATAATTTTAAGCTTTTACTTTCCACCAAATAAAGCTGCGGCACATAATCAATTACCAAATGTGCAAAATCAGGAGCACCCGTTAGCGGGCAAAGCGAGGTAAATTCAGGACAGCTAAAACGCACGCAATATTCTTTATCACTATGCGGATTATCCACTCGCTCCAGCACCGCTTCACTGGGGGTTTGCGGTAAAGGAGTTTTAGAACCTAACTGCGTTAGTTCATGATAAATTTCATTAGCCATATCTGTGCATAACCAGTTTATAAAATTTTCGCTAGCTAAATATGGTTAAAACCGATAGCTGAATACCATGCAATCTCCACTAAAACCCATTACGAAAGCCGGATTATTTCCGGCTGTGGGTTGCTATATGTTATGGGGGTTCTTCCCCATTTATTGGAAGTTTCTCAGCCATGTAGATGCATTAGAAACCTTAACCCATCGCATTATTTGGTCGTTCATTTTTTACATCGCCATCATGGCCGTGCGTATGATGATAGGCCGTAAATTTTTAGCGCCTGTAACCAAACGCGACTGGGGATTAGCGGTTATTACAGGCACACTTATGTCCGTTAATTGGTGGGTTTATATTTATGCCATGAATATTGATCGTATTTTAGAAACCAGCCTTGCTTATTTCATTAACCCCTTAATGTCAGTTGCAGTTGGGGTGATTGTTTTTAAAGAGCCGTTCCCTAAACTATTAAAGTTAGCGTTCTTTTTAGCAATCATCGGCGTTGGCATTAAAATTGGTTATAGCGAAACCTTCCCGTGGATTGCCCTCACACTCGCTACATGTTTTTGTATCTATGGTGCTATCAAAAAAATTATTACCGTTAATGCCACTCAATTTTCCATGATGGAAAGTGCGGTGGTGTTGCTGCCCGCACTGGTTTTAGCGGTAACATTACGCTTGGAAAGCGATCAAATTTTATCCAATACCGACTTTATCTTACTCGCAGGTGGCGGCATCATAACCGGCATTCCATTATTATTATTTGCCATGGCTGCACAGCGTTTGCCTTATAGCATTATGGGCATGCTGCAATTTATTGGCCCCACCATTCAGTTTTTTGTAGGTTATTATCTATATGATGAAACGGTGGATAGCGCTGGCTGGTTATCCTTCTTGTTTATTTGGTTTGGAGTTTTAGTCTATGTTTTTGACCGCGTTCGCGTGGCGCGCAACTTACGTAAAAAAAGCCACATCCCTTTAGCAACCGCACAAACACCCGAATAAGCTATGCGGCATAGAAGGTAGGATCGGTAATATTTGCATCCTTAAAGCCCTTAGCGCGTAACTGGCAGCTATCACAATGGCCACAAGCACCACCTGCATCAGATGGATCATAACAGCTTAACGTTTGGCTGTAATCTACATTTAAAAGGGTGCCTGCCTGAATAATTTCAGCTTTTGTCATGGCAATCAAAGGGGTGTGAAGCGTTATTTTATCTCCCCCACCTACCCCGTAAGCCGTCGCTAAATTAGCGGTTTGTTCAAAGCTTTGAATAAATTCAGGGCGGCAATCCGGATAGCCTGAATAATCCACAGCATTAACACCGATAAAAATATCGCGCGCATTCAACACTTCGGCATAAGCCAGTGCAAATGACAAAAAGATGATATTGCGCGCGGGCACATACGTAACGGGAATATGTGAAGCCATCGATGCCTCGTCACGGTCTTTGGGCACATCAATATCCGCTGTTAATGCTGAGCCGCCAAAAAGGCGTAAATCCAATTCAGCAATCTTATGTTCCTTAACATCCAGGCTTTGAGCAACCTTTGCAGCCGCCTCTAATTCAATGGCATGACGTTGACCATAACGAAAGGATAATGCGTATAAATCATACCCACCAGCCGCAGCCATGGCGCCAATCGTTGCCGAATCCAATCCGCCCGATAATAATATAACGGCTTTTTCGTTCATAAATTCTCTTTATCTAATCTTTATTTTTTAATCTTTATCACCATATCGTTTTATTACCACAAACCACGTAAACCTAAAGAATAGAATCAATAAACAATTTGGGAATTTGATCATGACACAAGACGAAAAAATGTTTTACGCCAATAGCGCGATTGAAAATGATAATATGACACGCCAAGTGCATCTCGCAAATTTGCGCAAAAAGGTATTTGAAAAAATGAAAAAATACCGTGAAGCGCAGCAATTTTACGCCGCAAATTCAATGTTACAACGTCAAAAACTAATCTAGCGCAAATAATTTGTGCGTTTGAAGAGAAACCTTACAGCCATGCTTTTCCGCCAACGTAAGAACATATTCGAGATTCTCTTGGTTAAGGGTCGCATCCCCTTCATCCATGGGCTGAAGCCAGGTTTCGATTCCCTGAGTGCTGCGCGGAAAGTGGGTATAGGGTTCGCGGCGTTTCGAGATGATATATTTAAGCGCGCGCAATCGAGCGATAATGTCAGCGCGCAAAACCCCATAGCCGAGCTTGCCTGCCTTGGGCGAGCAGATAATATCCACCGCCGCGGGGATGTCAGCGCGCCAAAGGGTTCCGTTCGTCTCTATCTGCACAGCATAGGATTGTTCCAGCAAGGCTTCACACAACGGTGCAATATTTTGGCGTAACGGTTCGCCGCCGGTAATAACGATGAGGCGCCGCGCTTCATCTTCATCATGCAAAAAGCCCACTTCATGCAAAATTTCTTCTAAGCTTAAAGTTTCAAAACTTTCAAATTCCGTATCGCAAAAATCGCAGGCCAAATTACATCCGCCAAGGCGAATAAACACACTGGGCACACCCGTATGTGGCCCCTCCCCCTGCAAAGTCGGAAAAATTTCCTGAACCTGCAAATACTGGCCATCACCTTTTTCAGGCGGGCGAATGGGGTTAGTGCCGAACATGTCTAAGCGACTTTAAAGCCAAACGCCACCATTGCTCCATCCAGCTCTTGCTCAAACGAATGTGTGGTTTCAACTTTACACATTTGTAATTCTGTTGCTAACACCTGCTCCATTATATAGGCCTTATTTGCATCGATTGCTTGAGCGGTTTCGCCTGTGGCGTTTACTTGCAGCGCAATGCGATTGCTCACCTGCAAATCAGCAGTTTTGCGGGCTTCTTGCACCATGCGCACAAAATCGCGAGCGATGCCTTCGGCTTTGAGTTCAGGCGTTAGCGTAAGGTCAAGCACCACCAGCGCATCGTTGGTGGAAATAGCCTGCGCATTTTCACTATTCTTAGGAGTTAACAATAATTGGAATTCTTGATTATATTCACTAAGTATCTCTCCAGCAATTTCAATATGTGAAAATGTGCTCTGAAGATTGGAAACGTCATTTTCTATTTGAGCTTCTTTCCATTCTGATTTTTTTGAAGCTCCAATAATTTCCTTCATTTTAGTCTCTTTACCCTCTTTTTTTAATCTCTTTCCAAGCTCAGGAAAATTAATTTTGAGCTTACTTTCTGCATGCTCTGTGAGAGCAAAGGAATAGATAACTTCTTTAACATTTAACTCTTCACTAATTAAATTTTCAAAAAGAGAAATTTGTAATTCTGGATTGAAATATATAGTTGCTTTGCTTAATGGTTGCCTTACACGAATGTTATTTTTACTTCGAATAGCTAAGCCTGTAGTACAAATATTGCGCGTGAAATCCATATTATCTATTAAACGATCATCTTCAGGCAGTGCTTTTGCTTTAGGAAAATCAGTAAGATGCACTGAATCACCCGCTAGCCCTCCGTAAATCTCTTCCATGCTATAGGGTAACAATGGTGCGCCGGCTTTGCACATGGTAATTAGAACACTGTAGAGGGTGTTATAGGCCGCTTGGTCGGTGCTATCGTTACTTTCATTCCAGAAGCGGTCTTTATTGCGGCGAATATACCAGTTATTGAGCACTTCAAAAAAGTTAGAGATGGCCGCGCAGGCTTTAGGCGTGTCATAGGCGTTTAAGCCTTGTTCAATTTGTTCCACCGCTTCGCGGCATTTGGCGAGGATATATTTATCCATCAGGTTTTCGCTTGAGGTATCAAACTCGGCTTTCACCCCATCGGCGTTAGCATAAAGTGTGAAGAAATTATAGGCGTTCCAAATGGGTTTAATATGCAAGCGCACCACATCGCGAATAAATTTGCCTTCGGGATCGACACTTAAATCATGGCCGCGCATGACCGGTGAATCCATCATTAACCAACGCAAGGCATCAGCACCAAATTGCTCAATCACTTCTAGCGGATTTTTGTAGTTTTTCAGCCGTTTAGAATATTTCAAACCTGTTTCTGAATCCAGCACCACACCGTGGCAGATGCAGTTTTTAAAAGGAGGCTTGCCTTCAAGCAGTGTGCCTTCAAATACGCCTGTAGCCATCATAATAAGTGTATTAAACCAGCCGCGCGTTTGGCCAACATATTCGGTGATAAAATCAGCCGGATAATGCGTTTCAAACCACTCCTTATTTTCAAAGGGGTAATGCACTTGTGCAAAAGGCATAGAGCCACTTTCGAACCAACAATCAAACACATCCGTCACACGCAACCAATCTGAGCCATCTTTGGCGGTAGTGAGCGTGTCGATGAACGGACGATGTAAATCCGTTACCTCTAAACCAAAAAAATCTTCGAGTTCGGCAATACTGCCGAAAGCTTTAATTTCGCCGCTATTATCTTGCCGCTCCCAAATGGGGATGGGAGTGCCCCAAAAGCGGTTGCGCGAGATGCTCCAATCGGGGGCAGTGGCTAGCATATGTTCCATTTGGCCTGGCGCCAATATGCTCAGGAATCCAGTTGATTTGGCGGTTCATTTCCACCGCCTTATCGCGGATTTTAGTCACTTCCACATACCAGCTTGGCATTGCGCGGTAGATGAGCGGAGTGTCGGTGCGCCAGCAATGTGGATAATTATGATTGTAATCTTCCTGCTTAACCAATGCGCCTTGCAGTTTAAGCCAATTGATAATGCGCAGATTTACTAAGCCATATTTGGCCGTTTGTTCAAGCGTATAGGGCTCATCAGCGCATTGGCCTTGTGTTTGCGCTACCACATTCATACCTTTGAGCGATAGGGGCGCGACTTGCCACGGTGCCAAAGGTGCAGCGTAATAATCAATGGCGGTGGCGTTAAAAACCACATCCGCTTGCTTAGTAAAGCCAAGTTTAGATAAAATGCGCATGGATGCGGCATTGTCAAACGATCCAGCATCCACCGTTACATCGCCAAATTTTGCGGCTGCCCATTGCATTAAAGCACGGCCTGCCTCCAATGCGTAACCCTGCCCCCAATAGTCGCCTAATAGGGCGTAGCGCAACTCAGGGCGCGAAGGTTCAAATTTTGGCTGATTAAAATCGCGGTGATCAAAGCCGGCGCGGCCAATAAATGCGCCATCGCTTTTGCGATAAACTGCCCACACCGTGTAGCCATAACGCGCTTGATTATCTAATAACCGCTGGAAATCTTCCGCTTGGCGTTGTGCACTTAACTGCCCAAATGCCATTTTAGAGGTAATTTGCGGGTCAGCCTCCATATATTGATAATGCGCAAAATCATTTTGCGTAAAGGCTTTGAACTGTAACCGCTCCGATTCCAGCAACACATCGCCTTGCGATGCAAAGCTGCGCGGCAAATCGTAAATTTCATCCGTATAGCGGCCTTTTTCATCAACCGGTACAACGACCTCAATGCCATTTTCGGCACATACCCGCTGATCATCCTCGCCAAAGCCTGGCGACATATGGACGATACCCGTACCTGAACCTTCTTCGATAAAGCTAGAGCCATCAAGAATGCGAAAGGCATTAGGGTGATTGGCGAAATAGGGGAATAGAGGTTCATATTCTAAGCCGATAAGTTCTGAGCCTTTTAAAACCGCAGAAATATTCTCCGATTCATGTTGAGAAATGTGGCAATCGCCATCAATCATTTCACAGTTATATTCAAGTTTAGATGCCGCAGCTAAGGCCAAGTTGCTGGGTAATGTCCAAGGCGTTGTCGTCCATGCTAGGATGTAGTAATTCTTAGCTTCGGGAGCGCCTTTAGGGCGGGTTCTGAGTTTAAATTTTACTGTAACCGCTTTATCTATTTTATTACGATAGCTGTTATCGAGTTTGGTTTCAAAGTTGGAAAGGGGCGTTTCGGCTGCCCAGCTATAAGGCATTACACGGTGGCTTTGATAGATGAGGCCTTTATCGTAGAGCTGTTTAAATGCCCAGATGACGGATTCCATGAAGTTGGTATCCATGGTTTTATAATCGCCTGCAAAATCAACCCAGCGGCCTTGGCGGTTCACATAGGTTTCCCACTCGCCGGCATATTTCATGACCGAGCTGCGGCAATGGGTGTTGAATTTATCGATGCCAAATTCCTCAATCGCTTTGCGTCCTGAAATTTGCAGTTCTTTTTCGGCGCCCATCTCAGCGGGCAAACCGTGACAATCCCAGCCAAAGCGGCGCTCAACGCGTTTGCCTTGCATGGTTTGATAGCGCGCAAACGTATCTTTTACATAGCCAGTGAGTAGATGACCATAATGCGGCAAACCATTGGCGAAAGGTGGCCCATCGTAAAACACAAATTCATCGGCATTGCTGCGATTTTGCACCGATTGCTCAAACGCGTGAGTAGATTGCCAATGCGCCAGAATTTTTTGCTCAATTTTTGCAAAATCAGGGTTGGGTTCTACATTGGGGTAATGCGCTTGGGGCGCGGTATTGCGTGCAGTTTCTGTCATAGCTGTATGACTATCAGACAAACCACAAATTGCAAGAAATCAACTAGCGCTGATGGCCTGCCGATTTTTTATAGGGATCAAAATCCTCATAGCCTAGCGCGACTATGGCATTACGAAGCATATCTTTAGGAATTGAATGTTTGGTGCGATAATGTTCAAGCGTCTTTTCACCCAGTTTAGGATCAAGTCTTTCAGGTGAAGTATTATGGCAAATATCGGCATATTTAACCAGTAAAGCTCCATGTTTAGCGGGCTTTGAAAAAAGGCCATCTTCAATCACATTTTTTATATATTTAAAATACGATATGTCTTCTTTTTGATGGGATAAAAGCGCGACAATCTCTAAGGTTGTGGCGCTGTAACCTGCCTTCTGTAAATCTTGGTATGTGATAGCGGTATCTTCAATCACATCATGCAAAAGCGCTGCCATTCTGACATCGTCCGAAACATGATCGGGTAGAATCTTCATAACTTCTAATGAGTGAAGCCATTTCGGCAAGCCGGATTGATCGAGCTGTTCGCCAAACGCTTTTTCAATGAATGCTTCTGTTGATTTAACGGTAGGCATCTTACCACTTTAGCGCTAATTGGTTAAGAATGACTAAAGAACTTATGCAACTAATCGACATTATGGCCAAATTGCGCGATCCTGTAACAGGCTGCCCGTGCGATGTGGAGCAGAATTTTAGCACCATCGCGCCTTACACGCTGGAAGAAGCCTATGAAGTAGCCGACGCGATTGAGCGTAACGATATGCCCGCGCTGAAAGAAGAGCTGGGCGATTTGTTGCTGCAAGTCGCGTTTCATGCACAAATGGCGGATGAAGCCGGATTATTTGATTTTGAAGATGTGGCTGAAGCCATTAACGTTAAAATGATTGCACGCCACCCGCATGTATTTGGCCAGCAACAAGGCATTGAAACCGCTACTGACCAAATTGAAAATTGGGATTTTATTAAAGCCGCTGAAAAACAAGCCAAAGGCCATCATTCAGTGTTAGACGATATTCCATCCAACTTCCCCGCGCTGCTACGCGCGCAAAAACTAGGTAGAAAAGCCAGTAAACTAGGTTTTGACTGGCCTGAAATTAGCCCTGTATTTGCCAAACTGGATGAAGAATTACATGAACTTAAAACCGCTATCGCTGATCAATCCAATATAGAAGAAGAACTGGGCGATGCGCTGTTTGCCTTGGTAAATGTAGCACGTCATTTAGACTTAGATGCCGAAACCGCTTTACGCAAAGCCAATCGCAAATTTGAAAGCCGCTTTCGCACCATTGAACCTGACATTAAATCAGATTCAACTTTGGAGCAGATGGAAGCGCTTTGGATAAAAGCCAAAACTGCATAACAATTTGAGCCTATACTTACAGCTTAGCGTAATTTAATTGCGCCGGAAGTGGCTATTATTTCATATCTTCCAAATTTTGCCATGCACGCTCATAGAAGGTGGAGCTGCCTGAAATGGCGCTATTAAGATAGGCTTTAGCTAATTTATCGTCATTGGCAAGTTTGGCATAAAAGCCGAGGTTATTTTGCACCGCCACTTCTGATAAATGACGTTCCGCTACATTTTCCGCACGGTTTAAATCACCGGATAAGCCTAGTACTAGCGCTAAATTAAGATCAATCCGTTTACGCTCAAGCGATTTGGTTTTTACTTTGCTGCTAGCACGATTTAGCGTATCAATCGCCTTAGGATAATCTGCCTGAAGCGCTTGGGTTAGGCCTTTATTATTTAAAACCGTTGGCTCATCTGGCGCATTTTCGAGTGCAGAATCAAAATAAGCCAGCGCCTCATCAGGCATATTTCGTGATACGAATAATAAGCCTACTCCGTTTAAGGTGCGCCAGCGTTTCGCATCTTGCGCCATCACTTGTTCAAACACATTTCCGGCTTCCGTAAAATCGCCTTTGGTAATGAGCGTGAGACCCTTACCTTCCAGTGCTACCACATCGTCAGGCGTTTCTTTTAATACGACATTATAATATTGCAGTGCTTTATCGGGTTGCTCCGCACGGCGCAGATTCTCCGCATATTTGAGGCGATATTTTACATTATCGGGGTTTTTATCAAGCAGTTGCTCGTAAAATTGTAAGGCACGATCATAATTTTTTGATTCTTCAGCGGCCTTAGCAGAATCTTCTAACGCAGCGCTCACGCCCGTAACTTTAGGGCCATCAACCAATAATTTATCGAGCAGATTGCGCTTATCAAGCTGCGATTGCGGGCGCGCATCACAGCTGGCTAAACCTATCGTTAAAATGCAAAGGGCGGTAATACGGCAAATTGTTTGTTTCTTCATTATTCTTTAGTATAAGGATGCACGGCAAAGTGCAAAAGAAATGAAGGGTTTGATGGCCAAAAGCGCAAATAAGGATATTTCAGCGACAAAATATAGCGCACGCCACCTTTTAGGTATTGAAGAGCTTAACGTTAACGACATCAACCTAATCCTTGATAAAGCTGAAGAATATGTAGAGCGCAACCGCCAAGCCGATAAGAAGCACTCTATTTTGCGCGGTCGTACGGTAATCAATTTATTTTTTGAAAATTCGACGCGCACGCGTACTAGTTTTGAACTGGCTGGCAAACGCTTAGGTGCCGACGTAATCAATATGTCGGTCGCAACCAGCAGTGCAGCCAAAGGTGAAACCTTAATTGATACCGCGATGACGCTTAACGCCATGCGCCCTGATTTTGTGGTAGTACGCCATAATCAATCGGGCGCGGTGCATTTGCTGGCCGAAAAAGTAAAAGGTGTGGTGATTAATGCAGGCGATGGCAGCCACGAACACCCCACCCAAGCGCTGCTGGATGCGCTGACCATCCGCCGTCGCAAAGGCGCGTTAAAAGGCTTAAAAGTGGCCATTTGCGGCGATGTGGTCAATAGCCGCGTGGCACGCAGCAATATTTTGTTGCTCAATAAAATGGGGGCTGAGGTGCGTATGGTGGCCCCTGCTACGCTTATGCCAGCCGCACCGCGCAGCCTAGGCGCTGAACCCTATTATAATCTTGAACAAGGCATTGCCGATTGCGATATTGTAATGATGTTACGCATTCAGATGGAGCGTATGCAAGCCAGCATGGCCGTGCCCAGCATACGCGAATATTTTGAGTTCTTCGGGCTGACGGAAGCAAAATTAGCTGCAGCTAAACCCGATGCGCTGGTAATGCACCCTGGCCCGATTAATCGTGGGGTTGAAATTGACACGCTGCTGGCCGATGATATTCAACGTAGTGTGATTCTCGACCAAGTAGAAATGGGTGTAGCGGTGCGTCAAGCCGTACTTGAAATACTCGAAGGGAATTTGTAAAAATGTTTAAATATGCTGAAAATAATTTATTGAGCGATGAGCGCATTTTGCATCAGGCTAAATTTCATTGGTTTGTTTATATTCCCGGCCTCCTCTTTTTTGCGATGATTTTATTTTTCCCTAAAGAACCGCTTTATGTGGGAGTGTTGACAGCATTGGGAATCGCCTCGCTGGTGAAGTCCTATTTTATGATTGCAAGCACCGAATTTGTGGTGACCACCATGCGCGTCATTGTAAAAACCGGCGTGATATCGCGCAATACCATTGAATTAAATCACCGCAATATTGAAAGCGTTAATTTTGACCAAAGCGTACTGGGGCGAATTTTTGGCTATGGCAGCCTTTATATTGCTGGCACTGGTGCTGGCGTGTCGCCCATTCCGTGGATTGACAATCCTTTAGAATTCCGCAAACAAGTGCTCGAAACCGTCCATCACTCAAGAAGATAATTTGTCTTAACGATTTTGTAATACTTTTATGTTATGTTATTTTAGATAATAAACGAAAGAAAAAAATATGCTTGAAACGCCTTATAGAATTGAATTACCTTTATTTGTAGGTGTAATGGATGAAGTCTCAAAAATTCGTTCAAAAACAGAATCTTTAAAAAAATTAACTGAAAGAAACAGTGATAATGGCTATTCACCAGAAGATTTGGAATCTAAGTTAATTAATTTATATGAAGAATCACGATTTAAAATACGTGAAGCTTATCAAAATTACCATCTAAATATTCCAGAGGAGTTGAGTGATTTTGATGGAAAGTTCCACGAAACCTTTTCTTCAGGAATCAACGACATATCCAGCTTAAATAAACTAGTCACAGCTTTAGCCGAAGAAGGATTTAATGTTGATCCAAAATCAGTAGAATTTGTCGGAGAACATTTCATCGATGCAGATAGACCTAATGACACTGTAAAAAGAATGTTGAATAATCCTTTAGATGTGGCCGTGATGGTTTTAACTGATAATTTTTTTATGCGTGATTTAACTTGTCAAGTCCCTGAGCTGACCACTCCATCAAAACCAATATCAGAGCCAACGCCGATTAAAGAGACGCCTACATTTGTTGAAAAGTATAATGCAGCACTGGAAGCGAAGGAACAAAAAACGAACCCAGTAAGCATATAATAATTTAACGCCTCACTTTACAAACTAAAGTTAATCTCCTAACTTGCGCGGGCAAATTGGGAGATTTTCTTTGTCCACGCAACATTTTACAAAACCCACTGCCCACACTGGCCGCACTATTTATAAAAACGCGCGGCTGCTTGACCCTGCGACGAAACTTGATGCTGTTGGCAGTGTGTTGGTGGAAGATGGCAAGATTGCCGATTTTGGGGCGGGATTGTTTATGGATGGCTCCACCGCTGAGGGCGCTGATATCGTTGAATGTGAAGGCCATCTGCTCACCCCCGGATTGATTGATATTCAAGTGCATTTTCGCGAACCCGGGCAAGAATACAAAGAAACAATCGAAAGCGGCAGTAAATCGGCGGCAGCAGGTGGGGTGACTTCGGTTTCCACCATGCCCAATACCGATCCCGTGATTGATGATGTGGCGATACTCGAGTTTCTGCTTAAACAAGGGCGTGAAACGGGCTATTGCCGCCTGTTTCCCTATGCCTGCGTTTCCAAAGGCATGAAAGGCGAACGTTTGACCGAAATGGGCTTGCTGGCCAAAGCCGGTGCGGTAGCATTTACCGATGATGGCTTGCCGATTATGAATGCACAACTCATGCGCCAAGCGCTTACCTATGCGCGCGAGCTGGATGTTCCCATTGGCCAACATGCCGAGGATTTGAACCTATCTAACGGCGGTTGCATGAATGAAGGCCCCATTGCTACACGGCTAGGCCTTAAAGGCATCCCCAATGCTTCAGAGGCAGTGATTGTTGACCGCGATATTCAATTGGTGCGCTTAACGGGCGCGAAATATCATGTTTTGCATATCTCCACCGCGGAAGCAATTGAGGCCGTGCGCCGCGCTAAACATGAAGGTTTGCGCGTAACAGCCGAAGCTGCGCCTCACCATTTTCAACTCACCGATGAGGCCTGCTTGGAATACCGCACCTTCGCCAAAATGAACCCGCCTTTGCGCGCCGATAAAGATAAACTCGCCGTAATTGAAGGTTTGCGCGACGGCACGATTGATGCCATTGCCACCGACCACGCGCCGCATGATCAGGAAAGCAAGCGCGTACCCATCGCCGAAGCGGCCTTTGGCATTGTGGGGCTTGAAACCATGCTGCCCCTATCGCTCGATTTATATCACCGTGGCATCATGAGCTTAAGCGATGTGATTGGCAAAATGACCTATCAAGCCGCTGATATTCTGAAACTCCCCGCTGGCCGCTTGAAAAAAGGCGCATTCGCCGATTTAGCGCTGATTGATTTGGATGTGGAATGGGTGATTAACCCTAAAGAATTTTCTAGCAAATCGAAAAACTCGCCCTTTGACGACACCAAAACCAAAGGCCGCGCCATTCGCACCATTTTGGGCGGCGCGCAGGTCTATCACCTTACCACATAACCGAAAGTAAACTTTATGAGCTTAAAAAAATACCATGTAACGGGAATTGGCAACGCAATCGTAGATGGCCTAGCCCATTGCGAAGAAAATTTCCTGACTGAAAATGGCATGACGAAAGGCACCATGGCGCTGATTGATGAGCAACAAGCTGTAGCGCTGACGGAGAAAATGACCGATATGACCACTATGTCGGGTGGATCGGTTGCCAATTCACTCGCTGGTTTGGCGCAACTGGGCGCCCGCACTGCATTTATTGGCAAAGTGCGCAACGATGCCATGGGCCGCCACTATCGCCAAGGCATGGAATCTATCGGCGTGAATTTTTCGGTGCCCGATGCCACTCACGGCAAGCCTACCGCGCGCTGCCTAATTGCGGTGACTCCCGATGGCGAGCGCACTATGAACACCTATTTAGGTATTTGCACCGATGTTGCGCCTGAAGATATTGATGCCAGCTTGATAACCGATGCTGAAATTATGCTGATTGAAGGCTATTTATGGGATCAGGATTCAGCCAAACAAGCCATTACCCAAGCGGTTGAAATTGCGAAACAAGCTGGCACCAAAGTGGCCTTCTCGCTTTCTGATGTATTTTGTGTTGATCGCCATCGCGATGAATTTAATGCGCTCATCCGCGACTATGTCGATATTTTATTCGCTAATGAAGGCGAGATTATGTCGCTTGGCCAGCAAGACACGCTAGAAGCCAATATTAATGCCTATGCCAACCAAGTGGATACACTATGCGTAACGCGCGGTGAATATGGCTCAATTATCAGCCAAAACGGTAAGCAAATTGAGATTGCAGCGGCCAAAATTACGCATCGCATTGTTGATGTGACAGGCGCGGGTGATTTATACGCGGCTGGCGTGCTTTACGGCATCACCCATGGGTTATCCATGCAACAGGCTGGCGATTTAGGCAGCGCTTGCGCAGGCGATATCATCCAGCAAATGGGCCCACGCAGCCAACAACCTTTAAAACGCCACGTCGCTTAATTTAAAACGCAAAGCTTCACAAAACTTTCACACAAAAATCACCTTGATTGAATTATCATCAAGGTGATTTTTTGCGTTTAAATTTTTTCGCTATTAGAGCTTTTGCTCTCACTTTTTAAGAAGAAAACCACTGGGAATTTGGTTTTTAGCGATGTTTTGCGCATTCTTTTTTGTTCACCCGCCTTCTTACCCACGGTCTAACGATACGTGAAGGGAGGCTAAACACGAATTTATGAGTTTAAGAATTTTCACGAGGATCATCTGCATGGTTGCAATGGTTCTCACCCTCGTCGCCTGTGAAAAGGATGACGATTCGCCATTCGATGACCTTCGGGTGGCCACACAATCCTGCACCACAAAACTGGTGACGGATGACTTTTTCGGTGGATTTTCCGCTGGAACGGTCGCCAACCTGTCCACCTCCTCCATCACCATTGGAAACCAAGCTTACCGCTTGGCTACCAAAAAAGACCAGAATGACGGCGTATATTACGCGGAAGTTGGGGTCTGGTACGATGGGGTAAGGTATTCGCTGGAATTAGTGGACGCCTACGCAGGAACAGACCTTTTTTTGGTTTGCGCGGATGAAAATCCACCCGTTAATCCAAGTAAGGTTAACGAGTTTCCGCAACTAACCACCGCAGTTAATGCGAAGGTGAATTGCCGGGCACTGGTTTTAGAAACTGGCTTGACCACCTTTGGTGGCCAAGCCAACGCTGAAACGCTGGTGATGTTGACTGCCAATACCATCAACATTGAAGGGGTTTACACCTATCAAGTTGATGCTGAGGCAGGGATGCTGACAGAAATTGTCTTTGAAGGCAAAATCTACAGGGTGCCGTTGCAAAACGCGCCAACTCAGCAAGTTCGGCTGACTTGCGCACGCGGCATACCTAGCCAAATGCGTGAGTTGATGGCAGAAATTGCGAGCACTCCTCAATGTTCGTCGATCTATCTGCAAACCGATGTGACGACGCCCGATGGTGTGATACCAGCGTTCGCGCCTGTAAAAGTGAGCAGCCAGTATCTGAGCCTTAATCGGTTTCAGCACTACAAGGTTGATACGCTAAATGGCACGTTGGTGACAATCAACTACAATGGGAAATCTTTTCAGGTTCCCTTTGAAGTGAAGCTCAGCAATCCTATTGAGTTAGGATGCGAGCAGTCAGCAACGTTAAAGCTACCGGTTCTAAACGATCGATACGAGTTGCTGTTGCGTAGCCTTGGGTGGAACGGGAACGTTCTACCAGCCCAAAAGGCATGGGATCTAGCGCCGCCATGCGAGCTAGAAATTGTGTCAGAAGGGAGGTATTCCGAAGTGCGCTTTGTTGTGGACATTGTTCGCGACAGCGTATCACGTTATGGGATTGAAATTTCCCGCAGCGGGATTACCTCGACCCACTGGGTTACTAGCTCAGCCCAAGGACAGCATCATACGCTGTTCTATCGGGGAGTAGCACATAGTGCCCGTTTCCTACCCGCTATACCGTATAACGGTTTTAGCGAAGTAGGATGCTTTCGATAATTAACACCACCCTTCCCAGAGGGTGGTGTTTTTTTATGCCTGCAATTATGGGTGACAAGCTTTGTGGCTGCGCTATAGTGCGGCCATGAAACGTGATGTAATTATATTTGATACGACGCTTCGCGATGGCGAGCAGTCCCCCGGGTTTTCTATGAATTTGGAGGAAAAGCTGGCCGTAGCTGATCTGCTTGATACGATGCGCGTCGATGTGATTGAGGCCGGCTTTGCCATGGCCAGCAATGGCGATTTTGAAAGTGTGAAAGCCATTGCGCAAAATACAAAAAACGCCATTATCTGCTCGCTCGCTCGCGCAAAAACCGCCGATATTGAACGCGCGGCAGAGGCAGTAAAACCCGCTAAGCGCCCACGTATTCATACGTTCATGTCTACCAGCGACATTCACTTAGAGCATCAATTTAACAAAACGCGCGAAGAAGTGCTGGAGATGATTCAGGCCACTGTATCGCTCGCGCGTAATTACACGGATGATGTGGAATGGTCAGCAATGGATGCCACCCGTACCGACCCTGATTATTTGATCAAAGCGGTCAACACCGCCATTAAAGCGGGCGCCACCACCATCAACATTCCCGATACGGTAGGTTATGCCACGCCTGATTCGATTGCTGAATTGTTCAATACATTGCGCAATAAGGTAGACAAATTTGATGAAACGATTTTTTCATTCCACGGGCAAAATGATTTGGGATTGGCCACCGCCAACGCGCTGATGGCGCTCTCATGCGGCGCGCGCCAAATTGAATGCACCATCAATGGCATCGGCGAACGGGCGGGAAATACTGCTTTAGAAGAAGTAGTGATGGCTATCAACACCCGCAAAGACCGCTTTAAGGGCGTGACTTGCAATGTAGATACTACTTATATCACCCGCGCCAGCCGCTTGATTCAAACCATCACCGGCCAAACGGTGCAGGCCAATAAAGCGATTGTAGGTGCCAATGCATTTGCGCATGAATCGGGCATTCACCAAGATGGCATGCTTAAACATTCAGGCACCTATGAAATTATGACACCCGCTTCAGTAGGGTTAGAAAAAACCAATTTAGTGCTCGGCAAACATTCTGGCCGCCATGCTTTTCGCGATCGACTACTGGAAATGGGATTTGATCTTGGCGAAAATGTATTTGAAGATGCTTTTTTGAGTTTCAAAGAATTGGCTGATAAAAAGAAGGAAGTGTTTGAGGCCGATATTTTGGCACTGCTTGATGCTGCCAACCACCGCGAAGATAAAATTAAACTCTCCAAATTGCTGATAAATTGTGGCACCGAAGGCGAGCAAGTGGCCGAGCTAACTTTATCGATTGGCGGCGAGCGCAAGTCAATTCGCATGGAAGGAAATGGCCCCGTTGATGCCATTTTTAAAGCCATTCGCCATCTAGTACACCATCAAGCAAAACTTGAGCTTTATCAGGTACATGCCGTAACCGGTGGCACGGATGCACAAGCCCAAGTAACCGTGCGTTTACGCTCTGAAAAAGATCAGTTAATTGGCGGTAACGGCGTTGACGCGGATACGCTCGTTGCGACTGCCAAAGCATATTTAGATGCATTAAATACATTATTAACGCATCAGACTGAAAATAAAATCACACTGCTTGCCAGTAATTAATTGATACTAAAAAGTTAACGTTGCCTTCACATAACCAATCGGTTGTATTTTAGTGGGGGCAGTGACCGTTTTAGTGGAAGGCATATCTTCAATCTCGCTAATTACTTTTTTTATGTCGTTTAATTCGGCGTAACCGCCTTGTATAACGCGTTCAAGCTCAACTTGGTCAAGTTTGGTAAAGGTTTTTGACTCCGTTAACAATGTTTGTTGATTCACATGACCTGAAACACGCACGCCTGCCTCTAATGCCAGTTTTCCAGCGGCCACTGCTGCAGATAGCGAGCCTGACATAACGAAAGGATTTGGCTTATTTGCGAGAGTGACATCTTTTTGTACGGTTCCAAGAGTTGCAATCGTATCGCCATGCTCAGGATTTGAAAATGGATGCTGACTAGATTCAGTAACCGTTTGATTAACTTGACCCAATAAGGGTGTGCGATGAATATAATTTACATCCGTTTTAGCGGTAACACTAAACCCAATTTTTTTATCTGTAGAAGGGAAGTAAGCGGGATTGATAGTTTCTGCTTGATAATGAATGGTATCATCCGCTTTCATATTTCCGAATGACACCCCTACTCCTGCATTTGCACCCGTATAATTACCCACTACAGCACCAGCATTCGTGTTAAGCGTAACAAAGTTTTGGCCAGAAGTTGAAAAAGACGCACTATTACCTGCGTAGAAATTGCCTGAAACCCTATCAGCTAAGGCATATTTGCCATAATCGAACGTATATAGTCCAGTAATGTCATGCCACGTGTTTTGGGCTTTTTCACCCACACTGTCGCCAGATGTAAAATGTGCCACTTCTGCGCCCAATTCACTACGATTTGAAAATCGTAGCGCCGATTGTGCTAAGTCGCTTTGCGTATGACGACTAACCGAAGTTTGTGCAGATAGTTTGGAGGCATTTGGTCGATAAAACTGTGCATCAACCACACCGCTATTGATGCCTCTATCGTGAGAATCGGTATATAAAGCAAGCGCTGTATTGGCGTTAATGGTGTAATTTGCATCTGCTCTATCAAAAGAGCGCGACATCCAACTAACTGCCGAATAATGGCTAAATGCAAAATCGCTGCCAAAAACAAAATCATCATTACCAACAGTCAACCCGATAGCGGATTTATTTTGAGGCGGATCGGGTAAGGGCTTTTCTGTCATAATCTTTTAATTAAGATTAACAAAGAACTATGACTAAATGATTAAGGCTTGATAAAAAATTACAATAATTCGAACTAAATTATTGATCGGTTTCTCCACCGGCACTGGCTGATTCCCACTGCTGGTCATACCACCAATTGCTGACTTCCGTATGATCAGTCGTGCAAGCCGAAAGGGCGGTTAAGCAAAACCCGCCTAAAAACAAGATTGAAATAAGACGTTTAGTTTTTAAAACGAATTGGCTTAGCATGTGTAATTCCCCTTTTTATTATCCTTATTTTATGGGCTGTATTGCATCATTTCAAACGATAGTTGGAATTTTTTCATAGTTACTATGCATTTTTTGCATGGGTTTTACTAACATGTGTCATATTTAATGTGATACCGCATAGAAACTACGGTTTTTGGGTGTACAATAGGCGTTATTTTATTGGGATGACCATCCAGCATCTAAGGGCAAGGCAGTTCCCGTAAGGGTTTTAGCGGCTTCTGAGCATAAAAATTCGGCAAGTGCTGCAATGTCACTCACCTCAACAAACGACTTTATTGCGTGGTTTTTAAGGAACACTTTTTCAATAACTTCTTTTTCGCTAATACCGTGTGCTTTTGCTTGTTCGGGAATTTGTTTTTCCACCAATGGCGTTTTGACGTAACCCGGGCAAATTGCATTGGCGGTAATGCCAAATTCGGCCAAATCCAGCGCGGTGACTTTGGTTAGCCCCACAATACCATGTTTTGCAGCCACATAGGCGGCTTTATAGGCCGATGCCACCAAGCCATGCACAGAAGCGATGTTAATTATCCGCCCCCACCCCGCTTGTTTCATCGCAGGGGCTAACAGCCGCGTGGTATGAAAAGCGGAGGATAAATTGATGGCCAAAATCGCATCCCATTTTTCGGGTGGAAATTCATCAATCGGCTTCACATGTTGAATGCCAGCATTATTGACCAAAATATCAATGGTGCTAAACTTAGCCAAAGCTTCGCGCGTCATTGCCTCAATGGCATTGGGTTTGCTCATATCGGCATCACTGTAATGAGCAATAATTCCATGCGATTCTAATGCTTTGCGATCGGCTTCAATTTGCGCCGCTTCGCCAAAACCATTCATAACGATATTGCAGCCGAGCTTGGCAAAATGCTGCGCTATGCCTAAACCAATGCCACTGGTTGATCCGGTAATCAGAGCGGTTTTACCTTTAAATGTCATGAAAAACTCCTCTTTGTAGGGTGGATACAAAATTGCCCAGACTAGCTGGGCAATTAAATTCATATTTAAAGCGGATGTAGCAATTTAAGCCACCGCTTCATCTAAGGCATCGTCTGAGTTTTCATCGGCGATGGATTTATCTTCCATCTTCTTGGCGATGAGACCGGCATTTTCACGCACTTTGCGTTCAATCTCAGCCGAAATTTCAGGATTATCTTTCAAAAATTTACGAGCATTTTCTTTGCCCTGACCAATGCGTTGGCTGTCGTAACTATACCATGAGCCGGCTTTTTCAACGATTTCGCCTTTAACGCCCATATCGATAATTTCGCCCTCTTTCGAGATGCCTTCGCCATAAAGAATATCAAATTCAACTACTTTGAAAGGCGGCGCTACTTTATTTTTCACGATTTTAACGCGTGTTTGGTTGCCCACTACATCTTCTTTATCTTTCAAGGCACCAATACGGCGAATATCCATACGCACGGATGCATAGAATTTAAGTGCGTTACCGCCGGTAGTCGTTTCAGGGTTACCAAACATCACACCAATTTTCATACGAATTTGGTTGATGAAAATAATGGTACATTTTGATTTGGAAATCGAACCGGTGAGTTTGCGCAAGGCTTGGCTCATCAAGCGGGCTTGTAAACCCATGTGACTATCACCCATATCGCCTTCAAGCTCGGCGCGTGGCACGAGCGCGGCAACCGAATCAATCACTAAAACATCGATTGCACCGGAGCGTACCAGTGTATCAGCAATTTCCAACCCTTGTTCGCCGGTATCAGGCTGAGAAATGACCAATTCATCGGTATTTACGCCCAGCTTTTTGGCATAAACTGGATCAAGTGCGTGCTCAGCATCAATAAAAGCGGCGGTGCCACCTTTTTTCTGTGCCTCAGCAATAATATGCAGCGTAAGGGTGGTTTTACCTGAACTTTCAGGGCCATAAATTTCAATGATGCGACCTTTAGGCACGCCACCTACGCCAAGCGCAATATCTAAACCCAGCGAACCGGTTGAAATCGCTTCAACATTAAGCGATTCTTGTGCGCCTAGCTTCATAATTGAGCCTTGGCCAAAGCTTTTTTCAATTTGTGATAATGCCGTATCGAGTGCTTTTTTCTTATCCATTTTTCCCTGCCTTCATCGTATTATTTTTTATTATACTACAGTTATAGGCCGCACTCAGCCTTATGCAAGTAAAGTTTAATAATAAGATTTAACCTATCGCTGGCGTGCGTTTTGCGTAGGCTTGGCAGCCATCTGCCATTTGGCTTGGTTTAATGCATCTTGCGCCAAAGATTCTTGCTGATCTGACCATTCAAACCCCTGTTTTACATATTCTTTCAAAGAATTTGAACATTTATCTAAAGGCGTATAGGTTCGTTTTTCTGATAGATGTGCGTTGCCATTATAAATCTGAATTGCCTCAGCAGCGCCAATCAGATGGTTAATAAAGATACTTTGCGTTACTTCGCCATTTTTATTAAATCCAACCACCGCACACTTGCCATCATGTGCAGTGACGGTCTGAAATGATTCGGCCGGCAAAACGATTTTGCTTGTTTGTGCGTTGTAGTGGCTAACCGCAGTACGCTCCGAACATAAAAATTCAAAAGGGGTCTGTTTTTTAGTTTGGGTATCAATAAAACAATCTTTATTTAAAAATATTCGGTTATGCGAACGATCCTTATCCATCTGCAAATCACCATTCAGCACCCACCTTGCGCCCTCATGCATAAAACCTAAATAGGTTGCAGTTTGATAAATTTTGGTTACGGATTGATCATCTGCGCCCACATAGATTACGCCCTCTTGGCTAGGCACGGTGCCATTATAAACAACGCGATGATCACCTGCTTGCATCGAAAAAGGGTTAGCTGCATTTTGATAGATAATTTGGCTTAAATCGACTGTGCCCTGCAAATACATCTGTGCAAATGCTTGTTGTTTATCATCAAAAATTTTCCACTGAGTTTGACCATTTTGAAAGCTAATTTCAACGCGGCCAATGGTAGCGCTTTCAATATCTAGAATTTGTTTCGGCAGTAAATAATGCAGCTTTTTACGCTCGCCTTTTTCAAGTGTCATGATGCTCGCATTATACGGCCCTAACAACTCGCCCGAATCGATAGGCTGGATATCTGCATGTTTTAGTTCAGCAGGATTAACCCCCATTAGCTCAACAATCATGGATTTTCTATTTGCTGCATTGTAAAATATAATGTGGCTTCCCTTGGGCGCTTTTTGTACCTCAAACCGCTTCAGCGTGGTGCTATCATATTCAATTTTATCATGGGTAAGATCAAAGTCAGTAACAACGGTATAACCCATGGTGCTGCCTAATTGAATAATATCTTTTCCAGTGCCGGTTTGAAGCGTGTCAACACCACCAGACGCATTAAAAATGGATGATCCTGAGCCATCTTTAATAGTAACGTTCGTTTGCTGTCCGTAATAATAATTCGGTTGTTTATTGGTTGCCGTAATTTCATCAACAGGGCGTTCAGACCAATAGTGAGATTGATTGACATGTGAAACGTCTTTAACAGTTTTACCAAGATTAAGATGCGCGCCCCCTTCGCCCGCTAGCTGCCATTGCGTGCGATCTTGCCCAATTAACAAGGTGCGCACTTCGGGTTTATTGCCGAGCTGGTGGCGTTCTACGAGTGGGCGATGTTTAGATAAACCATACATATCCACTAATGCTTGAATATCGAGCAGTTGAAAGCTTTGAGGGGCACGTTCTGGCACTTGATTGGTAATGAACCCTCCCTCAGAATAGGATTTTGAGGATTCATAACTCATGATGGTGGCATTAAAATTATCCAGATTTTCTGACAAATTAATCGGTTTATTGTCTTCTATATGTGGGTGATGCAGCCCCAATTCATGAGCAATTGTAAGATTAGGCATATCAAAGAAGCTTTTTGTAAGCCTTTTTCGACTATCGGCTACAATAATTGATCCTTCAATATTGGGCATTCGCGCAAACGCATTTACCTTACCGCGCGGTGATTCCAAATCGTTTCGGTAATGCGTTAAATCACTCGCTACATAACTAAAATAGGCATCTTTAACGTTGGGAACTTCCACAAATCGTACATCAATAATCGTTTCTAAAAGTCTAATTTTATCTTCAAATAATGCTTTTTCTTCAGCTATAACTTTTGAAAATTCTCCCGCTCCGCGCGCGGTATCCGCTTTGATCATCGACACAAAATCGTTAAATTCATAACAATAGGGAATCACCAATGTGCCATTCGCATCGCGCGTAATATTTTTATCACCCACGCGCAAAGGCCTTCCACTTAGTAAAGCAGTGAAATTATCAACGGCCACAGACGATGTTTTTTCTTTGCTAAGAAAATCGCTGAACTGTGCTTTAGCTTGAGTGCTTTGCCCTGCCACACTTCCTAAAAAAACCGATGCGGGTAGTGCATAAGGCATAACGGCGTTACGCACTTTGCCTATAAAAGCAAGTTTGGGTGAAGATTTAGGCGATTCCATTTATCTAGACTAACAGCTAAGTGTGAAAGAATTATGAAAGCCGCCATTCATAAAAGCGTTTTGCATATTAAATTAAAGCTGGCGTGAGGAGGGGGTTGCTAAAGCCTGCATTTGCCATTTCGCATTGTGGAGAGTTTTTTGTGTAATGGCATCCTGTTGTTCGGCAAAATCAATAGCCGCTTTCACTTCGTTTTTGATGTCCGTTGGGCAATTTTGTAGCGTATGTAGAGGTAACATCTCGGCTATCTGTTTACTTCTGAAAATTTGCGGCTTCATATTTTCTAAATCACCATTAAATTTCAATATTGTAAAAATGCCTACTGGTTTGTGTGATTCATTATCATACCCCACCAAAACCAAGCCATTATCGTTAATTTTTATGGGCATTATGCTATCGCCTAACATTTCTAATTTATCGACATTGCTGTTAAAAATGTTCGTGGCGGCTTGGTGTGACACGGTATAATGCACCTCCTCTTGGCTATAATTTTTTCGATCAACGAACCCATCATTTAAAAGCCATACGCTATAGCCAGACCCTTTTCTATTTGAATGGGGTGGCGCTAAACTTACTCGATTTTTCGCATTCACGGTTTTCACAAAAACAGAATTATCCAATTTACTTGTCAGCGTTCCATCTTCATGCTGATGTATAAAACCATTACCTTTATCAGGCACAAAACCGATATATTTAATTTCGCCCCTAAAGTTTTGATACAGGTTGGAATTGGTACGACATCTAAAACCTATTAAATCGTGATTTACTATGCCGCGCGCACTCACCTCATTCACCACATTGCACTGAGCATCTTTAAATTGCCAGTATGTGCGGCCATCTTTATAGGAAACCTCAAGTTGCGACGCATCATTATGTTCAAGTGAAAAATAGGCTCTATTTAAAGAGGGTTCTAAAAAGTAATTTTGATTCTTTTTTAAATTTACATTAGCGCCCTGATATGGCGTTAACATGCTTCCACTTGCGGGGCTAATATGAATGAATTCGAGCTCTTCTTTTGTTAGATTCGGGCATTGCACTGCCGAAATAGGATTGCCTTGCATATCCATAAAAATAATTGAAGGCTTGCCATTAATCTCACCTAGCTGATGGCATTCGATGGCTGTTTCATCATATTCAATCATGTCTTTGCCAACATCAAAATCAGTAGCAATCACCAACCCCTTTTGGGCATTCATTTGAATAATATCAAACCCGTCATTGGTCGTTATTGAGTCAACGCCATTTGTGACATTAAATACGGACGACCCATCACCATCAATAATGGTCACATTTCCATTAAAACCAAAAAATTGATTTTGAGCAGTGGATGAAGCTACATCCACTTTATGAGGTGCTTCGAGTGCCCAAAAATAACTATCTCCAATATAGGAAACATCTTTAATCTGATTGCTTAAGTTGATGAAAGATGAGCGACTGCTTTTCTCTTCAGGGATAATCCATTCTGTGCGCTCTGAGCCATTCGTGATCGTTTTAATATTGCTATTCTTAAGTGTAAATTCATGTTTAAGCACTTTAGGTCGATTTAATGCGTGGCCATAGAGTTCGATTAACGCTTGAAGATCATATATTTGATAAGATAATGAAATATCAGAATATCTTTTTGTTAACTGCCCACCATCAGATTTAGGATTAGAATCCTGGTAACTCATCGTGGTGCTATTTGAATTATCTTGATTTGCAATGAGTGCTATTTTTTTAAATACTTCGGCATGTGGATGTTCAAGCCCCAAAACATGCCCTAATTCATGTTTAATAACGCTACGAACGCTATTTTCATAATCTTTATTATTTAGCGATTTGTGTCGAATGAGATTATTTAAAACTATATGTGCGCCTGATTTATTAGGCATCCGCCCAAAACCAGCTATAGACTTGCCTTCACCCTTACCATTTTTATGTTCACTTAAATCATAAGTCATATTTGCAATATAATTGGAATCAGGATTTTGAGATTCAAAGAATTTCACATTAATAACAGATTCCAAATAGCGAAATTCTTCTAATAGAATTTTTTTATCTACATTATTGAATTTTAAAGGATTAATAATTTCCTTTGCGGGATCTGATCGATATAACTTTAATTGATTGGACTCTTCAAAATTATAGGGAATGTTGAGAGTGCCTTCAGCATCACGAAATACGCCCCTATCACCCGCCAAAATAGGGCGCTCACCTTTAATAGCTTGGTAATTATCAACATACGTGATGGTATCGGGATTTTGAGGCTGCTCAGTAACGGGTGTTATGTATTTACCCACACTACCGCCTATCGTTATAGCTATAGTATAGGGCACAATTTTTATGCGCATGCGACCCATGAATGACAGCTTTTTTAGCGGTGGCGGCTCTTCTTCAATCATGCATTAATCATGACAGCGAAAGATTTAAATAATCTTAACGAACAACTTAAATTGGCATTTTGATAATATCTTGATAGGCCGATACCATCCGGTCACGCATGGCAACTACGGTATTGAGTGTTAGCTCAGCATTGGAAACGGCCGTTACCAATTCGTGCAACTCACTTTTATTTACCAGCGCTTCAGTGCTGATAGCTTCCGCTTTATAACCGCCAGAGCGCGCCGATTCCAAGCCTTGCGAAACCAGCTCTTTAAAACTAGGGCCCATGTTAGCATCTTCGCCCAAAGATACACTATCAAGCGATTTAGCGCTGCTTGCGCCCATGCCATTGGCATTTTGATAGGCGGCGGCGGCTTTTGAAATATCCATAATAGAGTCTCCTCAAAGTTTGTCTTATTTATTTAATAATCCGATAGTTTGTTGTAGCATCGATTTGGAAACTTCAACCATATTCATATTGGCTTCATAGCCGCGACGGGCTTCGCGCATATCCATCATCTCAACCATTGAATTAACATTGGGTTGCAACACATAGCCCTGCGCATCAGCCGCTGGATGTGAAGGTTCGTAACGCTTTTTAAATTCTGATTTATCGGTGCCATATTTAGACACTTTCACCTTTTCAATCCCCATATCGCGGTCTAGCTCGCTTTTAAATGAAACGGTTTTGCGACGATAGGGCTGATCGCCGGGAAATTCGCCAACCGAATCGGCATTGGCAATATTTTCCGATACAATGCGCAAGCGATCGCTCTGCGCTTTCATGCCCGATGCGGCAATGTGTAGTGAGTTAATTAAATCCATTGTTTAGCGCTCCTAATTATTACCGATAGCGGTTTTAAATAAACCGGCCATCTTACCATAAAGGTTGGTTACTTTTTGATATTCCATTTGATTTTCAGCCACTTTCATCATTTGCTCTTCCAGCACGACTGAATTTTCGACGGGTTTTGTCTCATAGGTTTTACGCATTTTATCGCTGCGATAGCTTGTTTCTTCGCGCCCTGTATCCGTAATATGGTTGGGGCTGGTGGCACGCACCCGCAAACGGCTTGACTCGACCATCGCCATTTTATGAAAGTCTAATTCGCGCAAATCTTTAGGCTTATAGCCAGATGTATCAATATTGGCTACGTTACGCGCGAGCTCATCTTGACGCTCAGCATGATAGCTCATTTTTGTTTTCATCATTTTAAATAATGTAATGTCTGAATAATCCATGCGTTTTTCTATGCAGCTTTCGTACCAAAATTTGTTTGATAATCTAGTTTATGTAACAAAACACAGAATAACACACACTTCCTTAAGAAAGCGTTAATTTATGGCACTTCTAGGCATTTTTTACCTAGATGCGAGATATTTGATGCTTAAATGCCCGAAGCGGGCGGCGTTTGCGGCGCATTTGCAGCGCTGGGAGCGTTAGGTATAGGCGGCGGGGTGCCATTTTCACGCTCATAGGATTTGGCAGCTTCATCCATGGCTTCAAGCATAATGCGTTGTTGCAGGCTGGTTTGCTCTAACATCAAGTGACGCTGACGTATGGCCACCATCTCCGATAGCGATTTACCGATTAAATAAGGCACCACGCAGAAGCCAATACCCGCCATAATCTCAATCAATTTGATTGACGTTGTCAACTCCGCACTAAAATAAGCACTAAAGAAAATAAACGCGCCCCAAAGCGAGAAAAAGAACGAAATCAATAGAAAGAATAAAGCCATGTGCGATACTTACCAACCGTTTGCACCAATTGCAATAGACGGTTAAGACTAGCCTATGAAAAAATTGATTCTTTTAATAAGTGTGGCGGCAATTGCAGCATTATTCACGCTGTTTCAAACCGATTTATCGTATGCTAACCCTAGTCAAAGCGGTAGTGTGAAACAAGTTTATAATGGTAAAAGCTTTACCCTCGAATCAGGCGAAAAAGTGCGTTTGGCTAGCATCCAGGTACCCAATATTCAAGAGGTAAGCGGCTTAAAGCGTGCAGGCGAACCGATGGGCGAGCAGTCGCATCAAGCGCTAATAGATTTAATCCAAAATCAAACGCTCACCCTTACTTTTAGCCATGAAAAGATTGATCGTAAAGGTCGGCTTATCGCTCTAGCAGCTTTGCCCGATGGGCGCATTGTGCAAGAAGAGATGATTCAACAAGGCTGGGCATTGGCGTATCCTTTTCCCGATAGTGGGGCGCTTATGCCTAAATGGCAAAAGCTCGAAGCTGAAGCGCGTGCCGCAAAGCGCGGAATCTGGCAAGATAGTTATTGGAACCCGCAAAGCGCTGACGGCGTAGACACAAAGGGCAACGAGCGCTATTTGCTGGTTGAAGGCCGCATTGATAATGCCGCCAAGGTTAAAGGCGGTTGGTTCCTCAATTTTGATAAAGACTGGAAAACGGATTTCACCGGCGTTATCAGCAAAGAGGATGCAAAAACCTATTTCAAAGGGTTCGATATTGCGAGCTTGCAAGGTAAACGCGTGCGTGTGCGCGGCTGGACTTATCGCAATAACGGCCCCGCCATGGATCTGCACCAGCCCGAGCAAATTGAGCTTTTAGATTAAGCATGAAATTCTCGCCTCTAACCCATCGGCGTTTCGCCAATTTCCGCAAAAATCGGCGCGGCTGGTGGAGTTTATGGATTTTTCTGGCGCTGTTTTTCGTTACATTGGGTGCGGAGCTTATTGCGAATGAGCGGCCTTTGGTGTTGTCCTATCAAAACTCGCTGTATTTTCCAGCCTTTAAGACCTACACCGAAACCCAATTTGGTGGTGAATTTGAGACGGAAGCCGATTATCGCGACCCTTATGTAAAGTCGTTAATTGAGGCGGATGGCTGGATGGTTTTTCCACCCATTCCTTACGATTACCAAACGATCAATTTTGATAATTTAAAGCCTGCCCCATCTGCTCCCGATGGCGAAAACTGGCTGGGCACCGATGACCAAGGCCGCGATGTGCTGGCGCGCGTAATTTACGGCTTTCGCATATCGGTGCTATTTGGGCTAACGCTTACAATCGTTTCATCGGTTATCGGCATTTTTGCAGGTGGAGTTCAAGGCTATTTTGGCGGTAAAACCGATTTGATATTTCAGCGGTTTATCGAAATTTGGGCAGGGCTGCCGGTGCTTTATTTGTTAATCATCATGGCTAGCTTTGTTGAGCCGAATTTTTGGTGGCTGCTGGGTTTAATGCTGCTTTTTAGCTGGATGAGCTTAGTGGATGTAGTGCGCGCAGAATTTTTGCGGGCGCGCAATTTTGATTATGTGCGTGCGGCAAAAGCGCTTGGCGTATCGGAGCCGATGATTATGTGGCGACATGTTTTGCCGAATGCTATGGTGGCCGCCATTACCTTTTTGCCGTTTATATTAAATGGCAGCATTACCACCCTCACCTCACTCGATTTTTTAGGGTTTGGTTTGCCCGTAGGCAGCCCCAGCCTTGGCGAGCTTTTGGCGCAAGGCAAGGCTAACCCACAAGCGCCGTGGCTGGGCATTGCAGGCTTTGCGACATTAGCCATTATGCTATCGTTACTCATCTTCATCGGCGAAGCCGTGCGCGACGCGTTCGACCCACGCAAAATTTTTGCATAAAAACGGCAAAAGCCGCAAAGAACTACTGTTCTCTACGGCTTTTGTAACGCGTCCATCCTAACCAACTTGCCCATATTACAATGGGTGCGTAGCTGACGACAAAGGCAATAAAGCCAATTTCGCCAAACTCTGCATTGGTTTGAGGTGTCCAAAGCCATGCTAGTATAAAACTAGTAAGGCTGAAAACTCCCCATGACATTAGCTTGATAATGCCAAGGGTGATCGCGTGCTGCTTGACGAAGGCGGCAATCAGCGTCCGAAGCTCGTTGAGAGCTTTTGCTGTCTTTTCCATTTTATTGGATTTGTAGCGATGCAATTCGCATGAAAGGATTTTCAAAAGAAAATATACATCGCTAGATGAAGAATAAGCCTGCATTATAGCGAAGTTTCACGCGAATTATTTGACAATTTAATGACATTTTACGGATGAACCTGCAAAAAAATGCTACTTGTAAAATGGCGTGTTTCTAACTGTCTTAACGTTTGATTTAAAAACTAAAAGATTTTGATAGGTAAAACGCAAGTCACGACATTGTTAGCTAGATTATATTCTGCTGTGTTTTTATCAACCGTTGTAACACATCCACCAGTCGATCCTGAAGGATCTTTTAATCCTAACACCAAACCTTTACCTGGCTTTCCATCATCAATTTTCGTATCAATATTAAATGCCTGCTCAGGACGCAAAATGCTCGTTGGATAGTTGAGCCGACAAGTATCAAATGACCATTTAAATATCCATTATAAGCATCCCAAGTAGAACTATAACCATTAGTGGAATGCAATATAAAACCACCACCTTCTATACTGGATTTAGGAACATTAACGCCAATTTGATACTCAGGATAACTTGTGCCATTAAAACTTCCTAGTCCGGAATATTGATTTGGTAGTAGCTGAGCTAAGCTTAAATGTTGCCAAATACGAAAGCCCTCAAAGCGTGTAAAATCCCCGGCAACGTAACTATCACCGTTTCCATTGCAAGGATTAGAGCCGCTATCAACGCATTCAGTTGGCCAATAGCTAGTAGCCTTTTGAAAATCACCGGGATTAGCGTTATATTTAAGTTTGAAGGTTGCAATAGCAATTTTATATTTTGTAATATCGCTATGCACAGAGTTCATTTTAGCTGATTCTATCAGGCCTGATCCTGCGACAATACCGCCAATAATTAAACCTATTATAACCAATACAATCGATAATTCGAGAAGCGTAAAACCTTTATTCAAGTGCCAACATTTCATTTTTATTTCTGTTATACTAACCGCATCATTATTTATCTTTAAGATTGTCTGAATACATCAAAATCCAAACATATTTAAATAATAAAACCTATTATAATATACTATTTAAAACACTAGAGACAAATTAATGACAATTAAGTGTCATTAGGGTTAGACTTCAAAGTTATGACTTGCATTGCCATTCTTGTGCCGCTGCCTTTTGATAAAGCCTATGATTATCGCGTGCCCGCAGACATAACACTGACCATAGGCGATTTTGTGCGTGTACCTTTCGGTACTCGCGAACTTTATGGGGTGGTATGGGGTAAAGCCGAAAATACATCACCCGATGAGAAACTCAAATTTATTGTATCTAAGGCAACGCATTTGCCACCTATGAATGAACCCATGCGCGCCTTTATAGATTGGGTAGCATGGTATACTCTTTCGCCCAAAGGAGCCGTATTAAAAATGGCTCTTTCCGTGCCTGATGCACTACATACCCCAGCTATTGAAACAATATTTCGTTTAAGCGATACCCCACCGCTAACCAGTAAAGCGCGCACAGCCATTGCCACCCACATAGCCGATGGATATGCTCGTACGGCAAGCGATATTGCTGCTTTGTCGGGTGTGGTGATAAGCACGATTCGTAACTTTGCGCGCGATGGCGGGTTGATTGCCGCAGAACGCACTATGCAACCACAGCTGCCGCATTATCACTCACAATTTAAGCCTGTGCTTTCACCTGCTCAAGGCGAAGCCGTGCAACAGTTATTGCCTCGTCTAACATCCGATTTCAGCGTAAGCGTCATTGATGGTGTAACCGGATCAGGCAAAACGGAAGTTTATTTTGAGTTAATTGAAGAGATGCTGTTGAAGAAGGATAAGCAAATACTGGTTTTACTGCCCGAAATCGCGCTTTCAGTACAATGGCTGGAACGATTTAAAGCGCGTTTTGGCGCTACACCACATCTGTGGCATTCCGCCGTGCCGCTCGCGCGTAAACGCGACACATGGCGAGCGGCTGCAAAGGGCGAGGCACAGATAATAGTCGGCGCGCGTTCAGCACTTTTTTTGCCCTATCAAAACCTATCACTCATCATCGTAGATGAAGAGCATGAAGGCAGTTATAAGCAAGAAGATGGCGTGATGTATCAAGCGCGCGATATAGCCGTGGCACGCGCGCATTTAGAGGGGCTGCCGATTGTGTTAGCCTCCGCTACGCCCTCGCTTGAAACCATGGTGAATATTGAGCAAGGGCGTTATCATGCCGTGCATCTGCCTGCCCGTCATGGGGGCGCCTCTATGCCACAGGTTGAGGCGATTGACATGCGCATCAATAACCCTGGCCGAGAGCGCTGGATATCAGAAACCTTAGAAGCAGCGATTGAAACGACGTTACAAAATAAACAACAATCGATGCTGTTTTTAAACCGACGAGGATATGCACCGCTTACCTTATGCCGCGCGTGTGGTTACCGTTTTGGCTGCCCGCACTGCTCGGCTTGGTTGGTGGAGCATGCCCATCCACCGCGCTTGCAATGTCACCATTGCGATTTTCGCACGCCCATCCCCAAACATTGCCCCGAATGCGGCGAGCTGGCGCAAGATTGTCTTGCTGCGGTTGGCCCGGGGGTTGAGCGGGTGGCAGCTGAGGCCAAGCGGCTTTTTCCGCAAGCGCGCATCGCACAGATGACCAGCGATGTACTCAGCACGCCTGAGCAAGCTGAACGGCTTATTCATGCGGTTACTCAAGGCACGATTGATATTCTAGTCGGCACGCAAATGATGGCCAAGGGGCATCACTTCCCCAATTTAACCCTTGTGGGGGTTGTCGATGCGGATATGGGGTTGGCAGGTGGCGATTTACGCGCAGGCGAGCGTTGCTGGCAGTTGCTGCATCAACTAGCAGGCCGTGCGGGGCGCGCGCAAATGCCGGGTAAGGTGTTGCTGCAAACCTATTTGCCCGATCATCCTGTGATGGCGGCACTTGCATCGCATGACCGCGATGGCTTTATCGCACTCGAAAAATCGCAGCGCGCCGCCGCAAAAATGCCGCCTTATGGCAAACTCGCTGCGCTTATTATTGAAGGCCCTAAAGAACCTGTCGTGATGGATTTTGCCCGCAACCTCGTGCGCCACGCGCCCGATAGACGCGACATGCGCATAATTGGCCCCGCACCTGCCCCGTTAGCCATATTACGCGGCAAATATCGTTATCGCATCCTCGTCAAGACTGAAAAAGTGGTTAAACTACAAGATATTTTGCGTGAATGGTTACATCCGCTTAAAGTTCCCAGCTCTGTCCGCCTTAAAGTCGACATCGACCCCTATTCGTTTTTATAAAGCTAACTATTGCCCTGTGGGCATGGTCATGCTAAGTAACGCGCACGCACTTTATGCTAGGTGCTGCTTGAAAAATTTTAACCCATGTTTAAGTCGTTAAATTATGTCTAAAAACTCAGATTATTATGCCATTGCCCAGCGCTATACCACCGCGCTATTTGAACTAGCGCAAAACGACAAAAAGCTGGCAGATGTTGCTAGTGAGTTGGCATCGCTTGATCATTTACGTGCGGAGTCATCTGATTTTAATCGCCTCTGCACTGATCCTACGGTGACGATTGCCCAGCGCAAGGCAGCCATTGAGAGTGTATCTAAAAAAGCAAAATTATCGCAATTATTTACCAATTTCTTGCACACATTAGCTGATAATGGCCGGATGGATGCACTACCCGAAATTGCACGCGAATTTGCACATCGTATTCACGTTGCAAATGGTGAATTGGTAGCTGAAGTAACGTCAGCATCACCAATGAAAAAAGCGCAACAAACGAAACTTGAAAAAATGCTCAAAGATCATTTTGGTAAAGACGTGACGTTGGAAATTAATGTAAATGAAAATTTATTGGGCGGGTTAACCGTTCGCGTGGATGGTCAGTTGATTGATGCATCCATCGCCGGGCGTATGCAGCGACTTGAATCGCATTTAAACGCCCAAATTCAACAAATTAATTAGCCCTATCAATATCTAATTTGTTCGCCTTGGCTGGTGCCATCGCGCCATTGTTCAAAAACGGCTGCTGCAGAACGGAGTAATTGACTGCGCGGATGCCGTGCTGTGGGCACGGCACGCTGATCATCAGGTAATGCGGTTTGTTGGTAGGTTAAGGCCGAATCTTGGCGAATGCCATTGCCCGTTACCACCACTTGTTCAAACGTATCATGCACATAAATAATTTTCAGCGCATCTACGTGGTGGCTATCTTTGGTGGGGTCATCAGGGTTGCCAGCATCACGATTGCGCAACATACGCGACCAATCAGCCGCCACTAAACCCGAAAGATGCGGCTTTTGTTTAGTGATTAATTGAAACCCTTCTGGCAAGCTAAAGGATTGCGCCTTTTGGCACGCCGCTCGGACAGCACTAAGCGACCCTACCAAAGTGGGATCTTTTTGCGTGTCGCTATGCGCATGGGCGTAAATTTCACCGGAGGCATCCAACACCACCGCATCATAATCGCCCAACTTATCACGAAATGCTTGCTGCTTTTGAAGTGATATTTGCGTGATAGAGGTCATATTCTCGTCATGCGGCTTGGAAGCGATAGCATATTGCAATTCATCCGAAAAACCTGCAATTTCAGCCGCTTGTTGACGGTTATTATTATAGGAAATGCGTGATATACCTGCGCCATTGGCGATTCCTAAACACATTGGGCAGCACTCACAAGACGTAAATAAAACTGCGTCTTTTAAATCAGAAGAGCCGGTGCGTTCAGCTGCATCGCGGTAAGCCACCATTTCGGCGTGAGCGGTAGGGTCGCTTTCGGGAAACACGTGGTTAGCGCCCACCCCAATCACCTGTGGCATTCCTTGGCCAATGCCCTTCGCATCCACCCCATCCGCGTAGCGCACAATCACCGCGCCGAATGGCCCACCATTTTTTTGCTTAATATTTTCTTTCGACAAAAAAATGCTTAATGCGTGAAAAAAATTATCCTCAACGGCGATTCCTTTAGCATATTGCTGCTGAATAAACCCATTCGCATGGTTCACATAATCATCCGCATGGGTGCTTTGTGTATTAAATTCAAAGCGCTTTGCAAATAAGGTTAATGGCGGATTTTCAGGCATGGATCTCATCTCACAATTTCAACCTACTTACTCTAGCGCATATTCCTTAAAATTTAGTTAGTGCTTTACGGTTGCACAGCTAGGATTGGTGTGCTAATCCGTGCGACAATCAATCCTTTACCTTATTTGGAGTAACCCACGCATGGAAATTCGTCCTTCAGAAATCTCAGATATCTTAAAGAAGCAAATCTCTGGCTTTGACACATCCGCCGAAATGGCCGAAGTGGGCGAAGTGGTGAAGGTAGGCGATGGTATTGCCACGATTTACGGCCTGCGCGATGTGCAAGCTAATGAGATGGTCGAATTTGCCGATGGCACCAAAGGTATGGCGCTAAACCTTGAACGTGACACCGTAGGCGTCGTAATTTTTGGCGATGATCGCTCGGTTAAAGAAGGCGATGTTGTTAAACGTACCGGCAAAATTGTTGAAGTGCCTGTAGGCAAAGAATTACTTGGCCGCGTGGTGGATGCATTGGGCAACCCCATTGATGGCAAAGGTCCCATCAAAGCTAAGCTTTCTAGCCGTGTAGAAGTAAAAGCGCCCGGTATTATCGCGCGTAAATCCGTTCACGAGCCAATGAGTACGGGCATTAAAGCCGTTGATGCCTTAATTCCGATTGGACGTGGCCAACGTGAACTTATCATTGGTGATCGTCAAACCGGCAAAACTGCTATCGCAGTTGATGCAATATTGAACCAAAAGAAATATTTTGATAGTAACGATGATGCCAACAAGCTTTATTGCGTTTATGTGGTTATCGGCCAGAAGCGCTCAACCGTGGCGCAAGTGGTTAAAAAACTTGAAGAAAAAGGCGCAATGCAATATTCAATCGTGGTTGCTGCCACCGCATCTGAAGCGGCGCCTTTACAGTTCTTAGCACCCTATACAGGCTGCGCTATGGCTGAATATTTCCGCGATAATGGCATGCATTCGCTTATTATTTATGATGATTTGTCAAAGCAAGCTGTGGCGTATCGCCAAATGTCGCTCTTACTTCGCCGTCCTCCTGGGCGTGAAGCTTATCCGGGTGACGTATTCTATCTGCATAGTCGCTTGCTTGAGCGTTCAGCAAAAATGTCAGACGATTTAGGGGCAGGTTCAATGACCGCTCTGCCTATTATTGAAACGCAAGCAGGTGACGTTTCGGCCTATATTCCAACCAACGTAATTTCGATTACGGATGGTCAAATCTTCCTTGAAACAGAGCTTTTCTATAAAGGCGTGCGCCCTGCTGTAAATGTGGGTTTATCGGTATCACGTGTAGGTTCAGCGGCGCAAATTAAAGCGATGAAGCAAGTGGCCGGTACGATTAAACTCGAATTAGCACAATATCGTGAGATGGAAGCCTTTGCTCAGTTTGGCTCAGACCTTGATGCTTCAACCCAAAAGCTTTTAGCCCGCGGGGCGCGTTTAACGGAGCTGCTTAAGCAACCCCAATATTCGCCGCTTTCAACGCCTGAACAGGTTTCGGTTATTTTTGCAGGTGTGAAAGGCCATCTTGATCAGGTTCCGGTAGATAAAATTCGTGCCTTTGAAGAAACCTTGTTGCGTGAATTAAACGGCAGCGCATCGGATATTTTAGAATCCATCCGCACCGAACAAAAATTGACTGATAGCACTGAAAAATCATTGGCCAAACTTTGCGCAGATGTCGCTTCGCGCTTTAAAGGATAGTCATTCATGGCGAGCTTAAAAGATCTTAAAAACCGAATTAAATCGGTTAAATCGACGCAAAAAATTACGAAAGCGATGAAAATGGTCGCCGCAGCGAAATTGCGCAAAGCACAGGAGCGCGCTGAAGCTGCACGCCCTTATGCCGAAAAGATGGATCAAGTTGTTAGCTCGCTGGCGGTAGGCTTTAAAGATGCTGATAATGCACCGGCTTTGCTGCGCGGCACAGGCAAAACGCAGAATCATTTGATTGTGGTAATGACCTCTGACCGTGGGTTATGTGGCGGCTTTAATAGCACCATTATTCGTGCGGTGCGTAAGCAAACGCTAAAGTTGCAGGCAGCTGGCAAAACGGTTCACCTACTCTGCGTGGGTCGCAAAGGCTATGACCAACTGCGTGTGGACATGAAGCCGCTTATTGTTGATCGCATTTCTGATATCACCAAGGATTTAGATTATGGCAAAGCGCAGCATGTGTCACAAAATATTTTAGAGCTGGTTAAAGAGCATCGCATTGATGTGGTGACCATGGTGTATAATAAATTTCAATCGGCCATTAGTCAGATTGTCACCTTTCAACAGCTTATTCCGCTTGAAATTGATGCAGCAAAAGCAGCGGCCAATACCACGCCCTATGAATTTGAGCCTGAAGCCGAAACTATTTTAGAAGAGCTGCTACCGCGTAACTTAACCATTCAGGCTTTTCGTGCATTGCTCGAAAATGGCGCGTCGGAACAGGGCGCTCGTATGACTGCAATGGATAATGCCACGCGCAATGCCGGCGATATGATTGACGATTTATCTTTAGTGTATAACCGCACACGTCAAGCAGCTATTACGACCGAATTAACCGAGATTATTTCTGGCGCGGAGGCAGTTTAACGATGCTAAACACCACTACCAGCCAGATTGAAAATGATAAATATCAGTATCTTGAAATCGTTACAGGTGAAACCATTATGGGCGCCAATGTTGTTCGCGATATGATTGCGGGCTTTGCCGATTTTTTTGGCGGGCGAGCCACTAATTACGAAAGCCAGTTACGTGTCGGTAAAGATGCAGCTTTGCGCGAAATGAACGAACGCGCGGCGGCCAAGGGCGCCGATGCGGTTTTGGGAATTCAATTAGATTATGAAGTTATCGGCAAAAGTGGCACCATGCTTATGGTTGTAGCCACAGGAACCGCTGTAAAAATGTTATCATAGTGAAAGAGGATTAGGACAATGCCAACGAAAACGAAATCAAATACCGCAAATACGGGCGTTGTGACGCAAGTTATCTCGGCGGTTGTCGATGTAAAATTTGAAGGCATATTGCCTTCTATCCTAAACGCTTTGGAAACAGAGCTTGATGGCAAAACGGTAATTATGGAAGTGTCGCAGCATTTAGGCGAAGGCGAAGTACGTTGCATCGCCATGGATGCAACCGATGGTATGGTGCGCGGTCAGGCTGTTACGGACACCGGTGCACCCATTACGGTGCCCGTTGGCCCTCAAACCTTAGGCCGCATCATTGATGTGGTTGGCCGACCGATTGACGAACGTGGCCCTGTAAAAACAAAGCAAATGGCGGGTATTCATGCTAAAGCGCCTGATTTCATTGATCAATCTACTTCAGATGAGATTTTGGTCACGGGCATTAAAGTTATCGATTTACTCGCCCCTTATGCCAAAGGTGGTAAAGTTGGTTTGTTCGGTGGTGCGGGTGTGGGTAAAACCGTATTGATCATGGAGCTTATTAACAACATCGCCAAAGCCCATGGTGGCGTATCAGTATTTGCGGGTGTGGGTGAACGTACCCGTGAAGGTAACGATTTATATCACGAAATGATGGAATCAAACGTGATTGACCTTGAAGGCGATAAATCAAAAGTAGCGCTCGTATATGGCCAGATGAACGAACCTCCTGGAGCGCGTGCGCGTGTCGCACTCACAGGTTTAACCCTCGCTGAATATTTCCGCGATCAAGAAGGCCAAGATGTATTGTTCTTTATGGATAACGTATTCCGCTTTACCCAAGCAGGTGCTGAAGTATCGGCATTACTTGGCCGTATTCCATCAGCAGTAGGCTATCAGCCCACCCTTTCAACCGATATGGGTCAACTACAAGAGCGGATTACCTCAACCAAAAAAGGCTCGATTACATCGGTTCAGGCTGTATATGTACCGGCGGATGATTTGACCGATCCGGCACCAGCAACGACGTTTGCCCACTTGGATGCAACCACCGTATTATCGCGTCAAATTGCGGAATTAGGAATTTACCCTGCGGTTGATCCGCTGGATTCTACCAGCCGTATGTTATCGCCAGATGTGGTAGGCAAAGAGCACTATAAAACCGCGCGTGATGTGCAGGAAGTGCTGCAAAGCTATAAATCGCTGCAAGACATCATCGCCATTCTTGGCATGGATGAATTAAGTGAAGAAGATAAGCTAACCGTAGCGCGTGCGCGTAAAATTCAGCGTTTCTTATCTCAGCCTTTCTTTGTGGCTGAAATTTTCACTGGCTCACCCGGAAAGCTCGTTTCGCTTGAAGATACGATCAAAGGCTTCCAAGGCATTTTAGAAGGCAAATATGATGATTTACCCGAATCGGCCTTCTATCTCGTTGGTAATATTGAAGAAGCAATTGAAAAAGCACAAAAAATGGCAGCTGAAGCTGCATAGCTATAGAGAGCTTTAAGTTTAAAAGCAGTGCTTAGAATGTTAAGCACTGCTTTTTTTATCGTAATCGGCAAGATTGCGAGGCATTATTTGCATAGCTTGGCAACCATGCATGATGGGGGTTTGGTTCAAGCAACATAGTTTTTTCTAGCAAATTCGGTTGCAAAACGGTTACTTGTCCGCATCCATACTCACCTAACGGATTTGCACTTGGCAGATGTGATGCATCATAGGTTTTAATATTCAAAAGGCGTTTAACGGTTCCCATGCGATTCGTAAATCCATTTTGGTTGCGCGATAAATAGGCAAGTGAGCGTTGTTTATCTTCGCATTTCATATTCTCAATACGCATAGCATCATCATGCGGTATGATAAATCCATAATAATGCCGCGGTAAGGCAACTGTTTTTAAACCTGATGCATTGGCTCTATCTTGTAAATTACTATCATCCCCTACCCAGCCGCTATAGGTTTCGTCATAACCATGTAATGCCTCAAAATGCGCTTTAGGTATCGCAATGCGTCCATCAATACTTTTAACGGGTGTGCTTAATAGTGTTTGTTTTAATTTATCACTCGTTGTGCAGCGTACGATTGAATTGGTGTTTAGCTTAAAATGCTGCGACAGCCATTCTGAAAATCCTTCTGCTAAAAAATTATCTGCATCTAAATTAACAACAATCTCACCATCGCCCAAACGGTGCGCCATATTTTTTGCATGTGCCATTTTAAAATATTCTTGTTCCGTATATGCTAACTTTACCCCTCCAGACCTTATCTCAGAAGGAAACGTTTGTTTGACCCACTGATAGGTATCCCTATCGCCATAAGCCAAAACAACAAATTGTATATTAGGATGCGAAATTGTTGCGGCAATATTATGCGCAAGCGTTTGCTTTAAATGATCCAGTCGATTCATACATGTGATGCAATAAGAAATTGCAGGCAATTTAGATTCTTTCATGCATATATTATAAAGCAAGATTACTAAATTTTTCTTAATAGATAATTTATACGGTTAAAGGTAAATCAATATGATGGAACACCGCAAAATATTTAATTATGATACGTTACAGTCTAACAGCCTATTAGGACGCTATCAGCCCTTATTAGTTTTACTTTTTGTAATGTTCGTTTCTGCGATTGCGCTTAGCAGTACGGAAACAGGTAGTCATTTCGTACAATATTTTTTAGGTTTAATGTTGGTTAATTTATCGGTATTTAAATTTTTACAATTGCACCAGTTTGCTCAAAATTTTGCCACTCACGATTTTATCGGTAAACGTAGCAAAGTTTATGCTTACGCCTTTCCATTTATTGAATTAGTTCTAGGTTTATTGTTTTTATCTGCTACTGCGCTACCCTTAACATATGCAGTGACCCTTGTTCTTATGCTCATTTCAGCAGTGGGCATTGGCATGCGGCTGTTATTAACCCAGACTGATTCAGAGCCAATCGATTTTGGTACCATTTTAAACAGCCCGCTAGCGCCGGTAATGTTGGTTGAATGTGTAATTGCAGTATGCTTATCAGCGGCGATGCTTTTAATGTATTAAAAGCGCTTTTCCCTTTCTTTCAGACAATTTTTAGGGTTTACCCTGTGGAATGAAAAATAATCAATTACTTGATCAATTAAGCTATAGATTGAATCGTAATGGGCGCGTGGGTGTTATTGATATTGGCTCAAACTCCATTCGTCTTGTCATTTATGATGGAATGAAACGCGTTCCACAGCCTATCTACAATGAAAAAGCTTTTTGTAGCTTAGGCCAAGGTATGAGCAAAAATAACCGTTTACATCCTGAAGGGGTGAAAATGGCCCGCTCTGCAATTGCACGCCTATTAGCAACTGCGCGCATTAACAAGGTGTCCGAATTACATGTTATTGCCACAGCAGCAGTGCGTGATGCCGATGATGGCAAGGCTTTTGTTAAAGAACTTGAACGCACTCATAAAATTTCAATTGATATCATTTCAGGTAAACGCGAAGCCAAATATGCGGCCATGGGCATTGCATCAGGCCATTATAACCCACAGGGGATAGTCGCGGACTTAGGCGGTGGCAGCCTAGAGTTAACTATTTTAGAGAATCAAACCGTCATCCATCATAATTCGCAACCAATGGGCGCGCTTCGCTTGCTTGATCGGTCAAAAGGCAGCTCAGAACTATTAGATGAACTTATTAATCGCTACCTTAATGAGATCGATTGGCTGGCAAATATTTCAGGCGAATATTCTAAACTTTACGCAGTAGGCGGTAGTTTCCGAGCATTAGCTAAAACATATATGCAGCGTATTAACTATCCTTTGAGCTTTCTACATAATTATACCTTACCTGTTTCAGATATGCGGCCAATGCTAGAAGAAATCGCTCTTTATGATGAAGAAAAGGTAAAAATATTACCTGTATCTTCTGAAAGGCAATTGCAAATGCCTGCTGCAGCGCGTGTATTGCTGGCGCTGATTGATCGGGGTCAAATTGATACACTTGTATTTAGCACCAGCGGCATTCGCGAAGGGCTTCTATTTTCGATGTTATCACCTTATTTGCGGCAAGATGACTTGCTTCTTGCTAGCTGTGATATTCTGCGACAAGATTACCCCGGACAAATTCGCTACTCGCGCGAATTATGTGAGTGGATGACGCCACTTTTTGAAAAAGAAGATCCTAGCTTGATGCGGGTTCGCGTAGCAACTTGTATGTTAAATCATTTAGCACTTAATATTCAAACCAATAGCCGTGCTACATGGGCTTATCACCACATCCTACAAGCCTCAATTAGAGGGCTACAGCATAGTGAAAGGGTGGCAATGGGTGCTGCACTTTACCATCGTTACAAATTCAGTTTTACGGATGATTTTGGAAGCTATCAACTGTTGGACGATAAATGGAAGAGTTGGGCGGCGCTTGTGGGTACTGCAATGCGATTGGGCTATATGCTCTCAGGTGGCTCACCTGGAAATTTAGCAAAAACACAAATTCGTATTGAGCAAGATAGGCCACAGCTGCGGCTAACAGGCGATATGAAAGCCATGCAAGGGTGTACGCTTGATAAACGCAAAGAGAGTTTAAATGCTGCTTATGTGGAGTTCTTGAGGCACCATCTTTAAAGCTTGCTGCAACTGCTCAAAATACTGCTCACCGCTTATCATCTCAATTTTAAACTGCATTAAGTGCGGATTTTTATATTGCGCATCAAATAAATGATATCCGGCTTGCTGTAACATATTAAATAACGCAATAAGCGCAATTTTTCCTGCGCCAGATTGAGCACTGAACATACTTTCGCCACAAAATGCTGCGCCAAGTTTAACGCCATAGATGCCACCAACTAAGCGATTATCATTCCAACATTCTAAACTTAATGCATGCCCCTGCTGATGTAGTTGGGTATAGAAATCGATTAATCCATTCGATATCCAGCACCCATCACGATTTTCCCTACATTGCAGCATAACATCTCTAAAAGCCTGATTTAATGTAATGCGATAGGTATGCTGCCGCCATAATCGCTGATTGCTACGGTTTATATAAAGAGGCCTATTTAGAGGTATAATAGCTCTTTGTTTTGGATGATACCAATCCACTCCATCATCATGCTCGCTTTGCGCCATCGGAAAATATCCTTTTTTATATGCGGCGAGCAATTGTGCGGCATTCAGCGGATTCACTTCAAAAGATGCTCAATCGCGATTATATAACCCGAAGCGCCCAAGCCACAAATAATTCCTTCTGCTAAAGGCGAAATATAGCTTTTATGCCGAAATGGCTCGCGAGCATGTGGGTTAGAGAGGTGAACTTCAATAATGCGCCCAGTAAACATCTTTAAGGCATCGTGTAAAGCAATGGAGGTATGGGTATAAGCCGCCGCATTGATGATAATGGCATCGGCTTTCGTTTGTTGAACCACATCAATTAATGATCCCTCATCATTAGATTGATGAAAATCTATCGTGGCTTTATCATCATAAGATAAGCACTGAGACTTTATCTCATCAAGTGTTGTAGTGCCATAGATTTCCGGCTCTCGCGTGCCCAGTTTATTGAGATTTGGCCCATTTAAAATAAGGATGTGACTTGCTTTATTCATGCTCTACACATAGATTAATCAGCAGATTAAGGCAAATATTATGCAAATTACATTGAATGGAGAGCGCAAGGAAGTTCATTCTACCACTATATCTGAACTTAAAACTGAACTAAGCATACCTAAACGCGGCATCGCTATAGAGATTAATCGCGTTATTATTCCCCATTCAAATCATGATTTTACCATATTAAATGAAAATGATGTTGTTGAAATTGTTAGTTTTATTGGTGGTGGCTGATAGTTCTAACGTTGATGTTCGTTTGGTAAATCACGACTTTGCGCAATACGTTGAACAAAAGATAAATCCTTTTTGGTGAAAAACATATCGGGCGCAATCCGCGAGCCAAAAACACTTAGCTTTTTAATATCATCTTTTTGCTTTTGAAACGCAGTAGATAAGGATGCCGATAGCTTGGTATCGGTTTGTGCAATATGCTGCGCGGCTTTGGCAAATCCATCTTCTAATTTCGCAACCAACGCTGAAGTGCTAGCTAAAGCTGAAAACTCATTAATATCGGATTTTTGTCCTTCGCGTGCAGCTTCCATTTGCGCAGCAAATGAGGTCATTCCAACGTCGCGCGCACTTGCTGCGCCTTGTTTGAAGCCTTGTGCGCTTAATAATTCCAATGCAGTAAAAGCTGATTGAATGGAAGGTTGTTGTTTAAGGTAAGGAAACTCCTGAACTGCTGAAGCTAACAATGCCGCGCAATTAGCGCTCGATTGCGTTGCTTTTACTAAATCAGATTCATTCTTAAGAGGGTAGCGCTGAGTTGAAAGAGATTGCGCAAGTGGGGCAGCTATTCCCCTCTCTAAACTTTCAACGGCCAGAGCCGTTTTTGCGGCATATTGTGCGGTGAGTAATATATCCTTTTCGATTGGCGATATATGATTATAAGTTTCTAATATATCCATAAAATAAGGTGCATTTTGTGGCCAAGACCCGCTTTTAAAGCCCTTTATTTTGGCATCAATTGCGATTTGGTCCAAATTATATTTTTCGATGATTGTAGCAACCTTTGCAGGGGTGTTATAATGGTGGTGTAATATATCACCCGCCTGCATAGAGGGTGGAACTAAACCAACATTTTTATCATGCGCTACATCAAAAATTGCTTGGGTACGATCGACATCCGCTAATTGTTGATCATTCAAAAGTTTTGCATTTTTCGTGATCTCAACAATATTTTTTGTAAATGGTTTTAGATGTACGTTCATAGCTTAACTATACGGATTATTTGTTACTGTATAATGACAATGATTATGATTTTATCGAAAATAGTAAGTCCACGCCTTTGGCATTAACCGCAAAGAGCATAACCCAAAATTCTGTTTGGGTAATTTTCCATTTTTCAATTTCAAAAATTTCTGATAATATATATCGCGCATCAATAATGCTGGCATGAGTGGCCGATTAGGCAATGATTTTGAAAGTCTCTCAACCTCTAAAAATACAGACTCAATCTTTAAGATAAGCTTTGAGCGCTTATCTCTACCCCATTCGTATGGAATATAATGGCGATTCATTGCAGCGTCTTTGCGAATATCACGCAAGATATTGGTTAATTGTAAAGCTAGGCCTAGCTTTATTGCGAATGCGTTTCCATTTTCTGAATTAACACCAAATAGTAGCATGGCTTGTAGACCAACAGCTCCTGCTACGCAGTAGCAGTATTTCTCAAGCTCCTGCTCGGTATGAATTTGAACTATTTCTGCGCAATCAAATTCCATTCCATGGAGTAAATCTTCAAAAGGCTGTCTGGGCAAATGATAGGTAGCAATAGTGTTAGCCAAAGCCTGTGTAATGACGTGTGGATTAGAGGCACGTTGTGTATAAATACTTTCTAATTCTTTACGCCAAAAAGAAATGTTGTTATGCGCTGAGAGCCTATCTTGAGCATTATCAACCGCATCATCAACAGCACGGCAAAAATAATATAGGCTTTTGAGTGCATGACGCTTTTGCTTTCGCATGACTAACATGGGTATAAAAAAACTGCTTGTTCTTCTTTTTGGATGAGGTGTCTTCACTTCATCCAACCTAAAATTGCCAGAATTGAAATCCAGATTTTACGGCTAGCACTTAATTTAACTTTTTGATACATCGGATCTTTTTTGCGTAGTTGACGCGATAGCGCCTTGGCATATGCAATGATAATTTGCACCTCCCATCGTAACCCTCGATGGTAAATTGTTTTGGGTAGATGCGATGCTAACGCTAAATAATCATCAATGATATCAAGCCATTGATTAAAAATAATACGCAGTTTAGGACCGGTTTCTGCTTTCTCCAATATACGCTCGCTTAAACCTTGCTGATCTAAAGCAAATTGCGGCAAATAAATGCGTTTACGCTCAAGATAATCTGATCGCACATCCTGCAAATGATTAATAAGCTGTAGCGCAATACATAACGCATCAGCCTGTGAGCGTTTTGCTTTAACTTCGCCAGCAATTTCCAGAATAAAACGCCCAACGGGAACCGCTGAGAGATGGCAATAAGCCAAAACTTCATCCATATCACGATAGCGCGATTTTTCGGTATCGGTCCAAAAAGCCTGCCATAGCTTATCTGCCCATTCATGGGAGAAAATTCTCTGTGCAAGTAAATGGTAATAATCCTGCGCCCAACTTGGCAACATTTCAGGCTGATTTTCTTGGAACGCCAAACGAATGCGGCGCAGATGATCTCGTTTTTCTACATTAGGCATAGAACCATCATCAGCAATATTATCCATACCGCGAATAAGTGAATAAAAACTTAAGATAGGCTGGCGGCATCTTTCCGGCAAAAGTTTGGATGCTACAGGAAAATTCTCGTGCGTTAACTCCGGCTTAATTCTGTTATCTTGCATCGCACTCATACGATAGATATAGTCTAGAATATGAAACCTGCCAAGTATCCTCGTATTGCATGTGTAGCTGACCAATCTGAAGGTGCACAGCAAGCTTATCATGCGTTGAAAGCACACGTTAATTTTGTACAAGCAGATGCGAAAAATCCACCAGAAGTAATTATTGTACTGGGTGGCGATGGCTTTATGTTATCGGCGATGCATGATCATATGCACCGACAAATTCCCTTTTATGGTATGAACTGCGGCACAATCGGATTTTTGCTGAATCAGTTCCGTGAGGATTTATTGTTAGAGCGGCTTGAGGCTGCAAAACCTTCACGGCTATTTCCTTTGCGGATGTTTGCGCGAACCTATAATGGTGAACAACACCGCCTTTTAGCAATTAATGAGGTGTCTCTATTCCGCCAAACGCGCCAAGCAGCCAATATCCGTGTGAGTGTTGATCATGTAGTGCGTATTCCCAAAATGGTAGGTGATGGTATTTTAGTAGCAACACCTGCTGGTAGTACCGCTTATAATTATTCAGCTGGCGGGCCGATTATTCCGCTTGAGGCTAACTTAATCGCTTTAACACCTATAAGCCCTTTTCGCCCACGAAGATGGCGCGGAGCGTTATTGCCGCAAGAGTCGAGTGTTTACATTGAGGTGCTAGACCCTTTAAAGCGCCCAGTAGGAGCCGTAGCCGATTTTACGGAAGTGCGTGATGTAACCTCATTATCCATCACGCAAGATAGAGAGCATCCACTCACTCTATTATTTGACCCAGAACATCATTTAGAAGAGCGCTTAATTAACGAACAATTTATGTAATAAACTTTTGCAAATCATTCATAGAGCAGCAAACAAGCTTTAATCAGCAGAATTTGCTCGCACTTCGAGAACTGACACAATAGCTGGGCCTAAAATAATAAGGAACAGCGCTGGAAGCAAACATGTAATAAGCGGTATCGTCATCAAAACAGGCAAACGCCCGGCTTTTTGTTCCGCCAACATTAAACGCGTATTACGATATTCATCGGCTAAGACCCGCAAGGTTTCGGTAAGACTCGTACCAAAACGCTCAGTTTGGACTAATGACGCCACGAGTGAGCGGAACGGTACCAAATCTGTACGATCTGCCAAATTACTTAGCGCTTTTTCACGATCGTTAAGTAATGTGAGTTCAAGTCTTGTTTTGTTCAACTCATCTGTAATTTCAGGATAAGCCGAGCCAAGCTCTTTACACACCCGCGCTAATGCCCCATCCAATGCTAAGCCTGATTCGGTACATACAAGTAATAGATCCAAAGCATCAGGGAATGCGCGAATGAGCAATAATTCACGTTTTAAACGTGCATTTTTAATGTAAAGATCAGGGCCAATAATACTGAGGGCAACAGCAAGGATACAGCCTATTCCAGCAATTAATTGATCTCCAAGCTCTCCATATGCAAGATCATCCCAAAGCAAATAGATGATGAGAATGGCAATAGGCGTGGCAACTAACTTGTAGGCTTGATAATAAATGGGACCATCAATGGGATCAACGCCAGCACGATAAAACTTGAAAAAGTTTAAACGGCGAAACTCAGCAGGTTGAAATCCAAGCCCTTTTAAAATCGGCTCTAAAGTCGCGGCAAAAGCCGAGACTTCGTTATCATGTTTACGCTCAACTAATTCTTTTGCTTCTTCTTTGCTGGGTGCTAACCGTTTAAGACGTGTATTAAGGCTTTCTTTTTTGGACAAATTAACCAAAAACATAAATACGATAAACGCAAATAAGGCAGCTAACAACGGCACGCCGTAGGTAAGAATAATATCTAAATACTCGGTTTTGTTCATAGCGCTAAATATCAATATCAATCATTTTATTAATAATAAATACTGCAAAGCCAATCAGGCATAAAGCAGCTCCTAAAATAACGTTTCCAGAGGTTGTCTGATAGAGGGGTTGTAAATATTCAGGACTTGAGAGGGTAATCGCACCATAGACAAGAACGGGTAATCCACCAAGCACATATAACGTTGCTTTACCTTCGGATGTCATAGCTTTGATTTTTTGTTTTAAACGCTTACGGCCACGAATAACATTTGAAAGGTTCTTTAAAATTTCGGCCAAATTGCCACCCGTTTCTTGCTGAACCGCAAGAACCACCACGAAAAAATGCACATCTTGCTCATCAACCCGTAATGCTAGACGACGCAATGCTTCCACCAAAGGCCGGCCATAAGCAATTTCATTCACCAACTGGCGAAACTCTGTTGATACAGGTGGCTCCATATTATCGGCAATCATACGCAATGCGGTATTAAGCGGATGACCCGACTTTACACTACGCACAATCATATCAATCGCTTCAGGAAACTGATTAATGAATAGATCATTACGCTTATCTATTTCACGGTTAAAATATTTGAGGGGAATGAAATAAGCTAAAACTAGAGCGACAACAGGTGATAAAAACCCAAGTGGCACAAATAATATGACCGTGAAAACAAAAAATAACCCAACCATAATTAATAAAATCGATTTAATTCGGTGAGAATGGCCCGCTTTAAGCATTTTGCTATAAAGCTGTTCTGCTCCGGGCAATTCGAGCAACACACGCCCCATGCCCGTTGCTTCTTCTTTAAATTGTGATGCATTTAAAGCGCTATCATCATATTCACTATATTCGGTATTGGTCGCAATTTGATCAATGATCGTTTTTGTACGCTGTTCGCCGCGATTAGGCATCAAACGGCTGATAGCGAACATCATCAAAGCAAAGACAGCTATGCCTGTTCCAATAATTATGAGTGGCTCCATGTTCGCCTAACGCTCCTATACCATGCCTGGTGTTGGCACCAGTGTTTTAGACATTTCTTGCTCAAGCCCATAATAGCTAGCTTGTTCCATAAAGCGAGGCCTAACGCCATTACACACAAAATGACCATTCAGTTTTCCATCTTCACCCAATCCAGTGGGTTTAAAATAGAACAGTGTTTGGGTTGTGATTACATCACCTTCCATACCCACTATCTCTTCAATTTGCGTAATTTTACGACTTCCATCACGCATACGGCTAATTTGCACTACCATATTGAGTGATCCTGCAATTTGCGCGCGTAATGTAGAAAGTGGCAAACTCATGCCGGTTAAACCAAACAAATTTTCAAGGCGGGTTAAACATTCGCGCGGATTATTAGCGTGAATAGTAGCCATAGATCCATCATGACCAGTGTTCATCGCTTGCAATACATCAATCACCTCATCGCCACGAATCTCGCCTAAAATGATGCGATCGGGACGCATACGAAGAGCATTTTTCACTAATGCGCGTTGGGTTACTTCGCCCACCCCCTCCATATTGGAAGGGCGCGTTTCTAAACGCAAAACATGCGGTTGGTGCATTTGCAATTCAGCAGCATCTTCAATCGTAATAACACGCTCAGATTCTTCAATATGACCTGAAAGTGCATTTAATAAGGTTGTTTTACCAGAGCCAGTACCACCCGAAATCATAATGTTTAGGCGTACCTGAGAACAAATTTCGAGAAAACGCACCATATTGGGTGTAGCCGAGCCATAATCAATATAATGCTTTAAAGGCATTTTATTCTTTTTAAATTTACGAATAGAAACGAGCGACCCATCTAACGCAAGCGGCGGAATGATGGCATTAAAGCGTGATCCATCCGGCATGCGCGCATCAACCATAGGACTTGTTTCATCTACACGGCGTCCAACACGTTGAACAATTTTTTGAATCACATTTAAAAGATGGCGCTCTGACACAAATTTTACATCCGTCATGCTAATTTTGCCGTTTTTTTCTATATAGACTTGATCGGCAGTGTTAACCATGATGTCTGACACTTCAGGATCTTCTAACAAAATTTCTAATGGCCCAAACCCAAGCACATCATCAATTAAGTGCTTTTTCAGCAGCTCATGCTGGGCTTGCGTTAATGGCAACTGGATGCGCGCTATCAAATCATTAGCGTGATCAATGATCACGCTTTTACGCTCTGATTCAGGAAGTTCTTCTAAATCCTTAAAATTTAAACGCTCCAGTAATTCTTCCGATATAGCCTTTTTAGCGCGCCTGAAATCTGCTGTTTCAAGGTTTTTATCCGTGTAAACAGAATGGCGACTTTGCGCAGCCTCAGCTAATTTCTTGTGCTGGTCTAGAATCGATTCTTGTTCAGCCAGCATATTTGCATTGGTAACCGACAAAGCATTATCATGGTGCGTTGCTGATTGCGGAATATGTGCGGGTAAATTCGTTGAGCCTTGTTGTTGCGGCGGGGTGTTGGCTGCATCAGTTGATGCGCCTTCTGCAGGAGTCTTAGGTTCCTGATTTGATTTATCAACGGGACTCGATTTTTTTCCAAACATGGTTAACCTTTCTTAAACAGCGAAAACGCGCCGCCCGATGATTTCTTTTCCGTTTCCGCTTCAGGTGTTAACCCGATTAAGATAGCAGCTAACCCTTTTAGCTGTGTGGCGATAGCCGATTGGCTCACTTCTAAAATCATCTGCCCTTGGCTTTCAGCGGTAACAATGGTTTTGATATCGTTAGGTATATTAAAATCAATGGGGTGCGAACAGACGCGTTCAAAATCTTTCTCGCTGATACCCTCTTTAAATTTTGCACCACTGCGATTTATGGCAACCGTAACCATATCGTCTGAAATACCCATATTACGCCAAATACCTAGCAAACGCGCGGCGTGTGTGATGGATCTTAACCACAATTGGGATACCAACACAATATCGGAAGAAGCACTAATCACCGATGCTGTCCAGCTAGCCCATACATGGGGCAAATCAATGACAACGCAATCATATTCGGCGGTCAGTGTATTAATTAAGTCGCGAATAGTTTCAGGATTAATTTCTGGCAGATATTTTAACTCTTCCGGTGCAGAAATTACGGCAAGATTATCGCCATAAGGTGCAATCATTCGCCTTACCAACGTAGGATCAACACCCCTATCTGGATGATCAAAAATTTCTTTGATGCCAAATTGCGTATTTAAATCTAAATTTTTAGCGACCATGCCAAATTGATAATCCATATCAACTAATACCGTTCGCTTATTAAAATCATTTGCAAGTGAATGGGCAACGTTCATAGCCAATGTACTTGAACCATCACCAGAGGCCGCACTCATGAATGTGATAACTTTATTGCCTTTGTAATTTTCACCCCCTCGTCCCGCAGTTAGCGCGGCTTTTACTTCTTGCAAATCTGCAGGATGCGTAAAATATTCTAAAACACCTAACTGAGTTAACTCACGATAGAATTTAATATCATTAATGCGACCAATCACAATAACCCGTGTGCCCGCATCACATGATTCCGATAAGCGATCAATCTCGCCAATTACATCATTGGTGCGGTTGCCAATATCTATAATGATATAAGCAGGACTACGATCGCGCATTGAAAGGGCAACCGCTGCATTCATAGGTGATCCGACCACAATATCCGCAAATGGATACCCTAACGAATTCGCAACCTTATTGGCAAAATTGCCATCGGGCGCATCTTCGGGTAGTACAGCCATTACTGGACTATGGAGTGACATTGAACCTCACATTTATCTTAATTCAGCCCTATCATAAATGATAGGTATTAAGATTTTCCTAGTTAGTTCGCGTATTTAAATCAAATTGCGTTTCGAAATTAGGATTAATCTCTACCGGCGAAGCGTTATAAGGCTGGCGATAACCATCTATTACACGCTCGGCACGCTCAGCATCAGGCAAACCAAGCAAGGCAGGGCTAGTCAATTGGCGCTTATCCGTAATCATTTTCACCATATTACTTGAATTTGAACAGCCAAAGGTTGGATGATTCAAGTTATAGGGGTTAATCGCATTTTCAACATAGCGATTTTCACAATCACGCGCTACCACTCGCTCGTAAACGAGTGTTGCGGAATGCTCTTCCGAAGTTACAAAAACAGTTGGCACACCAAATTGTTGCAATAACTGTTCTGCGCGACTGCAGTTATAATCGCCACCGGTGCAATTAAGTTCGGCACGCGTGGGCTGATCTTGATTGACCCATTGCGTAAGTTGATCCAACGCAGAAGGAGAATTTAAATCAAAATTTACCACCTCTGACGATTGGTCTAGCAGAGATTCGGGCTCCCCACGGTTATAATAAGCTTCATCTGGTATCTGGCTGCAGGCTGACATTAGTGAAACCAATGCCGTTGCTAACAAACTAAATTTGGTTATGTTCATTTTCATTTTCCTACTCCACCATAAATCCGATTGGGCCTTCTAAAGCAGGCTTCTGCGATAGGCGGCGATCACGTCCTTCAGGGCCCATTGCTGATAGCGCGCCATAGAAGAACATTTCCATATTACTTGCCGGACGATAACGGTCCGTTGGAAGATTCACATCATCCGATTTCATTGGGTCAACCAGATAGGGCGTAACCGCAATCACAAGCTCTGTTTCGTTACGTTCAAATTCCGTACTGCGCAATAAAGCACTTAAAATTGGAATTTCATTAATTCCCGGCAATTGACGCAATGTAGTTGCTACATCATCGCGAATCAAACCCGCAATCATAAAGCTTTCACCTGGCGCTAATTCAACCGTTGTTTTAGCACGACGTGTAGTTAACGCGGGAACTGCAACGCCACCAGCTAAAATACCTTCTGCATTGTTAAGCTCAGAAACTTCAGGCAATACCGTTAAACGAATGCGATTTTCGCTTAATACATAAGGTATGAACGAAACTGAAACACCGAAAGGTTTATAATCAACACTGATCTGACCTGCTAGACCACCGGCAATGGGAATAGGAAACTCGCCACCTGCTAGAAACTCTGCCTGCTCACCTGATAGGGCAACCAAATTAGGTTCTGCTAAGATTTTGAGTAAACCATCATTTTCAAGCGCCTCAAGCGAAGCACCCAATGTCAGGTCGTTTGCGGTCAAAACACCACCCACTAAACCAAAATTATCGGGGTTATATTCAAATTGACCAAGACCAAGGGGTGTCCCAACATCAAAACCAGACCGACCCGTTCCCGTTGCACCAAAGACGCTTCCATCACCGTTGACGGATAAGCCTTGAAGGTTGATGCCTAAACGCTTAAGCGCTGTACGACGAATTTCGCCCACACGCACACGTAACATGACTTGTTGACCTGAAGTTAGACGCATTAAATTTACCACATCCGCACGTTTAGCAGCTGCCGTACCGTCACCATCAATAAATTGGCTTACAATTTCAACAGCTTTATCAATAGCCGCAGCTCCACTTACATCGCCGGTCAAAGCGATGTTAGTATTAACTAAGCTCACGCCAATATTTTCAAATGGCATAAATTTTGAAAGAGCCTGACGAATGGCGGGCAAGTCATAAGTAACGGAAATCTCAACTGTTTTAATTTCATTACCGTTGCCATCCATTAAACGAACAGTTGTTTGGCCGCGCTTGATACCGATAACCGATACACGGTTTGGACCATGCACATGAATATCCGCAATTTCAGGGTTTGCAACTAACGCTTCCGTTATATTAGGACCACTCGTGATGAGACGCGAACGGTTAAGCGGAACCACAAAACTATCCGCTAATACACTGCCACCCCAGCCCAAAATAAGGGCGAAGATTACAAAAAACCTAGTTGTTTTCATCTGACATCTCCAACTTTTGTTCTTCGACCTTCACGCCGCGAACTACATTAATTACTGTTTTAGTTTTCATTTTGCGTTCTTTCTTCACAACCATATCTTCGGTGAACTCTTCATCAAAACCATACAGTTTTTCAAAATGTCCTGGAGGAAGGGTCCGCGTTAAATCTTCTTCGGCTGATGGGCGCACCAACGATATGCCCTTATCTTTAAGCGAACGCAACACTAATGTAATTTCGCCTTCACGTTCAGCTAAGCGCACACGCTGCGCATCTTCTTGATCAAGCTCCAGCGTGATGCTTGTTGGAAGGCGGCGCTGCTTGCCATCTTCTTCTTGCCCAGCCATTGCACGCTGATCAACTGCAAGCACGCGAACATCAGGAACCAATATCTCTGTGATTCTGTCTTCAATCTTAATTGGCTCTTGAGGATTTTCACCTTCTGCTTTTAAACGCGCGTTTTCTAATTCAAGCGCTTCACGCTCTTTTTGACTTTTTAACGTGTGCGTTAATAACACGTCCACTCTATCGCCAGGATAGATAAAACCTGCTACCGAAGTAACGCCGTCAACTGCAACCGAAACCGCACGCATACCTTCTGGCATTGACGCCGCTAAGAAACTCGGATCATCTGGGTTAGCAACCATCGAACGCATAATCACTTCACGCTCATTAAAATGACTGCGCGCTACGGTACCAATAATAGTTGGTGCATTTGAGCCTGCCGTAAACATATTGGGGCTTACCAAATGTTCTGGCCATGTTTGACGATCAATCATAGATTGATCAATAATCGTGCCCACAGGAATTTCCGTTTTGGCGACATAGACTAAAGACTCAGCCACCTTCTTTTCTTCAACTTGAGGGCTTTGCACAATGTTATCGTCTTTACGACCTGACATTACGCTCCACGCTAAAAACATCGCGACCATGGCAAGCACTAGTGCAATTATAAAAATCCTCGGATTCATAGAAATAACCTATACGGTATGTTAGCTTTATTCACACTTACTATACTAATGCTTAAGATTTGGCTAACAGAGGTTACATTTTTTTCACCTTTTTCGCCTTATTTGCAAATTTTTTGTGTGTTTTGCACAACACACTTGTTGCAGAGCCGCCTTTCATCTTGTCAGTTGCAGCGCAAATGCGTATAGATGCCCCATGGCAGATCATATCCTCATATTAGATTTTGGCTCGCAAGTGACACAACTCATTGCACGTCGCATACGTGAATCAGGAGTCTATTGCGAAATACACCCCTTTAATGTGGCCGATAATGTTATTGTTAACTTTAAACCTAAAGGCATCATCCTTTCGGGTGGCCCTGCATCGGTTAGCGGCATAAGCTCACCTAAAGTGAATCCTGTTATATTTACTATGGGCATTCCCGTATTAGGCATTTGCTATGGTCAGCAAGGGATGTGTAGCAGTTTAGGCGGAACAGTCGAATCATCTGACCACCGCGAATTTGGTCGTGCGCAGCTAGAAATAAAACAAAACAGTCTGCTTTTCCAAGGTTTCTGGGAAAAAGACAAAAGCTACCAAGTGTGGATGAGCCATGGCGACCGCATCAACAAGCTGCCTGCAGGCTTTGAAGTTATCGCAACCACCGAAGGCGCACCCTTTGCTGCAATTGCCCATGAGGACAAGCATTATTATGGCGTACAATTCCATCCCGAAGTCGTTCATACTCCTGATGGTGGGAAATTACTCCACAATTTTACGCATAAAATTTGCGGCTGCACGGGTGATTGGTCAATGGAGCATTTCCACACTCAAGCCATTGCCGATATTAAACGTAAAGTAGGTAAAAAGCGCGTGCTCTGCGCGGTGAGCGGAGGAGTTGATTCATCCGTTGTTGCAAACTTACTCCATGAAGCGATTGGTGAACAGCTAATTTGTGTGTTTGTGAATACAGGCTTATTGCGCCTGAATGAAGCGGATGAAGTACGCAAGCGCTACGCGGAAAATTACCACGTTCCCTTAACTTATGTGGATGCCAGTAAGCTCTTTTTAATGCGCTTAGAGGGCATTAGCGACCCTGAGCGGAAACGCAAAATTATTGGCGAAACCTTTATTGAAGTGTTCGAGCAAGAAGTTGAAAATGCCGGTGGCGCTGACTTTTTGGCCCAAGGCACGCTTTACCCTGATGTTATAGAATCGGTTAGTTTTACAGGTGGCCCTAGTGTAACAATCAAATCGCATCATAATGTGGGTGGCTTGCCTGAGCGTATGAATCTTAAATTGATTGAACCTGTTCGCGAATTATTTAAAGATGAAGTACGCGCTTTAGGCGAAGAATTAGGCATGGCAAGCGATTTGCTCACGCGCCACCCCTTCCCCGGCCCGGGTTTAGGCATTCGTATTCCAGGTGAGATTAGTCAGGAAAAAATTAACATCCTACAAAAAGCGGATGCTATCTATCTGGATGAAATTCGCAAAAGCGGATTGTATCATGAAATTTGGCAAGCGTTTGCCGTGCTGCTGCCCGTACGCACGGTTGGCGTGATGGGCGATAACCGCACTTACGAATTTGTATGCGCATTACGTGCCGTTAATTCTACCGATGGCATGACAGCGGATTATTATCCTTTTGAGCATGCTTTTTTAGGCCGCGTGGCAACGCGAATAATTAACGAGGTTAAGGGTATTAACCGCGTAGTATATGATATTACAAGTAAGCCTCCGGGCACGATTGAATGGGAGTAATTTTTAAAATTTAAGTTATTAATTTAATAGAAGTTTCCCATACTGTTACACAGAATATTGAACAGGCGCGTAACTACTGATAATAATGTAATTTTACGAGCAAAAGTGACAGTCAAAAAAAAAATTCCTAAACGTGCGATAGCATATTTGATTAAGCTCGTGTGTATAAGCGAGGCGAAAAATTGGCTGTTTCGCTTGGAGGTTGCCTATAGAAAATAAGTAAGTACGTTAAAGGCTACGCACACATAGCGAAAGCACAGCAATATGGCGTGTATAGCTATTTACTTAGAGATTTACTGCAGATTACAATACGGTAAGAGTTATTTTTTTGATTGCCACCAAAGAAGGTGTTGATAAGTACTTAAGGTTTACTAGCGTGAAGTTGAGCTTGGACAAACTGTGAGCAGGCGCATAGCCGCAATCGCAAAACATCTACAGCACTTTCTTAGGTTCATTGGAAGCGATGCCGACCTTAAAGAACTAGAGCGCACTTATTGCGAAAACTAATTCTACCATCGATACAAAATCATCAACATCAAAGCTAAACGAGTCACCATACAAAACAAACTAAGTGCAATTAATGCATTGATGAAGTGGCTGAACAATTACGGCGAGACACATTTCAGTTTTAATTTAAGAAATTGCCACGCTTAGACAAAGACCATGAAGCAATACGTTGAGCAACGCTGACTAACTATAAGCACGAAGCATTGTATTGTGCAATGAATGGCTAATGTGCCAAACACAACAAGTTAATTGATGCTAAGCTTAGAGTGCGAAAAATCATGCAGCGCTTTGTGTTAGTTGCAGCTAATAGTGGTTTATCCGTCCACAACCACCGCTATCAATTCAACATAGCTACAAAGACGGACGCTAAAACCAATCAACAGTGCAAATGCTTTTGTCTAATTACAAAATATAGCAATAGACTTAGAAAGAACTTACTTCCCAATTTTCCCAAAATCTATATGATGACATAGACACTTATTTAAAGAATATGTATAATGAAATTTTATGACGAAATAAAAGTTGAAATGGCAACTATCTAACAGCAGATAGCTTATACAATGAGAAACGAACGTGCCGATGCACTCAAAGAAATAAAGCGTCTTTGCTAAAAGTTTGAGTTTATAGCTGGGATGTTTAAAGACACAATAGCGTATGTACGGGGGAGAAATGAAGAGGATATTAGTTGTATCAGAAAACGTTGATCTGTGCAGTTTTCTTGTGCAAATGCAGAAGGATTTAGATTTGAACTCTAAGTGTAATTTTGCTTTTCGATACAGCTCATATAATTATAATCCGCAATCAATGCAAGATTTTGGTGCCAAAGAAATTAATTTAAAAGATGAAAGCATTGTTGATTGGATAGTTAGCAACTATGACATAGTTTTTTCGTTGCATTGTAAACAGATTTTTCCAGCTTCACTCGTGTCTCGGATTTCATGCTTTAACTTTCATCCTGGGTATAATCCATACAACCGAGGTTGGTATCCTCAAGCATTTTCTTTAATCAATGGTCTACCGGTTGGTGCGACTGTCCATCTGATGGATGAACAAATAGATCATGGTGGAATAGTGGCACAGAAGAAGGTGAATGTGTTACCAGAGGACACGTCATTAGACGTTTATAATAATATAATAAGGGCTGAAAAAGAGCTAATACGAGAGAATTTATCTAGCCTTATTGATGACACATACACTTTAAGTAGCCCAAGTAAAGAAGGTAACTACAATGGAATTAAAGACTACATGAAATTATGTCAGTTAAATCTTGATGAGGTTGGCAGCCTTGAAAGTCATCTCAACTTACTTAAAGCGTTGAGCCATGGCGAATTTAAAAATGCGTTTTTTGAAAAAGGAGGAAAAAAATACTTTGTGAAAATAATCATCAGTGAATAGTTCGTTATTATTAATTTTCTATGAGCGAATGATAAGATAGCCCAAAGAAACCAAATAGCAACTTGCGCAAGTTGCTACAACAACGTTTAGATAATTAGATAATGGATAATTAAATAAAGCAAACTCACGCTTAAATTGTCTGTTGAAGAAGAAAGAACATGTGTTGATTAAGCACGTTCTTCGCCGTACAATGTGTAGGTGTAGATTGCGTAAACTATTTAATTGCAAAAGGTACACGAGCTTAGAAAAGCGTGCACAGCGATTGATGGCTTACACATTTATTACTTGCATACTTATGAGGCGGATATAAATGATTGATGTTAAAGAAGAAAAAACAGTGTCACTACTGAGTAGGAAGTAATACATGGCTAAAAAACGCACACCAGAAGATAAAGAGCGCCAAGCAGCGATTGCGGATGATTTGCTCATTCGCGAAGTGGATGAGGAAATGCGCGCACAGAAAATGCAAAACTGGTGGAATCGATTTGGCAACAGTGTCATTGCCGCTTGTGTTTTAGTGGTTTTGGCGACAATCGCTTATCAAGTGGTTACATCGTATCAACGCACCCGATCCGAAGAACGTACCGCAATCATTATTGATGCTCAAAATGCGGCTGAAAAAAGCCAACTAACCACCGCATTAAACAAACTTGAAGCATTAAAGGATGACGATAGCGCCGCAGGTCAATTTGCTGCTTTGCAAGGCGCATATATTCAGTACAAAGAATCGGGCAAGCGCGATGCTTTTCAAGCATTAGCCGACTCAGCCAATCGTGATGAGATTCAAGATGTAGCCAAACTTCAGGTTAATTCGCCTGATATGGCTAAAACAGCGTTGTTTTATCCATTACAAATGGAGCAAAATATTGTTTCGCTTATGACCGCGCAAAAAAATGATGAGGCGAAAGAACTTATTTTGGCTTTATTAGACAGAAAAGATATTACGCCAGAGCAAGAAAAGCGTTTGAGCGAATATTTACAAGGGCTTAACTAAGATGTGGCGTTCTCTTCTTGTTATTCTGAGCCTTTTAACCCTCCTTTCCAGCTGCAATTATTTACCTGATTGGTTAGGCAAAGATGAAGATGAGGTGATTTTGCCCGGTGAACGGGTAGCTTTAAAACGCAGTAGCGAACTGTTTAAAGCTGAGGCAACCAATGAAGATGCCGTTATTTTACTGCCTGATGAGCGTCGTAACATTGATTGGAAGCAATCATTAGGCAATGCTGCAGGCGTTTCGGATCATTTGCTGCTTGAGCAGCCCTTAAAACTCGAGCATTCTCAATCGCTCGGCGCCCCTTATAATACATTACTTATTCCTTCACCTGTTATTGAGGGTGAGCGCATTTTTGCGCTGGATGGTGAAGGCCAAATTAATGCCCTCAATGCGCAAACGCTTGAACCGTTATGGACATCTGAAGCACTTGTTAAACAAGATGATGAGCACTTATTAGGCGGCGGTTTAGCCGTTTCAGGCAGTGTGTTATATGCTATAAATGATGAAGGCAAAGTGCTGGCACTATCCACCGAAGATGGAAAACTCTATTGGCAGCAAAGCCTAAAACTACCTATTCGAAGCGCGCCGCGTTTAGTGGGTAAAAACTTAGTCATTCTTACCGCCGATAACCAACTTATTTCATTAAATCGCCGTGATGGTGAACCGCGTTGGGTGCATCAGGGTCTTTCAGACCAAGCGAGTCAATTGCAATCGACTCTACCCGCTGCGGGCGGCGGCGTGATACTCGCTACCTACACATCCGGTGAAGTTACCGCGCTTACGGCTGAAGAAGGCACCGTTTTATGGACGGATGTTCTGGCAGGATCTGCCCAAACCGCCCTGCAAGATGATCGTTTTGGTGCATTAAGCAGTATCATGACGCCACGTGTTTCATTCGCGGGTTCAGCTAAATCCTTTACGGCTTATTTAACGCAAAACGGGCGGCGGGTGTGGGAGCGTCGTTTACCGTTACTCGCCCAACCTTGGTTAACGGGCACGACTCTATTTGCTATTAACACCGATTATCAATTATTAGCCATTAATGGCAGCAATGGTAAAATTATATGGGTGCAGCCATTAGCGAAAAAAGATGATGATTCGACCATTATTTGGCAACATCCTGTTGTGGCATCTGGCACCGTTTGGCTAGTTGGCAATCACGGAAAATTAGCGGCATTTGATGCTAAAACAGGGCAACCTGGCACCAGTATTGAAATTCCAGCAGGTGTTAGCGCCGCGCCTATCATCGTAGATGGCACACTCTATTTACTCGATAAATCCGCAACTCTTCACGCAGTAAGGTAAGTTTCAATTATGGCGTTAACGCTAGCATTAGTGGGCCGCCCCAATGTCGGAAAATCCACCCTTTTCAATCGCTTAACGGGCACACGTCATGCAATTGTTGACGATCAACCCGGTGTTACCCGCGATCGTCGCTATGGTGAAGGTAGTATTGGGCCAATGGAGTTTAAAGTCGTTGATACAGCAGGTATGGAGCAAGGCCGCGATACGGGTGAAATGCAGGCGCAAATGCTTGATATGACGCGTGATGGCATTCAAGAAGCCGATATTGCGCTAATGATGATTGATGGATTAGCGGGCGTAACACCCGATGATTCTTACTTCGCGCGTTGGCTGCGTAAAACCGGCAAGCCCGTCATTCTTGTGGTTAATAAAGCCGAAAGTAACCGCGCGCTCCCCTCTATGCAAGATGCTTGGGAATTAGGACTCGGTGAACCTGTAGGTATTTCAGCCGAACATGGCGAAGGGATGGCTGATTTATATGATGCGCTGGCTGCCTGTTGTGCCGAACACGGGATTGACCCTGAAGCTATAGCTGAAGAAGATGAAAACACGCCCCTGCAACTCGCTATAATTGGTCGTCCTAATGCGGGTAAATCAACTCTTTTAAATGCATTATTAGGCCAAGAACGTGTATTAGCTGGCCCACAAGCAGGCTTAACCCGCGATTCCATCGCAGTTGATTGGCAATGGCAAAATAAGCCGGTTAAATTAGTGGATACCGCAGGATTGCGCAAACAAGCAAATCGTAATGAAAAACTTGAGCGCCTGTCAGCCGTAGATAGCTTTCGCGCCATTCAATATGCGCATGTGTGCGTATTGTTATTGGATGCCGCCTGCCCGCTGGATAAACAAGATTTAAAACTAGCTGAACATATCATTGAAGAAGGCCGCGGCTTAGTGATTGCCGTTAATAAATGGGATGAAGTGGATCGCCCAGAAGCATGGATGAAAGCGCTTGAAAATATTGTAGATAAACGCCTACCTTTTGTGCGCGGCGTTTCAATTATTCCCGTTTCTGCTAAAGCGAAAACGGGCTTTCAACCGCTAATGGAAGCGGTATTTAACGTATATGAATTGTGGAATCGCCGTGTGCCCACCGGCCAATTAAACCGCTGGCTTGATGGAATGCTTATTGATCATCCACCGCCATTAACCAAGGCCAAGCGCCCGATTAAGCTAAAATACATAACACAAATTAAATCGCGACCACCTACTTTTGCATTATTCGCAACGCGCAAAGACAAATTGCCCGAAAGTTATCGCCGTTATTTGATTCACGGCATCCGCGCAGCATTCGATTTGCCGGCCACCCCTATTCGATTAGTATTGCGTGGTGGTGAAAATCCGTATGAATATAAGGCCAAAAAGCGCTAGCCACGTAGCGCTGGCTCAATGGCATAAATGTTGCTACGATTAATCCATGGCTGATGGTGGCAAAGACGATTCGGAAAAAACCGAAGAACCGACCCAGAAGCGCTTGGATGAAGCGCTTGAAAAAGGTCAGGTTTATCAATCCCGTGAGATTAACAGCTTATTTTTATTATTAGCTTTCACCCTACTTTTAGCATGGAGCGCGAATAGCATTTTCAGCAATGCTTCGCGCAATATGGCGCAATACATTCAACGACCTGAATCCATCCCTACCGATTATGGAGCATTGGGCGATGTGTTGCAGCAAACTACACTTGATGTCGCCCTAACGATGCTTGTGCCCATGATGGCGTTTTTAACAGCGGCATTAGTGGCAGGCTTTGGCCAAAAACCTCTCACCATATCGGCCGATCCTATCAAGCCAAAATTAGAAAAAATCTCACTCAAAAAAGGTATTGGGCGTATGTTTAGCATGCGCTCCATTACCGAATTTTTAAAAGGTCTTTTTAAAATATCGGTAGTAGGGTTTGTCGCTTTTTTAGTTGTTTACCCGCGCCGTTCTGATTTGCAACGCTTGCCAAATACCGAGCTGGGCGGTTTATTATTTTTCCTTCAGGATACAGCCATATCCATGCTGATTGGCATTTTAGTAGTGGTATTCTTTATCGCTCTACTCGATTATTTTTATCAGCGGTTTGAATATATGAAGAACCTGCGCATGTCGAAACAAGATATTAAAGACGAATATAAAAATCAGGAGGGTGACCCGATGATTAAACAACGTCTTCGTCAGATTCGGATGGAGCGCGCGCAAAAACGTATGATGGCCAATGTACCCGGTGCAGATGTGATTATTACCAACCCAACTCACTATGCAATTGCCCTCAAATATGATCAGGTGCGCATGGCAGCGCCGCAAGTGGTGGCTAAAGGAATGGATAAGGTCGCCTTCCGCATTCGCGAGATGGCCGAAAAGCATGATATTCCGATTGTCGAAAATAAACCGCTAGCCCGCGCGCTTTATACGGTAGAAGTTGAAGATGAAGTGCCGCTAGAACATTATAAAGCCGTGGCCGAAATTATCTCCTATGTTTATAAATTAAAGGGGCAAAAGCTGTAAAATCCAGTCATAGCTTGATAGATGGCAAATTGTCAGCCATGTTGCATGCGATATAAAGGAATTTTGCATGACGAACGCGATTGAAAACCCCAAACCTACATTACTGAAATATTCGACTTTATTTTTTTCGCTAGCGCTTTTAATTTTCGCTAGCTCTACCTTTTTTATCGAGTCCACCGATTATGGCATGTTCTTGGTGCTCCTTATTATTTTGCTGGGTGGACTTTATCTGTTCGCTTATCAAATGATGAAAAACCTTGCCTATCGCGCAGCTAACGAACACCGCATGGCGCGATTATTTTCTGCTGCTGCGCGTCATCAATCAGAATTTTATATGGTCGTGCGCGACGCGCAGCATATTGAGCATAGCGATGCGAAATTTGCTACCCTATTCCCCGCAGCAGCAGCCAAAATAAGTGAAGGGTTACGCGCGGTGTTAGAATCACTTCAACTACCTACCGAAGCGCAGCGTACGCTATTTTATGCCATCGAAAATCATAAAAGTGGCTTTGTGAAAGAAACGCTCACCGGTGAAAGTAAAGGCAGTTACATCTTGTCATATGATGTATTAGATACCGAAGGCGATTATGGCGTATTGCGCGCTCGCCCCTTTATTGAGCGTGAATCGGGATTAACCCGTTCGGTTGCCGCGCCTACTGTTAAAGCTTCCGCTAAATCAAAGCCTATTTCGGTGAGTGCTTCGGACCTAGCGAATTTACCGCTTGAACCCTTTATTTCAAATTCACCTCTAGCCGCAGCCTGCCTTGATTCCGATGGCAAAATCATTAGCTCCAATATCTCTTTTCGTGAGTTAACGCAAACAACGAAGCGGCCATCAGGATGGCAATTTACTGAGGCTGTAAGTGAAGAACATCATGCGGAAATTATCCGCCGGCTTGACACGTTAAGCACAAAACATACCGAGACCACCCCAATTGATGTAAATCTATCGACTGAAAAAGACCGTTCAGCATTGCTTTACTTTAGCCATTTTGAGCAAAAAGATGGCGCCCCCCAAATTTTGTTGCATCTTATTGATACAACGGATCAGAAAAATTTAGAGGTTAAATATGCCCACTCGCAAAAGATGCAGGCCGTTGGCCAGCTGGCGGGTGGCGTTGCCCATGACTTTAATAATTTGCTAACCGCCATGATTGGGTTTTGCGATTTGTTATTATTGCGCCACCCTGCGGGCGATCAATCCTTTGCTGATATTATGCAAATTAAACAAAATGCCAACCGTGCGGCTAATTTAGTGCGCCAGTTGCTCGCCTTTTCGCGTCGCCAAACACTGCAACCCAAAATGCTAGAGTTGACCGATGTAGTGGCTGAACTTTCCAACCTTATCCGCCGTTTAATCGGCGAATCTATTGATTTAAAAATGGTGCATGGCCGTGATATTGGGCAGGTGAAAGCCGATCAAGGGCAGCTCGAACAGGTGTTTATTAATCTGGCCGTAAATGCACGCGATGCGATGGGCGATGGCGGTATGTTAACCGTAACCACAAGCACGGTTGAAATTAAAAATAGCAGTAAAGATTTAGATCCCAAACTCATCGCTCCACCCGAAGAAGAACCCATTCAACCGGGTAGTTATGTTTTGGTTGAGTTTACCGATACGGGTTGTGGTATTCCAGCAGATGGCATCCAAAAGATTTTTGAGCCGTTCTTTTCAACTAAAGAAGTAGGCGCTGGCACAGGCCTTGGACTGGCTACTGTTTATGGCATTGTAAAACAAACAGGCGGCTATGTTTATGTCGATAGCCAAGAAAATGTGGGTACGCGCTTTTGTTTGTATTTCCCACGCTATGAATCAAAAACGGGTGAAGTAGCCGCAATCGCCCCCACCGAAATTGAAAAGCCAACCGATTTAACCGGCGACAGTACCATATTGCTAGTGGAAGATGAAGAGCCGGTGCGCAATTTTGCCGCCCGAGCTTTGCGCAATAAAGGCTATACCGTATTAGAAGCGGATTGTGGAGAAATGGCGCTTGAAGTGATTGCCGAACATGGCGATACGCTCGATGTTATTGTTTCTGACGTCATTATGCCCGGTATGAATGGCCCTGAGATGATTAAAAAAATTGTGCCGGACCATCCGAATGTGAAGATTATTTTTATCTCGGGCTACGCTGAAGATGCATTTACCGATTCATTTGGCAGCGACTACGAATTTAACTTTCTACCCAAACCATTCACACTAAAACAGCTCGCCGCTAAAATTAAAGAAGTGGAAGGTAGTTAGCTTTCATTTATATAAATAATTTACTACTTAAAAGTGTATTTGCAGCATTGCCTAATGGAAAATTTATGTGTTCAGAGGCTATGGTATGGATTCAACATATAAAGGAATGACACATGAATAAAATTACAACCGTTTCACTTGCCGCTTTAATGGCATTATCGCTAGCTGCTTGTGGCAGCAGCCAATCTGACCGTGCCATTTCAGGTGGTGCTATTGGTGCGGGTGCTGGTGCTGTAGGCTCAGCCGTATTTGGCGGATCTGCTCTTACAGGTGCGGCAATTGGTGCCGGCGTTGGTGCAGCAACAGGTGCATTAACTGACGAAGATGATATCGACTTAGGCGAACCTGCTTGGAAGAGATAAGTTATTTTAACATATTTAAAAAGCCAGTCCTTTAGGGGCTGGCTTTTTTTTAGTTCTACATTTTGTGGGACTATTCTGAAGACGCCGATTTTTTAAATTGTTTTTTTGGCATATAAGCTAAATTCGGAAAATCTGGATTAAATAAAATAAATACCTCATCCCCTTTTGTAGGCAACTTATAAGGTCCAGATTTTGAAATATTAGTTAGTAACATTGTGTCTGAAGTAATAATATTGAGGTGAGCACGAGGATAAAAATCCCGTCCATTAATTTCTACTTCTACAAAGCAAAAATAATTACGTACCCTTCCTTTTGATAAACCTAAATACGCAACGGTACATGGCACAACGTTTCCATTATATATTACGGGATGATAACGAAAAGCATTCTTAATAACAATCCATATCACAATAACAAAAATCACGGATAGCATGGTTTTTATACCAAGATCTGTAGTATCAAAAAGGTTTATTAATTCCAACAACACTAACAAAAAGGCGATAGCTAGATAAAATCGCCGATTAGAGCGATATTCTTTACGTGCTGAATCTTCTAAATCTTTTCTATACTGAGGTGTTATATTCATATTCGCTCCAAGTGATTATATGAATATTTTAATGTAAATCCAATACATTAAACCCCCTCGCCGTTAGGTTAGGGGGTTTTAAATTATCTAAACCAAAAAGCCGGCTTAGTAAGCTTGGCGACGACCTACTCTTCCACACCTTAAGATGCAGTACCATCGGCGCTAAGAGGTTTCACTTCCGTGTTCGGGATGGGAACGGGTGGGGCCACTCTTGCCATAGTCACCAAGCTAACTAAACCGGCTTGACGGCCAGTCAGATTTCGCCAAAGCGATCTCAGACTGTATTTGAAATAGGTTATTCTGACTGCTGTTTGAAAAACTTGCGTTATCAATTCAGCGATATTGTACAGCATTTGCGCTGTATACGTGCAATTCAAGTTGATTGCTTCTGGACGAATCCAGAGGCGAAACTCAAATTCTATCGAGCAATTAGTACTGGTTAGCTTCATGCATTACTGCACTTCCACACCCAGCCTATCAACGTGGTGGTCTTCCACGGCTCTGATAGGGAAATCTAGTTTTGAGGCGAGTTTCCCGCTTAGATGCTTTCAGCGGTTCTCCCTTCCATTCATAGCTACTCGGCGATGCCACTGGCGTGACAACCGATACACCAGAGGAATGTCCACCCCGGTCCTCTCGTACTAAGGGCAGCTCCTCTCAAATTTCCAACACCCACGGCAGATAGGGACCGAACTGTCTCACGACGTTCTAAACCCAGCTCACGTACCTCTTTAAACGGCGAACAGCCGTACCCTTGGGACCTTCTCCAGCCCCAGGATGAGATGAGCCGACATCGAGGTGCCAAACACTGCCGTCGATATGGACTCTTGGGCAGTATCAGCCTGTTATCCCCGGCGTACCTTTTATCCGTTGAGCGATAGCCCTGCCACGCAGAACCACCGGATCACTATGACCGACTTTCGTCTCTGCTTCACCCGTCGGTGTCGCAGTCAGGCAAGCTTATGCCATTGCACTCTAGAAGACGATTTCTGACCGTCCTGAGCTTACCATCGCGCGCCTCCGTTACAATTTAGGAGGCGACCGCCCCAGTCAAACTACCCACCATACAGGGTCCCAGCTCCAGATTCATGGAGCGTGGTTAGACAACAAGAGTAACAAGGGTGGTATTTCAAGGATGACTCCACGCAGACTGGCGTCCACGCTTCAAAGTCTCCCACCTATCCTACACATGTTAATCCTATTGCCACTGTAAAGCTATAGTAAAGGTGCACGGGGTCTTTCCGTCTGACCGCGGGAACTCCGCATCTTCACGGAGAATTCAATTTCGCTGAGTCGATGCTGGAGACAGTGGGGAATTCGTTACGCCATTCGTGCGGGTCGGAACTTACCCGACAAGGAATTTCGCTACCTTAGGACCGTTATAGTTACGGCCGCCGTTCACCGGGGCTTCAATTCAAAGCTCTCACTTCTCCTTTTAACCTTCCGGCACCGGGCAGGCGTCAGGCCCTATACATCGTCTTAAAGACTTAGCAGAGCCCTGTGTTTTTACTAAACAGTCGATACCCCCTGGTCTGTGCCCCCTTCAAACAGTTGCCTGTAAAAAGGGCTCCCTTCTTGCGAACGTACGGGAGTAATTTGCCTAGTTCCTTCAGCATCGTTCTCTCAAGCGCCTTGGTATACTCTACCATTCTACCTGTGTCGGTTTCGGGTACGGTTTATATTAGTGGAGCTATTTCCTGGAACCGCTTCACAGCATCTACCAATCCAATCAGGAGATACCATTTACGCAATCCGTCACTACCACTAAGTACAGGAATATTAACCTGTTTCCCATCGACTACGGCTTTCGCCCTCGCCTTAGGGGCCGACTAACCCTGCTCTGATTAGCATAACGCAGGAACCCTTAGAATTTCGGCGGGAGGGTTTCTCACCCTCCTTGTCGCTACTCATGTCAACATTCTCACTTCTGATACCTCCACTGTTCCTTACAGACCAGCTTCAACGGCTTACAGAATGCTCCGCTACCGCTTACACATAACGTGTAAACCCTAAGCTTCGGTAGATGATTTAATCCCCGGTACATCTTCGTCGCGGGACAGCTTAATTAGACCAGTGAGCTATTACGCTTTCTTTAAAGGATGGCTGCTTCTAAGCCAACCTCCTGGTTGTTTTGGCCGTCCTACATACTTCCCAACTTAATCATCATTTCGGGACCTTAGCTGTAGGTCTGGGTTGTTTCCCTCTCCACTATGGACGTTAGCATCCACAGTGTGTCTGCTGCGCAGTACTCCTCGGTATTCGGAGTTTGGTTAGGGTTGGTAAGGCGGTGAGCCCCCCTAGCCTATCCAGTGCTCTACCCCCGAGGGTATTCACGCAACGCACTACCTAAATAGTTTTCGCGGAGAACTAGCTATCTCCGAGTTTGATTGGCCTTTCACCCCTAGACACAAGTCATCCCCCCATTTTTCAACATAGGTGGGTTCGGTCCTCCAGTAAGTGTTACCTTACCTTCAACCTGCTCATATCTAGATCACCCGGTTTCGAGTCTACTCCATATAACTCATGCGCCCAGTTAAGACTTGCTTTCGCTGCGCCTACACCTATCGGTTTAAGCTTGCTATATAGAGTAAGTCGTTGACCCATTATACAAAAGGTACGCGGTCAGAGTCATAAGACTCCTCCCACAGCTTGTAGGCATCCGGTTTCAGGAACTGTTTCACCCCCCTTATCGGGGTACTTTTCACCTTTCCCTCACGGTACTGGTTCACTATCGGTCGATTACGAGTACTTAGGCTTGGAGCGTGGCCGCCCCATGTTCGAACAGGATTACACGTGTCCCGCCCTACTCAAGGATTGTAAGAATTTCTACCGATACGGGACTATCACCCACTATGGTATAACTTTCCAGTTACTTCTCGTTCTTAACTTACAACCACTGGCCTGGTCCCCTTTCGCTCGTCACTACTAAGGGAGTCTCTGTGATTTCCTTTCCTCCGGCTAATTAGATATTTCAGTTCACCGGGTTTGCTTTGTTAACCTATGTATTCAGTTAACAATACCTCAAAAGAGGTGGGTTTCCCCATTCAGAAATCTTCGGATCAAAGGGTATTGGCACCTCCCCGAAGCTTATCGCAGCCTATCACGTCTTTCATCGCCTGTAATCGCCAAGGCATCCACCAGATGCCCTTCTCATTATTTGAGTTTAATTATTTTGGTTTGTTTACACAAACCATAACGACAACTTGAATTACAACGTATACAGAGCAAAAACTGCTCTGCTACGTGCTGAATTTTCAAGCAAATTTTTCAGCAACATCAACTCATGCGTTTTTTAAATGCGTCTCGGGATAACGATTGAGACGCACCCGCATGTGTTGTTGTAATGTTATAAATAACATTACTATGTCAGAATAACCTATAAACAATTTCAAATAACATCCGCCAGCGCTTCGTTTCAGTTCGTATCCCCGCTGAAGGGAGGAGATGTATAGCCTCGACAATCTGTGCCGTCAACACCCAAAACGCATTTTTTTATGATTTTTTGATATGCCTAAAAATTCGCGTGGTTTTTGAGGGGTTTGCTTTTGCTTTTTTCGTAAGCGGCGCTAAATCGCATGTTTCAAACTGGCTGAAAATGCCCTTTTTTATGAAGATATGCTATAATATCACAGCATTAACCGCTAAATTATCCACAAATTAGGTTTGCTTGTGGATAATTTGCATCTCACAGCTCTTTATAGCGCTACTCTATTTTGTGGCGTAAAAACCGCGGTTACATTAACGCTTTATTTATCATTGCCTGCAATGGTGTTGAAGGTTGGCACAGCGCGATTATCGTGCCAAAGTGAATTTCTAAAGCATTAGCAAATGACTTAAAGGGAAAAGCATGCTGTTTATAATCGGATTTATAACCGTAATTGCCTGTGTGATCACAGGTTATGTCTTACATGGCGGTAACCTGGCTATCTTATGGCAGCCTACAGAGGTTTTGATTATTGTGGGTGCTGCAGTTGGGTCATTCATGATTGCCAACCCCCCTAAAGTGGCAAAGGCTGCAATCGGTTCGCTCAAATATCTTGTAAAAGGCACGCCCTTTAAAACACAAGATTATGTTTCGTTATTAACCCTGCAATATACTATTTTCAAGACCATCAAAAGCAAGGGAATGCTGGAAATCGAATCGCATATTGAGGCTCCTAAGGATTCCGCGCTTTTTTCGCAATATCCTAAATTTTTGGCTAACCATCATGCGCTGCACTTCTTTTGTGATTATTTACGCTTAATGACGATGGGCATGGAAGATCAGTACCAAATTGAAGATTTAATGGATGCCGACTTAGAATCCGCGCATCATGAGCATCATGTAGTTGCCCATAGTGTGGTTACCATCGGTGACGCCTTCCCTGCTATTGGTATTGTAGCAGCCGTACTTGGCGTAATTATCACGATGGGAAGTATCAGTGAGCCACCCGAAATTTTGGGTAAATTAATTGGTGCGGCATTAGTAGGCACATTCCTTGGTATTTTCATTGCTTACGGTTTTGTGGGCCCTATGGGGCAGTTTCTCGAGAAATATTTTAACGATGACCATCAATATCTTATGTGCATTCGTGCAGGATTTCTTTCCCACCTGAAAGGTAACGCACCTGCTGTTACGGTAGAATTTGCTCGAAACGTTATCCCTCCCAAGGAGCGGCCTGACTTTAAAACCATTGAAGAGGCCTGCTCGGCCGTGCAGATTTAATGGATATTTACTGATATTATGGCAGACGAAAAACCTACCATCATCATTAAAAAGGTGAAAAAGATTAGCGGCGGCCATCATGGTGGCGCGTGGAAAGTGGCCTATGCCGATTTTGTAACCGCAATGATGGCATTTTTTCTGTTGCTATGGCTGCTCGCCTCGTCATCAGATGAGCAGCTAAAGGGTATCTCCGAATATTTCACCCCCACGATTGGTCTACGCGATTCGCAAGGCATTGGCTTTGAAGGCGGCATGTCGGCTAATAGCGCCCAAGGCATCAAAAAAGATGATAGCTCACCCGTTTCCATTATGCCTGGCCAGCCTGAAGGCGGGATTGTAAATAATGATAGCGATGCAGATTCGCCCGTAGATGGCGATGAAGAAAGCCAGTTATTTGCCCAAGCCGAAACTGAAATTGCCCAAACGATAGAGGCAGACCCTACCTTAAGTACCTTTAGCGAAAATGTGCAAATGCGCCAAACGCCCGAAGGTTTAAAAATTGAACTGCGCGATTCGGATAAAACAGCGATGTTTGAAGGCGGAAGCGCCAGCCTTTCACCCGAAGGACAAAAGGTGCTTGCCGCACTTACGCCGATTATCCGCAAATTACCTAATCATTTGTCGGTTAATGGCCATACGGATGCGATTGCCTATTCGGGAGCATTAAAAAATTATACAAACTGGGAATTATCAACCGAGCGCGCGCTAGCAGCACGAAGATTTTTAGAAAAGAACGAATTAACAACCGAACGGGTTAAACGCGTAGTAGGTTACGCATCCGAAGAACTCATCATGCCTGACAATCCAGCATCTGCTATCAATCGACGTATCGAAATTATTTTGTTGCGTGGCAGCCATGTATCACTTCTACCGCAGCCCGATTCTACCACACGATCATTACTAAGCACACCAAATGCAAGGGATACGCTAAAACTTCGCGAACAGAACATCCAAAATGAAAAGCTCAACCCCGATGGCGCCTCATTAGCCGAGCCGCCTAGTTTAAGTCAACCAATGGATGAAAATTTAGTACAGGATAAAGCTAACTAGCTATCTCATAAAAAGCACATTATACATATAATTATGGCTCCAAACTTAACAAACCCCAATCACAATGGTAACGCCTCACCTCCTAAAAACGCACCGCAAAGCGATGTAATAGAAGCTAAACCCAAAGCGATACATAAAAAGCCATCATTTTATCAGGTAATGTTACTCAATGATGATTTTACGCCCATGGATTTTGTGGTGAAAATTTTAAAAGATATCTTTCATCACTCGCATGAAGATGCGATTGATTTAATGATGCAAGTGCATAAAAAAGGCTCGGCCATTTGTGGTGTATTTACGCGCGACGTAGCGGAAACTAAAATTGATAAAACACTCTATCTAGCCCGCCAAAACGATCATCCGTTGCAATGCGTTATGGAAAATTGCGGTTAATTACAAACTATCCACGACCTAAAACTTTAGGTTTGTTTTTATAGCCGCCCTCTAATTCAATTAAATTTTCTTCAATAGATCCAATTAAATCTAATGTTTTATCTGAAAATTGTTTGAATTTTGAAGGTGATATTCCATTGGGAATTTCTTGGGCTATCGTCGCAGCATCAAATTGCATGGCAGTTAGCGGTTCTTTTTCGTGTAGTATAAAATTTTTAAATTGAGTTTTGAGCGTTTCCATCTCATTTAAAGTGAGCGCGTGATTCGCCTTGTCTTTAAATTCAGATAAGCGCTTAAGAAAATTTACGTCCTTCAAATGTTCGCTATCATTTATATACCCTTGTCTTACTTCATCACTATCCAAATAAAGCGCCTCACTCACATCATCTGCACTCTCAATCATCAATTCACAAAATGCTTTTTGTCTTGGAACATGATGATTCATATCCATTAAAATTTTCTGTGATATGCGATCAAAATCTCGTTTAACATGTATGGTGGTGCTTTGGTTGGTATTATTAGCTAACACTGCATTGGCGCGGTCATTCCAAGCGGTCGCTTGCTCGAAACGATTGTGAATTTCATCAAAATCATTCATATAGCGCGGGTGGTAACCTTCTGAAACCATGTTAACAATATCATCTGTTTCATGTAGTAATTTTGAAAATTCCAATTCCGGAATATGATAGAGTGCCGCGCTCTCAGCTAAAAATTGGTTATCTGAATAGCGATGACCCTTTAATGATTCAGCAACGGTTTCAACTTGTTTTGCTCTTTCTTCAATCCGTTCCTGCAATGCAATCATCTCATCTTTATTTAGTTCGGCTTCATAATTAGCGAACCGTGCAGATTCAACCCATTTAGCCGCTAAAATTAAAGCATCTTGGCTGTGGCGCAACGATTCAATCAAACAGTCCGTCGCAAGACTTATTTTTTCTGTTTTATCAGTATAATTAAGGCGGTTTAAAAAATGTTCTTCTAACATAATGTCTTTCTTAATTTATTTCTTAACGATATTTATCTTACAATAAATTTATTACCAAATAATGAACAAATCTTAGGAAAGTTTCGTTACTTTTTTTCATTATTTTACACTTTTTTAAGCTCTTGCTAACGCCCTGTTAATAGTTTCGCGCTATAGTAAAGGAAGTGAAGAAACGAAAGAAATACGATGTTATCAAAAAATCTAGAACAAACTCTCCACCGCGCACTTAGTCTGGCGAAAGATCATGGGCATGAATATGCTACGTTAGAGCATCTTTTGCTGGCTTTAACTCAAGATAGCGATGCTTCGCCGATTATGCGCGGCTGCGGGGTAAATCTAGGCGAGTTGCAAGACGCACTCGTGGATTTTATTGAGAATGATTTAAATGCTTTAGCCATTGAAAAAATTGAAGAATCTAAACCTACGGCAGGCTTTCAACGCGTCATTCACCGCGCTGCGATTCATGTGCAATCTGCAGGTAAAAGCGAAGTAACCGGTGCGAATGTACTCGTCGCTATTTTCTCTGAGCGTGAAAGTCACGCGGTTTATTTCTTGCAAGAACAAGATATTAACCGCTTAGATGTTGTAAATTATATTAGCCACGGCATTGTAAAGTATGGCGATTTTATGAAGGTGAATACCCCTGCCCTTTCTAAGGAAAGCGAAAATGCGGCAAAACCTGAAGAAGAAATTTCGAGTAAATTCCCCAATGCTACTGCCACCGCGAAAGGTGAAAAAGAAGCGCTCAGCCTTTATACGGTTGATTTGAACAAAAAAGCGCAAGCTGGAAAAACCGATATTTTAATTGGCCGCGAAGATGAAGTAGATCGCACCATTCAGGTGCTTTGCCGTAGGAGCAAAAATAATCCGCTTTATGTAGGTGAGGCAGGTGTTGGCAAAACGGCAATTGCAGAGGGTTTAGCTTTGCGCATTGTTCGTGGCGAAGTGCCACAAGTGTTACGCAATGCCGTAATCTTCTCGCTCGATATGGGCTCGCTTTTAGCAGGCACGCGTTATCGCGGTGATTTTGAAGAGCGTATGAAAGCAGTGATTACCGATATTGAAAAACTCCCTGGTGCCATTCTATTCATTGATGAGATTCACACCATAATGGGTGCTGGCAGCACATCGGGTGGCGCATTAGATGCGTGCAATTTGCTCAAACCTGCGCTCGCGCGCGGAACTATTCGCTGCATGGGTTCAACTACCTACAAAGAATATCGCAGCCATGTTGAAAAAGACCATGCCCTAGCCCGCCGCTTCCAAAAAATTGATGTTGCCGAGCCAAGCGTTGAAGATACCATTAAAATTCTGCGCGGACTAAAGCCCTATTATGAAGAGCATCATAAGGTAAAGTTTACGCGCTCAGCCATTAAAGCAGCCGTTGAACTTTCATCGCGCTATATTCACGATCGCCAATTGCCCGATAAAGCCATTGATGTGATGGATGAGGCAGGTGCGGCACAAATGTTGCTGCCTGAGGCACAGCGCCGTAAAACCATCGGCTTGCGTCAAATTGAAGATATTGTTGCGAAAGTGGCCAAGATGCCCAGTAAGTCTATATCTTCAGACGATACCGAGCAGCTGCGTAATATTGAACAAAACCTCAAACTCACGGTATTCGGCCAAAATGATGCGATTGATCAACTAGCCTCAGCCGTTAAGATGTCGCGCGCAGGCTTGCGTGATGCGGAAAAACCAATCGGTAACTATCTCTTCACCGGCCCAACAGGGGTGGGCAAAACCGAAGTTGCCCTGCAATTATCTAAGCTGATGGGCATGGAATTGCACCGCATTGATATGTCTGAATATATGGAAAAACACGCAGTAGCGCGTTTAATCGGCGCCCCCCCGGGTTATGTAGGCTATGAACAAGGCGGCGTATTAACCGATGCCGTCGATAAAACGCCCTATAGTGTGATTCTACTGGATGAAATTGAAAAGGCGCATCCGGATGTTTATAACATTTTGCTGCAAGTAATGGATTACGGAAAACTTACTGATAATAATGGCAAAACCATCGATTTTCGCAATGCCATCATTATCATGACCAGTAATGCGGGTGCATCAGATATGGAGCGCGCACCGATTGGCTTTGGCCGCGAAGCGCGCGAGGGCGAAGATACCGAGGCGGTTAACCGCCTATTTACCCCTGAGTTTCGCAACCGTTTAGATGCCATTGTACCCTTCAGCCATCTGGTACCGGAAGTCGTTGGCCATGTAGTAGATAAATTTATCGCCAAACTGGAAGCGCAATTACAAGAGCGCAATGTGCATATTATCCTCGATCAGAAGGCACGTGAGTGGTTAGCGGTGGAAGGCTACGATCGCAAAAATGGCGCTCGTCCGCTCTCACGCCTTATCGCCGAGAAAATTAAGAAGCCGCTGGCTGATGAAGTACTTTTTGGCCAATTAGTAAAAGGCGGCACCGTAACCGTGATTTTGAAGGACGATGCCCTAGCATTTGATTTTAACAAACCAACGCGACGAAAAACAAAGGGCAATATTGAAAAAGCCGAAGCGTAAATCGTCTAAATCGCGTATAGTATCTTATGCAAAAACTAATGATATCCCGTTCAAGATACGCACTGGCACTTTATCTAACGCTTTTCTCATTTGCAGCTAATGCTCATATGGTTAAATCAGGCACAGGTTTTTTCATCAGTAAATCTGGGCATATTCTCACGAACGAACATGTGGTGAGCGGATGCGATACGGTAGAAATTCGTGGCGCTGTTAAACCTACACAGGCAAAAGTTATTAAAACGGACTCTTTAACAGATTTAGCTTTACTAAAGACTGCCGCAACCCCTTCACGTTTTGTAAGCTTTCGTTCATCCCATGGCTATAAACTGAAAGAGGGCGACCCCGTAATGGTTATCGGCTATCCCGAAGAACATGGCATCTCGGGTGAATATTTCGTCAAGCAATCACGCATTAACACCATTACCGGCGACAGCCGCAGCGATAAATGGATAGAATTTGAAGATGCCTCACGCCAAGGCAATAGCGGCGGGCCTTTGTTAGATGAAAGCGGCAATGTAATTGGCGTTATCACCGCAAAAGCCGAAATCCACCGCGTGAATGCCTTAAGCGGACGCAGTGAATATTTAGGCAATACCGACTTGGCGATTAGCCTACCTTATGTATGGAAATTTATTGAGAACGAACGCATCCAAACCAATATGCTCTATTCCGACATACGCCATAACGCCAAATACCTAGAGCGCCTAGCCGCCGAAACCATCGTCAATATTCATTGTTTGTTGTAGGCTAATTTAACCTAAAGAATATCCTTTAGACGCATTATTACGCTGATTCATGACTCGGTCTAAATTGCTGCTAATTGCAGTATCTTCAACACCAGCCATAGCCGCATCTGACAAAGCATTTTCTGAAACCTTTTGAGAAGCCTGCAGACTTGAGCGCGCCGCTTCAATATTTTTTAATGCATCAGGATTAGATAATACTGTTCCATCTTCTGAACGGATAGCAACCGCATTACCCTCAATCCCTTTTTTCACATTATCCAGGGATTGCATTTTATATTGATATGATTCCAGTGAGGTACGTTCTGAATTATCACGTATATTTGGCACGCCAATTTCACCTTGCACACGAATGGCGTGCATTAAATCATTTGCTTGGGCTGGCTGTGCATCTTCAAATTCTGATTTAAACTGATTTGCATTACCTAGCCAGCCTGCGGCTGCCCTACCAATCGCTTCGCCTGAATTAATGACAGCATCTCCAATTGATTTATTTCCCCTTAAAACTTCGGCTCCTTCGGTGATCACGTGTCGCGCTGCATCAGCTTTATTTAAATCTTGAAATTCATTATATTGGCGAGAAGCATATTCAGTCGTAATTTTTGCGTTATTAAACGTTACTTCTGCCAACCCTTTTCCATTTGCATCATATGCAGTGACTGTCATGTTACCATTATAGCCAGTGTAAAAAAGGTTTTCGGTTCCTTCAGGATATTTAAAATGATGCGCATCAAAAAATGCGTTTTTGATGGTTAACTCTGTGCCACGCTCAACAAAGAATGTAAGATCTTTGCGGTATTTGTTTCTTGATAGATCAATGCTTTGATTGGTGCCCGATAATACCACCCCATCTTTTTTGCTTTTATCTAAAGGTTGATTATCAAATGGCTCATCCACATCTCGTGGCGCGCTAGCAGCTTGCGCATTGCCAAGGGGTACGGTATCTAATTCACGCGGTTGTTCGCGCTGTAAAGATTGCCCATATTGCGCGTTTAGGGAGGAGATAATATCTTGCTTTTCTTGCGGTTTTAAATTTTGCGCTTGAAATTGGGCAAATGAAACCACTTGTTCAACAGTTTCGGGTGTCATCCCCTCAATCTTTTGTTCATAATTTGCGTATTCGCTGCGCGCCATACCTATATAAGCTTGAGTTTGCGGTTGCGATAATTGCCCAGATTCAATTTTTTCATCTAGCACCAAAACATTAACGCGATGGCGCACAGCCTCTTCAATGGAAGAGAATACATTGGTTTCCACTGCCTGTGGCAAATACGAATTTCCCGCATGAGTTTCACCCAACGCACTGGCAGTGGTTAACCCTGCAATCGCCGCCGTCTTCGCCAATCCTTTTATATCCATAATAGACCTCTCGTCTAATTTATTTAATACCTCATTATACCAAACTTTTCGTTTAAATAGTATTAAGGTTTTATGACGTTACACCATAAAAAAACCCGCACAAAGGCGGGTTTTTCTAAATATAAAAATGATTTACGGATTGTATGTAGTATTGATTTTTCCTTTAGCACATGTACTGCCGCCACCTGTACCGGCGCCTTGTCCGGCAATGGCATCAACAATCGATGACGCACCAAAGATTAATGCAATACCTAGCGCAACAATAATTGCCATGCCCCAAGATACTTTACCCATCAAAGCGCCTACACCAATTACAACAATTGCAATGGTCGCTATACCAGCACCAATTGGGCCTGTAATGGCACTTAAAATATTACAGAATAAATTATCTAAACCAGTGCCTCCACCAACACCTGCTTTACCTGGATTAGCTATAGCTTCTAGAGGCAACATGGTAAAAGCAGCTACCGCTGCAATGGCAAGCGTGCCGCGCCACAGCATGTCGATATTTTCGTTTGTCTTCATTTCAGTATTCATGACTTATAAACTCCTTACATGAATTAATTTTTAACTTCTTCTATTACATGGTTAAAATACAATATCATATTAATGGGTTACCCAAAAATTGAATGTTATTGATAGGTAGTATTAATTTGTTTAACGGTGCATTGAGAAGTGCCAGTAGCTGCGCCTTGTCCGGCAATGGCATCAACAATCGACGAAGCACCAAATATTAATGCAATACCTAACGCCACAATGATTGCCATACCCCAAGATACTTTACCCATTAAAGCACCCACACCAATTACAACAATTGCAATGGTCGCTATACCAGCACCAATTGGGCCTGTAATGGCACTTAAAATATTACAGAATAAATTATCTAAACCAGTATTTTTACCTGTACCTGCTGTAATTGGATTAGCTATAGCTTCTAGAGGCAACATGGTAAAAGCAGCTACCGCTGCAATAGCGAGCGTGCCGCGCCATAACATATCGATATTTTCGTTTGTCTTCATTTCAGTATTCATGACTTATAAACTCCTTACATGAATTAATTTTTGTTTTAACTTCTTAGGTTTAGCATAACTCTATGACAAATACGTGACATAAAGCCAAAAGTTTTATGACAGTTTTTTGACCATTTTTGCATTTAACTATGTTGTATAAGCTGTTAAACCTCATTTAAATCTTATCAAGGAGAATACTATGACTGCTGCAAATACTAAAATTCAAACGATGGAACTTACTATTCCTGAGGCGAAAAATGCGCCGGGTGCGGCATATGTGCCCTATACGTTACATGAAGGCTTGGTGACGATGTCGGGTCAATTACCCATGCAAAATGGCGCGCCACAGTTTATTGGAAAAGTTGGCCGCGAGTTTTCGATTGAAGAAGGGCAAGAATGCGCAAAAATTTGTGGGTTGAACATTCTGGCACATTTACGTGCGGCTTGCGGCGGCGATTTGAACAAGGTTAAGCGCGTGCTTCGCTTAGGCATCTTCGTTAATTCACCTGATGATTTTACCGATGCACCTAAAGTGGCCAACGGTGTTTCCAATCTTTTTAAAGAAATTTTCGGCGATGAAATTGGCGCACATGCCCGCTTTGCCGTAAGCGTTGCCCAACTACCCTTCGGTGTTGCTGTGGAAGTAGATGGCGCATTTATTATTGAAAAATAGGCAGTATGTTTTCTTCCTTTAGGGAGCTTAAAGCACGTGCTTGCCGCTATGGCGATGAAGTTTCGACCTATGACTGGTTGAAGTTCATCGCCATTGTTTTAATGACAGTAGATCATATTGGCGCTTATCTTATTATCGATAATTCTGAATGGTATCGTACATTTGGACGCATTTGTGTACCTATTTGGTTATTTTTTGCTGGATACTCGCAATCGCGCATATTAGGTGGTGAAATTATTTGGTTGGGCATTGTACTAGCCATTATCAACTACTTTGCAGGATCGACGGTGTTTCCGTTAAATATTTTATTCAGCATCGTCATCTGCCGCTATGTTGTATTTTGGTTAAAAGAGTGTGAACTGATTGAAAAACGCCTATTCGATATATTTATTGCGTGCGCTATTCTATCCCTGCCTAGCACCATGCTATTTGAATATGGCACATTGGGCGTTTGCTTTGCAGTAATGGGAGATTTAGTGCGCCGTAATAAGCTGAGCGGCGATTTAGTGGTGTTTACAATCTTATCGACCCTATTATTTATAGCCTATCAATATTGGTGGTTCAATTTTACTATCTGGCAATATGGGTTTGTTGTGTTAGGCACAGGCTATACGGTGTGGTTGCTGTATCACTTCAAAATTGAGCCATTTGCCTATGCGCCACAAAGCGGAATGGCTAATTATATAGTTCGTCTCGTTTCACGAAATACGCTGCATTACTATTTTTACCACCGCATCCTATTACAGCTTCTGGCGCTGCTGCTGGGTATGTCAGCCTTTAAAATCTACAATTTTTACTAAAGCTTATTGATAAATTCCGCATCGGTGCGCGCGGTAATTTCTTCTAAATTGATGCCTTCGGCCAGCTCAATTAGTTGCAGTTGCCCATCTTTAATTTCAAACACGCCCAAATCGCTGATAATTAAATCTACCACTTGCGTACCGGTTAGCGGCAGGGCACATTGTTTAACCAGTTTGGCAGAGCCATCTTTGGCGTTATGATCCATCAACACCACGATGCGCTTCACACCTGCCACCAAATCCATGGCGCCGCCCATGCCTTTCACCATCTTACCGGGAATCATCCAGTTCGCTAAGTCGCCATTTTGCGCTACTTCCAGCGCACCAAGAATGGTTAGATCAATATGGCCGCCGCGTATCATGGCAAAGGATTCGGCAGAATCGAAATAAACCGATTCCGGCAATTGCGAAATCGTTTGCTTACCTGCGTTAATCAAATCAGCATCCACCGCATTTTCTGCTGGAAAAGGCCCCATGCCGAGCATACCATTTTCCGATTGTAGCGTAACTTTCATGCCTTGCGGAATATAATTCGCCACCAAGGTGGGCATGCCAATACCCAAATTGACATAATATCCATCGCGCAACTCTTGTGCGGCGCGCTTCGCCATTTGTTCACGTGTCCAAGCCATGCTATAGGTGTAAACAATATGAATCTTACTGACAATGAGAAAGCGACAAAACGACGCCAACGCAAACAAAGTCGCCTCGAAATATTACGCAACCGTTATTGGCAAGCCACAACCGTTGATTTGCCTGAATTAGCGATTGAGCGCGGATGGCAGATACAAGAAGGCCACTGTTTTCAGCGCATTATTCTCGATAATGTATGCAAGGCTGTGTGGTATGATAAAATAGTTGAACCTGCCATTTTGCATATGAGCGAAGCACAGTTGCGCAAAGCAACCTATTTAGCAGAAGATTTGGTGAGCGGCGCCCGCCCGATTGAGCTATTGGATGAGCGCAGCAAGAAGTGGCGTGAAAACCGATCGCCCAAATTTAAATTTTAATGGAAAAAACGCAATAAAGCTGGCAATTTGCATAGTGAGCGATTAGCTCTATCTCACAAATTTGTTTTTAAAAAGGTACTATCCATGCCCCATATAATGATTGTTTCTGGCAGTTTCTATCAAGATCTAGCGGCTGAATTGCTTAAAGGGGCTATCGCTGAGTTAGCGGCTCACGGCGTAACTTATGAGAAGTATCATGTGCCAGGCGCTTTGGAGATTCCACAAGTTATTCGATATGGTATTGCAACAAACAAATATGATGGGTTTGTTGCATTAGGCACGGTAATACGGGGTGAAACCGCCCATTATGATATTGTAGCAGGCGAAAGTGCACGTGTGTTAATGGATTTAGCGCTACAATATCAAACCCCCATCGGCAATGGTATACTCACCGTAGAAAATGACGATCAGGCTTGGGCGCGTGCTGATGTAAAACGAAAGAATAAAGGCAAAGATGCAGCCGATGCTGTACTTTCGCTGCTTAAAATCAAAAACGCACTTACGATTTAGCTTCTATCTTAACTGTCTGCACCAATTCACCACATAAGCTGTAGCGGCGTATCTCACGGCTATTTTGTTGAATCCACTCATTATTTATGATCGCTACCTGTGCGTTTTCCAAATAAGGTAGTGAGATAATCTGACATTCTATTGGCTTAAAATCAGCAATCTGATTGTTATCGGTTTCACCTATAGCGCGATGAACTAAAACTGCGGCAACAAAAATAAAACCCGCTAAAAGCAATACCCCACCTGAAATAACAACTATTTTTAACCACTTGGGGGCTTCATCTGACATTTTTTCTGCAATCCCTTTACTCGTGTTGCAAAATAGCGTAACTTTCGCCAAAGTCTAACAATAACAATAATGACTTACATTTTGAGGGAACATGCAGATATTTAGCTCTAAGAAAAACACCGCTTCAGCCGAGGCTAACCAGCCAACAGGCCCCGTTAGCAAAAAGAAAACTGCTCACGTTATTGTAACGGGCAATGAAAAAGGTGGATCAGGAAAAACCACCACCACCATGCATTTAATCGTAGCGCTTTTGCGCCTTGGTTTCAAAGTGGGCACGATTGATATTGACTCGCGCCAGCGCACGCTTTCACGTTACATGGAAAATCGCAAACATACCATTCGCAAGCAAGAAGTTACACTTCCTGAATCCACCCATATGGTGATTCAAAAGAGTCCGTTTAATATTGTTGATGATGCACAAAGTGACGAGCGGGAGCGCTTTACCTCTGGCATTGAAACATTAATGGAAGAAAATGACTTTGTGGTGATTGATAGCCCCGGAAACGATACTTATCTATCGCGTCTTGCGCATTCTTATGCTGATACCGTCATCACACCTATCAATGATAGCTTTGTTGATTTGGATGTATTGGCAACCGTCGATGGATCGACCATGCGGGTAATTCGCCCCTCCATTTATTCGGAAATGGTATGGGAGCAAAAGCTGAGCCGCGCCAAACGCGATGGTGGCAGCATTGAATGGATTGTGATGCGTAACCGCTTAACAACCATTGATGCTCGCAATAAACGCTATATGAATCAAGTGCTTACCGAACTTTCACGCCGTATTGGCTTTCGTGTTGCACCCGGATTTTCAGAGCGCGTAATTTATCGCGAGCTATTTTTGCAAGGCTTGACCGTGCTGGATATTATGGATGTGAGCAATAATGTGAATGTCTCCATGTCGCATATTACAGCACGTCAGGAAGTGCGTGAGTTATTAAAAACACTTAAAATTGCAAAAATTGACGAGCGAATTAGCGAGTTACGCACTAAGCCTGAAAAGGAAGCGGCAAAACCAGCTAAAAAAACTACTGAAAAGCCGAGTGTTTCTGAAAAAAAGCTGACGGCGGCGACGCCTAAAGTCGTTAACCCTGCTTCTTTCAAGCAAGATAAGCGTGCTGTAGCGGCTTCTTAATTGCGCATTAATGCATTTCTAACCTATTTTACTTGCAAGAGGCTTTAGCCTCGCGCTAAGTTTAGGGCAATGAACATTTAAAACTCAAAGGATATTTCAATGAAAATTCATTTTTCAGCGGCATCAAAATTTAAGGCCGAATCAAAAACTGCAAAAGGCGCATTGGTTGTGCTTTTACCGGAAGGTAAATCGCTATCAGGAAATGCGATTGAACTGGATAAACTTTGCCAAGGCAAAATAAAAAAATCGATAGGTTCAAGCCGTTTTGAAGGAAAGAATAAGCAGGTTTTGGCGCTATTAGCTCCTGAAGGTTTAAACTATGATTTATTGCTGGTTTTGGGAACTGGCAAAACAAAAGAGCTTGATAATGATAGCCTAGAGCAGCTTGGTGGCAAATTAACCTCTGAGTTAAATGCACATGGCGTTAAACAGGCTACCCTACTTGTTCAAGAAGGCAAAACCGATAGTCTATCAACCGATGCTATAGCCGTAGCTCTAGCCACCGGCGCTAAATTAAAATCATACCGTTTCGACAAATATAAAACGAAGCTAAAAGATTCCGATAAGCCAACGTTAGAGTCTCTTACGTTAGTTCTCGCTGATGATTCGAAAGCTAAAAAAGCATTCGATGAGCAAGAGTTGGTGATTGAAGGCGTGTTTTTAACGCGTGATTTAGTGAATGAGCCCGGCAACGTAATAGAACCCGAAAGCTATGCAAAACTCATCAAACAAAAACTGGGTAAAACAGGTTTGAAAATTGAAGTTTTAGGCGAAAAAGAAATGGCTAAGTTAGGCTTTGGTGCTTTATTAGGCGTGGGTCAAGGTTCTGTTAAAGAGTCCCAAATAGTGATTATGAAATGGGAAGGCGGCAAAAAAGGCGAAGCGCCTATCGCATTTGTGGGTAAAGGAGTCACTTTCGATACAGGCGGCATTAGCATTAAACCATCATCAGGTATGGAAGAGATGAAAATGGACATGGGTGGTTCAGGCGCTGTTGTAGGGCTGATGCATGTTTTGGCAGCTCGTAAAGCAAAAGCAAATGTTATTGGCGTTGTAGGTTTAGTAGAAAATATGCCCGATGGAAATGCGCAGCGCCCCGGCGATGTAGTAACCTCTTATTCAAGCCAAACTATCGAAGTGCTTAATACCGATGCTGAAGGCCGTTTAGTGTTAGCCGATTGTTTGTGGTACACGCAAGAAAAGTTCAAACCGCAATTTATGGTTGATCTTGCCACGCTTACGGGTGCAATTTTAGTGGCGTTAGGTGAAACCACAGGCGGCCTATTCTCAAATGATGATACGCTGTCAGAGCGTTTATTAGCGGCATCCAAAGCAACGGGTGAAAAACTTTGGCGCTTGCCGATGGGGCCTGAATTTGATGAGCTCATTAATTCACCTATCGCCGATATGCAAAATATCAGCTCAGGCCGCTGGGGTGGGTCTATTACCGCTGCACAATTCCTCAAACGTTTTGTAAATGATGTGCCTTGGGCGCATTTGGATATTGCGGGGGTCGCAACGGCGAGCAAAGCCACCGACATTGCGCCTAAAGGCGGTAGTGGATTTGGGGTACGTTTGTTAAATAATATGATTAAAGAAAACTTTGAGAAATAGTCTCACTGCTTATCTTAATAAAAAAAGGGAGGCTAATGCCTCCCTTTTTTTATATTTGTGGGATTATTTTAGCTAATGGCATCAAACCCGCGCTGTAAATCATTTAAAATATCGCTAACATCTTCTAAACCAACAGAAATACGCATTGTGCCATCCGTTATGCCTGCTGAAATACGATGTTCTGGAGAAAGTTGGCTGTGCGTGGTGCTTGCGGGATGAATAAGCAAGCTACGCGTATCGCCTAAATTTGCTACAATCGTAAATAATTTAAGCGCCTCAATAAACATGATGGATTCGTCCATGCCGCCTTTAATATCAAAGGTGAATAATGCACTAGGCCCTTCAGGCGTATATTTATCAGCCAATGCTTTATAGGGGCTATCTTTCAATCCTGAATAACTCACTTTATCAACCGCATCATGCTGAGATAACCACTCAGCCACTTTCTGCGCGTTTTCACAATGTTGGCGCATACGAATAGGCAGGGTCTCTAAGCCGCACAAGGTCATAAAGGCATTCATCGGTTGTTGGCTCGCACCAATATCACGCAAGCCCACTCCTTTAGCATGAACGAATAATGCCATTTTGCCAAATGTTTCAAAAAACTTCATGCCATGATAGGCATCACAAGGGCCGGTCAACGCTGGAAAGCGATCATCTTTACCCCAATCAAAATTACCACCATCAATCATTGCGCCACCTAATGCGGTGCCGTTACCCGTCATATATTTAGTGGTGGAATAGGTTACTGCATTAGCGCCCCACTCTAATGGTCGCAGTAAATAAGGGGTAGCCAACGTATTATCAACAATGAGTGGAATATGATGGCGTTCGGCAATTCGCGCTACTTTTTCAATATCAACTACCACTCCACCAGGATTAGCGAGCGCTTCAACGAAAATAACACGGGTACGTTCAGTAATCGCACGTTCAAAATTATCTGTTTCATCTGGATCAACCAACGTCGATTGCCAGTTAAAATGCAGCGGAAATGTATTTTTAAGTTGACTGGTGGATCCACCATAAAGACGTTTTGAACCTACAATATGATCGCCTGGCATTACTAGAGGCAAGAATGCAAGCATTTGCGCTGCATGACCTGATGCGGCAGCAATGGCGCCTACGCCGCCATCTAATGCGGTTAAGCGCGCTTCTAAAGCATCGGTTGTTGGATTCGTTAAACGACTGTAAATTTGGCCAAATTCGCGTAAATTGAATCGATCAGAAGCCGATTTTGCATTGGGAAATTCAAATGAAACGCTTTGGTAAATAGGAGTTTGTGGCGACCCATAAGCCGGATCGGTCGCGTTTCCGCCATGAATCGCTTTCGTTGCAAATTTCATCTCGTCTGTAGCTTTACCCATAATATTCTCCAAATTGAATCAAAAACTGGCTGTTACATAGAGCAAAACTTTAGCAGAATAAAGCGCTAACAGTTGTAATTTAAACAATTTCACGCTAAGGCTATGGTGAAATAAGTATTTAACAGGATATCATGACAGCACCTCAAAAATCGCCTCCAGCTTTACAAGGGCAAAATACATCTACCTCCACTCCACGAAATCAAGAGATGAACGGCGCTGAAATGGTCATCAAATCTCTAGTTGATTGCGGTGCAGACACAATTTTTGGCTATCCGGGTGGCGCAGTTTTACCGCTTTACGATGCAATTTTTCAGCAAAATCACGTTCGTCATATTCTGGTGCGCCACGAACAAGCCGCGACTCATGCTGCCGAGGGCTACGCGCGCTCTACAGGTAAGCCGGGTGTCGTTTTGGTCACTTCAGGCCCCGGCGCTACGAATGCAATAACCGGCTTAACCGATGCAATGCTCGATTCCATCCCGTTAATTTGTATTACCGGGCAAGTGCCAAGTCATCTCATCGGTTCGGATGCATTTCAAGAGGCGGATACGACGGGTATCACGCGAGCATGCACCAAACATAATTATTTGGTGCAGAATATCAAAGACTTACCGGCCATTGTGCATGAAGCATTTCACGTTGCAACCAGTGGCCGCCCCGGCCCTGTAGTGATTGATATTCCAAAAGATATTTTAAATCAGCTCGGCCAATATGATCATAACCATCATTTTAGACGTGAGCGTTACAACCCCAAAACAGTGGGCAATATTACCAAAGTTAACGAGGCTATGGATTTAATAGCAACCGCTAAAAAACCGCTTTTCTATGTAGGCGGCGGCCTTATCAATTCAGGATTAGATGCATGTGAAGAGTTAAAGCTTTTCGTTCAGGAATCAGGCTTTCCAATTACACTAACCTTTATGGGTTTAGGCGCTTACCCTGGCACCGATAAACAATTTTTAGAAATGCCGGGTATGCACGGATCACTTGAAGCCAATATGGCAATGTATGAATGCGACGTGATGATTGGCATTGGCGTTCGCTTTGACGATCGCGTAACCGGCAAACTTGATGGATTTGCACCTCACTCGAAAAAAATTCAGGTAGATATTGATGCGTCATCGATCAATAAAAATGTACAGGTTGCCGTGCCAATTGTAGGGGATGCAGGAACCGTAATCCGACAAATGCGCAAAATCTGGCGAGATAGAGGCATGAAGCCTAACAGCGGCGATTTAACAAGTTGGTGGAAGCAAATTGAACTATGGCGTGCCCGTAAAAGTTTTTCCTACATTTATTCGGATGAAGAAGTTAAGCCCCAATATGCTTTGCAGCGCATCTATACCCTCGCAAAAAAGCACTCACCCTATTACACGACCGATGTTGGCCAACATCAAATGTGGACAGCACAATATGTAAAATTTGATAAACCTTATAAATGGATGAGCAGTGGCGGCTTAGGCACAATGGGTTATGGGTTACCTGCTGCGGTTGGTGTACAAATTGCCCACCCCGAAGAATTAACCATCTGTATCACCGGTGAAGCTAGTTTCATGATGAATATTCAAGAACTTTCGACGGTAGCACAATATCGCTTACCGGTTAAAATTGTTATCTTAAATAATCGCTATATGGGCATGGTACGCCAATGGCAGGAAATGTTTCATGGCGATAGACACTCAGAAAGCTATATGGAGTCACTCCCTGATTTTCAAAAATTAGCAGAAGCATATGGTATTGCCTCATTGGAATGTGATGATCCCGCAAAGGTAGATGAAACCATTGAAAAAATGTTGGCGATTAATGGCCCTGTGTTAGTGGATATGCGCGTATCACAAACGGAGAATGTCTATCCAATGATTCCCGCTGGCAAGGCGCATAATGAGCTTTTATTAGGGCCAGATGAACCATGGGGTGAATTAGATATTTCACAAGTTTAAGCGTTGATATCGTCACAATCCACGGAAATACGTTAGCAATTCACTTTCATACATCACTATCTGTTAGAGCTAGGCGCATAATTTTGCTAAGGCTAACTCTATGATAGGTGTAACATTCACGTGAAAAACTTTGGCTTTATTTTGGCGTTTACATTGGCGCTAAGTGCATGTGCTACAACTGCTAATTTAAAAGAATTGCGCAGCGTAACGCCACGTGGCACTCCTTTCGCTGTTGCATTAACCCAAAATTATTTAGAATTTAGTGAGGCAGAAGCAAAACGCTATGATTGGACCGATTCGAGCTATTTTGCCGATAAAGGGCTACGAACAGTTTACGGTCAGCCCGTTAGTCCCGAGCAAATCATTGATTGGGACATTCCGGCTGACTTAAAGCCTGAGATTATATCTGCGCGTGAATTATTGGTTAGTTTAACCGATGATGCCATGCGCACAAATAAACCGAAGCAGGCCGCTAATGCCACCTTCGCGTTTGATTGCTGGTTAGAAGAGTTAGAGGAATATACGAATGATGGAACCGATATATCCGCGTGCCAAGAGCGTTTTTATGAAGCTATTGAGGCCTTACAATTTAATGCACTCGAAGAAGCCTCAGCAATAAATAGCGAGAATACAGCCTATCTTATTTATTTTGGATATAATCAAAATGACTATGATGAAGCATCTAATCAAGTGGTTAAACAAATTATCCATGACGTTAAAACATTAAAGCCGTCCGAAATCATTATTTATGGACATACAGACACCAGTGGAACGGAAAATTATAATATCGAACTGTCCGAGAAAAGGGCTCTCAGCGTAATTGAGGGGCTTTTAGAAGGGGGAATTATACGCGATATTATCTCTTATTTTGCATTCGGCGAGAGTGATCCTGCTATCGTGACGAAAGATGGGGTAAAAGAACCTAAAAACCGCCGTGTTGAAATCTTTTTTGGTTAGATGCGGTGTTATGGACTTCCTATAGTTTCGACACATTATGTTTAATGGCGTTCATTGCTTTAATATTCGCAAACCTCATTTCTTGGGGCGATAGAAAAGCAAAAATTCTCTGTGTTATGCCGTCAGTCTTTAAAAGCGTGCACTCACTGCTATTATATATTACATTAAAATTGGATAGGCGTGAAAGATCTGCTGCAATACGATCAAAGCGCGCTTATGTGGTTTTATTATTCACATTAAGCGCTGGATTAGGCTTTGGAAGCTTAACTCAATCATTTTTTTATGAATATCATTATTCTTATTTAGAAATTATTATATTAACAGGATTCTTTTTAACATTAACAGATAATATCGCAGACGTTGCTACGAAAGACACCTCAATAGCGATACGTAATACTATTGAATTTGATGCAGTTAGGCTGCTAGAGCGTAATGCAATCAATTTATTCGGATGGATGGTTGCAGGCTGGATGGGCATGATGCTTTGCTCATTTTTAACCATTTTGGTTAAAGTGGTCAGCGGGCAATCGAATGATTTTTCAACACCAATCATCCGTTTTGCAAATTTGTTATTTATGCCAGCAAGTTTCTTTAGCGTTACAATGCTAAGTTTAGCGGCAATATTCACCAGCCGGGGTAAACCTTTGCCAAGTTTACGAAACGGGTTAAGCTACATAACAACGCCCTATCACGCACAGATTGAAGTGGTTGCCACAGCCATATCCATTACACTTATTGGCCCTAAAAGCGCCTTTGCATCGTTATTTAAAAATATCTGGATAGGACAAGGGATTGTTCGTGTGCAAAGTGCGGATAAGAAGCGATGGTATCAATTAAAGTTTATTACGCAATTATTGATTATTTCATTTGTGGGAGTGCTATCGATATTGCCGTTTTAGTCATTTAATCTATAATGAGTCATGCGCAAAGATTCTAAGATCAGGAAATATTATAATAAAAAAACTGAGCCTGTATCTAAGACGCTAGAATATATTGCAAACAAAACATCCACATCCGATCGCATCACCTTAAGTGAACTACTTTATAATCTAAGGCATCGAGGTTTTGGCCTGCTAATGTTGGTCTTGGTTTTACCAAACTGCGTGCCTATTCCTATTCCTCCAGGGGGTTCAACCCTACTTTCAATTCCATTATTTATTGTTGCTTTTCAAATGATTTGGGGCCGAAACGCGCCGTGGCTGCCTAAATGGTTGCGCAGAAAATCGCTTGATCGTAAAACATTAAATAAGGTAGCGATGCTTGCCGCACCTAAGCTTCGCAAAATTGAGCGCCTATTACATCCGCGCTTTGAATTTACGACAAGTAAATCAGGCGAACGTATTATTGGCGCTTTTTGGCTGTTATTTACTATTTCAATTGCGGTGCCTCTACCAATGACCAATTTTATTCCGGGTATTGGAATTTTAGTCATGGCGTTAGGTTTATTAGGCCGCGATGGTTTAGTGGTGATTATTGGGGCGCTTATTGGTTTACTTGGCATTGCATTTACAGTGGCTTTATTTTATTTGGGCTTAGAAGCCGTATTGGGTATTTTACCCTTTTTGTCGTAACCTATTCTAATTAGGCATAAAATACGGTTGTCCACAGTCATATATTAAATTGTGGATATCCCTGATTCGTGCCTTGAGAATATTGATGGATTCTTTATAACTCGTTGAAAGAGTTTTGACGCATCGGAATGGCTTTTAAAGTCAAACCGAACTAAAAAACCATTATTGAGAGCAAAATCAAAAACGTATCCTGCAACTTGCTTCAACTGCTTTGAAACCCACCCTTGAGGTGGGTTTTTTTTACAGTTTTTTCAGCCTATCATTTACGATAACAACAATCTTTTGATGCCGGAAGGGGCTTATTTAATCTTGTTTAAATAAAACATGGCGCATGCTGGTAGGATTTTCTAGAATTTTGCCGATGCCGAGCGCCACACAGGATAGTGGCTCCTCAGCAGTGAAAACAGGCAAACCTGTTTCGTTTGAAACCAGCTGAGCAAACCGGCGCAGTAAAGAGCCACCGCCGGTTACAACTACCCCTTTTTCAATAATATCACCTGAAAGCTCAGGTGGTGTAGTCTCTAACGCTACTAAAATACCATCAATAATTTGCCATAGCGGATCGCTTAAAGCATCAGCAACATTATTTTCAGTAATCGTAATTTCTTTAGGAGCTCCACTGGCAAGATCCCGGCCTTTAATTTGCATTGTCTTAGGCTGTGAGCCTTCTTCTACGGGTAGCGCTGTTCCAATTTGTTTTTTTATTAATTCTGCCGTCGCCTCGCCAATTAATAGGTTAAATGCCCGCCGAACATAAGAAATAATCGCATCATCCATTTTATCGCCGCCGACACGCACGGAACGCGAATAGACAATGCCTCCTAAAGACAGCACCGCTATTTCAGTTGTGCCGCCACCAATATCGATAATCATGGATCCGGTTGGCTCAGTTACGGGTAATCCCGCCCCTATGGCCGCTGCCATCGGTTCTTCAATTAGCCAAACTTCACGTGCGCCAGCCGCTTCGGCTGATTCTTGAATCGCACGACGCTCTACCGGCGTTGATCCTGAAGGTACGCAAATAATGATTAATGGCCGAGCTAGGCTACTACCCTTATTAACCTGCCGAATAAAATGCTTAATCATTTCTTCTGCAGAGCGAAAATCGGCAATAACCCCATCACGCATGGGGCGAATCGCTTCAATTTTAGCGGGCGTGCGGCCAATCATCAATTTGGCCTCGTTACCAAAGGCATAAGGCACCATCTTGCCGTTATCTTCAATCATGGCAACGACTGACGGCTCGTTAAGCACTATCCCTTGGCCTTTAACATAAACCAACACATTAGCCGTGCCCAAATCAATGGCCATATCGGTTGAAGCAAGACCTAATAATTTTCGCAAAAATTCCATAGAAATTAAATATGGCTACGTAGCATTAAATGTCTAGTGTTGGATTGTCAGCACGGTGTTTTTATGGCATACCCTGCGGTATCAATAGGGGAAATTTACCATGAAATATTTTGCAGCAACACTATTAGTACTTTTATCGACCGCCGCCCACGCGAAAGACTATACGATTATAGAAGTCAATGATGCCAAAATTCCGTATAGTGAGGTGCAGCAAATCTGGAATGGTATTTACCCAGGTGATGAAGAGGCCCCGCCAATTGATCAATTTAATGAAGCGGTAAAAGATAATGTCATCCGCGGCATTGTTAGTGAACATTTAATGCTTAAAGATGCTGAAGCAAGTAATATCGCTACCAAACCCGATGTGGCGCTTAAATTAGAGGCTGCAAGGCGTCAAGTATTGGTGCAGGAGCATTTGCGTTTGCGCACTATTGATGCATCCGAGGCGGATATTAAAAAGCGTTATGATGAAATGGTAGCCAAAAATAAAGGGCAGCAACAAATTCATGCAAGCCATATTTTAGTTGAAAGCGAAAAGGAAGCGCTTGAAATCAAAAAACTATTGGATGAAGGCGCAGATTTTGCATTATCCGCCAAGCAACGCTCTGCCGATGTAGGAAGTGCTGGCGGTGGCGGCGATTTAGGATTCTTCAGTAAAGACGAAATGGTTGAAGAATTTTCAGATGCTGCATTTGATTTAAAAAAGGATAAAGTTTCAGATCCGGTTAAAACATCGTTTGGCTGGCACCTGATTAAGTTAATTGAAAAGCGTGATGTGCCCACTCCACCTTATGCAGAAGCGCGCAAGACATTTCAAGAATTAATGCGGCAAGAGGCGAATCAAGCTTACATCCAATCTTTATTGAGCAAAGCGGATATTACCTATTATGATGCCTCTGGTAAAGAATTACCCTTTCCGATTAAACAAGCAGAAGAGAACTAATGCCCTTACCTAAATCACCCCTCGCCCCTGAAAAAATTGCTGAGCTGCCCCCCATTGCGGGCTGTCGTATGTCAGCCATGGCTAGTGGTATTCGCTATTCGGGTAAATTAGATTTGCTGATGATGGCATTTGAAGAAGGCACCCAAGTGGCAGGATCCTACACCAAATCATTAACCGCCGCAGCACCCGTTTTGCGCAGCAAACAACATATGCAAGGCGGCTATGCGCGAGGGCTTATCGTTAATTCAGGCAATTCAAATGCTTTTACCGGACAAATGGGTGAAATGGCTGTAACGCAAACTCTAGCCACAACGGCGCAATTATTAAAATGCGAAATGGAGGAGTGCTTTGTTGCATCAACAGGCGTTATTGGTGAGCCCCTGCCTTACGAGAAAATTTTGGAGGCATTACCTCAAAATTTTGCTCAATTAAGCCATAATAAATGGGCTGAAGCAGCACAAGCCATTTGTACAACGGATACTTTTCCTAAAATGGCTACGCGAACTGTTCAAATAGGCTCTCAGACGGTAACATTGAATGGAATTGCCAAAGGCAGTGGCATGATTGCTCCTGATATGGCCACGATGTTAGCCTTTATCGTTACCGATGCATCCATCAATGCAGCTGAACTGCAAACTTTAACACAAAATGCGGTAGAAACTTCCTTCAACGCTATTACGGTTGATTCTGATACCTCAACCAGTGATATGGTGCTATGTTTTGCCACCAACCAATCGGCTGACATAAAGGGTGAGTCTTTATTAGAATTTGCAGATGCTTTAAATTCTATCATGTTGGAGTTGGCTCAGCTAATTGTGCGCGATGGCGAAGGGGCACAAAAATTCTTTACCGTGCGTGTTGAAGGCGCCGCTAGCGATGCTGAAGCGAAAATTATTGGCTTATCGATTGCCAATTCACCATTAGTGAAAACCGCGATTGCAGGCGAGGATGCGAATTGGGGGCGCGTGGTCATGGCGGTAGGCAAGTCGGGCGCACAAGCCAATCGCGACAAGTTAGAAATTAGCTTTGGCCAACACCAGCTAACCCAAAATGGTCAGCGCCATCCAGATTATAATGAGGCGATTGTTTCTGATTATATGACAAACCGTGAATTACTGATTAAAGTGAATGTCGGCATTGGTGATGGGCAATTTACCGTTTATAGCTGTGATTTGACTAATGGGTATATCGCCATCAATGCGGATTATCGCACCTAGGTCTTTACGTTTTATTTGATTCTGCTACACCCTTATGATGCGGTTTATATATCTAGTAGTGTTTTTAATGGTAAGTAGTGCCTGCGGCTTCACACCTGTGCATCAACAACAAAATTCGTCGCAAACAAATACTCAGTTGCAAATGATACAAGTAGATGTGGTTAACACAGACCGCTTGGGCCAGCTCTATCAGATAGCCTTAGAAAATGCATTGCATCCCGATAATGATTTTCCAGAACCGACTTACCGATTAAACACCTCGTTAACCCAATTAAAACAAGCGCTGGTAATTGAGCGTGATGCCAGTATAACGCGCTTTAATATTATCCTAGACGCCACTTATCAGCTAAGCCATATCGAAACGGGTGAAACTTTGGTTAATAAACGCTTACAGCGTATTACAAGCTATAATGTTTCCGAATCTGATTTCGGTACGTTTGTGGCTGAAAAAGAGGCCTTGGAGAGGGGCGTAAAAGAATTGGCTCGCACGATATCAATGGAACTGATCACCACATTACAAAATCATTCTGAATGAAAATTACACCTGCACAGCAACAGCGTTTTATCTCTGCACCGGGCGCAGCTAAGGCTTTCCTCATTTACGGCCCTGATGAAGGTCAATCGCGCTCAATAGCAAAGCAACTAACACAACATTTTTTAGGGAAAATTTTTGATTCAATCAACTTGACTGAGTTAGAGGCTGATACCTTATCTGACGACCCAGCCCTGTTAATGGATGCACTCAATAGCTATAGTTTATTAGGAGGAAATAGGGTGATTGTAGTCCGACATGCAAATGCAGCAATAGCGGACATTATTGAATCTGCATTAGATGTTGATTCACCGCCTATTTGGCCTCTCATTATTACTGCCGGAGATTTAAAACCAGCTTCAAAGTTACGCAAATTTTTTGAATCCAGTAAATCTTATGCTGCAATTGCTTGCTATAAAGATGATGCTAAGAAAGTTACTCAAATACTGGCTGAGAGCTTTAAAGAACGAAATATTATATGTGAATCAGGTGTTATTGCCTATTTAGCAGAATCATTAGGCAATGACCGCGCGATAACGTTGCAAGAGATAGAAAAAATTGATCTTTATCTCGGAGAAGACCGTAAATTGACTATGCAAATCGCTGAATTGATTGCTGGTGACAACGGTGATCACACAATGGAAGACTTATTTCACGCCGTTTGTACCGGTTCAAATAACCTCGAAGATACCCTGTCACGCTGTTTTATAGAGAATATTCAACCGATAGCTATTTACCGTCGTTTTTCACCGCATCTACAAAAACTTTTAAGTATTAAACTAATGGCTGCACAAGGCATGGCATTAAAGGCTGTATTTATGCGTCATGGGGTATTTTTTAAACAAGAACCTCTTATTAGCAAGCAAATCACCTGCTGGAACGATGCTAGTTTGAAGCGCGCGATACAGGCAATTTTAGAAGCTGAAGAATCAGCTAAATTTGAAGCAATTGATTCTGAATTATATTGTAGAAATTTACTTTTTAAATTAGCGAGTTATGCATCAAGCACACGTAGGCTCAGAGCGTAACTGCTGAGTTTTTATAAAGCTTGCTAAATAAACCATTTTGTTTTTGCAATTCCGTATGCGTGCCCGACTCTTTAATACGGCCTTTATCTAATACATATATCTTATCAACATGGGCAATCGTGGATAATCGATGGGCAACAATGACACAAGTGCGCCCTTTCATTAAACGATTGATTGCTTCCTGAACTAATGACTCAGACTGTGTATCAAGAGCACTCGTTGCTTCATCAAGCAATAATATAGGTGCATTTTTTAATAATGCGCGGGCGATGGCGATTCGCTGTCGTTGGCCACCCGATAATTTAACTCCTCTAGGCCCAATACGCGTTTGATATCCATGCTCCATTTGCATGATAAATTCATGTGCGGCCGCATCCTTTGCGGCTTCTATTATTTTATTCTCATCTGCATGTGGTAAACCATAACCAATATTTGCCGCTACTGTATCATCGAATAAAACCGTTTCTTGGCTAACAATCGCTATATTTTGCCGCAAACTGCTTTGTGTTACATCTGCGATATTGACATCATCAATTAAAATCTCTCCCGATTGGGGGCTATAGAAACGAAGCAATAAATTTACCAAAGTTGATTTGCCACCCCCAGAAGGCCCCACCAATGCCACCGAACTGCCAGAGGGAATATGAATGGAAATATTCCCTACTCCGCCTTTGTTGTTATCATAATGAAAGTCAACATTTTTGAGCTCTATAACACCCTTACTCACTATCAAGTCGTGTGCGTTTGGCGCATCCACAATGGTGGGCGCTGTATCAAGCACTGAAAATAATCGGCTCGCAGCCGCCATGCCCTCTTGCAATTGAGTGTTCATGCTTGCAAGCGCTTTCGCAGGGCGATAGGCCATGATAAGCGCCGTAATAAAACTGAAGAACATACCTGGAGATGTAGTGCCATCCATTACTTGTTTGCCACCCCACGCGATAATACCCGCAATAACTAAGCCTGTAAAAAGCTCCATTAGTGGCGAGGCTGCCGATTGCACACGCGCTGCTTTGGCATAAAGCTGATAGAGCATTTCAATGATTGTGTTAGCATGTCCAATCTCACGCTCTTCTTGCGCGTAAGATTTAACAAGGCGCACACCAGCGAATGTTTCATCAAGCCTACCCGCAAACTCACTTAAATTTCGCTGTGTTTGGCTTGATATTTTACGCATGCGTTTACCAAGTCGAATAATAGGCCAAATAGTAATCGGAAAAATAATAACGGCAATTGCAGCCAGTTCCCAGCTTTGATACACCATAACGCCCACTAAAAAAATAAGCGTAAGCACTTCCTTAATTAAGCTTGTAAACATTGTAGAGACAGACTGGCGCATAATATAAATATCATTTGTAAAACGTGATATGAGCCGGCCTGAGGATGATTGCGCAAACAAACCGATATCGGCATGGATTAAATGGCGATAAAGCTGCTGCTGCATCGTCGCTAATATGCGCTGACCCATTAACTGAAGAATTAAATTCTGCCCATAAGTGGCAAGAGCTTTAACCGTAAAGATAATTAAAATCGCAATGGGAATATAAACAAGCATGGAACGATCTTTTTTCAAAAAGATATCGTCTAGTACAGGCTGCATCAGCCAAGCGTTTGCAGCCGTTGTCACCGCTACCAACACCATCAAAAAACCTGCAATAAGCATTTTTTTCTTATAATGGATTAAATAGTTTGTATAGAGACGCTTTACGAGCGTGCGGCCATCGGTTATTTCATTTTTTTCAAAAGGCATAGCTACTATAATTACTCATTCTATTAATAATGATATTCATATTTTAATTACCCGCAATGGTCATTTGCTCAACCCGTAATGTTGGGCTATTTATGGCATAATCGAAAGTCGCATCATTAGCCGCCGACAAATTTAGAAACATATCATTTAAATTTCCTGCAATCGTAATTTCGCTAACAGGATATGCAATTTGGCCTTTTTCTATCCAAAATCCACTCGCACCTTGGCTATAATCTCCTGTTATTAAATTAATTCCCATTCCAAATGTTTCCGTTACATAAAAACCATCATTCACATCAGCAAATAAGCTCTCAAAGCTTAACATCCCGCCTTCAACTCTTACATTGGTACTACTAGGATGTGTTCCGGAGGAAAGCCCTCTTGCCGCACGGTGGTTTGATTGCATGCCTAATTGGCGCGCCGATCGGCTATCTAATAACCACGTTTGCAACATGCCGTTAGAAATAAGATCCATCGCATGATTCGCACATCCTTCTGCATCAAACGGACGTGATGCTAAACCCTTCATAACATGCGGATCATCAATAATGGATAAATGTGCTGGGAAAATGAGCTTACCCTGCTTATCTTTTAAAAAAGACGTGCCGCGTGCAATGGCAGAACCTGAAATAGCACTTAAGAAATTGCCTATCAAACCTCTCGCAACGCGTTTATCGAATATAACGGGTACTCGTGTTGTTTGTTTTTTTACTGGATTCAATTTTTTTAAAGCTCTAGTCGCTGCCTCATTACCTATTTCTATGCCGCTTTTCAATTGGTTACGGTATCGCGAAACGTGGTATGCATAATCTCTTTGCATATTATTTCCCTCACCTACTAATACACTTGCTGAAATATTAAAGCTGGTTTGCGCATAGCTTCCTTCAAATCCATCGCTTGAAAGGATGGTTAAGCGGCTTTTGTTGAAGCTGGCACTTCCTCCTTCTGAGTTTGTAATGCCTTGATGGCTTAATGCCGTTTCTTCTGCATTTTTAGCCTGTTCAATAAGCCACGAAACTTCCGGTTCTTCATGATCATCCAATTCCAAATCTAAAATAATATTCGCCAACTCTTTTTTATTTGGCAAGCCACAAAATGGGTCAATAGGAGCTAGTTTTGCGATTGAAACCGCTCGTTCCGCAATCTGAGATAAGCTCTCACTGCGTAAATCACTTCCTGAAGCTGACCCTTGCTTATTGCCAACAAAAACGCGTAGACCTAACCCACATGTTTCAGCACGCTCTAGATCTTCTAATTTATCATGCCGTATTGTGGTTTGAATACCTGTGGATTCCGACATTATCACGTCTGCTGAATCAGCACCATTAGCCAATGCTAATTCAATTAATTTATGACCCAGTTTTTCCATTATAACATCAATTCTTTTATATCAGCCTCAGACCCACCAAAATGCTGCGTTACCGCACGCAGAAATTTCATCACAGATGCATCATAACTTACAAAATACTGTATATAAAACCGTATAAATGGATTGGTCGTAACGGTTGTTTCTGTAATTTTAACAAAGGTTTCACTCATTATTCTAACTTCAGACACTTCAAGTGTTTGCGCAGCATCTTTATCTTCATCATTTACAGGCTGATCTGATGTAATTTCTGGTTGAGGTGTTTTATCCTGTAACTCAATATCCCACATCGTTTCGTTTGAATAATCTCGCCCGTCAATTTTCCACTGCAAAATATCATGTTCTAAAGCATAGGTTTGCGTAATGTAAAATGAATCATCTTTTTTCATGATCATTTTCCATTTTTTATCACTGTTATTTGCACCTTTAGCAACTTCAACACTTCTGAATTTTGGATGCCATTTAGGATAATTTTCATAGTTTGATAATGCATTAAATATAGAAACTTTATCGGATGGAAGCGTAACTCCACGTACAATCATAATTTTTTCAGGTAGCGATGAGCCGGCGCCATAAATGCCAAGCCCAACTAAAAATAACAAAAATATACTCGTATAAAAAATTCGCATACGCCTTTATACAAAGACTCACTGTAAATGCCACCACGCTTTTCGCTTGACTTACTACCCGACAATGGGCAAAAGGAGCCTTCTTGATATGGGGGATTAGCTCAGTTGGTAGAGCGCTTGATTTGCATTCAAGAGGTCGCAGGTTCGACTCCTGTATCCTCCACCATAACTTACCAAAAAACTCTCTAACCCCGTCCAGCCTCACTCTTAGCGCTAGTCGTGGGGAGTTCGATTTCAGCCTGCTGCGGTGTGTCCAAAGAGGACTAAATTTTCTGATTTTAGCCAAGAATTGGTGCTCACGGCCATGCCGTGGAAATTTAATTGAGTTATACGTTGAAAGTGTTTTACTACCGCAATCAAATGGAGGCGAGATGAAAGCTGATGTAAATTCTTATCTAAGGGCAACAGGTAATGTATGCCATCAATGGTCATATCTAGAATATTTGCTGTCTCAATTAATTTGGCACCTTTTAAAGCTCGACAAAGCGATAGGGATAATTGTCACCGGGGAAATTGAAATTACGGCCAAGGCAAAAATGGCACTGAAATTATCAAAAGAGCTTTTGACCCATAATGATCTTATTTCTATTTTGGTATTGATCTCGAAATTGCAGACGCTTGCCGAAAAAAGAAATAGGGTTGTTCATGGCAGTTTTTCTAGTCATCCAGATTCTGTTTATGCAGCTGTAGAATTACACCGAGGCAAGAATGCTGGCATACGTGAGCAAATTAGCATAAACGATATAGATTCTGTGGCAGAAGAAATCAATATACTAACTATGTCATTTGCAGTGGTGCTTGAAAAATATGGCATTAGTACGCATTGACGTTAAAGGAGTCGAACAATTTGCTGGAGCGTTGAATTGCTTCAATAAGTTTGTCCGAAGAGTTCGCATCCGTTCCATTACCGACCACCTCCACCATTTTTCTTCCAAATAAGGCGTGTTTTTATTATTGTAGGCTATTTATGGATTTAATTGGGTGACAATGTAAAAAATCATTGTGATGCTTTTAAATGCGCCAGCTTTGGGGGTGGCGTTTGTGGGCATCGGCTATGGATTGATAGCGCTGAGTGGCTTGCTGGGTTTCAGATGTACTCGTTTTAGGGCCAAATAAACTTTGGAAGGTCGCGCCCGCAATGGAGTTGCCCGTAGCTTCTTTAAATACCATATCAGCTGCGGAAATGGCTAATCCGATTGGCCCGCCGAATAAGGCGCCACTTACGAGTCGCGCTACGGGAGAAACAGGATTATCATCACTTTTGGCAAAATTATTGATAAAGGGTAAATGTTTAAGCGGATTAAAAGCGTTAAGCACATCGCTAAATCGAACTGACTCTACAATTTTAGTCTCTTTCTGAGCAGATCGAAAACCTCTAACCTCTGACATAGATTTAGAAACGGGTGAGATTGAAGAAGATTCATAAGACATACCTCTAACTAAGCAAGGGTTATGCCAGAAATCGATAATTGTTAAATTAAATAAATGAAACTACCTGATAAATACCCGAGATGAGTGCAGATAGGCTAAAAATCATCATCCACCCTAACACTTTAAACGTGGAACCATCGCGGCGATTGATAGCTTCACAGAATGTGGGCAATAAATAATCAAGACAAAATAATATGCCAAAGAATGAAGTAAACCCTAGCATCACCACAAAATCAGCAAATGGATTATGCAAATTTAATAAAAAATTTGCTGTGCTGCCATAGACAATAAAATGCAGCAAAAAGAAGCCTAAGTTAAGCTGTAATACAGTGTTTGTGTGATGAGTGATTGCAGCAGATTGAGATGGCATTTTTACAGTATATAACTCAAATATTAAAATTTCATGAATATAATAGAGAATAAAGCGATAATTTTGGTTTGCTCTTGCACGAAAGCTGCTTTTTACCATAGTAGCGCAATGAGAAAATTTCTGTGTCTATTTGTGATATTCATTGCTTATGCCCATTTTAGCTTAGCTGCAGTAGCACCAGTAATATTGGATAATGGCAAAAAAATTCTCACCCTGCCGTCAAACCATCTGCCAATGGTTTATGTGCAGCTTACATTCAAGCAAGCTGGCGTTAGCAGTGAATCGCTGGATAAGGCCGGGTTGACCACACTAGCGGCGGCGATGCTAAAAGAGGGGTCCGGCGAGTTAGATCGCAACGCGTTTCGTAAAGAGATGGAAGATGCTGCGATTGAAATCTCTGTATCAAGTGGGCAAGAAAACCTAACCTTATCGGCGCAAAGCCTAACTTTACATGCGCCTAAAATGTTTGCACTTTTAACCGCTATGTTGACGAAACCACGCTTTGATGCTGTAGCGCTTGAAACCGTGCGCAGCCAAATGCTTTCATCCATGCAAAAAAATAGTGAAAATCCTGCTTGGATGGCTTCAGTAGCCTTTGATAAACGCGCCTTTGGCAATCACCGTTATAGCTTGCCGAATGAAGGGGTGCCCCAAAGCGTTAAGGCAATAACCGCACAGGATTTACGCGCATGGCACGCACGTTATATTTCATCAGATAATGCAGTTATTAGCGCCGCAGGCGATGTGGAGACCGATGCATTTAAGCATGCGTTAAATCAGTTTATAACGCATCTACCAACGCACGAGATAACGTCTGATGCTACGTTAGCGCCTATTGTCCCATCTGAAGAGACACCTATCATAGTTCAACAATCCATTCCGCAAACGGTTGCGATGTTTGGCTTGCCTGCAGTAGCGCGCAACCATCCCGATTTTTACCCGCTTTATGTGATGGAATATATTTTGGGCGGCGGTGGTTTGACGAGCAGACTATCAAGCGAGATACGCCAAGAGCGCGGCTTAGCCTACTATGCTTCAACCTCATTTTCGCCGGGAGAATATAGCGCAGCCATTTATGGAAGTTTTGCCACAAAGAATGTAGATGCGTTGCAAGCTGCGACGTTAGCGAGACAAGTTTTAGCCAATTTCGCAACCAAAGGTGCCACCGCTGATGAACGAAAAAATGCAATTGATTATATTACCGGATCATTCCCGCTGGCACTCGACACGCTAGGTGCGCAAGCCAGCTATCTTAATTCAATGCAATTATATAATTTGGGTGATGATTATCTGGAAAAACGAAATACTTATTTTCAGAATGTGACGCTCAACGACATTAACCGCGTTGCCGCAAAATACCTTGCCAAACCGCCATTGATGGTGTTGGTAGGGAACCCAAATGGAGACACATAATATGACATCATTGCCTTACTCGCACAATATTAGCACCGCACTGGATAGCCACTTACACGCCAATGGCGCTGCACAATCGAAATTGGATGCTGAACTGGCGCGTATTCCGGATATTCTAGCCGAATTGATGCAGCGCAACCAAAAAGGTGAGCTTTCCGTTTTGTCTGAGCCATTTAATAATGACACCGCAGAAATTGAGCGCATCGCTGAGAAAATTCGCGGCAAATTTTCGCATTTGGTGGTGATGGGCACAGGTGGCTCAAGCCTAGGCGCGATGACGCTTTGCAGCCTGACACAGCCGCGTTTTGGCAGTAATGCAATGACCACACATTTTATTGATAATACTGATCCGAACACGATGGAACAGCTTTATAGCCAGCTGCCCCTTGCGGATACATTCTTTTTATTCGTCAGCAAATCAGGCAATACCGTTGAAACTATGATGCAAGCAATGTTGACCATTCAACAGCTTGAAAGGCAAAGCCTGCCGCCTAAAGAGCATTGTTTGTGTATTTCCATGCCGGGTGAGCGCTCACTTCGCAGTTTAGCCACCACATATAATATGGAAATTTACGATCATGATGCTGAATTAGGTGGACGTTTTTCGGTTCTATCTATTGTAGGATTATTGCCTGCGGCCGTTGCAGGTATTGATATTGCCGCTCTTCGGGCTGGCGCGCAAGCCGTAATGGATGATTGCAAAGCAAGCCCTAAAACAGCGCCTGCTGCTGTAGGTGCTGCGCTGAACTACACACTCAGCCAGCAAGGCATCACCCTTTCGGTCTTAATGCCTTATGTTGATAGATTGCAGAATTTTGGTAAATGGTATCAACAATTATGGGGCGAATCGGTGGGTAAAGAAGGTAAAGGCACCACCGCTATTGCAGCGCTCGGTGCGGTAGATCAACATAGCCAATTACAACTATATACGGAAGGCCCAAAAGATAAACTCATTAGTTTTGTAACATTGGATACTAAGGGCACAGGTGAAAAGATTGACGCTGAACTCGCGCAAGCGATTGATATGGCCTATTTAGGCGGCTTAACGATAGGCGATGTTATTGCCGCACAAGCCAAGGCAACCCAACAGAGCCTCTCAAACTATCATGTGCCAACACGCCATTTTGCCTTAAAGGATGATTCTGCCTTCACCATTGGCGCATTATTGCAGCATTTTATGATGGAAACGATCTTGATGGCAGGACTAATGGGTGTGGATGCTTTTAATCAGCCCGGCGTTGAAGAAAGCAAGCAAATCACTCGAGAAATCTTGTAAAGGTTGCTAAACTGCTCATAGCCTCGTAGAACGAGTTATGGGCGCAATATTTCAATTGATTGTTTTGCTAGCTGCTGCGGTGTCAGTGGTTGCGGTTTTTCGTAAATTAAGACTAAATTCAATTTTAGGCTATCTTGCGGCGGGTGCTTTAGTGGGCCCGTTTGGCTTTAATTTTATTTCGGATGTACAAGAAATTAGCCACATTGCTGAGCTTGGCGTTGTCTTACTACTCTTCATTATCGGCACCGAATTATCCTTCACGCAAATGCGTGCCATGCGCACCCAAGTATTTGGCTTTGGTGGCGCACAAGTTTTGCTGACGGGTATCCTCATTACATGGCTCACGCTTTTAACCGGCCAAACCTTTGAAGCCTCCCTCGTTATTGGTTTTGGTTTAGCTTTATCATCCACCGCGTTGGTGCTGCAAATTGTGCAGCAAAAACGAAAGCAACAAAGCCAGTTAGGACGCTTATCGCTTTCAGTATTGCTCATGCAAGATTTGGCAGTGGTGCCGCTTTTAGTGTTGGTGCCTTTGCTAGGGCTAGGCGATGAAGCCATTGGCAGTGCGCTGCAAGAAGCCGGCATCAAAGCGGTCATTGCCTTTGCCATTATTTTCATTGGCGGGCGCTTATTATTACCGCCAGTCTTTCGACTTGTGGCCTCCTTAGAGCAAAATGAGCTTTTCTCAGCCTTTACGCTGTTGGTTGTTTTAGGCATCAGCTACGCCTTTTATAGCGCAGGGTTATCCATGGCGCTGGGGGCTTTTGTTGCTGGCCTGTTAGTGGCTGAGACTGAATTTAAGCACCAAGTTGAAGCCGATATTTTGCCTTATAAAGGTATCTTGTTAGGGCTATTTTTCATGGTGGTGGGGATGTCAGTTGATATCACGCTGTTAGTCACCGAATTTCTAACTATTTTTGGACTCGTTTTCGCCCTTATGATAGGCAAGGCCGCAATTATCGTGGCGCTTTGCCGCATGTTCCGCTTTAGCTTGGGCGCATCGCTACATGCAGGTCTGCTGCTATCGCAAGGTGGAGAATTCGGATTCATTCTATTTGGTCAACTCATGGATGTGGGGCTTATATCTGAAGGTCTAAGCCAAATATTATTGCTGGTTATCGCCGTATCCATGGCATTAACGCCATTTGCTTATAAATTGGGCGAAATATTCGCTGCCTCACGCCGTTTACCCGCTGTGCCCGAAGCCACCGAAAGCACCGGCGAAACACTTGATCTATCAAACCACGTGGTCATCTGCGGCTATGGCCGTGTAGGGCAAACAGTTGCCAAACTTTTAACCGCCGAAGATATCGACTATATTGCGTTAGATACTGACCCGAGCATTGTTAATTTATGCCGCAAAGATGGCCGCGCCGTGTATTATGGCGATGGATCGCGCCGCGAAGTGCTTAGCGCTGTTTCCCTACATAAAGCCCGCGCCGCCGTGGTAACCATTAATGATTTTGAGACCGCCAATAAAGCTGTTATTGCTATGCATATGTTAGCGCCAGCGGTGCCAATAGTGGCGCGTGCCGATGATTTAGCCAATTTGCTAAAGCTTGAAGGCGCCGGCGCAACAATCGCTGTTTCTGAAATGTATGAGGCCAGTTTACAGCTTGGTGCTGCGGTGTTGGAGCGCATGGATATTACCGATATTGAAATTAGCCGCATTACCGCATTATACCGCGAACGCGATTATGCATTAACGCGCGCTAATGAGGTGAAAAGTCTTGATGATGAAAAACCTCCTAAGACAGAGAAATCCTTGCTTTTCCGCAAGATTAGTTCCATAAATACGCGCGAAACATAATTAAAGCGGAGAGCACCATGCAGGTTTACTACGATAAAGACACCAATTTAAGCGCAATTAAAGATAAAAATATTGCAGTAGTAGGCTATGGAAGCCAAGGCCATGCACATGCGCTAAACCTTAAAGATAGCGGCTGTAAGCATGTTAAAATCGCATTGCGTGAGGGTTCAGATTCAGCCGTGAAAGCCAAAAATGCCGGTTTTGATGTTACCACCCCCGCGATGGCCGCTCAATGGGCAGATATTATTATGATTCTCACGCCAGATGAAAATCAGGCTGAAGTGTTTAGTAAGGATATTGAACCGAACTTAAAAGAGGGTTCAACCCTCGCCTTTGCCCACGGCTTCAACATCCATTTTGGTTATATCAAAGCACCGAAAAGCTCGGATGTGATTATGATTGCGCCTAAAGGCCCCGGCCACACCGTGCGCGGTGAATATGTAAAAGGTGGCGGCGTGCCCTGCCTTATTGCCATTGCGCAGGATTCCACCGGCAAAGCCAAAGAAACCGCATTGGCATGGGCAGCAGGCGTTGGTGGTGGCAAAGGCGGCATTATTGAAACCACCTTTAAAGACGAATGCGAAACCGATTTATTTGGCGAACAAGCGGTGCTTTGCGGTGGCTTAACCCACCTGATTCAAGCGGGATTCGAAACACTTACAGAAGCGGGCTATCCGCCTGAGATGGCTTATTTTGAGTGCTTGCACGAAACGAAATTGATCGTTGATTTAATGTATGAAGGCGGCATGGCCAATATGCGCTATTCCATCAGCAATACCGCCGAATATGGCGATTATGTAACCGGCCCACGCATTATAACCGCTGATACCAAAGCCGAAATGAAGCGCGTGCTAACCGAAATTCAATCGGGCAAATTTGCGGAGAATTTCATGAAAGATCGTGCCACCCAAGGCCCGCATGAGCTAGAGAAATTCCGCGAAAAACATGCCAAACACCCCATCGAAGCCGTAGGCGATAAACTCCGCAGCATGATGCCGTGGATTAGCAAAAATAAAATGGTCGATAAAGCCCAGAATTAAGCACTTACTTTGCGTTTAAAACGCAAACAGTCCCTTGGAACCGACTGGTTCTAAGGGACTGTTTTACGTGAGCTTATACTATCAGGAGATAGTATACTATGTATGCCCAATAAGCTGCAGAATAGGCTCCGCAGGACAACCGCATTAGTGGTTGTTCAAAGTCTTCGTCATCACCCTCCTCTTTACCTATAATGGCATAAAGAAGAACTAGTCCGCTCACTAGCGCAATAATGATCGACATGATGCCAGCCGTATCTTGCCATGCAAAGCAAGAAACTTTCGCCAACACCAATCCCATGCAAAATGCAGAGAACGTAACTAGGGTGATTACGATTTTTTTCGAATGATTTTCCATTTTGAAATTTTAAAGGTTAACCTTTTCCACATCCTACAAACGCTTTGTTTACGTTTGATTATATTGTCTGATAATTCAGAATACACGCGGAGGTGAAGAAGGAACCTTGAGGTTATCACAGGTGTGGTGTGTGGTGTGTGGCAATTGCGTGAAGATTTTACGGCGTCCACCGAATAATCATTCTGAATTTATTCAAGAATCTATGCTTCAGCAAATTTCACGCTAACGGCAGGATGGATCCTGAAACAAGTTCAAGATGACAGTCCCTTTTAGAGTTAAATGGCCATCCATGCCAAAAGCCTCGCCCATTACTACGGCTACTTTTGCTTAATTTAGCCTTATAAAAAGAGAAAGCCCCCACACCACTCAAAGGGTATAAGGACTTTCAAAAACTGTTATGAGGCTGAGTCTAACGACGCATTCTCATTATTCCTCCTGTAAGGGCACAGATTGCACCAAAGGCACAAAGCCAGGTTGCCCAAGTAGCTTTATTCTCTAAAGCAACTCCAACTACGACTAGCGCGTTGATGAATGCCATGAGGAAGAATATGGTTGCACCTTTTTGTCTAGCGGTGATGGCTAGGTATTGGAACTTGTTCATAGTGTGAAATTTATTGTCGCAATGCAAAAAGCGGGGTTAGCGCTAAAATCGAGTGATGGTGAATCCATCAAAAGTTGCTTGCAACAAGGTGAACATTGATATTAACCTATAAATATTTCAGTTTTATGACAGCTTGAAAATTTAATCAAAAACTGTGTTTTATAGCTTCGCCACGGCCTTTGCGATGCGCTCACAGGCGTTTTCGAGCACCTTATCGCTGGTGGCGTAGCTGATGCGGAAATGGCCATCCATGCCAAAAGCCTCACCCATAACCACGGCCACTTTTGCTTCCTCAAGCAAATAATCGCTAAAGTCAGTAGCGGTTTTGAGTTTACCGCCTAGCAAGCTTTTACAGCTAGGGAACACATAAAATGCACCATCGGGGGTAAGGCAATCAATGCCTTCAATTGCGTTGAGCTTGGCCACCACCAAATCGCGGCGGCGCGCAAAGGCGTTACGCCACTCGTTTAGAAAATCTTGCGTGCCGTTTAAAGCCTCCACCGCTGCCGCCTGACTAATAGAACAGGGGTTTGATGTGCTTTGCGATTGAATCTTGGTCATGGCTTTAATCATCGCTGCGGGGCCTCCAGCATAACCAATACGCCAGCCTGTCATCGCATAGGCTTTTGATACGCCGTTCACAGTAAGAATACGATTTTTCAACTGCGGGGCGAGCTGCGCAAGTGTGTAGAATTTCGTTTCGCCATACACTAAATGCTCATAGATATCGTCAGACATTACCAATAAATGCGGGTGACGTTCAATCACTTCGATTAAGGCTTCCAGCTCAGCTTTGGTATAAACCGCACCTGTTGGGTTTGAAGGACTATTTAAAATCAGCCATTTTGATTTTTTGGTAATTGCAGCTTCTAAGCTTTGAGCAGTGAGTTTAAATCCTTGTTCTGCAGGGCAATCAATGACCACGGGCAACCCTTCCGCAAAACGTGTCATATCAGGATATGAAACCCAGTAAGGTGAGGGAATGATGACTTCATCTCCCGGATTAATCGTAGCCAGTAACGCATTGAAAATAACTTGTTTTCCACCGCACCCTACCATGATTTCATCAGCGGAATAGTCAATCTGATTTTCGCGTTTAAATTTACCAATTATGGCATTGATGAGTGCTTTGGTTCCCCCTACTGGAGTGTAGCGCGTTTGCCCTTCATCCATCGCTTTTTTGGCGGCATCGCGCACATGTAAGGGTGTGTCAAAATCGGGTTCGCCTGCACCTAAGCCGATGACATCAATGCCATCGGCTTTCATTTGCGCGGCTTTTGCCGTCACCGCCATGGTAGGCGAGGGTTTAACAGCATTCAAACGGTCAGCTAAAATTAAGGTAGACATGTTTTACTCTATTGTTGGGGATAGGGTTGGAGGTGATAAATTTTCTGGCGTTGGCGTAACACCCATAGGCGCTTCTGGCAAGCGGTTGCTTTCTAATTTTTCAGGATAGGAAATATCAATAAGCACCATGTCCGTAGGCCATTTAAAATCAGCGGGAAAAGGCTTCATTTTATAGGTGCTTTGCAGTGGCTCTGCCGCCTTAAAGGGTTTAGCTAACGGCGCTAAATAATCGGGCACTAATGCCAAGGTGTAAAGACCGCCCGGCGCCATTTGCGTCACGCCGCGTTCCACCCCATAAGGCATATGGTTTTGGCCAATAATGAAATAGGCAGGATCAGTATTTCGGTTATCAAACAATAGTTCGCCGGTGTTAGACCAGATGGCCATATTCAATGGGGCTATATCGCCGCATTGTAGGCCCAATCCACTGGAGCTGCGCGCTACAAAGCGCCTTATAGGCAGTTGCGCTTCCGGCAATTGAGGCGAGATGCTTACTAACTCAATCGTTATTTGCGTGTTTAAGAGCGCGACATCTTCAAGTTGATCTTGCGTTTTTTGTAAAGTAGGCGGCACGGTAAGCTGCCGCACTTCACCCACTTTCATACCCTCTATTCCGCGAGTAATGCCTAACGGTATGCGAGAGGAGCCAAGCTGTAACGACCGCGTTTTAGAGATTTTCTGGTTTTCACCATAGCCTTCAATCAATCGATAGGTAATGGTTTGCCCGCATATCGCACTATCACCCTTGCCTTCTTGCAGAGTGGTTTGCAACACTGCAGGGCGCTTATCGGGTATAAGATTTGAAAATCCGGGCATCTGCATAGCCGTTTCAAGCTTGTCTATTGCGCTATTATCATGATTCGTTTCTACCAACGCCATTTGCTGATTAAGCGTGCTCAACAACCCTGCATCACCCCCTTTTTGTAAAAAGCTATAGAGGCCGTATAAAATAAAGGCTAAGGCGATAAAATTAAAGATTGCCGGCGTAAATTTTGATGATTTGCTGGGAGCGTCAGTTGGTGGCAAATAAATCTTTTTGGGGCGTTTGCCGCCTAGCCGTGCATCTTCATTTTGAGGATCATCATTAACCATCGCTAAAACTGCCTTATGCCATATTTAAGATAATTATAGCCTGTATATACCGTAAGCCCTGCTGCAATCCAAAGCAAAGCTAATCCTCCATATTCGCCACCTAGCCAAACAGGCGTAACGGGACCGAGCAGTAAAAAGAATAGCGCACCCATTTGGACGGCCGTTTTCCATTTTGCTAAACGCGTGACCGGTACAATAATTTTCAACTCTGCCAAAAACTCGCGCAATCCGGATACGAGAATTTCGCGGCATAAAATACCGATGGCGGGCAGAATATGCCATCCTTCGATCACGCGTGCATCCACTAATAAAATCAGAATGGCGGCAACCAGCAATTTATCGGCTATCGGATCTAAGAAGCGCCCTAGGCTTGATTGCACTTGCCATTTACGCGCGAGATACCCATCAAAGAAATCGGATATACTGGCAATAATAAATAGAAATGCTGCGAGCCAATTACCCACACCATCGGGTACATAAAAAACCGCCAGCATCAAAGGAATAAATAAGATGCGTATGGCGGTAATGTAATTGGGAATATTTTGTTTGGTAAACATAGCTTTGCTTATCTTAAATGATAGCGGTTGATATGCCAATCATATCTGCTAAATAAGTGCTATGAAAAAAATACTCTTAATTAGCTTGGTTCTATTGTCACTCACCGCTTGTGATATCTTAAAAAATGGCGTGCAAGATACCCCGCTAACCGGCGAAGATGAACGCGAAGCAAGACGCGGCAAATTAACCGGTGAAGATGGCTTTAATTTACTAGGTGGCGGCGATAATAGTGAAGATGGCGCACGTCTTGGCGTTAATAGCTATCTATGGCGCGCTACATTAGATACCCTTTCATTCATGCCATTTGCAGCAGCCGACCCTTTTGGCGGCACCGTGTTGACCGATTGGTATGAAGATCCTGCAGTGGCAGGCGAGCGTTTTAAAATTAATGCGTTGATCATGGACAGCACACTGCGCACCGACGCGATTAAGCTTACCTTATTTAAACAAGCTTATGATGTTAATGGCGGCTGGCGTGATATTAAAGTGAACCCAGAAGTAGCACGTAAGCTTGAAAATACGATTCTTACCCGCGCACGTGAATTACGGGTGAATCGCCTTCAGACTAAATCCTAATTCAAGGACTACCTTTTTATGACTGAAACTCCTGAGCGTTATCCTTTCCGCGCGGCCGAACAAAAATGGCAAAAAAGATGGGCTAATAAAGCATGTTTTAAGGCAGATGAAGCCAGCACAAAACCAAAATATTATGTGTTAGAGATGTTCCCCTATCCTTCTGGTAACATACATATGGGGCATGTGCGCAATTATACTTTAGGCGATGTAGTCGCACGTTCACGCAAAGCACAAGGCTATAATGTATTGCACCCGATTGGTTGGGATGCATTTGGTTTGCCGGCCGAAAATGCTGCAATCGAACGCAATATACATCCTGCTGATTGGACTAAACAAAATATTGCTTCCATGCGCGAACAGCTCAAAACGATAGGTTTTTCTTATGATTGGAGCCGTGAGTTAGCAACCTGCGATCCTGATTATTATAAGCATGAACAAAAGTTTTTTCTCGATTTTGTTAAGCATGGTTTGGCGTATCGCAAAGAATCTTATGTAAACTGGGATCCGGTTGATAATACGGTTTTAGCCAATGAACAGGTAGTGGATGGGAAGGGCTGGCGGTCGGGCGCGTTGGTTGAACGCCGCAAATTAAACCAATGGTTTTTGAAAACGACCGAATTTTCGGATGATTTACTCGAATCGTTAGATGAACTACCCCAATGGCCCGATCGTGTGAAATTAATGCAGGAAAAATGGATCGGAAAATCCACAGGCGCAAGCATTCATTTTAATGTAAATGATGGTCAAACATTAGAAGTATATACCACCCGTCCTGATACACTTTATGGAATGAGTTTTGCCGCAATCGCGCCAGCACATCCGATTGCTTTAAAATTAGCTAAATCAGATGCTTCAATGGCTAAGTTCATTGAAGACTGTAACCGAATTGGAACTTCAGAAGAAGCTATTGAAAAAGCCGAGAAACTAGGTTTTGATACGGGATTAAAAGTGAAAAATCCGTTTACAGGAAAAGAGCATCCACTCTATATCGCAAACTTCGTTTTAATGGATTATGGCACGGGCGCCATTTTCGCCTGCCCCGCCCACGACCAGCGTGATTTTGAGTTTGCCCAAAAATACCATCTGCCCATCCTATGCGTCATTGAAAATGAAAATGCTGCAACGTTAGAAAAAGCCTATATTGGCGATGGTGTACTGATCAATTCAGACTTTTTAAATGGATTACCAAGCGATGAGGCAAAAGAAAAAGCCGTTCAGAAACTTGAATCACTTAAAGTGGGTACGCGCCAAACCAATTATCGTTTGCGCGATTGGGGCATTTCACGTCAACGCTACTGGGGCTGCCCTATCCCGATGATTCATTGCGCTGAATGTGGTATTGTGCCCGTGCCGCTTGATCAATTACCCGTAGAATTGCCAAAGGATGTTACGTTTGACCAACCCGGCAACCCGCTTGACCACCACCCCAGCTGGAAACATGTTGATTGCCCTGAATGTGGCGCAAAGGCGCAACGCGAAACCGATACCTTTGATACGTTTTTTGAATCTAGCTGGTATTTCGCCCAATTTACTGCAACCAACCAAACCGAGCAATTTACTGCTAAACAAGCTGATCATTGGCTGGCAGTTGACCAATATATCGGTGGTATTGAACATGCTGTATTACATCTACTCTATGCGCGATTTTTTACTAAAGCACTGCGCAAATGTGGCTATCTTAACGTCTCAGAGCCATTTAAAGGCCTCATGACCCAAGGCATGATTTGCCACGAAACCTATAAAGATGGCCATGGCGATTGGCTCTACCCTGATCAAATTGAAAAGGATGATCAAGGCGTATGGGTGCATGGTGACAGCAAAAAACCGATTTTGGTTGGCCGTAGTGAAAAGATGAGCAAATCAAAGCGCAACACGGTTGACCCCCGCAATATTATTGAAAGTTACGGCGCCGATACGGCACGCCTGTTCATGCTTTCCGACTCACCACCCGAGCGTGATTTGGAATGGACCGAGAGCGGTGTTGAAGGAGCCTGGCGCTATTTAAATAAGCTTTGGCGCCTTGTTACCATTCCTGCAGAAGGAGATGAATTTGCTGAAGATGCACTTGCGCTGACGCGCCTCACTCACAAAACCATTTCAGGCGTAACGGACGATATTGAACAATTTCACTTCAACAAAGCCGTTGCTCGTTTGCGCGAATTGACCAATGCCATAACGGCACATCAAGGGGGCGGAAAGGCTTTGTCAGACGCTATCTCAACCTTATTGCAGTTATTAAACCCGTTTCTACCGCATTTTACAGAAGAAGCATGGGAGCATTTGGGAAATACACAATGGTTGATAGATACCCCGTGGCCAAAGGCCGATTCTAGCTTGTTAATTGAAGATTCGGTAACGCTTGGCATTCAAGTGAATGGCAAATTGCGTGGTACCATCGATTTACCTCTAAATCATCCCAAAGATGCGGTGGAAAAGGCGGCACTAGCAGTGGATAACGTCGCCAAGTTTCTAGATGGGTTAACGGTTCGCAAAGTGATTGTAGTTCCTAATAAAATTGTAAATGTAGTCGCCGCCTGATTTTACTGCTATTTTAAACTATGCCTAACCTCGTCCATATTATTGCTGGCCCAACGGCAAGTGGTAAGTCGGCCAGCGCAATTGCATTAGCACAGCAAAAAAATGGCGTGATTTTAAATGCCGATGCCACGCAATGCTATGCTGACCTTCATATTCTTTCGGCACGACCTGATGCGGATGAGCTTGCGCAAGCCGAACATCGCCTTTATGGCATATGGAGTGGCAACCAGTTAGCCAGCGTAGGCGATTGGTTATCTATCATTGTGCCGGAAATAAAAAGCTGCTGGCAAAACCACCAGTTGCCTATTGTATGTGGTGGCACAGGATTTTATTTAAAAGCGCTGATGGAAGGTTTATCCCCCATCCCCAACATTGCGCCTGCAATCCGCGCAAAACTAGCGTCACACGATAACTCAGCGTTATATGATGCTCTACTGCACGTTGATAAAAAGGCGGCTATCTCTATCGGGCCGAATAACCGCCAACGCCTTATGCGCGCGCTTGAGGTGTGTCAAGGCACTGAAAAAACCATGAGTGCTTGGCAAGCCTTGCCCAAAGAACCACCTTTGAATGAAGCAAACTTTAAGGTGCACGTAATTGATATACCGCGAGAAACACTCTATGCCCGCTGTGACGCTCGATTTGATGCCATGTGGAACAAAGGCGCGGTGGCTGAGGTTGAGGCGTTGTTAACAAAAGGATACGCCCCCGATTTACCCGTGATGAAAGCGGTAGGAGTGCCTGAAATTGCTGCTTATCTGCGTGGTGAAATGGATAAAGAAGCGGCGAGTGCATTGGCTAAACAACACACGCGCCATTATGCTAAGCGCCAGTTAACCTGGCTTCGCAACCAATTTTAATGAATCACTTCAAACGTGATTTTTACATTAACACGAAATTTTGTAACTTCGTTATTGGTTACTACAGTTGAAAACTCTTTAACATAAGCGGATTTAATGTGCTTTACCGTTTTGCTTGCATGCGCCACAGCTTTTTTGGTCGCATCTTCCCATGATTTGTCAGATTCTGATAATAATTCAATAACTTTAAGCATTCTACTCTCCTTGATTAGAGCAGTATCATAATCATATATCTGATTTACTCAAGCGATGGGCTAACGTTGCGTTTTTTGCGTTGAATTTTCGCTAGTTTTAGCATTTAAACGCTCTTCCCAACTCTCTTGGCGCATATCGGATAATGCATCCGACACTTTTTGAATTTGCGCTTCCGATAATTGGCCTTTGGCTGATCGCTCGTTAAACCAATCTATTTTATGTGAGGCGGTTTTTAATGCCATGTTAAATACAGAATCTTTAACGTAGCCATCTGGGTTTAGTAAGTGTTGTTCATTTTTCATATGCAAATATTACAAAACAGAAATTAAATTTTCATTAAGATACGGTGTTAATAGTTGTGAGTTTGGCGGGTTGCCTTGGTCGAGTAATTGCATCATCGAAGGGCTTTGCGGTATTTGCGCGAGTAAGGGAACCTCTAATTCATCCGCCAACATTTGCCCACCGCCACTGCCGAATAGAAAATGTTTGAGGCTTGTAGCATCTTCAAACCAGCTCATATTTTCAATAACACCTAAGATAGGGACATTAAGTTTGGTAAACATATCGGCGGCTTTGCGAGCATCATTAACCGCCACCTGTTGGGGTGTGGTCACAATGAGCGCGCCATTTAGCGGCATTTGCTGCGCCATTGATAGCTGCACGTCACCCGTGCCGGGCGGAAAATCCACCAGCATTTTGCACGATTGGCCAGCGGGCATCCATTGTGTGCCACGCGCTAGTTTACTTAAAGCCTTACTCACCATGGGCCCGCGCCATACCGTAGCCACATTTTGCGGCACTAAAAAACCCATTGAATTGCACCGGATACCTGCTGATTCAAGCGGCTGCATCAACCCGTTTTCAAAATCGGGCTGACCATTTATCCCTAACATTTGCGGAATGGATGGGCCATAAATATCCGCATCTAAAATGGCAACCGCTTGCCCTTGCGCCGCCAGTGCATGCGCTAACATGACGGTGGTGGTTGATTTACCCACACCGCCTTTGCCTGAAGCTACCGCGATGATACGATCAACCCCTACTATCGGCAGATGATTGATAGAGGGAGAAACGCGTGCGTTTTGAGTCGAATTGTCCGACATGACTTGAACCTATCGTTTGAGGCTCTATATATAGGGAAACTTAAAGCCTAAACACAAGTAGGAACATCTATGGTAAATCAACAAGGCCCTTGGGGTCGTCCAAATCCGGGAAGCTCAGGCGGCGGCGGTAAGCGCCCTCCCCCTCCTGCAAATGATTTTGATGAGATGTTTCGTCGTGGCCAAGATAAATTTAAAGGCATGTTCAATAATGATGGCGGCCAAACCGATCAAGGCAAAGTGCTTGCTATCGCGTTTTTCGCTATTGTTGTACTATGGTTAGCCTCTGGCTTTTATCGTGTCGGTGCTGATGAACAGGGCATTGTTTTACGCTTTGGTAAATATGTGGATAGTACAGGCCCAGGTTTGCATTATCATTTGCCTGCACCGATTGAAACCGCTTTCACGCCTTCGGTTACGACCATTTCTAAGGTCGAAATTCGTGGCGATCAGTTTAGCCGCAATGAGAATAACCGCATGCTGGCGGGCGATTTAAATTTAGTGGATATTAATTTCGATGTGCAGTGGAAGATTAATCCGCTACGCACGGCAGATTTCTTGTTTAATATTCGCAATCCGGTTGAAACTATTCGGCCTGTTGCTGAATCAGTCATGCGTGAAGTGATTGGACAAATGCCGCTGGAATATATTATTGACAAAGGCCAAGCTGAGATTGCTGAGCGCAGCGCGCAAACCATTCAAGATGTGCTTGATAGCTATAAGTCAGGCATATCTGTAGTGGGGGTCAACTTACGTAAACCTGACGTTCCCGATGAAGTGATTGACTCATACCAAGATGTGAAAAAAGCTGAGCAGGATTTGGAAACTGAAGTGAGTAAAGCCAACCGCTATCGCAACCAAATTATTCCTGTTGCAAAGGGTAAGGCCGCCCAAATGGAGCAGCAAGCACTAGCCTATAAAGCAGAAAAAATTGCTGAATCTGAAGGTCAAGCATCGCGCTTTATGTTGGTTTATAATGAATATAAGCAAGCAAAAGATGTCACGCGTAAACGGATGTATCTTGAAACAATGGAGAAGGTCATGAAAGATATGCCTAAAGTGATTATTGATAAAAAGTCATCCGGTGGCGTGTTGCCTTACCTGCCTTTACCTGAAATTAAAAACCGAGCGACAACTAAACAAGAGGATAAATCATGAAAAAGACCCCCCTCTTATTAACTATCGCGGCAATTGGCATTATTACGTTACTGCAATCGGCTTTCATTGTGAACCAAACCGAGCAGGTTTTAGTGTTGCAATTTGGTAAGCCAATCCGCACTGTTCAAAATCCTGGTCTTTATTTCAAAACGCCCTTTATTCAAGATTTAACGCGCTATGATAACCGTATTTTGGAATTTAATGCGCAGCCTGAAGAAATTAACATGGTTGATGAAAAGCGCGGTATTCAAGAGCGTGTCGTCGTCGATGCTTTTGTTAAATATGTGATTACCAACCCGCTTTTATTTTATCAATCCGTGCGTAATGAACAAAATTTGAATGAACAATTACGCTCTATCGTGTTTTCGTCCGTGCGTGAAATATTAGGTAAACAAGGCTTGCGCGATTTATTATCGGAGCAGCGTGTGAGCATCATGCGCAATATTCGAAACGAAGTGAATCGACGTTTGCTGCGCTCTGCACGTGAAACCGTAGCATCAGGCGCAGTCTTGGGGGCTGGCTTAAATAATGCGGCCATTATAAAGGAAGCGGCTGAGCGCGGCTTTGGCATTGATGTGGTAGATGTGCGCATTAACCGCGCTGATTTACCCGTTGAGATTTCACAATCTACTTTTAATCGTATGCGCGCTAATTTTGCTGAAGAAGCCCAAAAATTTCGCAGCCAAGGCCAAGAAGAGGCATTAAAGGTTACTTCCTCTGCAGATCGCGAGCGTTCTGAAATCATTGCAGAAGCAAATACAAAAGCGCAAACTATTCGAGGTGAAGGTGAAGGACAAGCAACCAAAATTTTTGCGGATGCATTTGGCCAAGATACCGGATTTTTTGAATTTTATCGTTCGCTAGAAGCTTATGAAAATTCTATCGGTAGCGATGATACGACACTTATTCTTTCACCTGATAGCGATTTTCTTAAACATTTGGAGCAATAATTGAACATGATATTCTCGCGCCTAACGACACTATTTTTAGTTTTTAGTTTAGCATTCTCCACCATGGCTACAGCACGTAGCGCACCGGAGAGTTTTGCACCGTTAGTTGAAAAGCTGATTCCAGCCGTAGTGAATATTTCCACCACGCAAAAGTTAAAAACCAAAGCAGGCGAGCCCGGTGGAGCGGTTCCTTTCATGTTCCAACTGCCAGAAGACCCACAGTTTGACCCTTTCCGCCAATTTTTTGATGAGTTAGAAAAAAATCGCGGTGGTGTGGAAGCACCCGAACGCGAAGTAACCTCGTTAGGATCGGGGTTTGTCATTGACTCATCGGGCTATGTGGTAACGAATAATCATGTGATTGCCGAAGCCGATGAAGTGTCCGTTATCTTCTCAGACGATACCAGTTTAAAAGCGGAAATTGTAGGCCGCGATCCCAAAACAGATTTGGCTTTATTGAAAGTAGAAAGCGATAAACCTTTATCTTATGTTACTTTTGGCGATTCAGACAAAAGTCGCGTGGGTGATTGGATAGTCGCCATTGGTAATCCGTTTGGCTTAGGTGGCACGGTAACCGCGGGCATCATATCCGCCCGTTCGCGCAGTATTACCGCTGGCCCTTTTGAAGATTTTTTACAAACTGATGCCGCGATCAACCGAGGCAATTCAGGCGGGCCGCTCTTTAACCTTCGCGGCGAAGTAGTTGGTATTAATACTGCTATCTTTTCACCATCAGGCGGCAATGTTGGCATTGGTTTTGCTGTGCCTTCAGCTATTGCTAAACCCATATTAGGCCAGTTACGCCAGCATGGTCGAACTTATCGCGGTTGGTTGGGTGTGAAGATTCAGGAAGTGACGCCCGAGATTGCTTCGGCAGTGGGGTTAGATAAAGCCGATGGTGCGCTGGTGCTCGAGATAACTGAAAACTCACCTGCAGCCAAGTCCACTCTCAAATCGGGTGATGTAATAATCGCGTTTGATGGCCAGCCCGTTACGGCCATGAAAAAACTACCGCGTATTGTGGCTGATACGAAGATAGGAAAATCGGTTGAAGTAGAATTTTGGCGCGAAGGTAAGCGACTCTCAACCAAAGTTGTTTTGGGCGAGCTTGATGAGGGCAACAGCCTAGCGCAGATTGAGCCGAAGAAAACCAAATCTGAAATTCCTCAACAAGTGAAAACTAAAATGGTGGCGGGCGTGGAATTTGCCACTATTGACACCGTATTGCGCCGCAAGTTTCGCCTACCCGATCAAATGAGCGGAGTATTAATTGTGGATATTAAGCAAGGTTCAAAGGCCGCAAAGCAAAATATTCGTGTAGGAGATATCGTCGTACAGGTAAACGGCGCCGATGTTGAAACGCTCGAATCGCTCGAAAAAGCGCTTGCCAAGGCAAGAGCCGCCGGGCGTGACTATGCGTTGGTTAAGTTATTGCGCGATAAAAGCGAGCTGTTTACAACGCTGCCCTCAAACTAAACTTTAGTTATTGATTGTTAGGCGGAAATTGCCGATTCGCAAACGATGAAATCGACTTTAATTGTTGATACGTTTGCTGATGTTTTTGTGTTTGTGCTATGAAATTGGTAATGATGGCTGCTTCTAACCCAAGCTTTTCTGCCTGATAGAACACCTGATGCGTAACATATTCATGTTGAGGAGTAATTTTCTCATTCAAATGCCACGCGACCAGCATTAAAGGTTGAGCCTGAGGCGATTTTAATCGCGCCAACCGTTCTAGTGCTGCTTGAGCGATATCATCATAAATATTGCCCGCATGGCGCGGCAGTAGCGATGTAATTTCAGGATGCACAGCACAAATACCTAATTCAGCGTGCCATCGCTCAACGGTGCTCGGTGTAAAAGCCTGATACACGCTAACATCACTCGGTTCAGCCGGAAATAGAGCCTTTCCCATATCATCTGCAGTTTCGGGTACACATAATAAACCGCGTTTAATATACGGCAATCTATCACGGGCCTCGGCAAGGCTAGTAGTTGAAAAGGAAGATAAAAGGAGATGTTGCGGGTTAATCTCACTGATATCAATCGCTTTGCTCACCGCTTCAACCAAACTAATCGGCTGTGTACTTCGGTTATCAGAGGTGCCTTGCGTATCTTTTAGCTCAATATTGAGTATTATTGGGGGTGTTTTGGTACGATTGGCTTTGGCAATCAAATCTATAATTTCCGACAAGCGCGGCATGTGGGCATTTACTCTGTGCTGATTCTGGCGTCCCACTTGCATAGTAAATAGCGTGTTAGCGTCATAATCGCTTACAAAATACTTTTTGGAATCAAATTTACTATGAAACACATGCTGGCGTAAATCATTGCTGTGTATTACCATTGGCACGCCATCGCGCGATAATACCACATCCACTTCAATCAAACCGACATTCTGGTGCATGGCTTCCATCACCGATGCAATGGTGTTCTCGGGCGATTTCTCAAAATATTCATCTGTGCTTAGGGCGATGCTATCCGTTTCGCCATTGCCGCGATGGCCGCCTATCAGCGTGGGTTTTAGTGGGTGCATTGATCACTTTTAGCAGGTAAATGACACATGCTCGACTATTTTAAACTTAGCAAACGCTTTAAACTGTTTTATGTTACTGCCATGCGATTGCTTTTATCCTTTTTACTCTTTGTTTATTTACCGTTTGTGGCGCAAGCCAGCGCTTGGCAAAGCTCGCTCGTATTATTTGGCAAAGCAAAATATAATGCTAATTTCAAACATTTTGACTATGTGAACCCTCAAGCGCCTAAGGGCGGTTCGGCTAAAATGGCGACGCCGGCAAGCTTCGATAGTGTGAACGGTTTCATTATGAAAGGTGTTAAAGCCCCCGGCTTAAACCTGCTTTATGATTCGCTCATGGTGGGGTCATTAGATGAGCCGCAAAGCTATTATCCACTTGTCGCCACTGCCTACCGCACGGATGATGCCAAACAATGGATTGAGTTTGAGTTAAACCCAAAGGCTCGCTGGCATGATGGCAAACCCATTACGCCTGAAGATATCGTGTGGACGCTTAACTCACTCAAAACCAAAGGCGATCCTGTATATCGGTTTAGCTACCAGCCTTTAGAAAAAGCTGAGAAAACGGGCACAAATCGCGTGAAATTCACATTTGCTCAAGGTAATAATCGTGAAGCGCCGATTTTGGCTGCCACCATGCCCATTCTGCCGAAACATTTTTATGAAAAGGTCGAATTTGACAAAACCTCACTAACCGAGCCTTTAGGCTCAGGCCCTTATGAAGTCGCTTCAATTGATGTGGGTCGAGCGATCACTTATTCGCGCGTGAAAGATTACTGGGCGCGTGCATTGCCGGTTAATGTGGGGCATTATAACATTGATAAATTGCGTTACGATGTTTATCGCGATGCCACCGTGCAGCTTGAGGCGCTTAAAGCCAACGCTTTTGATATTCACCGCGAATATATCTCGCGCAATTGGGCCACGGCTTATAACAGCCCTACCATTGATGAAGGGCGTTTGATTAAAACCGAAATTGAAGATGCTTCACCGCAAGGTATGCAGGCGTTTTTTTTCAATTTACGCAAATTTCCGTTTAATGATCGCGCAATTCGCCGCGCGATTGCCGCCACCATGGATTTTGAATGGACGAATAAGAACCTGTTTTATGGTGCCTATCAGCGTAATCAAAGTTTTTTTGGCTCAACCGATTTCTCAGCGGCAAATTCCCTACCCTCAGAAGCTGAACTTAAGCTGCTAGAGCCATTTAAACCAAGCCTGCCACCCGAAGTTTTTACCCAAATTTCACAAAGCAAACAAACAGATGGCAGTGGTCAGAATCGCGAGCTTTTGCTAACCGCTCAAGCGCTGCTTGATGAGGCAGGCTATAAAATTGAAAATGGCAAACGCGTTAACCCCCTCACGGGTGAACCGCTAACGGTGGAATTTATGCTTAATCAGCCCACCATGCAGCGCGTTATTTTGCCCATGCTTAAGGGGCTAAAAAAACTCGGTATTGAAGGCAGAGTGCGTATCGTTGATGATGCGCAATATCAACGTCGTATCGAAACACAAGACTTTGATATCGTATCTAATTGGATAAATATGGGAGTGGTCTTTCCGGGAACCGAGCAATTTAACTATTGGCATTCCAGTCAGGCTGATGTTGAAGGCAGCAACAACCTTTCAGGCTTAAAAAGCGAAGCGGCCGATGCGATGATTAAAGCCATTACCCAAGCCACCACGCTGGAGGAGCTAACCGCAGCCTCGCGCGCACTGGATCGCATTTTGTTGTGGAAACAAGTGGTAATTCCCCATTGGCACAGTGCCAGCTTTCGTATGGCTTTCTGGGATAAATTTGGTCGTCCTAAAATCCAACCTAAATACGGGCTAGGCTTTGATACCTGGTGGATAAAATCCTAATGATGCACGAAAATTTTGCTTGTATCTTTAACCCGTTACGCCATATCTAACAGATGGATGCTAATCTTTATTACCTGATTAAATCGCTTCATATCATCAGTTTTACGGCGTGGATGGCGGGGTTATTTTATCTACCACGGCTTTTTGTATATCATGTAAGCGCTGCTAAAGGTGGCGAGCTTTCAGAAGCGCTTAAAATAATGGAGCATCGCCTGCTGCGCTACATTATGAACCCCGCCATGATAGCTACTTTCATTTTTGGTATTTGGTTAGTGGTGATTACCGGCATAGGCGGCCCCGGCACGGGTGGCTGGATTCATGTGAAAATCCTTCTCGTATTGTTATTAGCGAGTTTTCATGGCGCGTGCTCGGCATGGCGCAAGCGCTTTGCAACGGATGCGAATGAAAAAAGTGAGAAATTCTTTCGCATTGCCAATGAAGTGCCAACGCTGGCTTTGATTGCCATCGTATTTTTAGCGATATTCAAACCGTTTTAAGGCTATGACTCTGAGCTCACTTGACTTAGCGGCGATTTTACACTAATTATCAGGATATTGAGCGCATTCGCAGCTCCCTCTCCATATTTCAAAGGCCATTTCCATGTCAGCAAGCATTAAAGAACTCAAACGCAAATCTCCGGATGAATTGCTCAAACTAGCAGAAGAAAATCACGTCGAAGATGCCTCTGGCATGCTGAAACAAGAGCAGATTTTTGCTATTTTAAAGGCGATGGCTGAAGCGGGTAACACGGTAGTAGGCGAAGGTGTAGTTGAGCTGTTGCAAGATGGGTTCGGCTTTTTGCGCTCCAGCCAATCTAATTATCTTGCGGGCCCTGATGATATTTATATCTCGCCACAGCAAATCAAACAATTTGGTCTGCGCACTGGCGATACCGTTGAGGGCGAGCTACGTTCACCACGCAATAATGAACGCTATTTCGCGATGGATAACATCACTGCTATTAATTATGACCCACCCGAAATGGCGCGTAAAAAGGCGACTTTTGATAATTTAACACCGCTTTATCCTGATCAGCGGATTCGTTTAGAAGTTGAACCGAAAGAAATTGTGAAAAAGCCCGATCTTTCGATGCGCGTTGCCGATTTGGTTTCACCGCAAGGTAAAGGCCAACGTACCCTAATCGTTGCACCACCACGCACCGGTAAAACCGTATTGCTGCAAAATATTGCCCATTCGATTACGGCGAATCATCCTGAATGCTACCTTATTGTGCTATTGATTGATGAACGCCCTGAAGAAGTAACCGATATGGATCGCTCGGTGCAGGGCGAAGTGGTCTCCTCTACCTTTGATGAGCCCGCTCACCGCCATGTAGCGCTGGCCGAAATGGTCATTGAAAAGGCAAAACGCTTAGTTGAGCATAAGAAGGATGTTGTAATTTTGCTGGATTCCATCACTCGCTTGGGCCGTGCTTATAATACGGTTGTGCCAAGCTCAGGCAAAGTATTGACGGGTGGTGTAGATGCCAATGCTTTACAGCGCCCTAAACGCTTTTTCGGCGCGGCGCGTAACATCGAAAATGGTGGCTCGCTTAGCATTATCGCCACCGCATTGATTGAAACGGGCAGCCGCATGGATGAGGTTATTTTTGAGGAATTCAAAGGAACCGGTAATTCTGAGCTCGTGTTAGATCGTAAATTATCTGATAAGCGCGTTTATCCAGCCATGGATATTGCCAAATCGGGCACGCGTAAAGAAGATTTGCTTTATGATAAGGATGAGCTGGCAAAGGTGTGGGTATTGCGTAAAATTCTTAATCCAATGAGCCCATTAGATGCGATGGAGTTTTTAACGGCAAAACTTAAAGATACCAAATCGAACGAAGATTTCTTCCATCAAATGAACAGCTAAGCTGTTATCACATGGATATTGCTTTCGTTTTAATTTTGCAGATGACAGGGCTTTATTTGTGCATTGGCCTTGGTTATTATGCTGCACGGCATTTAGAGGTACAAGGGCGCGGCATATCAAGCCTTTTATTTTACATTATTGTGCCTTTAGTTTTTATGCATGGCATTAGCAAGGTTCAGATTCAGGTACATTATCTATTGTTACCCGCCTGTATTTTTCTGGTTTCCTGCACGTTATGTCTCACTAATTTTGCATTAGCCAAGCGGGTCTTTACTGGCAAAACGCCCAATATTTTAGCGTTAGCTTCGGGCAATGCGAATATGGGTTATTTTGGCATACCTATCGCCCTGATGTTGTTTGAGCCCGAATATGTAGGAATCTATATGATGACCATAATTGGCATCATGCTCTATGAAACCACATTAGGCTATTACATTACCACTAAAGGCGATTTCTCAACCGCTGAGGCCTTCAAACGCATGCTTAAGCTACCCATGCTGCATGGCGCGTTGATTGGGGTGCTTTTGAGCGTGTTTAACATCGCCATTCCCGAATTTTTGGAAGGCTTTTTTGTTAATATGCGCGGTGCCTATACCATTTTAGGGATGATGGTAGTGGGTATTGGTTTAGCGGGTGTATCTTCGCTTAAACTGGATTGGAAATTCACCTCAATGGCATTTGCTGTCAAATTCATTGCATGGCCGCTTGCTGTTGGTGGATTGATATGGCTCGATAAAACCTTGTTCGGATTATTCGACCAAAATATCTATAACACAACCATCTTGTTATCGGTTATGCCACTAGCGGTTAATTCGGTGATATTCGCTAATTTACTCAATGCCGAGCCAGAAAAAATGGCCACCGCTGTATTTTTGAGCACATTATTTGCAATGGTTTATGTGCCCATGATGGTGCATCTATTCATTCTTTAGCGTTTAGATTTGAGCTTCTCAAGCCGCTTTTTAAACTCTTCACGCGTTAGCGTAAGCGGTGAGCTATCGTTACGGCGCGGCGGCTGATTAGGCTTTGAAGTGCTGCGCATAAAACTCATGCGCAAAATGTCGCGCTTTTGGCGCTCGGTTAAATTCATATTCATTTCGTATTCCCACAGTTTTGATTGCACCTCTTTGGGTGCGTAATCCTACTTTAGACAGCAAAAGGTTAATAAATGATTAGCATGTAGCGTTAAATAATCGCAAAAATGAAATTTTTATTATCCTATGGCTTCTACGTTACGCAATGCAATCACCAGCATGGGGAAAGTTACTTCTTCAGATGTTTTTAAATCATCGATAAAGCGTTCAAATCGCGCTAGCGTTTTACGATTTTCATGCTGCCACGAATCAAGCAAATTTTCTTTGCTGCTTTTAGACTGGCTTGTGATAACCGATGAGGTTAAGCGGCGCTGCTGATCAAACATCTCGCTAATAATTGCCTTTGCAGCTAAACGCTCCCAATAGGTAGAAACGGTCATGCGCGAAGCTTCTCGGCGTAGCCATCCTAAGCGCATACGAGCACCTAATTCAAAGTAAAGCTTTCCTGCCTGCTCTAAACCCATATCATGATCTTGCGAGAGTTTGATGACATCCAGCGCAGATGATGAAATTTCTAATCCGGCAATACGCCCCGCCAAATTTTCTGAGCTTTGCATATCCATAAAGCGTTTTTTCTTATCTTCAAACGCCTTGCCCAACGTATCGGATATCAATGATTGATGAATTTTCAGATAATCGTCAATCGCGGTTGAGAAGCGTTTCATCGTTTCATTAATGCTGAGCGGCTGTGGCATATTACGCAACATCCAGATAACCACTCGTTCTAAGAAACGGCTAATTTGCGCGAAAATTTCAGCACGCGTTTTCGCAGGGATGGTAGTATCCGCTTCAATATCGCGCCAAAGGTCACGCACCCCAAATGCATCTCGCGCGACCACATAGGCGCGCGCAATATCGCAGGCCGGTAAGCCTGTATCTTGCTGAATTTGGAAAAAGAACGTGATACCTGCACGATTTACAATCGAGTTGGTGATAGAAGTTGCAATAATTTCGCGTTTGAGTCGATGCGCTAAAATCAGATTTTTAAAGTCCTTACGCATTTGAACCGGAAAATAGCGAATTAAATCTTCTTCTAAATAACTTTCATCCGGAAAAGAGCTATCGAGTAAATCTTGATAAATCGCCATTTTAGAATAGGAAATTAAAACCGATAATTCTGGGCGAGTTAAAGGCTCACCGCTGGCTTTACGCTCTTTAATCTGCTTGGAATTAGGTAAAAACTCTACCTTACGGTTTAATAATCCCGTTTGCTCAAACGCTTCCATCATACGCGCTTGAGGCTCTAATAAGGTGAGGCCCTGCACTTGTGCAGTCGAAATAGCCTGTGTTTGCAATAAATTATCGCGCAGAACCAGCCGCGCCACCTCATCCGTCATTTTTTCAAGTACACTATTACGACGCTTTAAAGTAATATCGCCATGCTCAAGGCCATGACGGAATGCAATTTTAATATTTACTTCATGATCCGAGCAATCGACGCCGGCCGAATTATCAATTGCATCGGTATTAATGCGTCCACCATGCAAAGCATATTCAATGCGGCCTAGTTGGGTGAACCCGAGATTTCCGCCTTCGCCCACCACGTTGCAACGCAGCTCTGAGCCATCAACTCGCAGCATATTATTGCTACGATCGCCCACTTGCTCATGCGTTTCGCTTTCCGCTTTCACATAAGTGCCGATGCCCCCATTCCATAACAGCCCAACGGGCGCTTTAAGCATGGCCTGAATTAACTCATTAGGGCTTAGACTATCTTCTGAGGTTTCAATCGCGAAGGCTTCGCGCATTGCTTTTGTAAGTTTAATCGCCTTATCGCTGCGCGAAAATACTCCCCCGCCGCTAGATATTAGTTTCGTATCGTAATCTGTCCAACTGCTGCGCTCCATCTCAAAAAGGCGTTGGCGCTCTTTGAAACTGGTTTTTGCGTTAGGTGTCGGGTCTATAAAAATATGCAGATGGTTAAATGCACCGACTAATTTAATATGCTCGCTCAGTAACATTCCGTTGCCAAACACATCGCCTGACATATCGCCGATACCCACCACGGTAAAATCTTCGTTTTGGATATCAATATCCATTTCGCTAAAGTGACGCGTTACCGATATCCAGGCACCTTTAGCGGTGATACCCATTTCCTTATGGTCATACCCCACCGATCCGCCCGATGCGAAAGCATCGCCCAGCCAAAAATCATATTCGGCTGATACGGAGTTAGCATAATCGGAGAAGCTGGCTGTGCCTTTATCAGCCGCTACTACCAAATAAGGATCGTCGCCATCATGGCGCACTACATTGTGCGGATAACTTATTTTGCCTTTAACTAAATTATCGGTTAAATCGAGCAATCCACGTAAGTAAATTTTATAGCATTCAATGCCCTCTTTAAGATACGCATCGCGCCCGCCCTCAATAGGTGGTTGTTTAACGACAAAGCCACCTTTGGAACCTACCGGAACAATCACCGCATTTTTTACCATTTGGGCTTTCATCAAGCCGAGCACTTCGGTGCGGTAATCTTCACGTCTATCTGACCAACGCAAGCCACCACGCGCCACTTTGCCGCCGCGAAGATGGATGCCTTCCACGCGACGTGCATATACAAAAATTTCGGCGTAGGGGCGTGGTAAGGGTAAATCGGGCACTTTGGTTGAATCAAATTTAAATGATAAATAGGATTTTGGCTGACCGTTTTCATCTAATTGATAATAATTAGTGCGCCATGTTGATGAGATAAGATCGCGGAAAATACCTAAAATCGTGTCATGCTCTAAATTGGTCACGCCTGCTAGCAGCTGCTCAATCGTGCTTAAGCATTCTTTCTCATCATCTTGGCGGGCTTTATTGGCTTTAGGATTAAAGCGCGTGGTAAAATAATCCAACAGCGCATGTGCTATTTTTGGGTTACACGTAAGCGTATCACTCATAGCCTTATTCGAGTAGGTGCTTTTTGTTTGACGTAAATAACGGCCATAGGCTCGTAAAATACCAATCTCGCGCCAGTTAAATCCGGCAAGAAGTGCCAAAGCATTTAAACCATCATTATCCATCTTACCTTGCCAAATATTCAGCAAGATTTCTTCCATCAACGGTTTTACTTTTTCAATGTCGATAGCAATATCAGCATTGCGCGTTTTTAACGTAAAGTCGCGTACCCAAATTTCAGAAACACCCTCATTAACCGGCACCACGCGGAAGGGATGCTCATCAATCACATGAAAGCCTAGGTTTTCTAACATGGGCAGAATGTCCGATAAAGTGGCCTGCCTATCTGGATTATAAAATTTAAGTTGCAAGGTATCAGCAGGTTTAAATTTGCTGTGATATAGCTCAATACCCATAGTATTATCTGCAATTATTTTGCGAATTTTAGTGATATCATGCATCGCATTGCGCGGTTCATAATAATCACTGTAGCTTTTGCTAAAGGCATTTTTATAAGCGTTAAATAACGGCATGGCCGCTTTTTCGCCATTGGTTTCGATTAAATCCTGTTTTAAACGCTCTTGCCAATCATAGGTTACAGCGGAGATAAGGGACTCAAGCTCTTCTAAAGGTATATTTGGAATGCTTCCCGGCGTTGTTTTGACGATAAAATGCACGCGCGCCAGAGGCGAGTCTGTCATTTGAGTATAAAAATCGCTTACTTTACCATTTAACGTAGTGGCGATAATATTTTGAATTTTTTCACGTAACTCGGTGTTGAATCTATCGCGCGGTACAAATACCATGCAGCTTACAAAACGCTCAAAAATATCGCGGCGCAGGAACAGATGAACACGCGGACTAGCTTCAACCGAAAGTACTCCCATCGCATAATTAAACACATCTTTTTCCGACATTTGGAACAGCTCATCCCGTGGCGCAAATTCGAGTATTGTTTTAAGTGCTTTACCATCATGGCTATTTTCATCAAAATTGGCGCGGCGCATCACTTTTTCGAGCTTGCGGCGAATCATAGGAATATTTTCAGCACTTTGGAAATATACGTTTGAGGTGAATAAACCAATAAAACGGCGCTCACCAATCACCTTACCATCGGCATCAAAACGCTTAACACCAATATAATCCATCTGCACCGAGCGATGCACAACGGATACCGTGTTTGATTTAGTAATTTCGAGCAAATGGGGCTGTAAAGCAAAATGCTTCGATTCTTTACTTAACGCCTGATAACCCTTTGGTTTTGATGAAAAATCAAACGCAAACAGGCCTCTTTCGCTATTAGGAACAACCGTGATTGAGTCTTTGCCGCCGGTAAAATCATAATCAATTGCTCCCAAAAAAATGAAATTGTCAGAGATAAGCCAGTGTAAAAAATCGATCGCTTCTTTAACTTCATTATCTTTATCAGTCTCTTTTGCAAGCGCAGCGATGGTTTCATTAGCCTTAGTAATCATACCATGCCAATCACGCACCACAGTGCGGATCACTGCTAATGTTTCCTCTAGCATTTTCATGAGGGTTTTCTCGTTTAAAGCATTCCCTAAATGAGGCATTTCGATACGAATGAAAGATTCTTTTTTAGCACCACTACCCCCACACGAAACGTAATTTCCTGATTTATCACGTTCAATCATCATTATGGGGTGAATGATGGATTGTGGTGGCAGGCTTTTGCGTGATAGGGCTGCTGTGATTGAATCCACCAAAAACGGCATATCATCATTGAGCATCGTTAAAACGAATTGACCCGATTTAGCATCGGTTTGTAATTGTATTTTGGGTACCTGCGCTTCGCGCTTACTTACAAAGCTATACGCTTCTTTCGCTATGGCAATCGCATCTTTAGGACTCAAGCGCTCAAGATCGGTAATCGGCATTTTAGCAAAGAAGCTTTGCGTGAAGCTTTTTAAATCTTCCGAAGCGCTTTGTGGCAGCGCCGCTTTTATCTTGGTCAATAATTCGGTGATTTGAGTGCGGTAGTTTTTCGTCATGATGGGCATGTGCCTATTAGCAGTTATTAATTGCGTTAAAATGGCCCGACCTGCCAACTTACGCAAGTTATTTCACTAAATACCCTATTTTGACGCTGCTTATTTTTATCAAAAAATGCAGATAGCGGGTTATGAATGAGTGTTATAATCCGCTTTTAAGATATAATTATTGTAGATAAGTAAATGACACTTGCACTTGAGGCAATTTGGCCTATCAAAAGCGCATGAAAATACAACGCGCTTTGCTATCCGTTTCTGATAAAACCCATCTTATCGCTTTTGCTAGCCAGTTATTTAAGCTGGGAGTAGAACTGCTTTCTACTGGTGGTACAGCCAAAGCATTGCGTGAAGAAGGGCTTGCGGTAACCGATGTTTCATCGGTTACGAATTTCCCTGAAATTATGGATGGGCGCGTTAAAACACTGCACCCTAAAATTCATGGCGGTATTTTGGCTGATCGCGACAATCCACAGCATATGCAAGCGATGCAAACCCACGCTATTGAGGGGATTGATTTGGTGGTGCTTAACCTTTATCCGTTTGAAGCTACGGTAGAGCGCGGCGCAGATTTTACCGAAACGATTGAGAATATCGATATTGGTGGCCCCGCCATGTTACGCGCTGCCGCCAAAAACCATGCACATGTTACAATCGTTACTGATCCTGCCGATTATGATTTAGTGTTGCAGGAAATGGCGGAGAATCAGGGCGAAACAACGCTTGCGTTTCGAAAAAATCTGGCTTTAAAAGCTTTCAGTCTTACCGCTTATTACGATGCGAAAATTGCTGGCTGGTTGAGCCAACACACGCATTCGGAAGGTTTTCCGCCGCGCTTTACGTTTCCTGCAAACTTGCAATCTACCTTGCGCTATGGCGAAAACCCGCATCAAACCGCGGCGTTATTCACTACCCATGCTAATGCAGGCACTTTAGCGGGAGCTAAGCAAATTCAAGGTAAAGAGCTTAGCTATAATAATTTAAATGATACCGATGCCGCTTGGATTATCGCAAATGAATTTGATGAACCTTGTGTGGCCATTATCAAGCATGCCAACCCTTGTGGCGTTGCAATTGGGGCTAATTGTGTGGAGGCCTTTCACAAAGCACTAGCCTGCGACCCTGTTTCAGCATATGGGGGCATTATCGCGATTAACCAGCCGCTCACCAAAGAGTTTGTTAAAGCAATGGGCAAACTATTTGTAGAAGTTATCATAGCTCCTTCGGTTGAAGAAGATGCCGCTCAAGCCCTTACGAAAAAGCCAAACCTTCGTTTGCTTGATGCGGGTGGCCTGCTGCCAGCAGATGCAAAACCGCTTATGATGACTCTCATCACGGGCGGTGTATTAGTGCAAGATACTGACTCAAAGCGCATTAGCTTAGATGATTTAACTGAGGTTAGCGCTAAAGCAGCCAGTGATGAGCAGCGCGAAGATTTGCTTTTTGCTTTTCGTATTTGCAAACATGTGAAATCAAATGCCATTGTTATCGCGCGAGATGGCGCCACCTTAGGCATCGGCGCAGGGCAAATGAGCCGTGTTGATTCGGTGCGCATTGCGTGCTGGAAAGCGCAAGAAGCTGGGTTATCCACGCAAGGCGCGGTATTAGCATCGGATGCTTTTTTCCCGTTTGATGATAATGTGCATCGCGCGGCAGAAGCGAGCATTGCTGCGTTAGTGCAGCCTGGCGGCTCAATTCGTGATAATGATGTGATTGCGGCGGCGGATAAACATGGCATGGTAATGGTCACCACCGGCATTCGCCATTTTCGCCATTAAGATTTAGGTGAGTAAATTAAGAAGGTTTCCTTGTTTGCGATTGGCTGATTCGCTGCCAATAAGCTGCCCAACAGGGTTATTCACCCGCTCTTGCTGATTGCGATTGAAGCGATCAATAGAATCGATATCGGCCAATAATTTTGCCGCTTTGCTTTCGCTCACATTAGCAGTGATAAATTGACGAATATCATCACTAATTTTCACAACGCTAGATGGGCTAGAAATATTATAACGCTGGTTTAGAAGCTGTTTGGTAACATTATCCAAACCATTATCAGGACTAAATAACGCGAGCTGACTCGTGGAGGATTTTGCGCCCGAACCAAATAAACCTGAAGTTAATAAACGATCAATCATCGTACCATTATACGCTATTTTAGACCTTCATGATATGTTTATCATTTTAGCTTAATTTATTGCTAGCGTACGAAAGCTGCGGCGGTTTATCCAGATGATGGCCAAGCAAGGTAAACCTAAAAAGGCAGATAGAGTAAACATGGTTGTCCAACCATAGGTTTGCGCAACCCATCCGGCGCTTCCTGCTAGTAAAATACTGCCTAAACTAGCCAATGAAGCTAATAGCGCATATTGCGTAGCGGTATAGCGAGCCGATTGGCATAGGCGCATCATAAAGGCGATGGCGGCGGCAGTTACCATGCCGCCCGATAGATTATCCATGGTAATGGCAAAGGTGAGTGCGTTGATATCCTTACCCACAATCGATAATAATAAATATGATAAATTGGCGAGTAGTTGAAATAATGCAAAGCTCCACAATGCAGTAAATAGCCCTAGTTTGGCAATCATCGCACCACCAATAAACATGCCTGCCAAAGTAGCACCAAAGCCAAATAGCTTGGCGATGGAAGCAATGGTTGATTTATCAAACCCGATTTGCAAAAAGAATGGTGTCGTCATAAAGCCAATAAACCCATCCGATAGACGATAGAATAAAATAAAAGCCAGCAGCCACGCCCAATTGGGTAAACGCTGCATAAAATCTTTAAATGGCCCAATGAGTGCAGATTTTAGGAAGTTTTTATCCACCGCTAATTCTGAAATTTCCTCGCGCTTGGCGGCAGGCGAAACGGCTAGCGTGGTAATAAATCCTATGATCATGCAAGCAGCCATCGCTAAATAAGCGGCGTTCCAACTAATAAAATCTGCGACATAAAGAGCGCCAGCGCCAGCGACTAACATGCCTAAGCGATAGCCAAAAACCGCCATGGCAGCCCCTTCACCATATTGCGAAGGATCCAGATATTCGGTGCGAAAAGCATCAATTACAATATCTTGACTGGCAGATAAAAAGGCGATGCTTAGCGCGATGGATGCTAGGGCGATGGGTTGTTGGGTTGGGCTTACAAATGCGATGGCGGCAATGGCAATCGCTAATAATATTTGAGTAACTACCATCCAACTACGGCGATGTCCAAGCCGTTTGGTGAGATAGGGAATGGAAAAATAATCGACAAACGGCGCCCATAAAAAGTTAAAACTATAAGGTAATGCAACATAGGCAAATAAGCCAACAGCCGCCATTTCGGTGCCATTATCAGTCAGCAATGCTCCTAAGGTTGATGCCACTAACAAACGTGGTAAACCGCTGGAAAAGCCTAAAAACATTATTGCAATGATTTTGGGATGAAAGTAAATTTGGCACCAATCAATTATCGCTTTCATCAGGAAGCCTGCCCCATGCAAATGCATTTACTAAATTCAACAGGACATAATCGTGCGCCATTATGCGCAACGGTTTGATTCGCGTGGCGCAATGCGCAAAGCTCGGCTAAAGCGGTGATATAATCGGCTTGGGTGCCCAGTGTATTTACGCGCTCATAGCCTATCACACCATGTTCTTTTGCCAATTCGCGATATTCGATATCGAGTTCAACCAAGGTTTCGGAATGTTCGCTAACAAAGGCTATTGCTACGATAATAACCGCAACCTTATCGTGTCCTGCGCGCTCAATTTCCGTTTCAGTTGAGGGTATTAACCATTGTAGTGGCCCCACTTTGCTTTGATAGCAGACACGCCAATCGCAATTATCCATATTCATTTTTTGCATGATTGCTGAAGCAGTTTGCTCAATTTGCCACTGATAAGGATCACCCGCATCTACAATTTTTTGCGGCAACCCATGCGCGGAGAATAAAATACGAACCTCGCCATATTTTTCAACCGCTGCGAGATATCCTTGTTTAAGCAACGCGGCATGGCTTTGTATGAATCGTTCTATTGTAGGATAACAACCAATTTTGGATGTCGGAAGGGTCAAATGTTGTTTTTCCGCTTCCTTATCCCAAGCATTAAATGAGCTGCCCGTAGTTGTGGTTGAAAATTGAGGATATAGCGGCAATAATTTAACTTCATCAGCCCCCCATTTTTTCACCGCAGATACGCACTCAGCCGTCATTGGGTGCCAATAGCGCATGGCGATAAAGCATTTATATTCTACCTGTTCATCATTGGTATTTAACTGCAATTGAAGGGCATTAGCTTGTTCTTGTGATAATTCAAGCAGCGGCGATTTACCCCCCAAATGCTTATAAATTTCCTGAGCAATGGGCGCGCGGCGCGTGGATATTAGTTTAGCAATGAGCCAACGAATAGGCTGCGGCGCCCCAATAATCGCCTTATCGTTAAAAAGATTAAACAGAAAGGGCTGCACCGATTCGAGCTTATCCGGCCCCCCCAAATTACATAATACCACTGCTATTTTTCTCATGCGCTTAGAAACTCTACAAGTTTTTCGACATGGCTAACCGGTGTTTCAGGAATAAACCCATGCCCTAAATTGAAAATGAAAGGTGTATCGGCATAGGCATCAACTAAACGCTTCGCCTCATCCACTGCGCCTTTCGCGTCACTGGCCAGCAAAATAGGGTCTAGATTACCTTGCAACACGACATGCTGCGATAAGTGCGATTTAGCCCATTTAGGTGTGATTTGCACATCCAACCCCACCGCATCAATTCCCGTCTGCATTACATAGCGTTGATATCCAATTCCTGCCAATCGCGGAAAGCCGATGATGGGTAAATGCGGGTAGCGCTTTTTCAACGCGGATACTAAGCGTCTTGTGGGGGCTACAACCCAAGCATCAAACTCAGCGGCGGAACACACTCCTGACCAGCTATCGAAAAATTGGATGACTTCAGCGCCCGCATCCACCTGTTTCGACACATAATCGAGCGTTGCAGCTTCAATCTTTTCAAGCAGCTGAGCAAATGCTTGCGGTTGCTGATGGCCAAATTTACGCGCCGTAGCAAAATCTTTACTGCCACCACCTTGGAGCATGTAACACGCAAGCGTCCATGGACTACCGCTAAACCCGATTAAGGTTTTATCCTGTGGTAACTTTTGCTTTAATAATGTAACGGTTTGGTAAATTGGATTCAATTTTTCAGGATCATATTCGAGCGCTTGCACCTCTTGCAGACTCGAAATTGGCGGTAGTTTCGGCCCCTCACCTTTTTCAAATCGTAAAGGCTGACCCAGCGCCATGGGAATCACGAGAATATCTGAAAATAAGATGGCTGCATCCATATTAAACCGACGAATGGGCTGTAACGTTACTTCTGCCGCTTTTTCAGGATTAAAGCATAAATCTAAGAAGCCACCACAGCTGGCTCGCGTTTCCAAATATTCCGGCAGGTATCGTCCCGCTTGGCGCATAAACCAGAATGGTGGTTTAGGATGCAATTTACGGTTAAGCGTTTGAAGCAATTTCTTATCAGTCATGCGAAAAGGTTTAATTCAAACTTCGCAAGGAAACAAACTAAATAAATAATATATTTTAATAAGATAGTAGTAAATAGTTATGCAGTGATTATCGGGGATTAAATTGTTTCATCAACTTATACTCTCATTTTTCCACAGGCAAAAGCCAGAGTATCAAAGCATTTTAATTCGTTATTCCATCATTATGCCCACTCCATTTAAATTGTGTATAAGCATCGCGTAAATTTTGGAGTAAGTGCCATAAATTTTGTATAAATATTACTCCACAAATCCTTCCATAGATTTCACCCCCAGTTATGCTATGAGTTATCCCCATGAAGCATATGCATATTCATTTAGTGTCCGATTCCACTGCAGGTACGGTGAGTGCGATAGCGCGCGCTGTAGTTTCTGAGTTTGAAAATATTGCCGCTCAGGAACATATATGGGCATTAATTCGTAGTGCAAAGCAATTAGAGAAGCTTGAAATCGCCTTACAAAATGCTCCGGGGCCTGTGTTTTTTACCATGGTAGATTCTGATTTGAGTGAACAATTAGAACGCATCTGTGCGCGATTAGATCTGCCTTGTATCAACCCATTAGAAAGAGCCTCGAATAGTTTAGCGGGATATTTACAACAAGAAGCAACACCTAAAGCAGGCAGCCGCCATCAAATGAACGAAAATTATTTTTCGCGGATTGAGGCGATTGATTATACGCTATCGCATGATGACGGCAAACGTCACTGGGAGCTAGCATCTGCCGATATTGTGTTGGTAGGCCCTTCGCGCACAAGTAAATCACCCACATGCGTTTATCTGGCCTATGGGGGGTTATGTGCGGCAAATGTGCCTTATGTATTTGGCGTTGATTTACCCAGTGAATTATTTGAGGTGAAAAAGCCGCTTATCGTTGGGCTAATCATTCATCCTAATCGGTTGATTGAAATTCGGCGTACTCGCTTACAATCGCTCGGCCATGAAAGCTTAGAAAACTATGCTGATGATGATAAAGTGAATGAAGAGATTAAAGCCGCTCGCCAAATTTATCGCGCTAATGGGTGGCCTGTCATAGATGTATCGCAACGCTCAGTAGAAGAAACAGCAGCAGCAATTTTAAATATTTACCATCGACGGATCGAGCAAGAAGCGAAAGGTATTAGCTAATGCTAAAAGCTGCGGTTTTAGGTGATCCCATCTCACACTCCTTATCGCCTGAATTGCATCGCTTTTGGCTTGAACAAATGCAGATTAATGGTTCGTATGATGCGATTGAATGCAAGCGTGACGATTTGCGCGAAACATTAATGCGCCTAGAAGCGCAAGGTTATCAAGGAGTAAATCTAACCGTTCCGCTTAAAGAGGCGGTGCTACCTCATTTAGAGGAAATTTCGCCAGCTGCACGCCAGATTGGGGCGGTTAATGTGGTGATATTTGAAAATGGAAAATGGTTAGGCGATAATACCGATAAGCGAGGGTTTAGCGATAATTTACATCACTTCGCGCCGGATTATAAACAATATTTACAGCATGTGGTTATTATCGGTGCAGGCGGTGCAGCCCGTGCAGTAGTTGCGGCACTATTAGAAGATGGTGCAGCACATATTTCCATCACCAACCGAACCGCTGAAAAAGCCAGCGCATTGGCTGACACGCACCGCCAAATTGAGTGGGTGGATTGGCAAAAGCGGCATAGCCTAATCTCTTCCGCAACATTATTGGTAAATACCACTTCGCTGGGGATGCAAAACCAGCCAGCGTTAGATTTGAAGCTGACCGCTTTACCGCCTAAAACGTTAGTGACAGATATTGTCTATAACCCGCTTCGAACCGATTTATTAAAAAGAGCTGCAAATCAGGATAATACCGTTATTTTAGGTTTAGGTATGCTGATTTATCAAGCTATTCCATCTTTTGCTGCTTTTTACGGGCAAACTCCGGTTTGGAATGAAGCATTCTATCAAACGCTTAGTAAAAGATTTTTATGACGCTGGTTCTAGGATTAACCGGATCAATCGCTATGGGCAAATCTACCATCACGCAGCAGTTTAAAGCGTGTGGCGCAAAGGTAAGCGACGCTGATGCGATTGTACATCATCTGTATGTATATGATGAGGCATTTATCCGGTTTATCGCAACTGAATTTCCGCAAGCAATGAAAGACCAAAAGGTTGATCGTCGCGCATTAGGCCAAATGGTGTTTCAAAACTCAACAGCGTTGAAAAAGCTGGAAGATCAATTACACCCAAAAGTTCGCCAAGCGCACCTAAACTTTATCGCAGCTGCCAAACGCCAAAACGACCCTTTAGTCGTTTTAGATATTCCCTTGCTTTACGAAACCGGCGCTGAAATATTATGCGATAAAGTGGTCGTCGTATCCACCACCGCTGACATTCAAAAAAACCGTGTGCTGAGCCGCCCATCAATGACCGCCGAAAAACTTGAAGCGATTTTAGCCAAACAAATGCCCGATGCACAAAAGCGCGAACGCGCTGATTTTATCATTGATACATCTTTTGGCTTAGAGAATAGCCTTCAACAGGTTAAGAATGTAATGACTGCTTTAAACATCAATTTACCTGTAAATAGATAAAAAGCTTAATTTGAAGATAGACTATAGGAAAACATCCATGCGCGAAATTGCACTTGATACCGAAACGACAGGCTTTACCCCCGATACCGGCCATCGCATGGTTGAAATTGGCTGCGTGGAAATGCACAGCCGCATTCGCACGGGCAATGTGTTTCACCTTTACCTTAATCCGCAGCGCGACATGCCCGCTGAAGCGCAAAAGGTACATGGGCTAAGTGCAGAATTTTTAGCCGATAAGCCTTTATTTGCTGATAGCGCCCAATCTTTTTTAGATTTTATTGGCGATAGTCCCCTTATTATTCACAATGCAGCATTCGATATGGGGTTTTTGAATTATGAACTGCAACTAGCAGGCCATCAAGCGCTGGAAATGGATCGTGCGATTGATACGGTTAAAATGGCGCGCGATTTATTTCCTGGATCGCCCGCAAATCTGGATGCTTTGTGCCGCCGCTTTGAAATTGATTTAAGCGAGCGCAGCTTGCATGGTGCATTATTAGATGCTGAACTACTGGCAGAGGTTTACCTTGAAATGATGGGCGGCCGCCAGAGTGCTTTAACCTTAGAGGCGAAGCCAACCCATCAACCGCACCAGAGCGATAAAATAATGTTCCCTAGCCGCAGCTTTCCGGCATCAAAAGCCGAGTTAGCCCGGCATCAGGCATTTATCTCTGAATTAAAAAACCCATTATGGTTAGAAACGAGCCACTAATTTAGCTAGCTGCTTGCTCCTGTTGCGCTTTAACGCGCTTAACAAAAAGCGATTGAAAATCAATTGGTTCTAACATTAATGGCGGGAAACCACCATCGCGCGTAACATCGGCTAACACCCGACGCGCAAATGGAAAGATGATAAAAGCACAATCAATAAACAACATTTGCTGTACATTTTCCTCAGCAATATTGGCCATCTGAAAAATGCCACCATAAGCAAGTTCGGTTACAAATAATGTCTCATCGTTACCTAAGGCATTAACCGATATTTTGAGCGTTAGCTCATAAATAGATTCACCCACCTTTTTGCCTTCTAAATCCACATTCACATCCATTTTTGGGCCTTCTTTAAGCTCATTTAAACTAAAAGGGCCTTTTGGCGCTTCGAATGAGAGGTCTTTAATATATTGGCCGCGGATGGTTAGTTGTGGAGATGGGGTTGAATCAGTCATAAAATTTCCTATGTTAATGCTATTAATTTAAACCAAGCTAGTGCTGATAACCTCACCTTTCAAGGTTTCGTTTCACACATGCCCCAAGATAAGGTACATTAACCGCATGGAATCGTTTCAATTTGCAGATATTATTATCTTAGCACTTATTGCAGGGTTTATTGCGCTGCGTTTGCGTAACACGCTAGGTAAAGATGTGGGCCACCGCCCTGAAAACCCTAGTAATGCGCGCCCCACTTCGCATGATGTGGATGACCGCGTGGTGAGTATTAATGATGCGATACGTGGCAATGATACACCAATTAAGCCCATTTTGACCAAAGATGCTCAATTTGAAAAGTTGCAAGAACCGATCAAATCGAAAATATCAGATATTAAATCCATCGATAGCAGCTTTAGTGTGGATGAGTTTTTAAAAGGTGCCAAAGGTGCTTTTGAATGGGTTACTAAAGCCTTTAATGATGGCGATAAACCTACGCTAAAACAGTTGATGAGCGCTGAAATTTATAAAGAGTTTGAACAAGTTATTGCTGAACGGGCTAAAGATAATACCTATCCTGAAACAACCTTAGTTTCTATCGATTCGGTTGAAATTACGGAAGTTGAAACGACAAAAACGCATCATCACATCACGGTTAACTTTTCTACCTCGCAAGTGCATATCGTTAAAAACGAACAGGGCGAAGTGATTGCAGGCAATGTTTCGCACACTACACATGTCGAAGATGAATGGGTGTTTGAGCGCAGTGTAAAATCTCGCGATCCGAATTGGACGATTATCGATACTTAATCTATAGTAGCCATATGCTACGATTTATTTGTTTTACCCTATGCGGATTTTGGTTGATGGCTTTTAAGCCCGATGCCCTTTGGAACACGCTTGATGCTGAGCCAGCATATCGTGCATATCAAACAGCGTGCGCCAGTGGAAAAGCTAAAGATACAGCTGATTTATGCAGCCAGCTTAAATCATCTCCAAACCCCACACCTTCGGATATGCGCGCCTTTTTTAAGCAAAATTTTGAGATTACTAAACTCACAGATGAGGGATTACTAACTGCGTATTATCTGCCGCTTTTATCGGGCTCATACCAACAAACGACAGAATATAATATACCGGTTTGGGGGGTTCCAAAAGATTTCAAGCAACCTTACCTAACCCGCAGACAAATTGATCAAGGCGCGTTAGATTCAGCTGAAAAACCATTATTATGGACGAATAATAAAGCGGACTTATTCTTTTTGCATGTTCAAGGGTCGGGCATTGTTCACATGCGCGATGGTTCTAAAATTGGCTTAGGCTTTGCAGCAAAAAACGGCCAACCTTATGAATCTATTGGTAAATTAATGGTCGCAGAAGGGCTTATTGACTTAGAAACTGCCTCAATGCAAACGATTAAGGCGTGGCTTAATGCTAACCCTTCAGAAGTAAATCGCATTTTATGGCATAATAATTCCTACGTTTTTTTTCGTAAACAACCTGCTAAAGCGGCAATTGGTGCTCAAAATATTCAGCTTACTGCTTATGGATCGGCTGCGGTTGATCCAAATCACATCGCCTATGGTACGCCTGTTTTGATGAAAACGGTTTTGCCTAATGCCACGCAGCCTAGCCTACATTTAGCGATAGCCCAAGATACGGGCAGTGCTATCAAAAGCGAAAAGCGCGTGGATTGGTTTTTGGGCTATGGGCACAGAGCTGAAAACTTAGCCGGTAACATGAAGCAACCAGCGAGCTTTTATCAACTAACACCCAAAAATAGGGTAAATATAAAATGATGCCACGTGAGCTTGATGATGATGAAAAGCGCATTTGGCATTGCCTAACGCGCCATATCGTGAAGCCTAATCACCGTATCAAATCGACTGCTCAGCAGCTCGAAGCAACGATAAAGCACTTCCCTTCCTCTACGTTTCCTCCACAATCTGCTTCAATTCCTTTAGCGAATGTAAATGTGAAGCGTACTTCCGAACCTATTGATTTGCTCGCTAATGATATGCATCACCTCAGCCGCGCAACAGCCAAACAAGTGGTTCGCGGTAAACGCAAAGTGGATGCTACACTTGATTTACATGGTTTTGGACATGACCAAGCGATGCACCAGTTTCAACAGTTTCTACACGACCATTCAAAAGCAGGAAATAGGCTGCTGCGCGTGATAACAGGCTATGGAAAAATGACAGGCGGCAACGGAGTTTTACGAAATGCTCTGCCGCGCTGGATTAATTTTGCAGAGAATCGCCGTTTAATTCTAAGTTTTCATCAGGCAAAGCCGCAAGATGGTGGCGCAGGCGCGTGGCTAATTTTGTTGAAAAGAATGGATAAAATTAAATGACTGCAACACAAGCACATATTTTAGTGGTGGATGACGATGATCGACTGCGTAGCTTGTTGAAGCGATATCTTAGCGAGCAAGGTTATGCGGTAAGCGTGGCTGAGAATACAACTAAAGCAAAGGAAATTTTATCCCTCCTTACACCCGATTTAATGGTGTTGGACGGTATGATGCCGGGCCAAACCGGACTCGAGTTTGCCCATGAGTTAGGCGCTGACAGATTAACTCCCATACTTATGCTCACGGCATTAGATCGCGCAAGCGATCGCGTTGCGGGCTTGGAATCGGGCGTGGATGATTATTTGACTAAACCATTTGAACCGCGTGAGCTGGTTATTCGTATTTCAAATATTCTTAAACGAAAAACTGTGACACCTGAGAAGCAAGCACTTCTTTATTTTGCAGATTTCAGCTTTAACCCGCAAATGCAACAGCTTAGCCGCATATCCACGCAAGAAATCATAGCATTGACGACTGCTGAACGCGAAACGCTATCACTTTTATGTCATAGCCCTAATCAGCCGCTAACGCGTGAGTATTTAGCGCGCGCGCTTGAAGGCAACGATACATTGCGTCATGTTGATGTACAAGTAGGGCGGTTACGCAAAAAGCTGGATGATGGATCAGCTATTCAAACCGTGCGCGGCAAGGGCTATAAATTAGTAGTAAGCCGTATTACATGAGCCCGCTAAGTAAGATTTCACGCAGTATGACCCCTAAAACTCTGTTTGTTCGGGCGTTATTAATATTAGTATTGCCCGTTATTTTAATTCAATTTGTGGCGATGTATATATTCTATGATCGGCACTGGGCGAGTGTTGAACGTCAATTATCAGGGTCGCTAACGGGTGAAGTGGGCTGGTTAATTGAACGCTGGGAGGACGAGCCAGATGCGCAGGCGCGCCAATTATTAGCAGACCAAGCCAGTTACAATTATGGTTTACAGATTACTGATTTACCAGAAAAGATAGAGCCTCCTACTTTAGAAGAGTCACAAGAACTGGAATTTCCACTTTTTGAAAAAGGACTGCGATCAAGAGCCAAGCGTAGATTTTGGCTTCAAAATAGTGCTGATGAGAGTAAATTTCATATTATGGTACCCTCATCGCAAGGCACTATCCAAATTACATCGCCAAGAAAGCGGCTTGCAACCTCTACCACGTTTATTTTCACCGCGTGGATGATGGGTTCGGCATTAGTGCTTATCTGGGTGGCCATATTGTTTTTGCGTAATCAAATTCGTCCAATCATTCAGCTCTCTAGCGCGGCAGAGAAATTTGGGCGGGGTCAAGAGGTTGAGAATTTTAAACCTTCAGGTGCCAGTGAAGTGCGCCAAGCCGCGCGTGCATTTATTGATATGCGTGGCCGTATTCGGCGACAGGTAGAAAGCCGAACCGCGATGCTAGCAGGCATTAGCCACGATTTGCGCACGCCATTAACGCGTATGCGACTAGAACTTGAAATGTTGCCGCAAACCATTGGTCTTGCCGATTTACGCCAAGATATGGATGATATGGAGCGTATGGTAAACTCTTATCTTAATTTTGCGAGTGGCGAAGGCAGCGAGGCGGCATTAACAATGCCTATATCGGAGCTAATTGAACAAGCGGTTGAGCCTTATTTAAGAAAAAATGGCGCTCAACTTCACGTTGGCGAAATGCCCAACCAAGCAATCATGGTAAAGCCACATGCAATGGTGCGCGTGTTGCGTAATTTAATCGATAATGCCTTGCGCTATGGCGATTACTGCTGGATTAACGTAAAACTAAATCGAAAAAACTGTAAAATTATGATTGATGACAATGGCATTGGTATTGATGCAGCAGACCGGGAAGAGGTATTTGGCGCATTCAAACGCCTTGAAGAGTCGCGTAATTTAGAGACAGGTGGCGCAGGCTTGGGTTTAACTATTGTTCGCGACATTGTGCAATCGCATGGGGGTGTTGTGGAGCTTGAACATTCACCATATGAAACAGGTTTGCGCGTAGTTATAAGTTTGCCTTTATAAAAAAAGGGCGCATCATGATGAGCGCCCCTTTTCATTTAATTTAATAAAGGTAACTAAGCGGCTTTTTTAGCCATTTTCTTCACTTCTTCAGCAGTGCTATCAATATGTTTGTTGATTTTTTCTAACGTTTTGAAATGTGTTTGCGTTGAAAGCTCGGTTAATTCACGTGCTTGCTTGGTGTAATTAGCAGTCGATTTTTTAACGAAATCAGTTTGTTTAGCAGTGTTTTGTTCAGGCGTTGATGTTGAAAATACTTCACGCGTTGCTTCTAGAGCATCTTCAAAATTCTTTTGCGCATATTCACCTGATTTGCGAGCAATCTCTTGCATAGAATCGCTGTAGCTTTGGATATTGGCGGTGAAAAGCTCAATATTTCTTTTTTGTAGCTCACTAAATTTTGTATTATCGAATTCAGGTAATTTATAAGACTGAAATAATTTGTTAAATGATTCAAACATGGGGTTCTCCTTAGGCTTTATAAAATAGCTATAGCATGGTGCAGTGCACAATGAAAGCGGTTTTTTGTGCGCTGCACCATAATTAGACGTTGCGAGCCGAGGTAAAAACGATAAAACGCTATCATGCAATTAGAAGAAAAAAAGCAGTTAGCAACGGCATGGTTTCGTGAGTTACGCGATAGAATATGCAGCAAATTTGAGCACATTGAACATAATAATGGCCATAAAAGCAGTTTTAATCGTGAATCTTGGTTAAAAGAAGCGCACGAAATGACACAAGGCGGTGGTGAAATAGCGCTGATGCAAGGCAGCATATTTGAAAAAGTGGGTGTAAATATTTCGGTGGTGCATGGCACATTTACGGAGAAGTTTCAAAAAGAAATGCCGCAAGCGCAAGATGATCCACGTTTTTGGGCCGCTGGTATTTCACTGGTTTCGCATATGCATTCGCCCCATGTGCCAACCGTTCATATGAACACACGCATGATTATTACCGGCGACGCTAATGTGTGGTTTGGCGGTGGCGCTGATTTAACGCCTTGCCTGCCAAATGCACATGATGAGGCATTCTTTCATCAGCAGCTTAAAATCTGCTGTGACCGACATGGCGCTGATTATTATGATAAATTTAAGCAATGGTGCGATGAATATTTCTATTTGCCTCACCGTAACGAAGCGCGCGGCATAGGTGGCATTTTTTATGATTATCTAAAGAATGATTGGCAAAAAGATTTTGCGTTTACGCAAGATGTAGGCGAGACTTTTCTCAATACTTACTGCCCGATTGTTGAGTCGAACCTCGCTAAGAAATGGACACTTGAAGAAAAAGACACTCAACTTTATAAACGCGGTCGTTATGTGGAGTTTAATCTTTTACATGATCGCGGAACTCGTTTCGGGATTATGACCAATGGCAATACGGATGCTATTTTAATGTCGATGCCACCACACGCCAAATGGAAATAGCCCAACCAGAGTAGTACCAATAAGAGTTATAATCGCTTAAAACACACTCACGATAAAGCTATAAGAGCCTTCAAATAGCTGTTCAACAGCTACCATCAATGCTCACCTAGCAATTTGCGTTTTTCGCTACAGACTGTGCATTCGGGGATCATCGTTGCGTCCTGCACATGATGGTTAATCAATCCCAACTCATAAAAATGATTGGTAAGTGGTTCAAGCTCGCTAACAACCAAGAAAAATCCGGCGAGGGATAAAATGATGGTATAGGGCAACGCCATACCCACCATGCGTAAATAGGATAAACGAATGAGCGGCGCTAGCGCTGAGGTTAACATGAACAAAAATGCAGCTTGCCCATTCGGCGTTGCAATCGAGGGAATATTGGTTCCTGTATTAATCGCAACGGCCATAAGGTCGAATGTGTCACGGTCAATTAATCCAGAATCGAGTGCATTTTTAATTTCCGTTACATAAACGGTGGCTACAAACACATTATCACTGATGGCTGATAAGAATCCGTTAGCAACATAGAATGCTGCGATACGGTCTGAGCCTTCCATTGCGAGTACTTGGCGAATGATTCCGCCGAATAAATTTTGATCGTTAATCACGGCAACGACGGAAAAGAATACGACCAACAGTGCCGTAAAGGGTAACGCCTCTTCAAACGCTTTACCAATTTGATGTTCTTCCACTACACCCGTAAATGCGGTGAGCAATACAATAATGGAAAGCCCGATTAACCCCACTTCAGCCAGATGGAAGATTAAACCAATAATAAGCCAAATAGCGATAAGCCCTTGAACCCAGAGTTTCGCTTTGTCGCCACTGCTGCGCTTAGTGGCTTGTTCGTTATCATAATCTTTTAAAATTTGCAGAACACTTTCAGGAATTTTAGTGCCATAGCCAAAGATTCTAAATTTCTCTAATAGAAAACAGGTGGTTAGCCCCACAAATAAGATGGGCATGGTGATAGGTGCCATACGAAAGAAAAATTCTATAAAGCCCCATGAAGCGACATTGGCAATGAGCAGATTTTGAGGCTCTCCCACCAATGTACATACTCCGCCCAGCGCGGTTCCAATCAAGGCATGCATAACTAAGCTACGTAGAAAGGCACGGAATTGTTCAAGATCATTCACACAATCTTCTTTAATGTTTTCATCATTACGGCTGTCATGCGCTTTGTTTTTGGGAAGACTTGAGACCACACGGTGATACACCATGAAGAAACCTGAAAACACAGCAATGATTACGGCAGTTACCGTCAACGCATCGAGAAAAGCGGATAAAACAGCTGATAATAAACAGAAAATTAAAGCTAAAAGAGGCTTGATTCTTACTTTAACCAATACTTTAGTAAAGATGAGTAACAGTAAGTCTTTCATGAAATAAATGCCGGCAACCATGAAGATTAAAAGCAAGATTACGCTTAAACCATGCTGCACTTCATAATAAACGGTATCGACTGAGCTTAAGCCAATAAAAATGGCTTCTAACGCTAATAATCCGCCCGGTTGTAGGGGGTAACATTTTAATGCCATAGCGAGGGTGAAAATAAACTGGGCAACCAACATCCAGCCCACAATAAAACCGCCCTGCTCGGCGCCCAAAATGGCGTAGGCGATAGGATTGAGAATTAAAAAGCCAAGAATGGTTAGCTTATACCATTGTGGAGAATTGCCTAAGAAATTGCGAAATACATGAATCATGCCCTTTATATGGCGATTTTGGCACCACCTGTAAATGGTTTTCATCAAAAGCGCGGCTTGCTTTAACTCTGATTGTGTAGGAATGGCAGAATCACTATAATGGAATGATGGTAAAAAACCCTGAACTTCCTTTTGCAGATGATCTGAATGCAAACCAAGTGGCCGATTGGCTAGTGATGCATCCTGAATTTTTAACCGAGAATACGCATATTCTTGCACAGCTTACACCACCTCACATGCAATCGGGTAATAATGTGGAGGATTTTCAACGCCATATGCTAACGCGCCTTCAGGCTCGTCAACAAGAATTAAAAGATGATTTGGAAGAGCTGATAGGGGTTACGCGCGATAATATTGAAACGCAACAACAGGTGAATAAGGCCATCATCGCGCTCATGCGGGTAAATAACCTGCAACAATTTTTACAAACGCTAACCGATGATTTTACTAACCTATTTAAAGTGGACGTGGTGCGATTGGTGATTGAAACGCCTCTAGTCGATCATTATGACACACAATTTAGCGAGACCAGTTACTCAGGAATAGGAGTGTTACCGCCGCAAGGCGTTGATGCGGCTTTAGGAATGGGGCAGCCAAGTATTGCCATCGTTGAAACGCGCGATTTGTTTCCTGAAAGTTGTAAGTTAGTATTTGATGCTTGTACGGGTTTAATTCGGTCGTTCATTCTGCTGCGAATTACCTTACCGCAAAGCAAACGACAGGGCATTTTAGCCTTTGGCGTGCGTCATGCAGGCCGATTCCATTCAGGCCAAAACGATCAATTATTACGCTTTTTAGCTGAAATTGTAGCATTGCGCTTAGAACCACTCTTGCACCGCGAAGGATTAGATGAGTTCTAATGCGTCTAATTTAACGGATGAGTTTTTGGATGCGTTACGCACTCAGCGCGGTTATTCGAATCATACTATCTTGGCTTACCGCAATGATTTAAATCATTTTGAAAATTATGTTGGCCAAACGCTTGATGTTAAGGTGCTGAACAATCAAACCATAGCTGACTTTCGAGGCTGGTTATCCGCACGTATGGCTGAAGGCAAATCAGCGCGCAGCAATAGTCGTGCGTTAAGCAGTTTGCGTAGTTTTTATCGATTTGCTAAAAGTGAAAATACGGCCATTACACGTATTCGAAGCCCCAAAAAGCCAAAATTATTGCCTAAACCCGTTAATATTATGCAATCGATGCAATCGATGGAAACCATTGCCTTATTACAAGATGAGCCTTGGTTAGGGCTGCGTGATGAGGCGCTGCTCGGCTTACTCTATGGCAGCGGTTTACGCATTAGCGAGGCATTATCTCTTAAACGCACCGATGTGATAGCAAATACCGATTGGCTTCGCATTCGTGGTAAAGGTAATAAAGAGCGGCTTGTGCCCCTTTTGCCCATAGTGCGCGATGCGATAATCGCCTATGAAGCGGCGATTCCCTATGTGAAACTATCCGATAGCTCCTTATTTTTAGGCAAGCAAGGCAAAGCGCTACAAGCACCTGTATTTCGACTTCAATTACAAAAGCTTAGACGACAAATTGGCTTGCCTGAATCGGCCACGCCCCACGCCTTTCGGCATAGTTTTGCGACGCATTTATTATCCGATGGGGTGGATTTGCGTACCATTCAAGAGTTGCTCGGCCATGCGAGCTTGGCCGCCACCCAGCATTATATCGCGGTGGATACCACACGATTGTTAGAAGGCTACCGCGCTGCCTTCACCAAAATTTAGACAAAGAAAAACCGTCATCCCCCACAGGGAATAACGGTTTTTCGAAAACATTCTTAAACGATGACTTACTGACCGGTGATGGTCAGGTCGCCATTAGCGCCAGTTACCACCCGAAGGTGATAAGTAGCCACTCCGCTAGAGGTAACTAAGGTGACAGGGCGCGTGAGCGCATTGCCTTCGTGTATCACCTCATCGAAATCGCCAGTTGCTTGCGCACTGAAGATTCCAACTCTGCCATCTAGCGTTGCTCCGATTACGACAGGTTGGCTTACGCCCTCCTTTTCGTATTTTAACGGTGTAGCGCCGCCACGCCCCTTCACCGCTTGCGGTAGGTTGTGGAAAATCCCCAGACTGATATCTGGGGCAAGCGTCAAACTGCCGCGACCTACTCCAATTGACTGGTATGCCAACTGGATGAAGTCGTCGTTAGCCGTGCGGTCTTGCATTGCTTCTGCATCCGCACAGATGTCCCGAAGGACTTCTGGCTCCCAGCGCGTAAACTCCATGATGAAGTTTTCGCGGCTTGAGTATTTTACGCTCCAAACCTTTGATCCCCGCGTTCCATCCGGAACAACGAAGTCGCTTGTTTGGCGCGTGCGGTCGCGCAGGCTGAACCAACGGTAGCTTTCGCTTGCGATGGCTGACCGATACAACACGCAAAGCGAGTCGTTTCGGCCAAAAAGCACACGTGCCGTCGTGTAGTTGCTCCCGCCACTGCCGTTTGAAGGGTCAGATTTGGGAAACCGTGCGTTAGCGAGCTCAGTGATGAGTTCGCCGTTGCGGGCTGCGGCATAAGCCTCAACTCCACCATAGGCAGATTTGACGCCTACGAGCTGTGCTCCCGGAAAGTTGACACGAATAAATTCGCGTGCAATCTGGGATGTAGTAGATGTGTCAGCAGAAACATCAATCAAAGCGATTGAAGTTTGCGCGTCAACGTCCTGCCCAAGAAACTCGTAAACGAGCATTTCGTCGACGCGAAGTTCGTTTTCCTTTTCGCAGGCCGTCAGGCTCAGCGCGATACACCCAAGGAAGAGGGCATAAAAAAAACTTCTCATGGTATTGAGTTGTTTGTGGTGAAAAAAATGGATTCAAGAATGTATTAGTGCTTCTTTCCGATGACGTTAGTCAGTGGGGCAGAACCATAAAAGGTGTGGCTGAAAACAGAGTTCAGCAAAGCCGCTCAGATGAAAAAGATCAAATGAAAGAGGCAAAAATACTCTCAGAGTATAGTGCGTTCTATAGCCATTTTCGAATGACAATTTGATGACAATGCAGGCTTAGCCAACCATGAGGCTTTGAATGCTGGGCAGTTTTAACATGCCATCAGCCAAACGCTCTGCCGGCCGGCGATCCAGATGATCGGAAATATGGCCGGCATAAAGTTGCAACTTCATAATATCAGCCGTTTCGCCCGCGCCATTATAAATATTCTTTTGCATGGTTTCAAACATGGCTTCTTTGCTAACCATCGCCGCTTCATAAGCATCTAATCGGCCATAAAGCGCTTCAGCCATCGCTTTAATGCGCCTCGGAACACCCGTATCGCCCACCCCACTTTCGCGCATACCGCTATCGAGATGATCAAACATGCATTCAAATAAATGCTGGGTTACGGGGCGATAGGCAGGAATATAATTAACATCTTTTTGCATGCGCAAAACCCATAAAAAGATATGCAGTACCAGAATTTCAAACCGCCCATCGAGCGTGTTAGGTACGCCTGCCTTTTCATAAAACCACGGATCGCGTGCCTGTTCATGCAGCTCTTTATAGACAAATATTGCTTGTTTACGAAAATCGGGTAAAAAGAATTTCGATAACGTTTTAAAAAATGAAGCGATGGATGAGGTGAACATGAACAAGTTTTGGCAGAGTGTGGGGGTTGGGTCAATCCTGTTGCTGGCGCTGAGCTCATGCGATCCTAAAGTAGCGGAACGTGGCAAAACGGAACTAGCCGAGGCATCGGAAAAGATTGAAACGAATGTAACCACCCAAGCCGAAGTTATTCAAATTCTGGGCACTCCCTCTTCAAAAGGGCAATTTGGTGAAAAAGCATGGTATTATGTGGCGCAGCGCAAAGAGGGCTTCGCGTTTTTCGCACCTGAAATTGTGGATAGCCAAGTGCTGCGCATCACTTTTGAAGGCGATGTAGTGGCATCTAAAACCAGTTATAATCAAGATGACATGGCTGATGTGAGCTTTTCAGACCGTAAAACGCCCACAGAAGGCCAAGAATTTGGCTTTTTTGAACAGTTAATCGGCAATATTGGTAAATTCAATAAACAACGAGATTCAGTACAATAGTGCAAAAATATTCTAAAATCGCGATGGCTTTCCACTGGTTAAGCGCACTCATTATCATTTGTTTGCTTATTATGGGTTTGATTATGGTGGAAATGCCTAAGCCCGATAAATATGTTTTTTACGGACTACATAAATCATTTGGCATGATTCTTTTAATTTTAGTTGCCGCGCGATTGCTATGGCGGCTATTTCATAAACCGCCGCCACTTAAAGCGCAAACACCGCGCTTTCAAAAGATAGTTTCAATCCTAACCCATTGGGCGCTCTATGGTTTAATGTTTTGGATGCCTTTAGCCGGGTGGGTTATGTCATCCGCTGGTGGGCATCCGGTAGCAATATTCGGTTTAGCAATTGCACCGATTGTGGCACCCAATGCTGATTTAGGTCGTTTCGCTAACCAAATGCATGAGCTGGGCGCGTGGGTTCTTATCGGGTTGATAACCCTGCATATTGCCGCAGCTTTTTACCATCAGTTCATCCAAAAAGATGGCCTAATGTGGCGGATGATACCAAAGAGATAATCTGAGGCGTTAAATCTTTTGTAACTTATTGCCTGTATACTCAACATTATGAATGACGAAACCTATCCGCTAGTGAGCGAGCGCCCAGAAAGCTGGGGAGAGCTCGTTACAGATCTTAATAATATTGAAACGATAAGCCTTGCAGGAGCGGGAGTCACCGGTGTTTTATACACAGGCGCTTTGCGCGCGCTGCACGAGCAGGGCTTGCTAGAAAATGTAAAAACGTTTGCTGGCACCTCTTCTGGCGCAATTGTAGGCGCCGCTGCAGCATTAGGATATCGCGGTAGAGAGCTTGAAAAATTAGGAATAGAACAAAATTTCAAGAAGTTTGCAGGCATCAATTGGAGTTGGTATCGCAAGCAACCACAAAACCATGCGTTAGATGGTATTTTCAGCGGTGGTAAAATCCGCGATTGGGTCAATACGTTATGCGCCAAACGTATCGGCAAAGATTCCATGACCTTTGCAGATTTAGAAACCTATAAACAAGAAGCTGAAGCCAATAACCGCGCTTTTTTTGCATCTAAATATGATGATGCCATTAGAAATCGCGCCTATAACCAGCGCCACTTTGATGGCAAACCCTATAAATTCGATTTTGAGCGCAACACGAGAGATAAATCGATTGATGCAATGATGGACATTGCGCGTGGTTTCACATCACTACATGTGACCGCAACGGAGATTGTGGAAGATGTATGGCAGGGCAAAGAGACCGAAAGAGCATCTGTATTTAACAAAAATACCTCCCCTAATAAGCGCCTATCAAGCGCCATACGCGCCTCAGCCTCTTATCCATATTATTTCCGCCACGCGCAAGTTGAAGATGAAAATGGTGTTAAACGCTATTACACCGATGGTGCACTATCAGACCCCCAGCCTGGTATGGAAAAAGACGAATCTGGGAAAATTTCAAATACTGTTTTAGGATTAGCGAGTGAATATATTGCACCTGTTAAAAACGCACGCCAAGTAACAGCGGAAAAAGTGAAGGAAACAACGATAACGCGCATTTCTAACCGCATTTTAGGGAGACTGGGCTTAACTACCGATGTTATTAAACAAAATTTAGCGGAAGCCGTTGGTCGAAAAATCTTGTTGAAAAACGATCCTGAAAATTTTGTTAAATTACCGGCTGATGAACAACGCAAAGCGGCAATTTCAAAAGGTTTTAGAAACATGGCGCGTGACACATTTCGCTTATCGCGCATGTTTGAACGGGTGAATGATGATGCTGAAATCGCCAGCCATATCATTCCGCTAAACCGTCACGGCCATCTAGGTACCGATTTCGATATTACGCTTAAAGAGAAAGAAACTTTGATAGTTTCTGCGTATGAAACGACGCGTGATGTGATTAATCAATGGCGGGCTGCTCATAAACCTGCACCCGAAACCACTAGGGTAACCCCTCGCCCACCGATTTTACCTGCATCAGAGCGCGAAAATTCGCAAAATAGTTTAGGTAAGTAAAGGCTGACATCACGCTAAAAGCTGATATCGTGCCGCCATGCGTTTAATCGTTAAAGATTTATCTGTTACGATACCCCAGCTAAATGGTGGTGTAGAACGTATCGTCAAAAATGTGAGTTTTTCTATCGAAAAAGGTAAGGTTTTAGCTTTAGTGGGCGAATCGGGGTCGGGTAAGTCTATTACAGCTTTGTCACTTTTAAAGTTGCAGCCTTCATCAGCCCAGCTTACCGGCGAATGGACATTAGATGATGTAAAAATTTCATCTCATAGCGAGCGCCAAATGCAAGCGATCCGTGGATCGGAAATTGCAGTGATCTTTCAAGAACCCATGACAGCGCTAAATCCGCTTCATACCCTTGAAAAACAACTTCGGGAAATTTTAACGATTCACCACAAAGGGTTATCGCAAACAACAATCAAAACTAAAATTCTAGAAGCACTTCATGAAGTGGGCTTAGAAAATTTTGACCACCGTTTGAAACATTACCCACACCAGTTATCTGGAGGTGAACGCCAACGCCTTATGATTGCTATGGCAATTATGGGAAATCCTAAGCTTATCATTGCTGACGAGCCAACAACCGCGATTGATGTGGCGCTTCAACATCAAATAATCAAGCTACTGAAAAAACTACAAAAGCTACGTAAAGTATCATTATTATTTATCACGCATGATTTAAAAGTGGTCAAGCAAATTGCTGACCATGTTGCCGTTTTAAAAGATGGTGAAATAGTTGAATTAGCAACCGCAAAGCAATTTTTTAAAGCTCCCCAACATTCTTATTCAAAACAATTATTACAAACGATTAAAGCACAGCCAAGCGATACGGTAGAAAATAATGCAAAAAAATGTTTAGTTGCGAAAGACATTAGGGTTGAGTTTAATGGTAAAAAGAATTGGTATGGAAAAGTAGTTCATAAAAAACAGGCAGTTAATAAAGCCAGTTTTACTATAAATAGCGGTCAATCAGTTGGTATTATTGGTGAATCGGGCTCAGGGAAAACCACCTTAGCCATGGCACTGATGAAGCTTATTTCATTTGAGGGGGATGTAATCTTATTCGAAACAAATATTTCTAAATTATCGGTCTCAAAATTCCGTCCTTTTCGCCAAAATATACAGATGGTTTTTCAGGATCCCTTTAGTAGTTTAAACCCTAGAATGAATATTCAACAAATCATTGAAGAAGGCTTAAGCTTACATTTTCCTCATTTAAATCAATCGGAAAGACTTACTAAAATACAAAATGTTCTACGCTTATTAGAGCTGGATGATGATACTATTTCGCGATATCCCCATGAATTTTCAGGTGGACAAAGGCAGCGTATAGCTATCGCGCGAGCACTAATTCTAAATCCAAAATTAATTATTTTTGATGAGCCTACTTCAGCTCTTGATAGATCTAACCAATTGCAAATTATAAACATATTGAAAAAATTACAAGCCACTACCCAAATTAGCTACCTATTTATTAGTCATGATTTAGATGTTATAAAACAAATTTGCGATATGATTTTAGTGATGAAAAAAGGCGAGATTATTGAACAAGCGAAAACGCATGATATTTTCTATCACCCGAAACATCCCTATACTAAGCAACTAACCGAGTTTTACACCGCTAATGATGTTTGATAATCAAACCATATTCGCCAGAGCAACTGCAGTTGGTAAAGCTGGGGTAGCTATAATTCGCATATCGGGTCAAAATTCACTTAAAGCTTGTGAACACTTTGGCTTTGAGGGCGAGCTAATCTCTAGAAAAGCCTACTATCACTCATTTTTTTGCAATAACCAACATGTTGATTCAGGTCTTATTATTTACTTTAAAGCGCCGTCCAGCTTTACAGGTGAAGATTGCATCGAATTTCAAATTCATGGGGGAATTGCCATCCAGAATTATTTTATTAAAGAGCTTTCCAAGCTTGAGAATTTTAGATTGGCTAAGCCTGGCGAATTTTCTCAACGTGCTTTTATGAATGGTAAAATGGATTTAGTAGAAGCCGAAGGTTTGGTAGATTTAATTAATGCAGATACTGAGCGTCAACGCCAACAAGCGTTAAGTTTAACTCAAGGATATGCTTCCGAATTTTATCATAGTTTAAAACATCAAGTGATTAATTCTATGGCCTTATTGGAAGCTTTTATTGATTTTCCTGATGAGGAAATTCCACAAAATATTATTGATGAAGTCGCTATTAATATCAATAGCCTACAAGAAAAAATTAATTTTCAGATTAAAGCAGGCTATAGCTCTGAGAAACTGAGAGAAGGTTTTAAAATCGTATTAATTGGTGAGCCTAATAGTGGTAAATCCAGCCTCTTAAATTATTTTGCTAAGAGAGATGCAGCCATTGTATCCCCCATTGCTGGAACCACAAGGGATCTTATTGAAGTTAATTGTGACTTTAAAGGCTTTCCTGTTACGCTAATCGACAGTGCCGGCATTCGGAACTCTAGTGACCTTATAGAAAGTGAAGGCGTTAAACGAGCGCTAAACCAGATAAAAAAATCAGATGTTATGCTATATCTATCTGATACAGGTAAATTTCAGTTAGATACTATTAATGATGACATCCACATCATCAAAGTTTGCACTAAGTCCGATATTCACATTCCTGAAGGAGAGTATGATTATTCAATCTCAGTTCAAGACCCCGCTTCTATTAAACTATTAGAAAATGCTATTTGCGACATGTTGGAAGGATTAAGTCCACCAAGCGGCGCATATGCCCTCCATTTAAGACATATAAAACTATTAGAACAAGCAGAGAAGTCTTTGGAGAAAAGCAAAGATGCAAGCCTGTTAGAAATTAAAGCAGAATATTTACGTCAAGCTGCAAGCGAATTAGAGGAGATTATTGGTACCAACACAGTTGAAGAGCTGTTAGGTATTATATTTTCAAGCTTTTGTATTGGCAAATGAACTTTATTTAAGCGCTTCATTGTGATACAAAGCTTTTCCTATAACGTTCCACGTGAAACATAATGAAAAATAAATATCAGGTTATTGTAATTGGTGGCGGACATGCCGGCGTGGAAGCTGCGGCGGCTGCCGCGCGAGTAGGATGTAGCGTTGCATTAGTAACTCATGATAAAAATAAAATTGGCGTGATGTCATGTAATCCCGCTATCGGTGGAGTCGGTAAAGGCACTCTGGTAAAGGAAATAGATGCACTTGGTGGTATCATGGCGCAAGCCGCAGATCAAGCATCCATCCATTGCAAAATGCTCAATGCAAGTAAGGGCCCGGCTGTATGGGGCCCACGCATTCAGGCGGATAGGGATTTATATAGAGCCGCTGTTCAAAGCTTGCTACAGGTATATGATAATATAAATATTATAGAAGGCGCCGCTACGGATATTCGCTTTCTAAACAAGCATGTTCATTCTTTAGTAGTTGATGAAGACAAAGAATTTTTCACTAATCGTATCGTTTTAACAACCGGTACATTTTTAAATGGTGTCATTCATATAGGTCATGAATCATCTGAAGCGGGTCGCATTGGTGAGGCTCCATCCCAAAAACTAGCACAAACACTTTATAAATTAAATTTAAAAATGGGTCGTCTCAAAACTGGTACTCCACCTCGAATCGCGAGTGATTCAATAGATTATACGGTTTGTGATTTACAGTATGGAGACGAGAATCCGCTCCCATTATCATATCAAAATCAAACAGTTGATATAAAACAGATTCCATGCTTTATCAGCAGGACAACATTGAAAACGAAGCAAATTATCCAAGATAATATTCATTTGTCGGCAATGTATGGAGGGCAAATTACAGGCAAGGGGCCGCGCTATTGCCCTTCAATTGAGGATAAAGTTTCGCGATTTGCTGACAAAGAAACGCATCAGGTTTTTCTTGAGCCTGAAGGTTTGGAATCGAATTTAGTCTACCCTAATGGCCTATCAACTTCATTACCAAAAGAAGTTCAGAAAGAATTTATTCAAACTATTACGGGTTTAGAGCGTGCTGAAATTATCCAATATGGTTATGCGGTTGAATATGATTATGTCGACCCACGCGAGTTAAAACAAACTTTAGAATTAAAAACTATAAATGGGCTTTATTTAGCTGGGCAAATTAACGGTACTACGGGATATGAAGAGGCGGCAGCGCAAGGTTTAATAGCAGGGGCAAACGCAGCTTTATCACTCCAAAAACAGACTATTACTTTAGGTCGCCATCAAGCCTATATTGGAGTTATGATTGATGACTTAACAACGCATGGTGTGAGTGAGCCCTATCGTATGTTTACATCGCGAGCAGAGCATAGATTGGTATTAAGACAAGATAACGCAGATAGGCGATTAGCAGATATAGCCAGTCAATATGGTCTGATTAATGATAAACAGAGAGAGCTTGTTAAGCAAAAAATGGAACAAATTCTTCAGTATAAATCCTATTATGAAAGAAAGAAACTGAGTCCAACAACCGTTATGTCTGCTGGTTTTTCTGTAAAACAGGATGGAAGATTAAAATCTGCTATAGATTTAATATCACATCAAATTATTCAGTGGATCGATTTGAAATCTTTTAATCTAGAAGAGCCATCTTCAACTACAATAAAAAATGCTTTGTCATATGATAATTTATACAGCGCATTTGAAAAACGCCACCAAAATGAAGTTGCAAGTTTTAATGAAAATATTAATATCAAGCTACCGCTAGATTTTGATTATCGTTTGGGGGGTCTTTCAGCTGAATTACAACAAAAATTATCAGAAGCGAGACCAGAAACAATTAATCAAATGAAAAAAATTGAGGGTATAACGCCATCCGCAATCGCAGCGGTGATGATTGGTATCAAAAAGTGGAATCTGCTGAATGCTGCTTGATGTATATCCGCCTTTTGCAAATGTTTCACGTGAAACACATTTGCAACTAGTCGCATATTGCGAACTAATAAAAAAATGGACAGGCGCAATAAACCTTATTTCTCGAGCGGATGAGCTGTGGCATAGACACATCACTGATGCTTTATGGCTATCTATTTTGGTTGCTCAGGATGAAGGTAAAAAACTGGCTGATTTAGGAAGCGGTGGAGGATTTCCTGGTATTGTATTGGCGATCTGCAATCCTCAATTTGAAATAACTTTGATAGAATCGGATAGACGTAAGAGTTTATTTTTAAAGGAGTGTAAAAGAGAGTTATCCCTATCAAATATAACTATATTGAATAACAGAATAGAGCAAGTAGCTGAAAAATACGAAATTATAACGGCCAGGGCCTTAGCAGATTTGAATAAACTTTTCATGTTCTCTTCAAAATTACTGACAAAAAATGGAACTTGTTACTTTCCAAAAGGCCAAAATTACGATACAGAATATAAAGAAGCTTTGAAACACTGGAGCTTTGAATATGACGCCATAAAGATCGAAGAAAACGAAGGCGCAATTTTAAAAATAAGAAAAATTGAAAAGCGGGAAATATGACTGAGATTTTAAGTATCGTGAATCAAAAAGGTGGCGTTGGTAAAACGACGACGGCAATTAATTTGGCGACTGCTCTAGCTGCCATTGGCAAAGAAGTTTGTATTATTGATTTGGATCCCCAAGGAAATGCGAGTACTGGACTAGGGATTGACAGAAAAGCTCGCCAGATTACAAGCTATGATATTTTAATTAATGGCCGTAATCCTTCAGATGCAATTCATAAAACTTCAATTCCTCGTCTTAGTATCATTCCCGCAACCATTGATTTATCCGGTGCTGATCTGGAATTGGCAGTAATGAAAAATAGAGAATTAAAATTGCAAGAATCTTTACATGAGCTAAAGAAATCGGGTAGATTTCATTCCATTCTAATAGATTGCCCGCCATCATTAAGTTTGATAACTTTGAACGCATTAGTCGCAACAACTAAAGTAATGATTCCGCTACAATGTGAGTTTTATGCATTGGAAGGTTTAAGCCATTTATTGAAAACGTTGCGAATTGTGAAATCGCGATTTAATGAATTTTTAGAAGTGGAGGGCATTGTTTTAACTATGTATGACAAGCGCAATAAATTGACGGAAAATATTGAACAAGATGTGCGCGAATATTTGGGTGATCAAGTGTACAAAACGGTTATTCCGCGAAATGTTAAAGTTTCAGAAGCGCCGTCGCACGGTATGCCTTCAATTGTTTACGATATGAAATGTGCGGGTTCAATGGCTTACATCGCCTTAGCAAAAGAGATGCTTCAACGTCAAAACAAATTTTCATCATTGGATAAAAAGGTAGCCTAAATGGGACAGTCAAAATTGGGTAAAGGCTTATCGGCCTTGATGGATGAAGAATATAGCGGATCTTCAGAAACAGAAGAAAATTCAAGCGGATTGAAGCAAGTGCACATCAACGATATTAAGGCTGGTAAATATCAGCCACGTAATGATTTTAAAGATGTTGAGATGGCTGAGTTGACCGCTTCCATCGCGCAGAGTGGTGTTATGCAACCGATTTTATTGCGTGAGTTGGGCGAAGGTAGTTCAAAAAAATATGAGATAATTGCAGGTGAACGCCGTTGGCGTGCTTCGCAACGTGCGGGCTTAGATAACATTCCAGCAATGATTAAAGAAATGACGGATCAGCAGGCTTTAGAGCTGGCCTTAGTCGAAAATATTCAACGTGAAGATTTAACTGCGCTCGAAGAAGCTACAGGTTATCAGCGGTTGATTGAAGAGTTCAATTATACGCAAGATGCATTAGCATCGGTAATTGGCAAGAGCCGAAGCCACATCGCAAATTTGTTACGTTTGCTTAGCTTGCCTGAAGAAATTAAACAATTACTTGAAGATGGCAAGCTTTCTATGGGTCATGCAAGAGCGTTAATGACAGCAGATAATGCGGTTGCTTTGGCCAATCAGGTTGTTGATCGGAATTTAAATGTTCGTCAAACTGAAAAATTAGCGAAAGATGGTTTAAGTAACTCTGGAAAATCAACTAAATCAAAGCAATCGAGTTCGCGCCCTAATTCGAATCGTGAAACGATTCAAAAGAATGAGGATGTTATTGCGCTTGAGGCAACGCTTTCCGAAGCAACGGGTTTGAAAGTTGAAATTAATGATTTTGGTCATCAGCAAGGTGAAATTATTCTGAGCTATGAATCACTTGAAGAGCTTGATGCCATATTGCGACGCATTGGTGACGCCGTCTAATTTTTAGATAATAATAACTTTTAAGCCTTAATGTTAATAGAATCTTGATAAATTGATGGTAGGTTTTGAGTTCATCTCATTATCCTTAAGGATTATCTTATGCCAACTTATCGCGCCCCGCTTAATGATTACGAATTTTTACTACGTGAATATGTGCAGCTACAAAACCATTCAAATTTATCAGGATTTGACGAAGCAGCCGAGCTAATTACTCCCGTATTAGATGAGGCCGCTAAATTTTGTGAAAATGTAATTTTCCCCCTTAACCAGTCTGGCGATGAAGAGGGCTTAGTATATGATAACGGAACCGTCAAAACTCCCCAAGGGTTCAAAGAAGCTTATAAACTTTATTGTGAAGCAGGCTGGATGAGCTTTACGTGTAACCCTGCTTATGGCGGACAGGGCCTACCCGAAACACTCAATATGCCCATGGTGGAAATGACCTGCTCAAGCAATTTGTCATTTGGTATGACGCCAGGTTTGAGTCACGGTGCATATAGCGCGATTAATCATTTTGCATCAGATGAGTTAAAAAATACCTATTTACCAAAAATGGTATCGGGCGAATGGTCAGGTGTAATGTGCCTAACTGAGCCGCAATGCGGAACTGATTTAGGCCTAATCCGCACTCAGGCAATTCCGGATGATAATGGCAGCTTTGATATTACGGGAGGGAAAATCTTTATCTCCTCTGGCGAGCATGATAAATCGGAAAATATCATTCATTTAGTGCTCGCAAAATTGCCCGATGCGCCAGAAGGCACCAAGGGCATTAGCTTATTTTTAGTGCCAAAATTCGCCGTAAATGCGGATGGAAGTCTGGGCGAGCATAACGGCGTGCGGTGCGAATCAATTGAACATAAAATGGGCATTCATGCTTCGCCTACTTGCGTGATGAGCTATGAAAATGCCAAAGGCTGGTTAGTGGGCGAGCCGAATAAAGGCCTACGCGCGATGTTCACCATGATGAACGAAGCCCGCCTTTTAGTGGGTATTCAAGGTTTGGGTCTTGCTGAAGTATCTTGGCAGAATGCGTTGGCTTATGCACAAGAACGCTTACAAGGGCGCGCATTGAAAGATGGCCCGGCTCATCCTGAAAAAGCTGCGGATCCTATTATCGTACATCCAGATGTGCGGCGTATGCTATTGAAGATGAAGTCTTTTACGGAAGGCGCGCGCGCGTTGGCTGTTGAAACAGCATTCAAGTTAGATACCTTAAAACGCAGCGACAATGCGGTGGAAAAAGAGCAAGCCGATCATTGGATGCAGTTAATGACGCCTATTATTAAAGCCTATTACACGGATATGGGTTTTGAAATTGCGAGCGAAGCCATGCAAGTGCATGGTGGATATGGATATATTAAAGAATATGGCGTGGAGCAATATGCACGTGATGCGCGCATTGCAATGATTTATGAAGGCACGAATGGCATTCAAGGCTTGGATTTAATTGGCCGCAAACTACCCTATAAATTTGGCAAATATGCGCGCGTATTTTTCCACCCCGTTATGGAGTTTATTGAGGCTAATCGTGATGATGCTGCCATGGCAGAATTTACGAAACCGCTCTATCAAAATGTGAAGCATTTACAGAACGCCACTTTATGGATGGCAAAAGCCAGTATGGGTAACCCGAACGATCCGGCAGCGGGTGCTACAGAATATTTGCGGCTATTTGCATTAGTGGTGATGGGCTATGTGTGGGCGCGGCAGGCTAAATTGGCATTGGAAAAATTGTCAGATGGCACAGGAAACCAAGCCACTGAATTTTATGAAGCAAAATTGGATACCGCGCGGTATTTTATGCAACGTGTGCTGCCCGATTGTGTGAGCTTGCTGGTGAAAATAACCAATGGCAGCCAATCGATTATGAAGGCTGCTATCTAAAAATTAGTTTAAGCGCCAGAACCAAGCCAATAAAAATAGCCACATAAGTGAGGCTATGAAAAATGGCATATCCCAACCCAACTGACATTAAAATGGGCCCAACCCAATCACGAAATGAATGGGATTTATCCATGCCAAGTATCAGCCCGAATACGGCCAGTCCAATAGCTATCGCACCATGTATAAACATCATTTACGTTTAAAGGTTTTATTATTAAGCTGCAATAGCGCTGGGCTTTTTGCCAAACGCGCAGTAGTATTTTGAACATGAGTCTGTTGCGCATTTTGCCTGAAACCACTGTTAACCGCATAGCTGCAGGCGAAGTGGTGGAGCGCCCGGCATCGGTGGTGAAAGAGCTGGTCGAAAACGCGATTGATGCACAAGCCACCAACATTGAAATTTCGGTTAAAGGTGGTGGTAAACGTGAGATTATCGTGAGCGATAATGGAAAAGGAATGACGCCTGAAGAGCTTTCCCTAGCCGTAAAACGCCATGCCACCTCAAAACTGCCCGATGATGATTTATTGATGGTGCAATGGCTGGGGTTTCGTGGTGAAGCGCTCCCCTCTATTGGGTCAATCAGCCGTTTAACAATAACTACGCGCGCAAAAGGCGCATCGCAAGCGTGGAAGCTTACTGTAAGCGGTGGTGAAACAGATCATGTGATGCCTGCTTCAGCCAACCAAGGTACTAAAATTGAGGTAAAGGATTTATTCTACGCCACCCCTGCCCGCCTCAAATTTATGAAAACCGAACGCGCGGAAACTTCGGCAATTAATGATATATTGAAACGTATTGCGATGGCACATCCTACCATCGCTTTTTCATTTCAGCATGAAGGGCGCGGCTGGAAACTGGAGGGTAATCAAACCGCGAAACAGCGTTTAGATGCAATTATTGGTAAAGATTTTGCACAAAACGCGGTTGCGCTGGAAGGCGATCGGGATGGAACCACACTTTCGGGCTACACAGCCCTGCCCACCTTTAGCCGTGGCTCTAGCCAGCATCAATATCTTTATGTGAATGGCCGACCCGTGCGCGACCGACTTTTATTAGGTGTGGTGCGGGCAGCTTATCAAGATTATCTAGCCCGCGATCGGCATGCCGTATGCGCCATTTTTGTTGATGTGCCCCCGCAATATGTTGATGTTAACGTGCATCCGGCGAAATCGGAAGTGCGCTTTCGCGATGCGCAAGCCATGCGTTCGCTTATTTTGCGTGGGTTGCGTGAAGCTTTAGCGGCATCAGGCCATCAAGCCAGCACCACGGTAGCGCAAGATGCGTTGCGCTATTTTCAACCCCCCCAAATGAACGGCGCTGCCCTGCATCCATCTTCGCTGCAACAGCCGCATTATCAAAATGGATATCGTTCACATAGCGTGCAACGCCCCATGCAAACACACGGCACAAGCCCCTCACTTTTTGCACAAGCGGCATCCGTTATGCGATATGAGTCGGCACCCGAAACGTCTACGACAGAGTTCCCGCCTTTAGGGCTGGCACGCGCTCAACTACATGAAACCTATATTGTTGCGCAAACCGCCCAAGGTATTGTCATTGTCGATCAACATGCGGCACATGAACGGCTGGTTTATGAGCAAATGAAATTGCAAATGGCGCAAGATGGCGTGAAAACGCAGCCCCTTTTATTGCCTGAAATTGTGGAATTAGGCGAAGATGACGCCGCGGCGCTCTTAACCCGCAAAGATGAACTTGAGCAAATGGGTTTGATTATAGATGATTTTGGCGGCGGCGCAGTAATCGTGCGTGAGATTCCAGCGTTATTAGGCCAAGGTGATATTCAGAGCCTAATCAAAGATATGGCGGATGAATTGCAGGAATATGGCGAAGCGTTGAAACTGCGCGATCGGCTAGAAGATATTTGTGGCACCATGGCGTGTCATGGATCCGTCAGGGCAGGGCGTCGCTTGAATATTGATGAGATGAATGCGCTTTTAAGACAAATGGAAGCTACACCCCATTCAGGCCAGTGTAACCATGGGCGCCCCACTTATGTTGAGTTGCCGTTGCATAAAATTGAAACGCTTTTTGGCCGTCGGTAAATTTAGTAATTAACCTCCTGTTTTTAACCGTTTATTAATTTATTTAGATTATTCTTAGATATGGATTTAAATGAAGAGAAATATCGTCAAGACTCACTTAATCAATTGCGCTTTTTTGCTCAAGACGGCGAAATATATTTTGACAGCCGCTTGCGTATGATTTCAACATCTGAAGGGGCAGGGTATTTTCTTGATGCTTTATTTGAAGGGGTCGCCCGACAAAGCCATAATAAACAATCTTTCATTGTTCCTCGAGAAGCGATTGAATCTGTGTTCGGAAAAGATGCGCTCGGAATGCTGCGTGTTGACGTGAAAATGAGCGATCAAAAAACTCCTAACTTCAATTAAAATACTATTATCACCTAGATTTATTGCCGAACCTGCACTAATTAGGCAGTATGTTAACAAATATTGCAAAATCACTCTTTGGCTCCTCGAATGATCGCATCGTTAAATCGCTGCAAAAAGAGGTTAATCGTATCAACGCGCTGGAAGAAGAAACAACGCATTTAACCGATGACGAAATCCGGGGTCGTGTGCAATGGTTCCGCGAGCGTCTTAGCGGTAAAGAAACGCTAGATGATATTTTGCCAGAAGCATTTGCCACGGTACGCGAAGCCGCTAAACGCGCGCTTGGCATGCGTCATTTTGATGTGCAGTTAGTGGGCGGTTTGGTGCTGCATAAAGGCATGATTGCCGAAATGAAAACGGGCGAAGGTAAAACGCTTGTTGCCACTTTAGCGGTGTATCTTAACGCTTTAGAAGGCAAGGGCGTGCATGTGGTAACCGTAAACGACTATCTAGCTGAGCGTGATTCGGCGTGGATGGGCAAGCTCTATAGCTTTTTAGGTCTTACCGTTGGCTGCATTCTAAACCGATTGAACGATTTAGAGCGCCAACACGCGTATGGCTGCGATATTACCTATGGCACCAATAATGAATTTGGTTTTGACTATTTGCGCGACAATATGAAGTTTTCGCGCCAAGAAATGGTGCAACGCCCCTTTAATTTCGCCGTGATTGATGAAGTGGATTCGATTCTCATTGATGAAGCACGCACGCCGCTCATTATTTCGGGCCCAACAGAAGATAATTCAGAGCTTTACACATTAATCGATGCGCTAATGCCGAGCTTAAAGCCAGAGCATTTTGAAAAAGATGAAAAATCCCGCTCCGTTTCATTGACGGAAGAGGGGGTAGAATTTATCGAAGAGTTACTCGTTGCTTCTCACATGATAGAAAAAGGCGCAAGCCTGTATGATATTCATAATGTATCGCTCGTTCATCATGTAAATCAGGCGCTTAAAGCGCATACGTTATTTACACGCGAAGTGGATTACATTGTAAAAGATAATAAAGTTGTGATTATCGATGAATTTACCGGCCGAATGATGGAAGGCCGCCGTTATTCAGAAGGATTACATCAAGCGTTGGAAGCCAAAGAAAAAGCGCATATCCAAAATGAGAATCAAACCTTAGCTTCTATTACCTTTCAAAATTATTTCCGCATGTATCCTAAGCTTTCAGGTATGACGGGCACGGCGCTAACCGAAGCCAATGAATTTGCCGATATTTATAATCTTGAAGTGGTGGCAATCCCTACGAATTTGCCGATTTCGCGCTTGGATTCCGATGATGAAATTTACCGTACGGCGTTAGAGCGTTATGATGCGGTTATTGACCAAATTAAAGAATGCAATAAAACAGGCCAACCTGTACTAGTGGGCACGGTTAGCATCGAAAAATCTGAATATTTATCGGGTTTACTGAAAAAAGCTAAAGTAAAGCATCATGTGTTAAATGCGAAACATCACGAGCAAGAAGCGCATATTGTTGCGCAGGCAGGGCGCTTTGGTGCAGTAACTATCGCCACAAATATGGCGGGTCGTGGTACCGATATTATGTTGGGCGGCAACCCTGAGATTGAAGATGTGAACGGCAAGTTGATGTCGAAAGACGAATATAAAACGGCTAAAGAAAAAGTAATTGAAGCGGGCGGCCTGTATGTAATCGGCACTGAGCGTCATGAATCGCGCCGTATTGATAATCAGCTTCGCGGGCGTTCGGGTCGTCAGGGTGATCCGGGTGCGTCCAAATTTTATCTATCGCTTGAAGATGATTTGATGCGTATTTTTGGTTCCGAACGCATTGATGGCGTGTTGAAGAAACTTGGCTTGAAAGATGGTGAAGCGATTACCCATCCGTGGATGAATAAAGCGATTGAAAAAGCCCAAGGTAAGGTTGAGTCGCGCAATTACGATATTCGCAAAAACTTGCTAAAGTTTGACGATGTAATGAACGACCAGCGGAAGGTTATTTTCAATCAACGCATTGAAATGATGGAAGAAGAAGATCTATCCGATGTGGTTGAAGAAATGCGTGAAGATGTAGTGACCGATTTGGTTTATAGCCATATTCCGGCAAAATCTTTTGCTGAGCAGTGGGAAACTGAATCGCTCGAGAAGGAATCCTTCCGATTATTTGGTTTGCATTTACCCGTGCGCGAATGGGCGGCCGAAGAAGGCATCGCCGATGAGGAAATTCTACAGCGCACCATCCAAGCAGTGAACGATCTCATGCAAGATAAAGAGCAGCGCTTTTCACCTGAATTGATGCGCGTAGTAGAAAAACGCGTTTTATTACAAACCCTTGATGAGCTGTGGAAAGATCATTTACTACAGTTAGACCAACTACGCCAAGGCATTGGTTTGCGCGGATATGGGCAAAAAGATCCGCTCAATGAATATAAACGTGAAGCGTTTCAATTATTTTCGAAACTGCTTTATCGTTTGCGTGAACTCACCACCAATCGTTTAGCCCATATCGAAATGCATGTACCGGATGCGCAATCATTAGAGCCGTTAAAACCCACCCAAGATTTGCATGAAAATAGAGGGCAAGATGATAGTGGCGATACTGCCAAAAAGCCGGTTCCATTTGCGGCACAGAAACGCGTTGCACCCGATGAACGTAACCCTAAAAAACCCGAAACTTGGGGTAGGGTAGGGCGCAATGAAGAATGCCCGTGTGGCTCGGGCAAAAAATATAAACAATGTCACGGAAAACTGCTATAATTGAAAAATGCTTATTAAGCGTTTAAAAGCCGTATCACTTCTTATCGTCATGGCGGCGGGCATCTTTTTCGTCAACACATCGGATGAGCCGCTTGAGGCTTATCAAAAGCGCCCCATGCCGCCACTGGATATGAAAGCAATGAATGGCTCCGATCTTTCCACCGCAAAATGGGCAATTGAAACCGACGGCCCCAAAATCATCAACCTGTTTGCAAGCTGGTGCACACCCTGCATTCAAGAACTGCCAGAGCTTGAAATTTTGAATGATTCGGTTCCGGTATACGGCATTGCCTTTCGCGATGATGCCGCAACGTTAAAAACATGGCTCGCCAAACATGGTAACCCCTTTACCGAAATTGGCATTGATAATGGCATTATTTTTACGTGGGATTTGGGGATTAGTGCCGTGCCCACAACTTTATTGTTAGATGCTTCAAACAAAATTATTTATATGAAAAAAGGGGTGGTTACGCGCGCCGATATTGACGACGTCATCTTACCCCTGATTAAGGATTTAAAATGAATCTAAAAAATACAGTTATAATGGTGATTGCTGCGCTTGGTTTCAGTAGCGCCTTGATGGCCCAACCATTAAATACGCCACATATTTATCATTATCTTTATGGTTTGAGTGGCTATCAATTTGATGATTTAGCGAATGCCTATTCAGCCAAATTGATGGTGGTTGATGTAGATGATGCTGAATTAACCTCACCCCAAATTGCAGCACTTAAACAAAATGGTACAACGGTTTATTCCTATTTAAGTATTGGCGAAGCGGAAAACTACCGTGATTATTGGCAGGGTTGGAGCGAACAAAAACCTGATTTTTTATTAGCTGAAAACAAAGAGTGGAAAGGTAATTATCGCGTGAAATTTTGGGATAAGGATTGGCAAAATATCATTATTGCCAAGGCGCAGAAAATTGCGCAAATAGGATTTAGCGGCGTTTATCTGGATATCATCGATGGTTATCAGGTTAAACAAGTCATTAACGCTTATTCAGGCTCCACCAAAGAATTGCGCGCTGAAATGGAAAATTTCATCATTCGTATATCTGCCGCGACAAAAGCAATAAATCCAAATTTTAAAATTATCCCCCAAAATGCGGTTGAATTAACAGCCGCAGAGGGTAGCGAAACGCAGCCAAATCGCGCCTATTTAAAGGCGATTGATGGGTTAGGGGTGGAAGATTTGTGGTTTAATGATGATGAAATTTCCGATTGGACAGAAGGTGATTTGAAATACATTAAATTAGCGCAAGCTAAGGGTAAATTTATTTTGGTAACATCCTATCCCACAAAAGAAAAATATCAGGCTGAGTTTTTATCAAATGCGCGCAAAAATGGGTTTATTCCTTTTGTTGGTAAACGCGATTTATCCAAGAAATCCAACGTATATTCCATCAATCGCAATGTGCAGCCTTAATTAATGGTGAAATTGCTGCCAGATTTTTTCTGCTGTTTTAAGGTTTAAACCTGCTACTTCGGCCAATTCATTCACACTAGCATTTGCCACCGCTTTAGCCGAACCAAAATGTTGTAAAAGTGCCTTTTTGCGCATTGAACCCACACCGGTAATTTCGTCCAATGCCGATTTTTTGATAGCTGATGAGCGCTTATTGCGGTGGGCACTAATGGCAAAGCGGTGCGCTTCGTCGCGCAGACGCTGCAAATAATGCAACACCGGATCGTTAGGCGGCAGCTGAAACTCAGCCTTACCTTCAAGATGAAATTTTTCGCGGCCAGCGTTGCAATCAACCCCTTTTGAAATGGCCACGACGGGTATTTTGCCCCATAATTCCAATTGCTGCATCACTTCTTTAACGGAGGATAGCTGGCCTTTTCCACCATCAATCAATAGTAATGGTGTGATAGGATTTTCCTCCTCTTTAAAGCGTTTAAGCCGGCGGGTGAGCACCTCGCGCATCATACCAAAATCATCATCTTTAGCGGCAGTTTTAATCGTAAATTTGCGATATTGATTTTTAGCAAACCCTTCAGCGGTGGCGACAATCATGCCCCCTACAGCGTGGGTGCCCGAAATATGACTATTATCATATACTTCAATCCTCTGCGGGATTTCAGTTAAATCAAATAAATCTTTGAGCTTATTTAGAAGTCTCTCCTGGCTCATTCGGGTTTCAATATGGCGCTGCAATGCTTGCTTGGCATTATGCATCACTTGCTTCATTGCTTCGCGTTTTTCGCCGCGTTCTGGCACATGGATGCGGGTTGAAAGTGCTTCTTCAATCAGCGCGGTTTCATCAATCTTATGCGATAAAAGTAGCTCTTTCGGCACGGGCTTTCCTTCATAAAATTGCGGCAAGAACGCTTCGAGGATAGAGGCATCCGTTGCATCATCGGTAATTTTGAGAAACAGTGATTGATTGCCAAAATTTTGACCATCGCGAAAGAAAAAACATTGCACGCAGGCGATGGCTCTATCGCGTGTAATGGCAATCGCATCGGTATTTTTTAAACCTGAATAATGGAGTTTTTGTTCCCGCTGAATTTGACTTAATGCACGCAGTCGATCGCGCAATTTTGCGGCCAACTCAAAATCTTCATCTACACTGGCTTGCTGCATTTGCACTGCAATATCTTCTTGGATCTGAGTGCTCTGCCCGCGCATGAAGCGCGTGGCTTGATTTGTTAAAGCGGCATAATCAGCCTGCGAAATGTAATCGACGCACGGAGCAGAGCAGCGTTTTATTTGATATTGCAGGCAGGGTCGTTTGCGGCTCTCAAACATGGTATCGGTACATGGGCGAAGCAAAAAAGCGCGCTGTAATTGTTTAATCGTTTTGGTTACATCACCTGCGGAAGCAAAAGGCCCGAAATACGTGCCCCCTGAATTTTTAGCCCCCCGATATTTGCTGATACGCGTAAAAGGATGATCACTCATGACTAAATAGGGAAAGCTTTTATCATCACGCAGCAAAATATTATAGCGAGGCTCCAGCTTTTTAATCAGATTTGCCTCAAGCAGCAGTGCCTCGGCTTCATTGCGTGTGGTTACAAATTCCATGCTTGCCGTTTTCAAAATCATCTGAGAAAGGCGATTATTTTTTCCAGCAAGCGAAGTGTAGTTGGCTACACGGTTTTTTAAATCACGGGCTTTGCCCACATAAAGCACCTGTCCAGCAACATCCATCATACGATATACCCCTGGCCGATTGGGCAGGGTAGATACATAATGTTGAATAATATCGGTTCCGCTAGGCATAGCAGTTACTATATGGGATAAGCATAAAGGCTTTCAACCTTAATGAATAATTTAGAATAGGATGAGAAACTAAATTAAAGCGCCAGCACTTGCGCCCCAAGCAATTAAGCCACCATACGCTAAACAAAATCCGAATGTTAAAACACGATACATCATTCTTTAACCTTAAAGGCTAAAGATTAAAAAATTCTAAATAAAATTGATTAAAATGCTGCGGTGATGAGCGCAATAAACCATTTAATGAGGTGATCGCCAACCGATTGAAATTTAGGAATCCAGCTTTGTGAATGGGCAATACAAGCATCCACCGTGTTAACATCAAACAAGCAATCGTCAAATCCTAAGGCAAACGCACCGATTGAAACGCCAAACATAGACAAAAAGATAGTATTTCTTCTTGAGAGGCGACCTCTATGAGGCTCTGTAAAAGTATTTTCCATACTGTAATATACCACTTGAAAATGACAGAATCATGACAGCTAGATTTTGTCTACGCGTAGAGCGTGTCGGCCGCCTTCAAATTCGGTTCTCAAAAATGACTGTAGCGCGTCTTTAGCGCTTTCTACACCAATAATCCGCGCGCCCAGTACTAAAACATTCGCGTTATTATGTTGCCGCGCTAGGCGTGCTTCCAGTGCGGTATGGCACAAAGCGGCGCGGATATGCGAGTGGCGGTTCGCCGCGATGGAAATGCCAATGCCCGAACCGCAAATTAAAATACCGAGACTCGCTTTTTCTTGCGCTAATGCATCCGCCAATGCGTGTGCATAATCGGGATAGTCGACCGATTCAGTGCTATGCGTACCTAAATCGAGCGGAATATAGCCCAGTGCGCTTAAATCATCCTTGAGTGTGGCTTTTAAACCAACGCCAGCATGGTCAGCAGCTATAGCAATCGTTTTAGAAGTAAGGGGCATTTGAACTCGCTTTAAATATGGTAAGATTTGGAATCTATTTATAACGAAAAACCGATTAAGGAAACACCCCTAATTTATGGAAATTGCACTCGCCATTTTAATCGGACTTTGTATGGGCAGCTTCGCAACGATGGCGAGCCACCGTTTACCTAAGGAAGAATCTATCACCACCAAACGCTCGCATTGTCCAAAATGTAACCATACACTTTCAAGCATAGATTTATTTCCATTATTTTCGTGGTTATCGACAAAAGGAAAATGCCGATATTGCCATACATCTATCAGCGCGCGCTATCCGTTAACGGAAATTGCATGTGCCACTTTATTTGCGTTAATTGTGCAAAAATACGGTTTAGATTTATTGAGTGTAACGTTATTGGGCTTTGCTACAGCGCTCCTAATTATGTTTGTAGCCGATTTAGAAACACAGCTTATTCCAGATGAGATTCATTTATTTCTGATTCCTTTGGGCATTTTGTATCACTGGCAACTTGGAACGCACTTATCCGAAATTCTATTGTTGATTGGGGTAGCGGGGGGCATTGGCTTACTGTTGCATTATGGCTACTACTGGTTGCGTGGATTTCATGGATTAGGATTTGGCGATGTGAAGTTTCTATTCGTTGTGGGGCTGTGGTTGGCATCTTTACATCAGTTGACCGTTTTTATATTTTTAAGCGGTATTTTAGGGGTATTAACAGGCGTAATTTGGCGGTTAAGAGGGCATCATGCGCGCTTTCCATTTGCGCCTGCTTTGGCTATTGCATTGTTAATTTTAGTCATTTGGCCAGAAGCTTCGGCGCTGTATTGGGATATGTTGCAGCGGATTCTATCATAAATGGCACGCATTTTTTGCTTGATGCATTGGTTCAGAACGCTAGAGTGCTATGAATAATAAAAAGAAAATTTGAGGGCATGGGCAAACACTCATCCAGTTTGATAGCGATAACATTGCTGGCCACACTTACACTTAGTGGTTGTACGGATAAATTACGCTCAAAATTTGACCCCGAATTGAATGACCAAATAGACAGCTCGCTTGATTTGAGTCGTGATGATTATCGCAATATGGCAACGCCAGACCAAGGCAAAACCATTACCAAGGCTGAGCTTTTGCCGCCGCCACCGCCGCCATTGCCAAACTTAAATCAAATTCTATCAACCCCAAAGCCACCTAAAATTAGCGAAGCACAATTGGTTTCAATCGCCGTCACGGATGATGTGCCGCTTAAAGATGTATTACTTGAGTTGGCTCGTTTAGCCAATGTAGATATTGAGCTTGATTCGGGCATTAGTGGCGGCATTTCATTCATAGCAAATAACAAACCGTTTAACGCTGTGGTTGACCGCATCGCTTCAATGGCCGCTTTACGTTACACCATGCAAGATGGCGTTTTACGCATTGAGCGCGATTTGCCCTATATTGATAGTTATCAGTTAGATTTTCTAAATATCAATCGCAGCAGCACAAGTTCCGTTAATATCAGTACCAATGTATTATCAGGCGGTGGTCAAGGTGGCGGAGGTGGTCAAGGTGGCGGAGGTGCTCAGGGTGGCGGAGGTGGTCAAGGTGGCGGAGGCGCTGGATTGGGCAACACAGGCTCAACCCAAACCATTAACTCGGTAACAGACAGTGATTTTTGGGAATCGTTAGAGAGAGGTTTGAGTCAGATTCTATCTTACACACCCGCTTCAAAAGTGGCGGCGGTTAATTTGTTTTCGGTGGATGGAAGCGCTGCAACCATTCAACCAAATGCAGTTAATACAGCAACCACGCAAGACCCATCTGCTGTAATAGCAGGGCAGCCTGCTGCACCCGCTGGCGGACTGAACGCAGCCATTCCAGCAGCTGTTCCAGCAGGCGGCATTCCGGCAAATGCTCAAATATTGCCAAATGGCGCGTTTTATGTTTTCAACAAACAAGCGGGTGTATTAACGATATCCGCGTCGCAGCGCCAACATGAATTGGTGGAACGTTTTGTTAAAAAGATTCGCAACAACGCTTCGGCTCAAGTGTTGATTGAAGCCAAAATTGTTGAAGTCGCATTAGACGATCGTTATCAAAGTGGTGTTGAATGGTCTGCGATCAGCTCAAAAATTGGGTTAGTTACTAATTTCAGTACGGTAGATATTACAAATGGTAGCTTTACGGCAGCGCTGCCTGAAGGTTTATTTGATAATGTATCGGGCGATATTGATGGCGCGGGCCCAGATTTAAATGATTTTCTAACCTTAGTTGAATCATTTGGCACAACGCGAACGCTGTCTAGCCCCCGATTGCACGCAATAAACAATCAACAGGCCGTGCTTACTTTCGCTGAAAACTTTGTTTATTTCGATATTGATGTTGAGCGCGAAAGGAATGATACGGCTTTGGTTGGAAATGATGAATTACTAACCGTAGCAACCGAAGTTAAAACCGTACCAATTGGCATCATTTTGACACTGCAACCCTCTATCAATACCGATACAGGCGAAATTACACTCATGGTGCGCCCAACTTTATCACGAGTAACACGATTTGTTAGTGACCCTGCAGTGGCTTTCTTGGCAAGCCAAGGTGGTGGTTTGAATATTGAAAATAACATTCCCGTTGTTGAAGTGCGTGAATTAGACTCAATTTTAAAATTGAAAAGCGGTCAGGTAATGATTATTGGTGGATTAATGGAAGGTTCTTCTATCAATAATGATGTTGGCGTACCGGGCCTTGCCTCTGTGCCTTGGTTGGGTAATTTATTTAAGTCCGTTGATAAAATGGATCGTAAAAGCGAGTTGATTATTTTTATTCGCGCAACCTTAGTTGGTAGTAATGGATTTACGCAAGACGCTGATCGAGTCATTTACGATAAATTCACTGATGACCCGCGCCCCCTTAATTTCTAATTAGAGGCATCTGACATGCTTACCCACATTCGCTATATCTTATTAACCGCGTTACGCGATTATCTGTTCCTTGGTTTAATTTTTGCCGTAATCTTAGCGGTGGGCATTTCATCAACATTAGGCAACACGGCCATGGTTGAAAAGGAGGCAATGGCGCTAGTATTTAGCGGTGCTTCAGCTCGTTTTATTCTGATGATGGGTATTATTGTATTTGTGGCGTTTCATATTCGTCAAGCATTTGACCAGAAAGAAATTGATGTGTTGTTATCGCGACCCCTATCACGATTTAAAATCATGCTTGCTTACTGGCTCGGCTTCTCGTTCGTGTCTTTTTTGCTGGTATTAGCAACCTGCACCATCATCTCATTTCTAACCATTATAAGCGGAACTGGTTTTGCCTATTGGAGTGCAAGTCTGCTATTAGAAAGTTGGCTGGTCGTTGCTGTTGCATTATTTGCTAGCTTTACTCTAAGTAGTGCGGTGACCAGTGTTTTAGCTTCGCTAGGCATTTACATTGCAGGGCGCATGATGGCTTTTTTTGTTGCCACATCGGATTCGCAAATGCTGTTTCATGATAAATGGGTGGATACGATTTTTGGCGGAATTATTGATCTTTCATCGATTATTTTACCACGACTCGATTTATTTACCCAATCAGAATGGCTCGTATATGGCGTAACACGCGCATCCGATACTAGCTTTGCATTGGCGCAAGTATTGATCTACATCCCCTTATTATTAGCCGCCGCTACGATTGATTTTAAGCGTAAGGAATTTTAAGCCATGCATCCCAAATTAGCGGCATATTGGCTGGTTTTTCTAGCGTTATTCTCGCTACAAATTGTTTTTTGGATAGAGGCTAAGCCTAACAAACCCTTGATGGATGTAGTACCGGCGGTGCCCGGTGAATTAGCAACCAAAGCTATATCTTTGGGCGATAGCGAGGGATTGTTTCGTTTGCTTGGTCTGCATTTACAAAATTTTGGTGATACGTTCGGACGTTTTACGGCTTTGCGCGAATATGATTTTAGCCGGCTGCAAGGTTGGTTTAATTTACTAGATACCTTAGATAATAAATCAGATTATATTCCCACTTTAGCCAGCTATTATTTTAGCCAAACCCAGAACACGCCTGATGTAATTTATGTTGTCGATTATCTGCGCGATCATTCACAGCATCGCATAAATGAAAAATGGTGGTGGCAAGCTCAGGCAGTGTATCTCGCTAATCATAAATTAGAGGATACTGAATTGGCATTGGAGCTAGCAAAGCCGCTTGTTTATGCCAAAGATGTTCCCTTATGGGTTAACCAATTGCCCGCTTTTATTTACGAAAAACGTGGCGAGTTTGATTCGGCATTGGCCATTATGCAGCAAGTGCAAGCAAATGCGAAAGATATTAAACCAGGTGAACTTAATTTTATACGCCACTTTATTGAAGAGCGTTTAGGCGCACTTGAACAGGTAGAAAAAGAAAGAGAAATGCAATAATTGCGAAGTGCTCGCGTGCAATTTAGGATTTTTTACTGTTGTTAGGATAATAACAATAATCTTCATTGGGAAAACTGCGTGATGTTACATCATGGGCGTAAGCTTCCACCGCGCTTGAAATTGCTTGGCGCAAATCAGCATAGGATTTAACGAATTTTGGTGTAGATGATGTGAAACCCAACATATCTTCCGTAACTAAAACTTGTCCATCACATTCAACTGAGGCGCCTATACCAATGGTGGGCAATCGGGTTAATGCTGTAACTTCTTTTGCTAAATCTTCGATTAAGCCCTCCAATACTATTGCAAACGCGCCAGTATCATCAATAGCTTTGATATCAGAATGTATTTTCTGGCGGCTCTGATCAGTGCGTCCTTGCACCTTAAACCCACCCATTTGATGAATATGCTGGGGCGTTAAGCCGATATGCGCCATGACGGCAATGCCACGCTGCGTTAAAAAGCGGATGGTATCGGCCATTTCGCTGCCGCCTTCTAGTTTGACTGCTTGTGCGCCCGTTTCTTGCAAAAGCCAAACAGCATTTCGGTAAGCAATTTGCGGCGATTCTTGATAGCTACCAAACGGCATATCAATCACTACCATTGCATGGTGAGTGGCATGCGCAACGGCACGCCCATGTAGAGCCATCATATCCAGCGTTACCGCAATCGTATTTTCCATACCAAGCCGCACCATACCTAGTGAATCACCTACAAGTAATATATCGCAATGGGTATCTAATATACCTGCCATTAGGGCATCATAGGCAGTTAGCACAATGATAGGATCTGCCTGTTTACGCGATAATATATCGGAGGACTGAATACGTTTTGGGGGGGGTGGTTTGCTCATGGGCGTTTTATAAATCGAATAGAGTGCGAAAGCCAGCGTTATCAAATTATCGTAGTGTAACGATTAGGTGGCTATAGGCTGTTGGGCAGTCTTTTCGATAGGAATATTCTCGGGTAGACTAAAGCGAATAATCGTGCCTTTGCCTTCTTCACTCTCAATGGCAAAAGTGCCACCCATTATCTCAACAAACTTTTTGGTTAAAGGTAATCCTAGGCCAGTACCTTCATATTTACGGCTTAGTGCGCTATCCACCTGACCAAAGGGTGAAAGCGCTTTTGAGATATCTTTAGGCGCAATACCAATGCCCGAATCACGTACTTCAACCGATATGGCATCTTCCTTCATATCACGCCACATGGAGACACGAATTTGTCCACCTTCCGGCGTAAATTTAACGGCGTTTGAAAGGAGATTTAGCAGCACCTGCTTGACTTTTTTCGCATCCGTATAGAGGAAATAATGATCTTCGGGCACATCAGCCACGAGTGCTACTTTGGCATGTTCAGCACGTGGTGATACTAAGCGGATGCTGGTATGGATGAGCTTGGTAATATCCACTTCCTCAACCAGCAAATCAATCTTATCCGCTTCGGCTTTTGAATAATCGAGTATATCATTGATAAGGCTTAATAAATGTACGCCCGAATTGTGAATATCGCGAATGTAATCTTTATATTGTACATTACCTATTGCGCCCATGGTTTCGCTTTTAATGATTTCAGAAAATCCAATAATTGCATTTAATGGCGTGCGAAGTTCGTGACTAATACTTGCCAAAAACTGGGACTTATTTTCATTATCAGCCTCAGCAGCTGAGGCTAAAGCAGCCAATTCAACGTTTGCTTCATGTTGACGCGCAATAATACGTTCCGCTTTCGCAGCTACGATATTAAGTGTGATGATAAGTACTAAAAAGATTAAAATAATGGCGCCCGTGCTAACATATTGAAAATGATATAAATGTTCCCACTGCCGTGTTATATCATAATAAATTTCGACCATGCCCTCAATATTATTGGCTTTATTATATTGTTTAGATCCCGCCAATAAGGGGACATAACTGTCCGATAAAATAGGCATTGCCGTTTGAACAAGCGTTCCGTTCTCATAATCACCATTAGCGATTTGGAAATGAGCGTTGGTTAGAATTTCAGATGCGTTAGAGCCAGCCTGTGCAACATTAGCGGTGGCGGTCATTAGGGCAGAATCTTTAACTTTAACACCCACATCATTATGGTTTAAAATGCGCGCTTGATTAAAGGTAAGCAGTTTTTGTTTATTAGGGCCGTAGATATTGACATGCACCACAGGCATTTCTTCAAAATAACGGAAGATATCGCGACTGAAAGCTTCATAATTTTCTTTATAGCCGCGATATTGGTGCCATTGCGAAGCGGGTATTTTGCTGGCTCGGAATTGCCCCAGCATTTGCACGAATGGGTGCTCTTTCCAGATGTTATTGATAAAGCCTTGTGCAAGTACACGGTTATTTTTCGTCACTAGATCATGTAAATCAGAACTTGCTGAACTGCGAAAATAATGACCCAAACCCACAGCGGCCAACACAATAATGACCAAACTAATAATGGAAAAATATCTAAGGTATGAAAACATAATCAATCTACAGTAAAGCACGAAGCGTATTAATATTTCACTAATATTGCATGTTTTTTGACAATACGAATCCAAAGGCGTAAGCGTAGTGTATGAAACTTATCGTAACAGGCATTACAGGCCGTATGGGTCGCATCATTTCGCAAGAGATTTTGAATAATCCTAAACTTGAGCTTATTGGTGTAACCGTCCGAAATTCCAATTTAATTGGTAAGGATGTCGGCGATATTTTAGGTCAACCTAAAACAGGTGTGACAGCGTTGCACCTATCCGATTGTAATTTTTCACACGCTAATGCAATAATTGATTTTACGCTACCTGAAGGACTGCCAGCATTTTTAGATAAGGCTATAAAACACACCGTTCCTATAGTGTTAGGTATGACAGGGTTAAATTTGGAACAAGAAGCAGCGTTAAATGCAGCGGCAAAGCATATTCCCATTGTGCATTCAAATAATATGAGTGTGGGCGTTAATGTGCTCGCAGCTTTAATTGAAAAAGCCGCTGAAACTTTAAAAAATGATTTCGATATTGAAATTAGTGAGTTGCATCATAAACATAAAATTGATGCTCCCTCAGGTACTGCTTTGTTATTGGGCGAAGCTGCCGCTGAAGGGCGGAATGTTAATTTGAAAGACGTGCAAGTGCATAGTCGGGCAGGCAAACGTAAAACAGGCGATATTGGTTTTTCGGTGCAACGGGGCGGTGGGGTTATAGGCGATCATCATGTGTTGTTCATTGGTGAGAATGAACGAATTGAATTAAACCATCGCGCGCATAACCGCAGCATTTATGCGGATGGTGCGATTCGCGCGGCGCAATGGTTACAAGATAAACCTGCTGGCCGCTATTCGATGCGCGATGTGTTGGATATATAATAACATTCTAATCATCCTATATTTATAAAATAACTGAATATAAAATTACCGGAAGGGTAAATTTACGCTTTAAATGCCGCTGCTGCTGCGACAAATGCATCAAAAATTTTCGAATCAGCTTCGGTGATATGAAATTCAGGATGCCATTGCACACCTAAGCAAAAGCGATAATCGCGACATTCTACTCCTTCAATTACACCATCGGAAGCTGTAGAGTTGATCATTAGTTGCGAGCCAACATTAGCCACTGCCTGATGATGCGCGCTATTAACCATAATTTCCGTTTTGCCGATAATATGGTGCAGCAATGTGCCTTCTTGTATGGTGACTGCGTGGCCTGCTTCATTTCGTGGGTTGGGCTGCTCATGTGCAAGCGAGTTGGCGATGCTATCGGGAATATGCTGAATAAGGCTGCCCCCCATGGCAACTGCTAACAGCTGTTGGCCGCCGCAAATACCCAAGATAGGCATATCGCGTTTTAATGCACCGCGCACCATGGATAGCTCAAACGCAGTACGCCGTTCCTTGATACTCACCTTATCAGAGTTAATTTCTTGTCCGTAATAATGCGGTGGAATATCAAAATCGCCACCGGTTACAATTAGCCCATCAATCATATCTAAGTAAGATTCCACCAAATCAAGCTCATGAGGCAGGGCGAGGGGAATGCCGCCTGCTTGAGTGGCAGAACGTAAATAATTTTCGCGTACGGCATACCAAGGGTAGAGCGAAAATTGCCCTTTGCCGCCCAATTCATAATCGAGGGTGAAACCAATAACCGGCTTTTGAACCATGTGAATTCCCTTAACTTTCCTTTACGAAGTGAGGCGCACGCGCACTATTTGCGATTATTGCACGAATAGGAGCGATTAAAACCTATTTCTCAATAGTTTTTTAACTTTCATAGCGTTTAATAGAGATATGTCGCTTTCATCACTCTTAGGTGTCCTATTTGGTTTTGGCCTGTTTTTCTTCTCAATCTTTTTGAGCACGGATAATTGGTTTGCTTTTGTAAGCCTTTCAAGCGTGTTGATGGTAGTGGGTGGAACCACAGCAGCTGCATTTATGAGCTATCAAGCGCGCTATGTGGTGCAGGCATTTAAAGCGATTGGCTGGATGCTTAAAGCCCCTGTTTCAACACGCGAAGGGCTAAATACTGAAATCTTACGCCTTATTCAATGGGCTTATTTAGTACAGAAAAAGGGCATCCCATCGTTAGAGAATGAAATAAAAAAGGTGAAAATGTCGGATCCGGTGTTACGCTTTGCGCTAACGATTGTAACCAGTGGCTATAAGCCTGAAGAGATTCGCGACATTTTAGATACTGCGTTGGAAAGCGAATTTGAACGTAATACCATCCCCGTGATGGTGCTAAAGCAAATGGCCTCGGCCGCGCCAGCCTTTGGCATGATAGGCACGTTGGTGGGTTTAGTTGTAATGTTGCAAGGTTTAGATGGCGATATGGCGAAATTGGGCAAAGGCTTGGCACTTGCTTTATTAACCACATTATATGGCGTGGTATTTGCCCGCATGGTGTTTACCCCCGCTGCATTAAAATTATTGCAAAAAGAAGAGATTCAGAAATTTAGAAATGAGATGGTGGCCGAAGGGCTTATCATGTTGGCAGAGCGTAAAAACCCACGCTACATGCAAGACAGGCTTAATAGTTTTCTCGATCCGGATATTCATTTTAGTCTAGACCGCCAGCTGAAGCAGAAAACATGAGCTTAAAAGGCGGCAAAAAAAACTATAAATATAATGAACCCGATGATGATAGCTGGATTCACACCTTTGCCGATTGCGCTACATTATTATTATGCTTTTTTGTAATCCTACTTTCTATTTCAGAACCCAAAGCCGATAAGTTTGAAGCCATAACCGAAGCCATGAGCTCTGGCTTCGTAACCGATATGATAGAGCTACCATTCAAAGCGTTATATGATGACTTTCAAGTGATTATCGAAGCCTATGCGGTGGAGTTAGATGTTGCTGCGGAATATACCGATAAAGGCTTACGCATTGATATTGGAGCGGGCGCTTTATTTGCACCAGGCTCGGCCACTATAGCCACAAGTGCCATGCCCATGCTGCGCGATATGGTCGTATCGATTAAAGAGATGGATATGGAGAACTATCGTGTGGTGGTAGAAGGCCATACTGACGACAACCCCGTAACTTTGGGTGGATTTGCCAGTAATTGGGAACTTTCGGCCATGCGCGCAGCCGGCGTAGCGCGTATTTTAGCTGATGAGGGGATAGATAAAGAGCGCATGCAGGTTTCGGCTTTTTCGGATGTACAGCCAAAGGTAAATAATCGTGATGTGCAGGGTTTGCCCATTTCTGAAAACCAAGCACAAAATCGCCGCATTGTAATTCATGTGATGCGCGGCGAATAGTCACGTTTTATTAACCTGATGATGCTAAACTAACCCTATGATACAATTGCCTTTAACGCATCTGCCCGCAGGGTCGACCATAATTTTATCCACCACCTCGCCCGATAAGCGCGCTGAATATGAGCAAATTTTTAAACGGTTTGATGTGAACTTTATTTTTCTGGATGATTTGGGGTTATCGCCGCAAAAAACCGATGAAATGACCAACCGCTATGACGGTAACTTGCTGCAAAAAGCTGAAGAAGTATCGCTCGCGTTATTTGCTAATTTAGATGCCATTACCCAAACGTTACGGCAAAAGGGCTTTGATGTGCAAAAGCCGATTGTGGGCATGGTGGAAGATTCTGGCATTTCTATCTATCCCAAAGACCGCAAGCGTAGGGCTGCTTTTAATGAGGCGTTTAAAAAGCTAATTGAACAGCGCATCCATATTGAATTTGAAAAAGAAGGTGAGCTTAAATCGCGTACCTTTAGCGGCATGGATGCCGATGCGGTGGATAATTATTTATATAATATGTTCCAAAATAACCATTGGATGATTGAAGTGGGCGGTGAAAATTCACTACCTGGTCCTAATTTTAAACCCATATTTGAAGCGTTGCATGGCGGTTTGCGTGAAATTTACGATGTGATGTATTTGGCTCTGCAACAGATTGCTACCTCACCCTCCGAGCGCCAATCAGTATTTGAGCGCAGGCGTATTCGTTTTCTTAACCATTGTTCAATGATGCTGGTGCCGCCTTCGGCGAACCCTAAACAACATCTAACCGCATTTGATATTGTAACGGGAGAAAATAAAGGATGGCTCAAGTCGCATAAAGAAATGGAGAATTTGTTCGCACGCCGCAGTAATCCCAAGATTATAGCGCACCAAGCGGGCGAATTTTTCAATGGCGATATGTTAATCCCCGATGGACAAACCCATACCAGCAATATGTCGCAGCAAAACCTGATTGATGAAGGGATGCTATGGACAAAAAATGCTAAGCGCGCGCACTATTATCGCTTAGCTGCGGTGGGCTTTTTAAAAGAAAAATATGATATACCCATAGCGCCGCGCTATGCCTATGATGCGCGCGTTAGCAACCTTAGCCCGTTATCGGTAATGGTGCTTTACAGTGGGCAAACGCAACCATTGCTTGCCACTCATACCGAGCAACTTTTGCGCGATCTCGGTTATGACGTAACCGATATGCCCGCTCCGGATGTCTTGTTAAAAAAGCCTAACACGCGGTTGATGCAAAAAGTGGATGTGGTGTTAATCATCGCGTCACCTCACGCCACTAATATTGATAATGCGCAACTATTGCTGGGTGCGACGGTAGATAAACAAGTAATGCCCTCGGCTAAAGAAAAAACTATCATCGTCGTCAATAGCCGCAATAGCGATAAGCATGGCGCATTTGATGTCGCATTAAAAATGATCCGACATGCTAAAATAAGCGGTTTGAAAAATGGATTATCTGAGGTGAGCCATATCGTAGAAATTGGATTAATACCCGAGCAAGAGGCTATGGCCGCCAACCGTTTAATGGCAAAATTGGATGAGTTATTTAAAGTTGAAGATGCACGTAAACGGCATCGCTTAACGGATGTCGTGCCCATCCAAGCAGAAAAGCATCAGCCTGAAAAAACCGTGCCACCTATTCCGCTTGAGCAATTTAGCGTATTTGTGGCCGGCGGCGCGGCGAATGAATATCCGCTATTTAAAGCGCCTGCTAATCAACTTGGCCGCTTTATCTATTTACAAAATTGGGTGCTGGTTACGGGTGCTGGCCAAAAGGAAGGCCCCATGGGCGCCATTCATTCTGGATTTGTTGAGGCATTTTTAGGTGATGTGCTCAACAATAAAGAACGCTTCAAACCCAAAGATATTAAAACCATTCATGATGTTTTGAGCAGTAAATTAACGGATATCATACACCAAAAAGGCCTGCGTGGCGAAATGGCGATTCGTTATTTTAATGAGGTGATGCAAGCGATTTATCATAACCCCGATGCAGAATATTTAGCGCATCACGCGCCTGAGCTGCTGGAACGGTTGCTGCAACCGCGCGAAGGAACGCGAATGATAGGCGCATTAGGATCGCTCAAACAGCAAAAGCGTATGATTGGCTATTCTATGCCGCCGCTTCTAATCTCAGAAGGATCAGGTAAATGGCCGCTGGGTATGAATGGCTATAATTCGGGCAATATGCAACGCCGTATGGATGAAATGCTGGCCAGTGCAGCGCATGTATTTTTAACGGGCGGGCAGGGAACCTATCAAGAAGTGATTGAATCGGTAAAATTAGCGTTAGTGCAACGCCACTCGCGCGCCTCCTTTGGCTTAGCCCCCAAACCAATCTGTTTGCTTGACCAGCCGGTCTATAAAGATGGAATTTACAGTGAGTATGGAACCGTTTTCAGACCCGTAATTGAAGTAATAACCGATCAATTAGCGCAAAATGAGCTGGTTCAATCCGATATTGGGCTTACCGTTTTTCATGATACACGAAAAATGGAATTATTTTTGCAACAATATCAGCAAACAATCTGGAACAAAGAAGCTGAAAAATCGTATGTTGCAAAAATAATTTAGCCATCAAACCTAACGCTGAAGCCATCTCATTTCATTTTTCAAAAAATAATTACAAAACTATCATCTACAGGTAATGAATATTTAACCCTTTGAATCGTATAGTAGTGTTAACTTGCTGCTTGATAAGACAGCAAATTATTGGTAAATCGCAAGGATGTATAATTTGAAGATCATATTTTTAGCCGCATTTTTTAGCCTAATGGCACCTTTCGCGGTATTCGCAGCAGATGAAGCAAATGAGTTTGCAGCAGATGATTATTTATCTTTTTCAAACGCGAACAGTCCAGAAGCACTTGATGGTGCGGAAGGGCTTAACCGTGCTTTCTTCAAATTCAACAGCGCTTTAGATAGCTATCTTATTTCGCCCATTGCTGATGCGTACACCTATATTTTGCCATCACAAGCACGTACGGGAATCTTCAATGTATTAAATAACTTAGAAGCACCAGTTGTTTTCGTAAATTCAATTTTGCAAGGCGATCCGCAAAATAGTTTTGTTACATTTTGGCGTTTTATCTTTAACAGTACATTGGGAGTTGCAGGCTTATTTGATATTGCAACTGAACTAGGCGTTCCTGAGCGCAATAATGAAGATTTCGGCCAGACTTTGGGTGTTTGGGGTGTTGGTCACGGTAGTTATTTGGTTTTGCCTTTATTAGGCCCGTCATCTTTGCGCGATGCGCCAGCGTTTGTTATTGATACCTTATTAAACCCATTCACCTATTTTATGAGTGATGGTGAGTTGATTGCTGTTACCGCTACACGGGTGATTGATACGCGTTCACGCTATGATCGCTATATCGATCAAGTATATGATACATCACTCGATCCGTATGCAACATTCCGTAGCTTATATTTGCAACGCCGTGAGGCCTCGGTTAAAAATTTCGCTGACGCTGACGGCGTTCGCTAAACGTTCAATTTTTTAAATTTTTGATTCTTATCTTGGAGGGTAAGCATTATGAAACATAGTTTTATCGTATTTTTAATGACTGCATTTATGGCATTTTTTGCCCATGCTGATGAGCAAGCAGCTCGTGGTTTTGCTGAATCAACCGCTAATAAAGCAGTGAGTATTCTAGCTTCCGATGCTTCTGAAACATCAAAAGTAAGCCAGTTGGAAGATTTATTTGTTTCAACGGTTGATACTAACTGGATTGGCCGCTTTGTGGTTAGCCAATATTGGAATGATTTGGAAGAAGCCGAAAAAACAGACTATTTAGCTGCCTACAAGGATTTTTTGGTTAAGCATTATACGTCAAATTTTCAAGAATATGCTGATGGCACAACGTTTAAAATTACCAACGCACGCGCATTAAACGACGGCCAATATCGCATTGCAATGAATATTATTCGCCCAAGAGCGCAGCCCGTTAAAGTAGATTATCGTTTGCACCAAGCAAATGGTGGCTACCGTATCATTGATATTATTGTTGAAGGTGTAAGCTTGCTTAATACACAGCGTTCTGAATTTAAATCCGTAATTCAGCGTGATGGTGTAACCGGCTTAACCAAGAAACTTAAAGCAAAGAGCTAAATTTAGCGTTTTTATGGCTAAACTTGAAGGCGACTTTTACGCAATTTGGACAGCCGTCTCCACTGAACTGGAGGCGGCTGTTTTCTCAGCGAAGCACCCGTGGCATTTGACGACTCTAGCCACTGTTTCGCCTGTAGGTTTGCCGCAAGCGCGCACAATGGCGCTACGTAGTTTTGAGTCGAGTAAATCCACCATCTGGTTTCACACCGACTCGCGCAGCCCAAAATGTGATGATTTAGTCAATGGCGATGGTAATATCCAATTACTATTTTACGATACTACAACTAAGCGGCAGTTAAGGTGCGATGCCAAAGCCATTATGCATCATCAAGATGCAGTTGCACGGATGCGATGGCTTGATGCCAAAGATTCCAGCCGTCGGTGTTATCTCGTTAATCCGGCACCATCTGCACATATGGATGAACGAACCAGCACCTTACCCGCTGAGTTTCTAAGGCAAGTACCTAAAGCTAGCCAAGCAGAGCCAGGATATGAAAATTTCGCGGCGATTGAATGCCGTATCCACAAAATGGATATATTGCAGCTAAATGCTAAAGGCGGCGAACGATGCCAGCTTAGCTTTAAAAATGGTAATCTTAAATCTGGCCAGTGGGTCGCCCCTTAGGCAGCTTTAGCATCACGCGCTTTAAAATCATAAAGCTTTTGCGCATTTTTATAGAGCAACTGCATTTGTAAGATTTCAACGGATTTGCCCGTGCGTTCAGCTGTTAAAGCAATTAAGCGATTAAGATAATCTAAAATACTATCATAGCCAATCACCTGTTGATTAGACATACCTGCATATTTACCGCCCGTTTCCACTACGGGCCCAGCAAATGGGGCATCGGATGCGCCCAGCATCAACTGGCTTTCGCCAAACAATTTAATAATTTTCACCAGATACGGTGCGGTCAATGAGGTGTCAAAACTTGTGCGATAACCGGGACCTTTAAAATAGATGGGTTGGCCTGATTTAAAGCGCGATGAGAGTTCAGCTAGCAATGCATTATAATGATGCTGATTTTCGCTCAATGCTGCATCAGGCATTCCCAAATGATCAAATAATAATGCAATATCATTTGGAATAGCTTCAACCAATTGGCGCAAATATTCAGGATCACCAAATAAACAAATATGCTTTTTGTGACTGCGAACTAACGCAAATAAACGATCCCATTTTTCTTTATCAGCCTCAAAATCAGGAATGCTGCCTTTGCCATAGAGGCGGATGCCTGCAATATGGGGCAGTTTAATCCAATCAAATGTGCGCGCATCATCAATGTTGCCGCGAATGATGCCTTTTGCATCTACACCCGCTTGCTGCAAAGGCTTCAGCGTTTCGATTACATGATCAGACGTTTTTGCTTTACTAAAATCAACAATCACTGCGCCCGAGGGTAGGTTTGATGCAAAGCCTTTTACATAGGCATCAACATCATTAATGCCACCATTGATGGCAACAGGAGTTTCGCCCGCCGTAGCAGAAGTGAAAAGGTGAACGTGGGTATCAATCCATTGGGTCATAAGAAAACTCTCTATCATGGTTTAAGCTTGGCATAACTTGCCGTGTTTGTGCCACTTCTGCAAGGTCAATCTCGGCTGTTATAATTTCAGGGGTATCTGCTGAAGCTTCTGCAATAATCTCGCCCCACGGGTTGATGATAAGCGAATGGCCATAGGTTTTGCGCCCATTTGCATGGGTGCCGCACTGAGCGGGCGCGATAACAAAGCATCCTGTTTCAATCGCACGGGCGCGGCACAGCACATGCCAGCCGCCACGACTGCCGGTATAATGGGTGAATGCTGCCGGTATAGCCAATATGTTCGCACCCGCTTTGGCTAACACGCGATAGAGCGCAGCAAAGCGCACATCATAACAAATGCTATGGCCTAAAGTTGCCTCATCCATCTGAGATAAAACCGCTTTATTGCCGGCACTAAAGCGCGATGATTCTACATGCGATTCACCTTGTGGAATGGTGACATCAAATAGATGTATTTTATCATAACGCGCCACGATTTCGCCAGAGGGAGCCAATAAATATTGTCGGTTAACATATTTGGCACCATCTTTTACTTTCATATGCAGGCTGCCAATTAAGACTGAAACATGGTGGTCTTTAACCCACTGTTTTGTTGCAGTTAATGCAGGATGCTCACTTTCATAATAAACCTGCTGATGAAATGATTCACCGCTGGCCATCAAAAAAGCATTCTCGGGTAGGGCAATAAATGAAGCCCCCATTTGCGCGGCTTGTTGAACCTGCTTGGCTAGTGTAACGCAATTTTGCTCTAATGAGTCGCTACTGTTACATTGAATGGCGGCAATTTTCATGCGTGTATGATGCGCCAAGCGCGCAAGGATGCAACTTTTTTATGAGGTTGCACTTGAACCACTGTCGTAACTAAGCCATCTTTCATTGGCAATAGAGAGTGTAGCATGGTTATTTCAGCAAATTTAGGGTTTCCCTCAACGGGCGCACATCACGAGCTTCAAGCCGCTTTAACGGCATTTCAATCTGGCGAAATGACTCAACAAGCAGTAGAGCTAGTCGCTCAAGATATTCGGCGCGAAAATTGGATGTTGCAGCATAATCAAGGGATACAGCACATTCCTAGTAATGATTTTACTTATAAATACCGTATGTTAGACACTATATGCATGCTGGGCGCGCTTCCATTATGCTCTATACAATCGCATCAAAAATTTGATTTGAAGCAATATTGCGAACTCGCAGATGATTTTACCATACCTGCGCTGAGCATAGATATGGAATTGACGTTTTGTAATCGCAAAGCTGTGGATGAATTTTTAGAAGCTAAAGCGATAGGTATTCATACGCGCCCCGTTTTGATCGGCCCATTGAGCATATGCCAATTAGCAGGTCTTTCGATTGAAGATAAGCAGATAATTGCCCCCAAAATTGTGGCGGTCTATGCGCAATTATTGAGCGAACTGGCAGAAGTAGGAGCCAATTGGGTGCAATTCGATGAGCTAAGTTTGAATGCGCAAACCAGCGGCGATGAGCTTGAAATATACATGCAAACCTATCAATCGCTACGCAAAACATCGCCCAAATTGCATCTGATGGTTACCACACAGGGAGATTTAGGTGGAAATCTTGAAGCGGTGAGTCAGTTGCCTTGTGCCGGTGTGCATTTAGATTTAGTGCACGCACCACACCAGCTTGAAGCTGCGTTAGTTATTTGGCCAGCAAAAAAGGCGCTTTCGCTAGGGGTGGTAGATGGCCAATCCATTTGGCGTAGTGACTTAAAGCAAGCGGTTAAATGGGGGGAAGCGGCAGCAGATGCCATTGGTCATGCATGGGTGCAAATCGCATCCACCCAAAGCTTAGAATCACTGCCTTACGATGCGCTAAATAGGGAGCAGTTGGATGCAGAGTTAAAAACCTATGTCAGCTTTGCAAAGCAAAAACTAGCCGAGATTGCCACCGCCGCAACCGGTGTGAGCAAAGGCAGAGGCGCCATTCGAAGCGAAATTGAAACGAATCAAAAGGTGTTAGCACATTGGCAAGCCTCACCTTATCAAGATAGCGAGCAGGTGCTGCAATTAATAGCAAGCGAACAAACACTAGTTTAAGCTAAAATAAGCCTGACATTTTGCATCGGTGTGGGGTGATTGAGCATAATGTGCGGCTTGTTTGCCCACTAGCATGGCACGATTTACATCTTGCAAACAGCCATCTGCCGCTTGGGAATAGGCCATTATTTTGCCGCTTGATGCGATGCCATCGTCACTTTTAATATCTAAATTTTTAATGTCATCAGCATTGGCAATCGCGCGATTAAAGCGCCAATCAGATAAACCGCCTAATACAATAAAATGCTGATTTTTCCACTCGGCGCGGCTATAGGCGATAGAACTGCTGAGCAAATAACCTGAATCCGGATATGATCCTGCTGGCATATTCTCGCCAGGCACATAATAATCGCCGATTAAATCGCCAGAATAGGCCTTTTCAATCAATCCAGCTAATGCGAGATGCTGCCATGCAAGCGCCGCTTCAGGTGTTATGTCTGCTTCGGGCGTGTCTGCAATGATGGAATCGCCATTGCCATTGCAATCAGCAAATAAATAGCGACAATTATTCCAATAATTTGAGGCGTTCATCATATCGCCGGGCACGGCTTGATAGGCTACTTCAAACCGTTTAAAGGCAGTTTTATAGCGCTCCACTTCGGTTAAAATCTGTTTGTCATGCGATTTTAAGGTGAGTTCAGCGCCGGTTGAGATACTGCCAGCTAACACCGCAGCCGCAACAATCAATAAGAAAACGGTAAATATGGCAGGTGAAAAGATGCGGGTTTGTTTTAAAGCTAAACTGTTCATGCGTATCCCTGCTGTTATTTCACAAGACAATAACATAAAAACGCTGATAAGTTAACAACCATTAACCACTGTCACAAATCTTTAACATTCCAAAGCACGGTAACGCGAAGCAAAAAAAAGGGTGGCACGCAGCCACCCTCTTTTCAAATAAGTTCTAGTTAAACTAGAATGCGAGTTCAGTACCCAAGATAACAACCGTACCGTCGTTACTTGCAATAGCACCTTCAGCATCAAACATGCTTACTTCTGCATAAGGAGTAAGGCCAGGAGCTAACATATAATCAGCACCAACTACGAGGTTATCGAAGTCATTGCCATTAGCTTCTGAATCTAACCAAGTTACCGATGCGCCGAAAGGACCGAAGTCATAACCAGCACCCAGCGTATAATAGTCAGCATCGCCACCTAAAGTGTCTAACCAGTCACCATAAGAACCAGCAACATTAACACCATAGAAGTTAGTAGCTAAACCAGCATTGTAACCTTCAAGATCATTAAGACCAGCTGCATCTGATTCGCCCATAACACCCGTAACTGCTGCAGCAATACCAAAACCTTGGAAATCACCTTCGTAATTAAGTGCTGCTTCGAATACATTACTGTAACCATCATCTAAACGATCAACAAGTTGACCACGGTTTTCTAAATCAGGAGTATAAGAACCACCTAATTGGAAACCAGCGAAACGTGGGCTATAATAGTTGATTTTGTTCGCATTAAAGGTCGACTCATCACCAAATAATGTTGTATCACCCACTTCAGGAGCTAAACCTGGAGTGCTGATGAAAGAATCTGTTGTTGGAGCTGCGAAGAAAACCCAATCGCCATCAATACCACCGGTACCGCGAGCAATGTTATCTGCTTCAACTGCTAAAGTTTCTGCAGAACCTGCAGTAGAACCCATTTCGAAACGACCAAAAGCGCCATCTAAGAACACATAAGTGTTAGAAGCGTTTAAGCCTTCGTTATTAGCGTCTGCAGTTACGTCAGCTTCCAAATCAATTACTGCACCATAACCAAGACCGTTATCGGCTTTGCCATGCACAGAGAAAGAAACTTCAGTGTCGTTACGGAAACCATAATCACTGGTACCAGCGTCTAAATCTTGGTCAACATAACCTGCTTGGAAGTCAATTACGCCGCCAACCATTACTTTTGGGTCTTCTGCTTGAGCAGCACCTGCAATTAATGCAGCGCCAATCAGAGCAGTCGTACCGATCAAAAACTTTTTCATGATAAATATCCTAATGCTTTGTTTATTACTATCGTTAAAGATTACGGAAAATAAATTCCCGCATCAACTGTGGCCATATTTAGCCGACTCGGTTACGATATACAAGCGCGAATGCAAATCTGTGGATAAAATAGCAGCTTCTGAGTCACGCTGTTGCGACAAAAACACAACCAAATTGAGGATTAGAGTGAATATTGCCAATCAAATTAAAGCTGTGGATAAGGTGTTAAATCAAGCGCCAGCGCCCCTTCAATCACCTCATCACGCCCCTAAACTGATTGCGGTGAGTAAGCAACAACCCAAAGCAAAAATAGATGAAGCATTAGCCACAGGCCATAAAATTTTTGGTGAAAATCGCTTAGAAGAAGGTTTGGAGCATTGGAAACAGCATAAAATACAGCAACCAGAGCTAGAAATTCATTTTATTGGCGCGCTACAAAGTAAAAAAGCAGAAGCGGTGGTGGATTTTTTTGATGCGATTCATTCGGTTGATCGTCCATCGCTTGCACTCGCGCTACAAAAAGCGATGGAAAAAACCGCCAAACGCCCCGATTGCTTTATTCAAATAAATACCGGTAAAGAGGAACAAAAGTCGGGTGTGCTGCCACACGATGCGGATGCGTTTATCCATAAATGTAAGCAAGAATGGAATTTGCCTATTGTAGGGCTGATGTGCCTACCGCCACAAGGGCAAAACCCAGTGCCGCATTTTGCCTATTTAAAACAATTAGCCACCCAGCATGGGTTGCATCAACTGAGCATGGGTATGAGTGATGATTGGGAGCTGGCATTGCGTATGGGTGCCACTCATATTCGCCTAGGCACCGCAATATTTGGTGCTCGCGACTAGATGCTTTCATAACCTGCAATTTGCAAGCCATAGCCATCAAGGCCAATAACCGCATTGCGGCTGTTAGAAAGTAAGATCATTTCGGTAACGCCAGAGTCGATAAGAATTTGTGCGCCGATACCGTAATCACGCAGCATGGGTGCGGCATTACTGGTTTCGCCACTGCGTTGGCCTAATAATTCGGATAGCGTATTGCGGCGCGGCTCGCGAATAATCACAACAAGACCTTCGCCATGATCCGCAATTTTTTGCATTGCTTTACTAAGCTCGCCGGTTTTATCGGCGAAATTGTCGCCCACTGCATCGCGCAGTAAGTCGAATGCATGCATTCGCACCCATACAGGTTTGGCAGGGTTGGGATTGCCTTTCTTTAATACTAAATGCTCGGCATATTCTAGCGTACTGGTATAGACGGTAGCTTGCCATTCTCCGCCAAACTGGCTGGTGATGGTGGTGGATTTGCCCGCTTTAACTAATTTATCGGTGCGGCGGCGATAGGCGATTAAATCGGCGATGGAGGCAATTTTTAATCCATGCTTTTTGGCATAAGGAATTAAATCGGGTAGGCGCGCCATTTCGCCATCATCTTTCATAATCTCGCAAATAACGCCGGAAGGGTTGAGGCCGGCTAGACGCGAAATATCAACTGCCGCTTCGGTATGGCCTGCGCGTACCAGCACCCCACCATCGCGCGCCTCAAGCGGGAATATATGGCCGGGCGTGGCAATTTCAGTTGGGTGACACTCAGAGTTTATCGCGGTGAGGATAGTGTGCGACCGATCCGCTGCGCTGATGCCTGTAGTTACGCCTTCACGCGCTTCAATTGAAACGGTAAAGGCCGTTTCGTGGCGCGAACTATTCTGTTTGGCCATTTTAGGCAAGCCCAATTTATGAATTTGCTGGCTGGTCATGGGTAGGCAAATAAGCCCACGGCCATGAGTAGCCATAAAATTCACTACCTGCGGCGTGGCAAATTGCGCAGGAATAACTAAATCGCCTTCATTTTCGCGGTCTTCATCATCAACCAGAATAAACATTCGGCCTGCTTTGGCATCGTCCAAAATTTCTTCAATTGAGTTTAATTTCATATGCGTGCTTGTTCCTGTGTTTGGGCGAGTAAATAGCGGGCAATTAAATCCGCTTCAAGGTTTACGGCATCGCCAACTTTCAAATTTCCCAGATTGGTGTGATCAAGTGTGTGTGGAATAATCATAAGCTCGCAAATTTTGCTTTCACGCTGCACCTTATTAACGGTGAGCGAAACGCCATTGATCGCCACCGATCCTTTATCTGCTAAGTAAGCACCGAAATTTTGTGGATAGGCGAAAGCCAGCAGCCAAAAATCGCCTTGCGCTTCAAAGGTGGTAATTTTTGCTACGGCATCCACATGTCCGGTTACGAAATGGCCGCCAAATTCGCCGCCAACGGCTACGGGTCGCTCTAGATTAATACCCGAGCCCACCTGCCATTTACCCAATGTTGTTTTTGCGAGCGATTCAGGTGAAATTTCAACGGTGAAACTATCGGTGTTTTTGGCAACTACCGTCATACACGCTCCATCACAGGCGATGGATGCGCCAATGGGCACGCTAGCCATTTCTAATAGGCTTTGGATTTCCAGCCGTTTGCCATGGGCGAGCGATTCAACGGCTCGAACCGTGCCAAGATGGGTGATTATTCCGGTAAACATATCAGCCTTTTAACAGGCTTTGCGGGTCAGTAAAACGATAAACGGTTAAGATATCATTGCCCAAGGTAAGGCGTTGGTGCGGTGCGGGTAAAGATTTTTCCTGCCAGAGCTGTTCAAACGCGCTAATGCCTTGCCCAAATGATACTGTGGGTGCGCTATACCAATAAAGTTCATCTACCAAATTTTCCCGCAAGAAGGCTTGGCTGAGGCTAGCGCCCGCTTCCACCATTAAGTGGTTCACTCCCTCATTGGCAAAAGCGCGCAAGAGTTGGGGCAGGGTTGCCTCGCGGCGTAAAGTGAAATCCGTTTGGGCAATGCGGCTTCGCCTATCCAGCACATGGCGCGCAGGCGAGAGCGCCTCTAGTCCATCAATGCGACAAGTAAGCTGCGGGGCATCGGCAAGATAGGTGCCACTACCGGTGAGAATCGCATCATTTCGGCTGCGCAAATGATGGCCGTGGTTGCGCGCTTCCTGCTCAGTTATCCATTTGCTGCTGCCATCCTCGCGCGCAATAAACCCATCGGCGGTGGTGGCGATTTTAAGTGTTACCCACGGGTGTAAAAGGCGCACACGGCTAATAAATCCGCGTGTAATTTCAGTGGCTTGTGCTGCTCCATCGCCTAATTGCACAGCAATATTGGCTGATTGTAATTGAGCAATACCTTGACCATCCACCTTTGGGTAGGGGTCTTGTAAGGCGATAACCACTTTGGCGGGCTTTGCCGCAATGATGGCTTGCACGCATGGCGGTGTTTGACCGTGATGAGCACATGGTTCAAGCGTAACATAGAGGGTTGCGCCTTCCACCTGGTTGCCTGCTTGAACCAGCGCTAGGGGTTCAGCATGAGGGCGCCCAAATGGTGCAGTACGTGCCTGACTAATTACCTGATTATCGCGAACAATAACACATCCAACGCTAGGATTAGGCCCTGTATTGCCGATGCCAAGCGCTGCTAAATCAAGCGCTTTTTGCATGAAAGGTGAGCTAGTCAATGCAGAATGCAGGCGCGGTAGAGCTAACTTTATTGAGCGTAATTGATACTTCGCCATTACGCTTTACATTTATATTTCGTTGTTCTCTTGGCTGGCAATTTTCAAATGTTTCAGCGTTTTCGATTATCCACCCCTCTTCATTTTGACTGATGGATGCATTGCATAAAGCTTTGGCATTAAAACCATCGGTTTTACCGCGACCCAGTTTATTTGAAATATAAGCCCATGCTAGCGCTGCCTGCGGCGTGCGAATTTTTACATGTAATTTTTGCAAAGCATCTTGCTGCTTAAAAATAAGCGATTTATTATTTTGCGTTAAAATAAGAGCACCAAAGGTTTTGCCTGCAAAACTTTCTGTAGCCATAATATTTGAACTGAACACATCTTGGCCTAATAGCTCTTCAATGGCGCTATTATTAAATTTAGCTGCTTTTTGATTGGGCGTATCCACTTTGGCCGATTGACTTAAACATAAGTAAACATGCTCAGCATTGGCAATATCCAAACCTTTTAATTCGTGCAAATCACAGGCGCGCGTATAGGGATTAGCCGTGTTTTCAATCAACGTAGCCGCAGGAAACTCACCGCTTTTGCAATAATTTTTTAAAAGCTCAGCGCTAGATTCAATTTCTTCTTTCAAAGGCGCTTCATCTTTTTTAGCGTCATCTAAACACGCTGACAATAAAAAGGTGCAACTAAATAGCATGAGAATAATTCGATTCATGTGGTTTCTTTCGTTGGTTTATCGGCATGAGCAAGGGTGCTTTGTAATGTTTCCACAAAGGTTTCAAAATCGCGCGCTTCACGAAAATTGCGGTAAACACTGGCATAGCGAATATAGGCCACTTTATCGAGGGTTTGTAGCCCTTCCATTACCAGCTCGCCAATTCGGGTTGAGGCAACTTCGGCTTCGCCTGAAGCTTCTAATGTGCGCACAATGCGACTGACTAATTGGGCAACCGCTTCGGGTGTAACAGGCCGTTTACGAGTGGCGATTGAAATGGAGCGATGGATTTTATCGCGATCGAGCGCTTTACGATCGCCATTGGTTTTAACCACAACCAATTCGCGCAATTGCACACGTTCAAACGTGGTGAAACGCGAATCGCATGAAGGGCAATTGCGACGACGGCGAATAGACTCGCCCTCCTCACCCGCGCGACTATCTTTAACTTGCGTATCAAGATGACCGCAAAAAGGGCATTTCATGACTAGCCTTTATACTCTGCATAGATGGGAAAGCGCGAACAAAGTTCTTTCACTTTAACCTTCACTTCTTTTTCAATCGCACGGTTATTATCTGGATTTTTGGCTAAACCATCTAACACATCGCAAATAAGCTCGCCGACTAATCGACATTCTTCAATGCCAAAGCCGCGACTGGTAATGGCAGGCGTGCCCAAACGCAAACCCGATGTGACCATGGGCGATTCAGGATCGAAGGGGATAGAGTTTTTATTAGCCGTTAAACCTGCGCGCTCTAATGATGCTTCGGCTTTATCGCCAGTTAAACCTTTAGGTCGCAAATCAACCAATAACATGTGATTATCCGTGCCGCCGGTTACTAAATTAACGCCACGATTGACCAATACTTCACCCATCGCGCGGGCATTAATGACAATATCTTTGCCATAAGCTTTATATTCATCGGTTAGTGCTTGGCCGAATGCAATGGCTTTACCAGCAATCACATGCACCAATGGCCCGCCTTGGATACCAGGGAAAATCGCCGAATTTAACGCTTGGCCTAAGGTGATGGTTTTGCCTGATTTTAAGGTGCGCACTACTTTATCGGGTGTGGCAGTCAAAATAATGCCACCACGAGGCCCGCGGAGTGTTTTATGCGTGGTTGAGGTAACAATATCAGCAAACGGAATGGGCGAGGGATAGCTACCCGCAGCCACTAAACCGGATACATGCGCCATATCCACCATAAACCATGCGCCCACTTCATCGGCTATATCACGGAATTTTTTCCAATCAATCACACGGGTATAGGCAGAAAAACCAGCAATAATGAGCTTAGGTTTAATTTTAATCGCTTGCGCACGAATGGCATCATAATCGAGCAAATGCGTTTTTTCGTCCACACCATATTGATGAGCATCAAACCATTTGCCCGATTGATTAGGCGCCGCGCCATGCGTTAAATGCCCGCCCGCTGCTAAGGATTGGCCTAAGATAACATCATTGGGTTTTAATAAAGCGGTAAACACGCCCTGATTAGCTTGGCTGCCTGAGCTAGGTTGCACATTAGCATAAGATGCGCCATAGATTTTGCATAATCGGTCAATGGCTAATTGTTCCACTTCATCGGCATATTCACAGCCACCATAATAGCGCTTGCCCGGATACCCTTCTGCATATTTATTGGTAAAAACACTACCTTGAGCCTGCATAACCGCTAGTGAGGTGAGGTTTTCGGACGCAATAAGCTCGATTTGTTTCTGCTGGCGCTTTAATTCATGCTGCATGGAAGCAAAAATTTCGGCATCGGCATCTTCTAGCGATTGATTAAATAACGCGCTTTGATTGGTTGGTTTATTGACAGTTTTAGGGGCCATAGCGGTGCTCATATTCAGTTTCTCCCACATTTCAATGTGTCTTATATGTCGCTTCTATAGCGTGTTTTTGTGCCCATCACAACAATTCGCTCAAAATAAAAGACAAAATTATGGCAGTTGTTAACGTTGTGTTAACCTTTAGTTGCTATTCTGAGTTCTAATGGCCGGAGTGGCTATTGTAAATGTGGACAGGTAGTCCGATTAACCTTTAAAAATCCAAGTAGGAGAATACTATGTTAAATTCTATCAACACAAATATTGCTGCGTATAGTGCACAGCAAAACATCAATAAAGCTAACTCTATGGCGGGTAGCTCTATTGCACGTCTATCGAGTGGTGATCGTATTACGCGTGCTGCGGATGATGTTGCCGGCCTTTCGGTTGGTACGTCGCTTCGTACACAAGTAACCACGTTACGCCAAGCCTTAGTCAACAGCTCGCAAGGTTCTAGCTTGCTTCAGGTAGCTGATGGCGCATTACAACAAGTAACCGACATTCTTCAACGTCAAAAATCAATCGCAACCCAAGCGGGTTCAGGTTCTTTGACAGATGTTGAGCGTGGCTTTCTTAACCAAGAATTCCAAGCTTTAACGTCTGAGATTGATCGTATTGCGGGTTCAACTAACTTCAACGGTGTATCGTTAATTAACGGTGGTTTAGGTATTTCTACTAACCTCGTTGATACCGATGCTCAAGTTGCGGGCGTTGACTTTAACGCGGCTGACAACTCAGGTGCCGTTGCGGTAGCAGGCGCAAAAGCCATTCAGGCTTTTAACGTTTCTACCGGTGCGGAACTTAATGGTAATGCAGCTCCTGGTGAATTAACCTTCACATTGGCTGATGGTACGACTGAGTTAACTAACCAAGCTTATGGCGGCGTTAACAGCGCAGTTAATGGCAAGTTCCAAAAATTCGAACTTTCTAATGTAAGCTACGGTGCCGCTAACGTGGGTACTGCAGATTTGACAGCGACCATTGGTGGCGTTGAATTTAAAGGTAAAGTAATTGGTGGATCGACCAACGTTTCTTTAAGCAATGGTACTACCAACATGCTTTTAACTTTTACTGCAATTGATCTAACCAGCGCCTCTACGACCAACGTTTCTGAAGCGCAGTTAAAAGACGATTTCGTAAACACTGCAGTATATCGTACTGCATCGGTAAACGGCGTTGACTTTACAGGTACTAAACTTGAAGGTGTTTCTGGTTCTGCTGCTGGTGCAGGTAACTCGGTTGTGCGTTTAGCCGATGCCAACAATGTAAGCATCAGTGACTTCAAATATGTGAGTAATGCAGGTGCCAATACCAACACATTGACGGTTCAAATCAATGGCTCAACATTTACGGCTTCTGGCGTGAATGATGCGGTTGCGGCGGCTGACCAGATTTCGTTTGAAAATGGTAAAGGCGAAGCGTTCATGATCGATCTTACGGGATTGACCACGGGCATCACCAATATCCGTACAAGTGATTCTGATCGTCAAGGCTTTATGTCAGCTTTAAACACTGGCTTCTCACGTTCAGGTAATGGTTTAAGCTTTGCAATTGGCTCAACAGCATCTGATACCATTAAGGTTCAGATTAAAGACTCATCTACCAATGCATTATTTGGTGGTCAGGCTTTAGGTGTTGCAACTGCAGCTGCTGCTTCAGAAGCCTCTGCTGCGCTTGATGTTGCCATTAGATCGGTAACGGCAGCACGTGCTGAAGTAGGTGCATTGCAATCTCGTTTCGATTTTGCAGCAGCTAACACTGAAACCTCAATCCAAAACCAAGATGCGGCGCGTGGTGTTCTACTCGACACTGACGTAGCGGCAGAATCTACTTCGTTTGCCTCTGCTCAGGTGCAGTTGCAGGCAGGTATCTCGGTATTAGCGCAGGCAAATCTGTTACCACAGAACTTGTTGAAACTTATCGGGTAATTGAACCGAACGGGATGGGAGCTTTAGCTCTCATCCCAACGGGTTCGCAAGGAAACTAGGGAGTTAAACGATGGAAATTAATGGAGTGAATGCTCAACCATCAAACCCCGTATATAGCGGGGCCAAGAGAGCCGAAGCGATACGCGAAGTATCGCCCAAGTCGCAAAATACATCAAACACAACCAGCATTGATAAACAAGTTAACGATGTGCAGAATGTAGAAAAACAACGCCTTGATACGGTCGTCAAAGCTGCTTCAAGTTTTAAAAATGTATATGCTGTAAGCGATACAACTTTTACCATATTCAAAGACAGCACCGGTCAATTTGTAACACGCTTTACCAGTTTAAAAGATGGTGCTGTAACCTATGTTCCCGAGCCAGATATTGCTCGTTTTATCGAAAGTAACCGCGCACGCACCGATGCGCTCATCACTATCGAAGCTTAGAAAAACTGCGAATTGGTATGATTATTGCTTAAATATAACGAGGTTAAAGAATAACTCTAGTTTAAGCTTAATTTACCACTACGCCCAGCAAACGCTGAACGATTTCAGCATTAGGAAAAACAATGATAACCAGCATACAATTAGGAAATATCTTTAAGTCCGGCGATCGTACGATTGTTACAGGTGGCGGATCGGGCTTAGATATTGAATCACTCGTAAATGGTTTATCTGAAGTAAAGCGCCTTCCGGCTGTTCAGTTGGAAGAGCGGCTTGAAGAAAACGCACTGCGCCGATCATCATTTAAAGAGTTTGGTTCTATCTTGTCACGCTATCAAGATGCCGCGGCTTTATTGCGCAACCCTCCGGGGGTATCCAACGCCAAAGATAATATTTTTGAATATCGTAATGCGTCTGTCACGTCCAATAGCGGCATATCAGCATCAACTTATTTAGATGCAATTGCTGCACCGGGTGCTGAGTTAGGCGATTATAATATTAAAGTAAATTCGCTTGCCTCATTCAATGTGCAAACCACCGAAACCTTTGCTCTGGCAAATTTAAATACCGATGCGGTAGGCGATGGTTTGCCTTTTAGCGCAGGTACGTTAGCGCTTGGACCATTCAATAAAGAAATTCAAATTGGTGAAAATGATACCCTCGCGCAAATTGTAACGAAAATTAACTCAGTCTCAAATGAGAGCTTTGTGCGTGCCTCAACCATTCGAGTGGCCGATGGTCAGTATCGTCTGCAATTTAAAACGACTGAAACTGGCACTGCTTATAATTACAGTTTTGCAGATGCGGGTGCCGCCAAAGCAACGCTATCAACACCCAACCAAATTTTCCGCTATGATGCCACCGATATTGATGGTGATGGCGATACATCAAACAATCCAGCAAATGGTTATAATTTTAATGGGCAAAGCTGGAATGACAGCATTAGTGGAAATAACGCTTCTGAAGGCGGCGGCGGCGCGCAGACATTAATTAATCCAGGCATTAATGGATTACCAGCAATTGATTTTTCAACCTCTACCAGCAGTATATTAACCGTTGCCAATAATAATGATCTCAATACGGGCGGCCCTTATGCTCAAAAAACATTCGCGGTGGCGATTCAAACCGGTAGCGATATTAGCGGCACCCAAACTATTTACGAGCAAGGTGATTCAAATCAGAGCATCGGTATCTTCATTGCGCCCGATCCCGATAATGGCAATGCGCCAACCCTATTCGGAACGCTTCATAATAGTTCGGCTACCCCCGGAAATGAATGGAAAACCGTGAATATGGGTGTGGTTACTGCTGACACAAGCTATAATGTAATGTTAGAGCTTGATGCATCGGCTAACCCAGCTGTAAATGATCCCGCCAATACCCTTAAAGGTTATGTAAACGGCACTTTAAAAGATACTCAAACAGGGGTAACTCAATTAGATTCTAATTCAGGCGCTGCCGCTATTGGCGGATCGAAGGGTGGAGTGGGCTTTCCTGATGAAACGACTTCGGGCGCCGCCTCGGCCTTTTTCAAGGGTAAAATGGGCGAATTTATAGGCACCAATACAAAATTATCTGATACGCAACGAACCGCCCTCGATTCGTATCTATATGATAAATGGCAAAATGCTGCTCCTGCCTCGAATGGATCGGTTCTAAAGGTAGGAATTGCTTTAACAACTCAAGCTAATGATGCGCAAGTAACCATTGATGGAACCACCATCACACGCTCAACCAATGCAATTGACGATTTAATCAAGGATGTCACCTTCAACATCAAACAAATTACGCCTCCAGGGACTGAAATTACCATTGATATTGAGCCAGATACAGATATAGCGCGCGATGCCATTTTAAATTTTGTCGATACCTATAATGAATTGCGCATTTTTTATTCGCGCCAAACAGAAATAAACGATGAAGGTGTAGCAACCGATAATGCGATTTTGCGCAAAAGCCCAACTTTACGCACGATGATGAATAATGTTTTAAGTGAGCTGACCGCAGTTGTGGGCGGCCTTAACACCGCGCCCAATAAATTAGCCGATTTGGGTATTACATTGGAAGATTTTCCAGGTGATGACGAAACCCCATTTACACGTAACATTCTGGTTGTTGATACCGATACGTTAGAAAAAAGCTTAAAAGGTAATTTTGAAGCGGCACGTAAAGTGTTTGAATTTGATTTTGTATCGGACAATGCAAATGTCCAAATTTTTAAACGTTCAAATTCACTCTCAGCCACCAATTTTACCCTAAATCTTGATGTTACAAATGGCATTTATCAAGCCAATGTAGAAGGCACGATTGTTGATTTAGATGCGACGGCTATTAGCGGTGGCGGGTTTTTACTGAAAGGTAAAACGGGCACAGCATTGGCTGGTTTGGAAATGATTTACGGTGGCAATGCAGATTCGACAGCAAATATTAATATCAGCCAAGGCATTGCAGATCGACTCTTTAATGTGATGAAGGTGGGGCTTGATCCTAAAGAAGGTTTTATCAAAACAGAACTGGATAGCTTAATTAGCTCCGATGAGCGTATAAACCAAGATATTGCACGCATTGATAGCATTGTTGAGCGTTTTCGTATCCAACAATTACAACGGTTTGCGGCGCTTGAGCAGCTTATTTCATCAACCAATACCATATTGCAATCGCTCGATGCGCAAGCGAATGCTAACCAAGGATAAGCCAGTAAGGTAACACTTTATTAACAAAGTAACGATATACTTAAATTAACGGAAAATCGGAGATATGACCTTTAACAAAACACAACAATTTCTCGCTTATAATATGGCTACCCTAACGGTGCCAAAAACGCGACAAGTGGTGATGTTGTTTGATGGTGCGATACGCTTTATGAGCCAAGCAAAATTGGCGCTAGAAGATAATCGAATCGAAGATAGATATAATTTATTGCATAAAACATCGGAAGTGCTAATTGGCCTACAAGGCGCATTAGATTTTGATAATGGGGGCGAAATTGCGCCACTATTATATGATTATTATTCATCGTTAGACGCGCGCATTTTATATGTGCAACGCACAAACGATGCTAAAATTTTGAATAGTGTTATTACTGAACTTAAAATTATGCGCGAAGCATGGGGTAATATTGATAACCGTTCACAAGCCGGTGAGACTTTGCCGGTTAATGTAAAGCAAGAGCCTAAACTTGAAAAAGAAGTTTTGGAAAAAACGCCATCGGCTCAAGCTTTCGACACCTCATCGCTTTCAGTATCAGTCTAAAATTAACCATAATAGTATAAGCCGCTCAAAGAGCGGTTTTTTTATGTTTGGATCTTAAAACACTTCTGACACATTAAAACCTAAATTGGCACGCTAGTTGCATCTCTTATTCTGACAAAGGAGATACAGCGTGCAGATAAACTTACTTTCCCTATTTTTAGGCGGTGCGCAGGCACCCACACAAGATATCAAAGCCGCTTTTGCCCCGCAAAATGCGCAAGAGGCAGATCTTGCCTACCAAAATTTTGATGCCCTTTATTCAAGTGCGGTGGCAGATTTAACACCGCAACAGCTTCAAGAAACGCCGACGCCTAAATTAATGGCCGCTTTTCTACAGCGCTTAACCACTATTAACACTGATGCGGTGCAGGGTGATGCAGTAACCACTGAAAATTCAGAGCTATTTTCAGCCCAACAAATTTTAACAAATGCAGACGATCTTGGCATCGACAGTGAGCAACTTGAAGCGTTTGATATAATGCATCTTCCGCAAGGCGGGTGCTACGAAACAAAGTCTTTTTGTGGGGAAATTCTAGCTGAGTATGAACTGCAAACCATTCCTACAAGTGATGTTGGGGTTGTAAATTCTGTTGATGGTAGGGCAGCAACCAATGAATCCCTTAATACTTTGTCTGTAGAAACATTTGAAAAGAGTGATTTAGGCGCAGCACTTAAAGTGTTGGTTGAATTATCACAAACGGCTACAGAACAAAATTTAACGCTAGATATTATTGATTCAGCGAGCAATGCGCCTTTAGTTGAATATAACGGCGAACAGCTTAGCATACCCGATGAAGTACTCGCGTCGCTTTCTAATTTATTTGATGTTCCATTAGAGGTGCTGCGTGAAAATATGCAAGCATATCAATTGGTGTCTATTGATAATCTTGAATATCAAGCCAAAGCACCGGGTGTGATAGAGTTGATGGCAAGTGTGCTCAATATGCCCGCTGACCAAGTATGGGAAAAGCTGGATAATATAGCCGATTTGCAATTGGATATGCCTTTAGAGGCGGTGATGGCCGCCCTTGTGCAGCCTGAAAATCCATTGCTTAAAGGAGCATTAGGGTTAACCAATGCTCAAGCAGGTAAACAAAACACATCTAACAACGCCAACCTACAACAGCTTAACGGAATGGCAACATCGCGCCGCAAAGCAAGTGGTATTGAGCAGCCTAAATTAAACAACTTAGCGCCTGCTTTGCCGGATAATATGGCCAAGTTTTTGCCACAACGCGTGCAAAGCAACATACCGCTAGCTCATGGTAATGAAAAACCTATTCCTGCCTTTTTAAATTCAGGTGTTACTCCGCCCGTTGCGGCAGTTGTTAATCGCGAAGTGGGTATAAAATCATTAAAACAAGATCAAAAATTTGAATTGCCTAAAGCGAGTGCAACGGCACGGTTTGATGCCCGCTCACAGCGCAACCAAGCAGCAGATAATTCGGTAAGTTTTTCAGCACGGGCGGCTTTGGCACGCCAAGATACACTTCGCAGTGCGGCGCCGCTAAAGCAAGATAATATGGCACCGCTATTGCGCGAATCAATGGAGCGGCCCTTGGCCAAACAAGCTAGCTTTGAAGCATCATCGTCTTTAGGGCTATCGGCAGGTGATAACCAACGTTTAGATTTTGATTCTAAATTACGCGAAACCCGCATACAAAACCGCAATCATTCGCATTTTGGCAATGTGCGTGAACAGGTCGTGGTGCAGGTTAAGCAAGGCATTACGCGCGGTGATTCTAACATCAATATCCGTTTAAACCCCAGCGAATTAGGACGTGTCGATGTACGTATTGAGGTGCATCATGACGGACGCACTACGCTTGCTATCGTAGCGGAAAATCGTGATACGCTGGAAATGCTACAGCGTGACAGTCGTAATTTAGAAAAAGCATTCGCAGATTTAGGCATGCAAATGTCCGATAGCGGTATGAGCTTTAATTTAAGCGAACAAGGTTTTCAAAATCAACAACAAGAAGAGGGCAATAAAGAGCCTCTGATCGCACAAAAATCTGCATTTGAATCAGCTTTAGCAGGTTCAGATGATTACATGGCCGAAGCGTTGCTCGACGGCTCACCCGTTAATTATTTAGTTGGGGCTGATGACAGCCTTAATATCAAAGTTTAGGAGATTTAAACATGGTCGATATTTCAACATTAGGATTTAGTTCAAAAGTAGATCCGTCCACATCGGTACTTCGTCGCGAAGAGAGCGCTCTTTCAAATGCTGAGAAAACGCAAAAAACGCTGGCGAATGAGTTTGATGAATTTATGCTTTTGCTTACCACGCAATTGCAAAATCAGGATCCGACTGAGCCGTTAGATACCAACCAATTTACGCAACAACTGGTGCAATTTACCGGCGTAGAACAATCGGTTGAGATGAACAAAAATCTCGAAAAACTAATTGCTCTTAATGCAACGCAAAAAACCGATAGCGCGGTTAATTTCATTGGCAAATATGTGGAAACTTCAGGCAATAGTGGCTTCTTAAATGAAGGTAAAGCCAGCTTCTCATATGATCTGCCTAAAGGGGCAACCACGGCAAGCATAACCGTGTTGGATAAAGTGGGTCGCCCAGTTTATACCAAAACGGTTGAAGGCGCTGCAGGCGAATATAACTTCGCATGGGATGGCACCAATAGCTTTGATGGCACCGATATGCCTGATGGTGAGTATCAATTTGGTGTAACGGTGCGCGATGCGCAAAATAAACCACTGACTGCTAAAACCTACACTGCCGGTATTGTGACCTCAGTCGCGCTGGATGGAACTGAACCTGTAATGACGCTTAATGGCGTACTGGAAGTGCCTTCAAGCAAGATTTCCTCGGTAGTTGGATTATTCAACAGCTAATTTGGCACGATACTTGAATAGGTTATTACAAGCAAATACGTTTAACAAATAAAGATTATTGCAGGATATTAGGAGGCAATTATGAGCTTATACGGAGCATTATTCGCAGGGGTATCTGGGCTAAAAGCACAGGCCAGCAAAATCGGAATTATTTCCGATAACATCGCCAATGTTAACACTGTAGGGTATAAATCTGCCGAAGCGCAGTTTTCAACCCTAGTAGTGAATGGCAATTCATCATCAGTTTCATCTTACTCAGCGGGTGGCGTATTAGCGACAGCGCGACAAGAGGTGGATAAACAAGGTTTGTTGCTTGCAACCGACGCGCCCACTGATATTGCGATATCGGGCGATGGTTTCTTCGTTGTTAATTCTCGCACCGATGGAACAGGTTCGCCTCTTTACACACGTGCCGGATCATTCCGTGCCGATGAAGTGGGTAACTTCCGCAACGCCGCTGGTTTTTATCTTCAAGGCTGGCCGCTAGATAGTAATGGAGACATCCCAGCTACCAGTGCAAACTTAGATAGTTTAGAAACCGTAAATGTGGACACTGCAACGGGTGATGCATCGGCTACAACGTTGGTTACCATTGGCGCAAATCTTAACTCCGGCGAAAAAATCTTCCCAGGTGTAAGCGATAAAGTTACCATGGATGTCAATTCAACCGCTAACTTTAACATTAAAGGCGATACCATCATTTTGCCCAATGAATATGGATTTAGCAGCACGAATGGATTGGGTCGTAACGATAAAATGACCATATCAACCGGTAATGGTTTGAAATATGATTATAGCTATGGTGGTTTTTCAATAGGACGTGCGGTTAACGTTGCAGGTTCTACCAACAATGGCGGAGATGCAGGGCAAAATAATCTTGCAACACGCACTTTAGCGGGCACCGATATTGTGGCACTTACGCCGGGCGCGTCAACCATTGAAATTACTATCCCTAATCATGGCTTGGTATCAGGCGATGTAACATCACTATCAGGTATTCCTGCGTTTGATAACTTTACAGTCGCAGAATTAAATTCATCCCACACGATAACGCGTACAGGTGTAAATACCTTTACGATTAGTGTAACCAACAGTGCTTCAGGTGCGGCTCCGGTTAGCCCAGCATCAGGCGGTACTGCCGATACACGTCAATTTGTGGGTAATATTTTAGATGCGGTAACGGTAAATGAAACTTTTCTAAGCACTAATAATGTGAATGGATTTACAACCGCCAGCCAACAATTTACCATCACGACGGAAAGCGCAGGAACCAAAACCTTTAAATATACCACCGGCTCGCCAAACGTAGCGCAAGGTGAATTTAATAATCTTACTACGCTTGCAACGGCAATTGATAATGTAGTGGGCTTAACCGCTCGCGTACAAGATGGCCGCTTAGTTGTAGGTGCTGAAGACGCCAATGAAGCGGTAACTTTCGCTAATCAGGATGCATTAGGATCATCAACCTTACGTGGGATTGACTGGATTAAAGAGTTGGATTTAGCGAATGTGGCTTCATCTACAAACCGCTTCTCAACGCTTAATGGTTTAGCCGAATTGGTTAATACCAGTGCAGGCATTACCGCGGTGGTGAACAACCCATTTTCAAGCACTACGCTTGATATTCGGGTGGATGATCCATTAGACACATTGCAGTTTCAAGACTTTTCACAAGAACCTGTAACGCGTTTGCCTAACAATAGTATTGCTGTTTTGGCAGCAGATACGACTGCGGCTGCTGGCCCCGTTACAGTAACGGTGACGGATACAAACCACGGCTTCTTTAGAGGGCAAAATGTAACATTAGCAGGCGCGACAAACGCAGGTAGTGGATCATTTAACAACTTCACGGCTGCTGAGCTTAACGCATCTTATACCATAACCAATGTAATTGATGCCAACACTTATGAGGTAGTGATTAACGTTGCAAACGCAGCAGGTATTCCATCTGCATCTGCAGGCGGCGGTAACGCGATTGACCGTGCTCAAACCAACAATGGTAGTTTACTGGCAGAACTTGGTTTAGTTGATTCGTTAGAAGGCGCAGCTTACACGCGTCAAGCAACATCACCGCTTGGGCCTCGTTATGATGCTTCAGGATCAGTGGGTTCCAACATGGCTTCAGGCGACATTGAATCACAATTTAGCCGCTCAATCCGTGTGTTTGATGCATTAGGAACACCGCATGATTTGCAAATGAGTGTGATTAAAATTGATACTAACGAATGGGCAGTGGAAATTTTTGCTATACCCGAAAGCGATGTATCAACCACACTTTCTGATGGCCAAATCACAACGGGAACCATTTTATTTAACGGTGACGGTAGCTTACGTAGCATCAGTGCGGGGTTAGTGAATCCGGTAACCATTAACTGGACCAATGGCGCAACATCAAGCGATGTATCCTTTGGATTTGGTACAGCAGGTTTACCAAAAGGCACCCCAAATGCGACCAGCTTTGGATTAACCGATGGTTTAAGCCAGTTCTCTTCTGCTTATAATGTGAATTTCGTGAATCAAAACGGATCACAGGTAGGAGATCTTATCGGGGTAAATATCGATGATGAAGGTTTAGTATCGGTTAGCTTTAGTAATGGCGATGTACGTTCAGTCTATCGCTTGCCTATCGCAGATTTCACCAATCCGAATGGATTAGGCACTGAATCAGGCAATGTGTTTAGACAAACACGTGATTCAGGCGAGGTGAATTTACGGACATCAGGCTCAAATGGCGTAGGATCGGTTGTATCATCTGCATTAGAATCATCCAATGTAGAGCTTTCCGAGCAGCTTACCGATTTGATTGTGGCACAGCGTGCCTATCAATCAAATACGCGAGCGATCACCGCTTCGGATGAGTTATTAGAAGAATTAAACCGACTCTAAATTTTAACGCAAAACCCGCAAATACCCGATAGAATGCAACCCTATCGGGTATTTGTATTTAAAATATAAAAAACAGGTTATGAAGTTAGTTTTTGTAACTAGTTAAAGCTTGTAAATCTTGACAAAAAGGCCTACTCCGCTATGGTTATTTGGTTAAGATATATTTATAAATATATCAAGAAGTATAAAGATTGAAGAGTTCGCAAACGAACCATTCACGGGTGAAAGTTTAAGGAAGTTATGACACAGAAGAATCGATTATTAGATAAGCTAAATTTGCCGGGTCGCACAGACGATGGCGATGCCACTAATGTATCTTCTTCCATAACCGAAATGATGATGGATCCACGTTATTTGCGCCAATCATCAAGCTTAGTTAATCAAGCCTTACAAAAAGGTTTCGATGTGCTGCAAATGGAAAATGGTGAAATTGTGATGACGGGCACCAAAACAATCATCTATCGCTATCAATGGGATGCTGAACAAGGCAAATTAATGAAAAAAGCCATTGAAGATAAAGAAGAAGATGAGCGCCTACAGTTGCCCTCAATCGACGAAATTATTTCTTAATTGCCTTTTTCTAACCGCTCTAGCTGATTCGCTAGTGCAACAAATTCATCAATCGTTAAATTCTCTGCCCGTAATGTTGGCTTGATGGCACATGCCTCAAGTAAAGCTTCAGACTTTTCATGCAGCGACTTTAAGCTGGAGCGTAACATTTTGCGCCGCTGCCCAAAAGCGGCTGCAGTTACGCGCTCTAAATAATGCAGTTTGCAGGGTGCACGCTCGAGTCGGGGAATAAGTTTTACGACCGTTGAATCTACCTTTGGGGGTGGGCTGAAAGCGCTGGCAGGTAAGTCGAAGCAGCTAAAAGCTTCGCATAGCCATTGGCATAATATGCTCAAACGTCCAAAATGCTTGCTGCCCGCCGGCGCTACGATGCGTTGAACCACTTCTTTTTGAAACATTAATGTGAGCGATTGATAGCAGGTGGCGTCTTTATCTATTTCTTCGAGCCATTTAACAAGCATAGCCGTGCCTATATTGTAAGGCAAATTGGCAATAATCGCGCGCGGCACGGCTACCGTATCGAGTAACGAAATATTTAAAGCATCCGCTTGGATGATTGTTAAACGATCATCCGCATACGTTTGCAGCTCAGTAAGTAGGCCTAACAGACGGGTGTCTTTTTCAATGGCGGTAATGCTCGCTGCTTCCGATGCAATAAGCGAACGGGTTAAGCCGCCGGGGCCTGGCCCGATTTCAATCACATGCACGCCATCCAGCTGCCCCGCTTGGCGCACAATTTTGTCGGTAATATTGGCATCCAGCAAAAAATGCTGGCCAAGTTTTTTGTCAGCACGCACCTGATGCTGCTGTAATTGCTGTGAAAGTGAGCCGAGCAGAAGGCTAATCCCGTATTTCAATAAAGGTATCGCGACGCAATTCGCGCATTATCTTTGATGCTTCTAAATCCAGCTTCTCACGAAATAACCGATCGCGCAGCCCCTCATCAGCAGTAACTTGCACCGGCATTTCTACTTTTTCACAAAGAATGTAAAAGCGAATGCCTTCAGGTGTAGCAAACGGCTCGCCTACTTCACCCACATCTAAATCCAAAACCTGCTGTTTGGCATAAGCTGGCAATTCGCTGATGGTGGATTGCAAGAATGAAACGGAAATATCAGCACCATCAAATTGGTCAAGCCCTGCAATTGAGGGCTCTAAGCACGTGCCTGGATTTTGCGAAACCTGCTTGGCAATGCCTAAAGTAAGCTGCACCTCTTTAGGCGATGCATCATTGCGCAAACCCAATAACACTTCTTTGAGCGTAACCTCGCTAGGATCAAGCACAGTCACGTTACTTTTGGCGCGGGTTTCATTTAGGCGAATAATATGAATGCCACGTGATGAACGAATCGGGCCTAAAATTTGGCCGGAGCTTGCAGTTTGCACTTGTGCGGCAATAATCGGCTCTAACTGGTCAAGCGTAACCCAAAAGCGGGGCTCTTTACCGGCAGGCACTTTCATAATTTGTTGCATGACTGATTCTAGCTTTGCGCCGCCTTTCACATCTTGCACAATTTTCTCAGCCAGCTGCATGAGCGTGGCTTCCTTTTCCGGCGCATCAATGCTTAACACTAAAGGCGTAATATTATATTCTTGGCCAGACTCAACCAAACGCTGATTTGAAGCTGCACGTTGAAATTCGGCTTCGCTAATGCGCACTTTTGAACGCACGACGGTCGACATCATTTTGCTCCACAATAATTGTGCTTGCAGTTGGCTCGTAAATGCAGGCCATGCTACATTTTTGCTCGCCATAAATTGTTCTAAACTGCCCGGGGCTTGATTATTCTGCTTTTCTAAATCGCTAATGGCGGCTTCCATTTCGCCGGCGCTGATGGTGATGCCTCGCTTTTTCGCTTCAATGGCATGCAATTGTTCATCTACTAATTGATTCAATGCTTCAGTCTTTACTTTCTGGCGCACCTCGGGTGTATCGCTCAAACCGCTTGAACGGATAATGAGATTAGTGCGATCTTCTAAGTCAAGGTTTGAAATAGGCATATCACCTACCACAGCAACCACATCTAAATAACCCACGTCAGCAAAACTGCTAACCGGCATTAACAGTATGCAAAAGCATATTAACTTAAGACGATAAAACATTAATTTAAACTCTCCAATTCTACACGTACAACAAACGAGGTGGAGGGTTCGATATCCCTGTCTCGTATGAGGCTTCGGCTGAGGTTACCATAAAGATTGAAACATTCATCCGTATATTTAAATCCAGCGTTCGCTGCTGTTTGTTGACTCTCCTGCAAATCTCTACGCGTGCCAGCGAATAATGTCCAGTAATCTGTCACGGCGACACTACCCGTGGCCACGACTTCTTCGCGATTATCAAGGAATGGATCATTATTTAAATTTAAGTAATCGACTTGGAAGAACACCGGATCGAAATTGACTAGACCATTCACCTCGGAGCGTTTTGGCGCTAAGCTTTCTTTATCAAGACGAAAACGATAGGCGGTAGAAAAATGCGTATCCCACGTTAAAGCTAACCGACCTACATAATCAGATTGGTTTTCAGTTAAATCATTATTAAATGGAAAAGGGTTTTCTTCATCGGATCGATAATGCTGGCCGAATAAAAAATCCAGATTACGCGTATCGGCAAACTGCCACAATCCCTGAATACCATAGTTAAAACGCGGTCCTGTTTCAATGCGGTCATATCCTGCAAAGCGGTTACCATCGAATAAATTAGCGTCATTAAATTCAGGTATTACACTATCTTCATTCGGTATTTTACTAGTGTTTGCCCCGCTCGGGCTCATGATAAATTGTGCTACCGGTTCAATTAGAAGACTGCGTCCGGGGGCGTAGTGATTAATCAACGGATAACGCCAGCTAAGCTCAGCCTGCGGAATCACGCGCGCTACATTTCCATCATAATCTTGAGCAAAGCCATCACGCGCCACATTTTCAACCGAATAAATATCACCGCGAAGTGAAGTTTTTGCCTCCAGCACGTGCCCGCCTTGGGTGATATAAGGCACTTCCCACCCCGTCTCTAACGTTAAGCGGCGGCTTTGCGCACCGATATTGCGCGATAGAATCGTGCTGCTGGCTTGCATATTAACCCGCGAATTGAGCCAGCCCGGATCTGTTTCATAACTATATTCTACAATAGGTGATATGAGCGGGGTGGTATCGGAATTATCACGAATGGTTAAACCTTGAAACGCCAATGCTTGAACGCCTAAATAACGACGACCCTTAATATTTTCAGCATAAAGCCTAGATGTGAGCATATCGGATGAAGCAATATTATAGCGGCGCATATAGGTGTCATCAGTTGTGCGATTAAGGTTAAAACCCCACGACCAATCATCTGATAATTCGAAATTTCCAAATGCATTAATATGTCCGCGAATTTCCGTCCCATCAACTTCTTGACCTGAACTATTGCGGCGCGTTGGATTTGTAATAGAGCCACTCCATTCCATTAATCCATTCGAAAATAAATGACGATATTCCGCCGCTAATACAGGCGCTTCATTACTTAAAAAGCTGGGGGCCAAAACGGCATCAATATTAGGCGCAATGGATAAATAACCGGGTATTTTCACGAAGCTGCCTAGCTCAGAATCGGAACCTACTTCAGGTGCTAAAAACCCAGTTTTCGCTTTAGCATCAGGGGTGGCATGACTAAAATAAGGTGTATATGCTACCGGTACACCCCATAATTCTAATCGCGCATTTTCATATTCAATACGTTCAGCTTCTTGATCAATGGTTACAGCATCCGCTTTCATTTGCCATAAAGGGCTTTTGCCATCACAAATTTTGCAGGGGGAATAAACGGCTTTATCTAGCTCAATGACATTCTCGTTTATTTTTCGTGCTTCACGCGCTGCAAAGAGCGAGTTATTGGCTAGCCGCGCGCGAAAATCTTGAATAACCCCCGATTCAAGATTGTCTTTCAAACGAATATTATCCGCAAATAATACATCACCATTAGGCTGACGCAGCGAAATATTTCCGCTGGCATAGACCTCGTTAGCGGATTGTAAATAGGTTAAGCGATCAGCAAAAATAATAATGTCGCCTTGCACAATTTTAACATCGCCTTGCGCAATAACACGAGATTGCTTTCGGTCATATCCCAATTCTTGCGCAGAAAGATAAACGGGTTCATTGCCCACAGCTAAATCAGCTGCTTGCCCCGCATAAGCCCAGAAAACAAGAATGAACAAAACCAACTGCCGCATAAATGTGTTTTACGGTTAGCATGCGTTTAAAGCAAGTATGAAGGCCAATTAACCATGTTCAAGATGTAACATCATCCAAACACCAATTAACAACGTAGCAAATGGTGGCGCCCATGCCGCTACTAAAATTGGCAAACTACCCGATAAGCCCATGGCATGGATTAAATCGGATAAGAAATAGATTAAAAACCCAACTAAAATTCCACTGGCTACTAGCAACACCATTTTGCCTCGCCGTGGCGAGCGCAAACTGAATGTGGCGCCAATAAACACCATGCCCACTAACAATAAGGGGAGGGCTAGCAGAATTTGAAAATGCAATTTATGGCGAATGGCTGAAAAGCCAGCATCTTCAAGCAAGCCAATAAAATGGGGTAACTCCCAAAATGAGAGGGTTTCAGGCGCAGCAAAACTATCTTGAATTTGCTCTAACGTTAATTGAGTTGATAAAGAATATTCATCTAAAAATTCTGATGGTTTACCCTCACTCGATAAAACCACATCTTTTAAATGCCAATTATCTTTATCTAATTTAGCCGATGCAGCATCAATTCGGCCCAAAAATTTACTGTCCGATCCGTAGCGAAATACAATCACATTATTCAACATTACCTGTTCTTGATCCAGCCGAAGCGCATGGAACACACGTTCACGCGACTCGCCTGATGCGGTGATTTCAAAATCGCGTAACCACAAGCCCGACGATAATGACATCACACTCGATTTACCCGAAATATAGCGTGCTTCCAATTGTTCAAAACGCGCCAACATTGATGATGAGATAGGGTTAAATAAAGTAACAAACAAAACCCCAATCATTAATGTAACAAGCCAGCCAGGTTTCAAAAATTGCCACACCGAAACCCCTGCCGCGCGCGCTGCCACTAACTCAGAACTGCGGGTTAAACGGGTCAGCGCAATCATCACCCCAATCAACACGGCAAAGGGCAAAATACGTATGGCCATCTCCGGCGTTTTCATCAATGCCATATCGATAACATCCGTAAAATTTACATTGGCTTTGCTGGCTGTTCGACGCAAAAGCTCCACGGTATCGAGCATTAGAACTAAAAGTAATAAACCGCCTAGCGTGCCGAAAATTGCCCCTAAAAAATGACGCGCAACATAAAGATGTAAGGTCATAATCCTGCCTTGCCTAACGCCACATTATCCACTGGCGTAGCAGAGATGGAATGGTATCTTTGATCGCGCAATAAATAGGAAACTAAAGCTATCCAGAAAATTAAATTAAAATACATTAATGGGATAAGCATACGATTAGCGCTTACAATATTTTGTAGCGCCAGATCAAATGCAACAATGCAGATAGCGACAATTGTAATTGCCCCTAAACGCTTTGCTTGACCGCGCCGATTAAACTCGCCGCGCAATAAACTTGCATAGGCAAACAACCCTAAAATTAAGGTATAAAGTGGCCATACAATACGATGATGTGCTTCGGCTAGAAGCTCATTTCTTTTCGATTCATCAGCGGCGGCTTCGGCAAATAATTCAGGCAAACTATACTCTTCCGGCTTACGATCGCGCAAGGTAATATCCGTAGCATAAAAATTTAAATCCACCGCATATTCATCAAATTTTAAAAAAGAAAATCGGCCATTGCGCAATTCTTGTCGGCTGCCATTAAATAATAAAAAGCGCGGACCCGATGATGTTTGTTCCACACGTCCGCTCTGCGCCATCATCGTTACAGGCTGTTCAATCATGCGATTATCATGCACTAATAATCCTTGTAATTGATTGTCGGCCAAACGCTCGCGAACAAAAACCGTTAAGCCTTTAATGGGCGAATTAAATACCTCCTCTTGCAATAAAAGCGACGCATAATTATCGCGCAGAAAACTCTGCATATCTTTAAATTTATGGTAGGTAACGGGCATTAAATAAAGCGCTAAAAAATAAGCAATTACTGTTGCTGAACCTGCGACAATGAGCACTGGCCGACATAGTTGCCAACGCGATTGCCCTGCTGCGCGCAGCACCACTAATTCTGAATCTTGAATAAGACGGTAATAAATAAATAATACACTTACAAATACTGCAAACGGCAATATCACAAATAAAAGCGATGGAATCATCAGCCCTGTAAGTTGTAGGAATGTGAAAGGCGATACGCCGCGATTTACAATATAATCAATAAATCGCAAGGCTTGGGTAAGCCAAATAATCGCGGTTAAACTAAAGGCAATAATCACCAAGGCTGTGCTAAGTTGCAATGAGATATATCGATTTAAACGTGAAATCATGGCGTTAATCTAACAGGGCAGTCACGCAAAATCACCGCGTTTTTTCGGCTAACACATAAAGTGCGATGCCTGTGGCAACCGACACATTGAGACTTTCCATTTGCCCATAAATTGGCAATTTGCCCAATAAATCACAATTTTCAGCAATGAGGCGGCGTAATCCGGCACCTTCCGCACCCATAACCAACACCGTTCTTAAGCCTAGCTTATGTTTACTAAGCGCATATTCAGCTTCGCTATCCAGTCCTACACTCCAATAATCGAGCGTTTGTAGTTCTTTCAGCGCGCGGGTTAAGTTTGTCACACTCACCAGCGCTACCGATTCTAACGCACCCGCAGCAATTTTGGCCATGGTAGCGCTTTCGCGCGGTGCATTCTTCTCTTGCACAATTACGCCCGCGGCATCAAATGCCGCTGCTGAGCGCAAAATAGCGCCAATATTTTGTGGGTCACTCACCTGATCGAGCATGATGAGGGGTTTGCCCATAGCGGCCAATTCGCGCAAACTGGGTTGTGGCAAAGCCTGCACCTCAAGCGCCACACCTTGATGCACCGAATGCGGCGGTAAATGTTTATCCAGCCAATCAGAATCCACCGTGTGAGCATAGATTTTAGGAGGAACGGTCATGCGATCAGCCGCGTTGCCTGTCATATAGAGCGTACGCTTTACCCGTTTTGGGTTGTCCAGCGCAGCTTGCACAGCGTGTGTGCCGTAAAGAAAGAAATGTCCAGCGGATAGGGGCGAGCTCATGCCATGTTCATAGCAGGGAATTTTACCTTGTGCCACATCTACTCTTGCGCAAATGCGCATGACGCGCTAAACCATTTGCTCATACCCCAGTGGAGGGGTGGCTGAGCGGTCAAAAGCAACGGACTGTAACTCCGTCGGAGTATTCCTACGCAGGTTCGAATCCTGCCCCCTCCACCATTTACAATTACAAACGCCCTTTATGGGTGTTTTTTTATGACTGAAAAAAGCGTGTTTCTGCGCTGTTTAGCCTGTGCGTGTGAGCACTGTTAGAAAAATTTACAGGGCAAAATTCTCTCTCAAACCTCTCATTCTCTCACGGCTCTGAGCACCTTTGCGATTTTCCGTACTCACCTTAACGCCTTGATTTACAATCATTTTCAAAAATGATGGTTGGCATCCTATGAATGGTATCTTTTTTACTGGTTTTCTAACTTTTCAAATTTTTTTCATCAGCCTTCGTCATTTCGTCATCCGATTTTGTACCGGCCTGAGAACAACAACAAATATGGAGTTCTCACATGCGATTAAGTACAAAACTGCCCGATGAAATGAGCGCGAATGAGCGTTTAAAAGAAATAGCATCCATTCTGGCCAAGGCCTTATCCAGAGATAATCAGGACGATGCCAACATATTGAAAAACCTTGATAATAAGAGAGGTTTGACTGGACTTCCCGTCCCTTCGAAGCATTCATGCTCTAACAACAAAAAATTCTCAAAACACAAGGGAAATGAAGGAGTTAGACATGAAGATTGATGTTGTAAAAACAGCGGCGGAGTTTGAAAGCATGAGCGCAAAAGAGCTGTTGGCGGAATGGCCGCGCTATTTTGATGATCCGCCAAAAAGCAGATCGAACAAAAGCTATCTGATGGGCGAACTGATTTACCGTATTCAGGAGTTGTCATACGGCGGTTTGACCAAGCAGACGATTGATCGGCTGGAGGCACTGGCTGAAAACAAATCCTTGAAAGAACGTAAAGGCGATGTCTCCCGCCTTGCCATCGGCACAAGATTGGTGCGGGAAGTCAAAGGCGTTGAGCATCATGTCACGGTGCTGGAGGAAGGCTACGAGTATCAGGGCGTTAAATATAAAAGTCTCTCTGGTGTGGCATATGCCATTACTGGCACGCGCTGGAACGGTAATGTGTTTTTTGGCCTCGGCAAAAAGGAAAACCCTCGCCCCTATAGACGATCTCGAAAAATCGGAGGGGGTCAATAATGCAGCAAAAGAAAATTGTCCGTTGCGCCATCTACACCCGCAAGTCCACTGAAGAAGGCCTCGATATGGATTACAACACGCTGGATGCCCAGCGCGAGGCGGGTGAAAAATATGTCGAGGCGATGAAGCATGAAGGCTGGCGTATCATTCCTGATCTGTATGATGATGGCGGGTTCTCAGGTGGGAACATGGACCGCCCAGGCTTGAAGAAGCTGATTGAGGATATTAAAGCCGGTCGCATTGATACGGTGGTGGTCTACAAGGTCGACCGTTTGACACGCTCGCTTGCTGACTTTGCCAAACTGGTGGAAGTGTTTGATGCATATGGCACGAGCTTTGTCTCCGTCACCCAGCATTTTAATACGCAAGACTCCATGGGGCGATTAACGCTCAATATCCTGCTCAGTTTTGCCCAGTTTGAACGTGAAGTCACGGGCGAACGCATCCGCGATAAGTTTGCCGCATCAAAGAAGAAAGGCATGTGGATGGGCGGTCCGCCCCCGCTGGGTTATGATGTTGTTGATCGTAAACTCATCATCAATCCTGTTGAGGCCGATCAGGTTAAGTATATTTTTGAGACCTATGTCCTGCTTGGCGGGTCTATTTCACTGGTTTTGAAAAAGCTCAATGATGAAGGCTATAAAACCAAATCTTACACCAGTCGTACAGGCCAACGCCGAGGGGGCCATAAATATGGTACCGCGACAGTCAAAACCATTTTGAGAAACAGGCTCTATATTGCCGAGGTTCATCACAAAGGCACGTATTACCCAGGACAACACCGACCGATTATATCAATGGAGCTGTTTAACAAGGCACAGGAAGTTCTTGCTGAAAAAGCGACGGTAAAAAGCAAACGCACTTATGCAGCCAAATCGAAGTCTTTGTTGAGAGGAATTATTGTTTGTGGCGGGTGTCATGGGGCGATGTCGCCCACTTACACCAAGAAAAAGAATAAGCGCTATGAGTATTACGTTACCAATTCCTATCGCCAGCACAGTTGCGGTGAATGTCCAGTCAGCCGCATCCCTGCGGGTGAAATTGATGCCATCATCAAGGGACAGCTCAAAGCCATTTTTGCAAGCCCAAAAATATTGGTTGAGGTTTGGCGACAGGCGAAAAAAGACAATCCCGCATTTCAGGAATATGAGCTGCATGAAAGTTTAAAGCGGCTGGGATCATTTTGGGATTTGCTCTACCCCGGCGAACAAAAGCGCATCACGCAGTTACTGATTTCACGGGTGGTGGTCAAATCTAACGGTGTCGATATCGAATATCGCGCCAGCGGGATTGAGGATGTTGTCCACCAGCTTCAGCTTACCATCAATAAACAAGAGCAATTAAGGGAGGCATCATAAATGCAGCTTGATACAGATAATCAGAAAATCGTCATCCATGTGCCGGTTAACATGAAAAAATGGGGCGGTAAAAAAGTCATTGTGGGGCCGCAAGGGCAAGATTTAAGACGGCTTGATCGTGAAAACAGGCGTGATGACAAACTCCTTAAAGCACTGGGGCGAGCCTATAAATGGCAAAAATGGATCAAGATTGGTAAATGCAACAGCGCCGAAGATATCAGTGATATCGAAAATATTAATCGGTCTTATGTGCTGCGTATTTTGCGCCTAAACCGCCTTTCGCCAAATATCATCAAGGCCATTTTGGATGGTAACCAGCCCGATGGGTTTGGTCTGTGCGATGTTGAAAAGCCATTCCCGCTATTATGGGATGAACAAGAAGATCAATTTGGTTTTCGTATCTGATGATCATGCATCCGTTTGTATGATTAATAACATCATACAGCTGTAGGATTTTCCAAAACCCAAAAATATCAAAACATTATTTCCTAAAGGGTTAGACGGTATCGACCAAATGGTAGTTGTACTGAATGGTTCATAACCTCTTCTAATTGCACTTATTTTTGCATTTTCTTTTCTGAGAAAAACAACTCGGAGGAGAAAGAATGTCAAAGAACCGCTACGGCGGCGTAGACTCCTACGCCGCTTTTTTTATTGCTTTTAAAGTCAAACAATTGCTGCGAATGCCGATCTTTAATCGGGATGATTTCGAGGATTTGGAACAGGAATTGATGCTGGCTTTTATTAAAGCTGAGCCTTCATACGATCCCGCCAAAGGTCATCGAAAATCATTCATTAAATCCGTTATCAATAATCACGCTCGCAACTTGGTCATAGCGACCGAAGCCCAGAAAACTGGACGGGTCAAAAAGAGCGGAGCCTGTCAGAAACGCTGCTGGATGATGTGGATCATATAGAGCTTTTGGACACGATAACAGAAGCGCATTTGCCGTGGTCTGACGGCTATGCCCCGCTGTCTATTGAGGCGCTGGAACTGGTGATGGATGAGGAGCGCATCATTCGTGACATGCCAGAAACCTTGCGCGAAACCTATCACATTCTCAAAGATTATAGTGTTTCCGAAGCCGCCAAACTGACGGGCATACACCGCTCAACATTATCAAGCCGCGCACAAAATTTGCGGAAATACCTCAAAGAACTGCGGGAGAAAAAATAAAACGAAAAAAATATCGTGAGGGCTTCGTCATTCGGCAAACCAATCTTGTACCGGCGCTTTTAGGACCAACAAAACCTAAAAGGAGCAAACATGACACTGTCCGTACAAGAAAAAATCGACCTTGGTGATGCCGTTTTTAAATGGGTGCAACACACGCCGGTGGGGCATCTGAAAGATTTGAGCGATGATGATCTGGAAATGATCCGCCAGCAACTGATCAAGGAAGTCCGTGAGGTCGGCAGAGCGCTGCATTGGATCGATGGGATTATCAAACTCAAATTCATTGAACGTGATCAGCAACCGTCCAATCCTGTTGTGGAGGTGCGCTCATGAAACAAAAAAAGACCGTCACCGTAAAGCAAAAATACGTGGAAGACCGCATTCATAATGCGGCGCGCACGCTCCGCCGATTACCTGAAGAGCGTGTTCAGGGATATTTCAGCACGTGGCCGAAAATCAAGCGCGATGAAATGGAAATCCTGCAGATGGAGAAAGAGCCGATGCGGATCAGGCCAAGCATGGAGGACATCACGCAAATGGAAGAAGTCCTGTTTGTGTGGCTGCGCTGGTTGGAGGTGGACGAGCGCAAGCTCGTCTGGCAACGCGCCGAACGTGTGCGCTGGAAGCTGATCTGCGCGCAGTTTGGCGTGGGTCGCACCAAAGCCTGGGAGATGTACAAATGCGCGCTGGGTAAGATCGCCGCCCGCATATGAGCCAACTGACCTTTGCCCCAATCCCGAATGAGATACTGCGCCGGACAGATTTAAGTCCTGGCGCAAAATTGTGCTGCGCGCGCCTCATTCAGTATGCGGGCAAAGATGGGCAGGCTTTTCCTAAACTGGCAACGCTAGGCGAAGAGCTGGGTTTTTCGTCCAGAAATGTCCAGCGCTTTATTGCCGAATTGGAAAGCCATAAGCTGGTGACAACGCAACAACGGGGGCGTGGTCAATCGAATATCTACCATGTGGATAAGTCGATACTTATCCACAACCCCAAACTTACCACGACAGATTTGTCCACTCTAGACCGGACGAATTCGTCCACTCCAGACACGACAGATTCGTCCACACCATATAAAGGAAGAAAAGATAACTTTAAAAAAGAAATAGAAAAGATAACAGCGGGCCTTGTGCATAACATGCGAATGCCGCGCTGATCCCAAAAAAGAATAAGCAAAAACTGATGCTAATTGACTTGATAACCCTCGGAAATGAAGCGTTACTGGTGTTAACAAAGGAGCAAAACGATGACAAACACACAAGAAAAAAGAACGGCGCTGGACGCCTTTATCGAACACAAAGCCCGTATTGACGAGATGCTGGAGCGCCTGCAAGCGGCAAGCGCAGACCATTTTGAAACCAACCCTGATGATATACGCTGGGGCGACGCGGGCTTTTTAGCAGACATTGCCAGCGACCTACAACACATCACCGACCGTGTTTTCAAGGAGGGTGAATATGCCTAAAACCACTCAACAGCAAATTGACCAGCTTTTAACTGAAATAGCCAAGAAGCATTTGAACCTTGAAACGCTGGAAACCCAAAACAGCGACAGCCTTGATTTTCACGACGTGTCCGTCTGGTTTTTGAAAAAGGCTTTGCAGGAGGCGTATGAGGCGGGCTTAAGGACCAAAAGATAACGTATCTTATTATTTGCATTAAGACCTATAAAGATAACAATAAGATACATTAAACTGTTTTAGGCTTGATTTTTACCTTAATGTATCTTATTATTTACACTAGGGCATATAAGGTAAAATATAAAACACATTACGGATTAACGACATGAGCATGAGCAAAAAGACACATCTACCAATCCCCGTGCAGAAAGCCTTAAGAAGGCTTGGCAAAGACATTAGCGATGCTCGCCGCCGCCGTCGCATTGCTATGGAGCTGATGTCTGAGCGCGCAGGGTTTTCGCGGATCACTTTATCCAAAATTGAAAAAGGTGATCCAAGTGTGTCTATGGGTTCATACGCTTCGGCTCTCTTTGTCTTGGGCATGATCGATCATCTGGGTGGGATTGCGGACGCGTCTCACGATATTGTCGGGCGTGAGTTGGAGGAAGAAAGCCTGCCAAAAAGAATTCGAGCGCCACAATCTAACAAAGGGGAAGCCAATGAGTAGCCAGCAAATTTACGTTTCCATTGAGCTTGGCGACGAAACATTCAAGGTTGGAAAGCTTTGGTTTCACCAACGTGGTGCGCGACAAAGCGCTTCCTTTGAATATGAGCCAGAATGGCTGAAACATTCAGAAAAGTTTGCATTAGACCCTGCGCTCCAATTAACCGAAGGTGCGTTTCATACCACACCGGATCAGATTTTATTTGGCGCTATTGGTGATTCTGCTCCTGACCGTTGGGGGCGCGTCCTAATGCGCCGTGCGGAAAGTGCGCGCGCCAAATTGGCTGGAGAAACAACACGAACGCTCTCTGAGGTAGATTATCTCCTGGGCGTAAATGATGAAGCACGCCAAGGCGCATTACGCTTTTCTTTGGAAGATGGCGGCCCATACCTCACACCAAAAGATAAAGAAAGCATCCCACCGCTGATTGATCTGCCCAGATTGCTCTCGGCAACAGAGCGTTATCTCAATGATGATGAAACAGCCGAGGATTTGAAAATATTATTGGCGCCTGGCTCATCCCTTGGTGGTGCACGACCAAAAGCATCCGTTCGAGACAAAGACGGCCATCTTGCCATCGCCAAATTCCCGAAAAAAGATGATGAATTCAACGTGGTTGTCTGGGAGGCTGTTGCACTCACTTTGGCAGAAAAAGCAGGCATCACGACGGCAGAATGGCGCTTGGAAACAATCATGGACAAGCCTGTTTTGATTTTACGCCGTTTTGACCGTCAGGATGGGAAGCGTGTGCCTTTCTTATCAGCAATGAGCATGTTGGGCGCAAAGGACAATGACCCTCACAGTTATCTTGAAATTGCCTATGCGTTGACGCAAAGCGGTGCGAATCCAAACAGTGATCTGGAAGAATTGTGGCGGCGGATTGTGTTTACGGTTTTGATTTCCAATACAGATGACCATTTAAGAAATCATGGATTTTTATATGAACGCCATAAAGGTTGGCGTTTATCACCTGCCTATGACGTTAATCCGACGCCAGTTGAAATCAAAGCAAGGATGTTATCAACCTCAATTGATTTTGATGACCCCACCGCATCTATTGATTTGGCATTATCCGTTATTGATGATTTCAGAATCAAGAAATCACGGGCGCAGAAAATTATCAGAGAAGTTGCCACGGCGGTCAGTGAGTGGCGGCCTGTTGCTACACAGTTTGATTTAAGCAAGAAGGAAGCTGATCGCATGGCTTCTGCTTTTGAGCATGAAGATTTAAAAAAAGCGTTAGGTATAAAAGATGAAAATTAAAGATATTGTAAAACCGGAAACTTTGTCTGCATTAGAAGAAATCAATAATAGATATGCTTCTTTGAATAAGGCTTTGTATTCTTCTCCCGCTGTACAACTCATGCAACAACTTGAAGCTCAAAGTTTGTCTTTAAATAAATATCTCCAGCCCTATGCGGACATCGCACAAGCTTTTCGTCTATCAATTGCTCCTAAAATGGAAGCTTTTGCTGCATTACAATCGAGTTTGGCGCCACTTTCAAAGCAACTGCTTGAATTCAGAAGTCCTCTGCAGGAAGCTCTTGAGCAAATTCAAAAACAAACAGCACCGCTACAAGAGGCAATGAAGCGGTTTCAGGATATTCAAAGTCGTATAGATTATTCTCAAATCAATGAAGCTTTTCGCAGCATTACAGATGTCATTAACAGCATCCCAAGAGATCGTCTGATAAAACTCCGGCTTCACTCCCAATATTGGCTTATCAGTGATGATGAATTACTTCTGGCCGTAGGTGATAATGATAATTTAGAGGCAGAGTCGTTAACTGATTTTGTTATCGGTTATTACAAGGATAACAATTGGACGCGCATGGCTAATATGGTTCAAACTTGGCAGATTTCAATTAGTCAAGAACGCTTAGATATCTTTAATAGTGCATTACAGCATACTCAAACAGCATCTTCAGAAGATGTTCATTTACTTACTGTCCCAGCATTGATTGCCCAAATTGATGGATTAATTAGAGAGCTCTACTCATGCCTACCAAAAGAAATAAAAAAACGTATAGAAAAAGAGATAACAGATAGCCTACCAGAAGAGATTAAGTCTAAAAGAATAGATACTCGTCCCAATCAAGTTGTGGCTAGTGTTGCAGAGCTTGTAGATTATTGGTCAGCAGAAATCCTACAAGAAGCTATTTATGAAGGCCTTTTTAAGTCATCCAATAATATAACAGCGGATGGAAGCTATTCGCTTTATCGTCATAAAATTATGCATGGAGATAAAGACTTCTTAAGATACGGAAACGAAGAAAACTTTGTACGCCTTATGCTTTACGCTGATTTTATAATTAACTTAATCAATCAAGTTAAAACTGAGCCTCCTAAAGTAAGTGCAGCATAAAAAATGTTCGCGAACATTTTTACAGCGGACAGGTCGAACAAAAAACGATAGTCTAATCAATACAATCGCCGGAATTGTACCGCAAAGCCACGCAACCATTGACCATGGGCGTGGCTTTTGCTTTTTCCCTTCCCTGTTATAGCAAAAAAGGTACTTCCGGCGATTGAACCCTATGCGGCGGGCTTAGGCGCAGGAGTTTTTTAGCGCCAGAAGATTTTTTTGGGTACGCGCCCCCACCGCCAATCATCAAAAAACCAGTCAGAGCAACGTGTTCAAGGTGCGTACCTTGGCGCGTACTCATGCGTACCTGACTGCAAAAAAGGAATTTGAATTTGTGGATCATCGTTCCCTTAACATTTTGTCCTTGTGCGCCGGTGTCGGCGGACTCGACCTCGGCATCCGAGTGGCGCAGCCAAATGCTCGAGCAGTCTGTTTTGTCGAGATCGAAGCCTTTGCGTGCGAAATCTTGGCAACGCGCATGGAAGACAAAAGCTTGGACGAAGCGCCTGTTTGGACGGATTGCCCCCGCGATCACCGGAGGCGATGGAGAAATTGATGGGACCGAACGGTCAACGGGCGGGACGATCCCGTCCGAGCAATCTTCGGGAACAGATTATGTGGCCGACCGTGACCGCACAGGATTCCAAAAACAATGCAGGGCCGAGCCAGTTTGTGCGGAACACGAAGCCGTTGAATGTGGAAGCTGTTTGCCATTCCCACCCGCACCCGAAGGCAATTGGAACGGAATCCCAGCCGGTCTTAAACCCGCAATTTGTCGAATGGCTGATGGGCTGGCCCATCGGGTGGACAGAATTCGAGCCTGTGGAAACGGTGTCGTCCCATTGGCTGCCGCTCATGCGTGGGGCGTTCTTACAACTGCAGCAAATGGAGGAAAATAAAAATCATGACTGATGCAAAATCAAAAGAACTGAAAATCGAGCATGTATCGGTTGATGACCTGATCCCTTATGCCAAAAATGCGCGCACACATTCTGATACGCAGGTGGCGCAGATTGCAGCATCGATGACGGAATTCGGGTTTGTGAATCCTATTCTGCTGGGTGAGGATAATATCATCATTGCAGGGCATGGGCGTTTGATGGCGGCGAAACTGCTGGGCATGAAAAACGTGCCAACCATTCGCCTGAACCATTTAAACGAAGCACAGCGCCGTGCGCTGGTGATTGCGGATAATAAAATTGCTGAGAACGCGGGTTGGGATGAAACCCTGCTGCGGGAAGAATTATCCGCGCTGGAAGATTTGGATTTCAACATAGACTTGTTGGGTTTTAATGCTGAGGAATTGGACAATCTGTTCTTGGATGATGCCAATGCCGCTGGCGGCTTAACCGATGAAGATGCAGCACCTGAAGTGCCAGAAACGCCTATCAGCGTCCCTGGCGATATTTGGATTTGCGGTGAGCATAAAGTGCTGTGCGGCGACTCCACCATGATTGATAGTTACAATGCCTTGTTAGGTGAAGAACTGGCGGACATGGTTTTTACCGATCCGCCTTATAACGTCAATTACGCAAACTCCATGAAAGACAAAATGCGGGGTAAAGCCCGCCCGATCCAAAATGATAATCTGGGCGATGGGTTTGGCGATTTTCTCTATGATGTTTGCACCAATCTGATGATGGTGTGCAAAGGCGCAATGTATGTGTGCATGAGCTCGTCCGAGCTTCATACGCTGCACGGCGCATTTGTTGGCGCAGGTGGCAAATGGTCGACCTTTATCATCTGGGCAAAAAATACCTTCACGCTGGGGCGGGCGGATTATCAGCGCCAGTATGAGCCGATCCTTTATGGCTGGAAAGATGGGCATGAGCATTTTTGGTGCGGGGCCAGAGATCAAAGCGATGTTTGGTTTGTGAACAAGCCTGTTAAAAATGACCTGCACCCCACCATGAAACCTGTGGAGCTGGTGGAGCGTGCCATTCACAATTCCAGTAAAACCAAGGATATTGTTTTGGATGCGTTTGGCGGTTCGGGATCAACCATGATCGCCTGCGAAAAAACAGGTCGCCGCGCCAGATTGATTGAGCTTGATCCCAAATATGTCGATGTCATCGTCAAACGTTGGGAGGATTTTACAGGGAAGAAAGCCGTTTTAAATTCTACAGAAAAGGAGTTTGATGAATTGGCTAAATCCCGGAAAAAGAGTAAAGTAGATGAAATTAATTGAGGGAACATAATGGCAGAAATTTCATATTTTCAAAAATACTCGCAACGAGAAAATCATATCACCAATAATACGATGCTTATGTTCCGGCATATCTATCGTCATAATCCGTTGCGCTTTGAAAAGTTTTTGAAAGAAATCATATCTGACGCTCAAATTGATATTGGATTGGTTTTTAGCCAACAAATCAGAGAGCAAAGCAGCATCCCAGATGGGTACATTCGTCAAACTCCATTGAGCATTTACATTGAAGCAAAAGCCGACGGCGAGCTTTATTTGGAACAAATTCAACGTCATGTCGATAGTGTTGTAAAATCAAACCTTCCGAAAGGTTCTGCAGTAATAATAGGGTTGGCAAAGAAGCAACCCAATGAAGCAGTTATCAAAGAATTTGAACGTGTTTGTAATGATGTGGGTATTCATTACACGACCATTACATATTTAGAATTAGTGGCCTTGCTAAACGACAAGGGTATTTTTCCAGAACATGAAACTGATTTACAGGAAATAATTGAAGATTATGAGACATTCTTAAGATCAGACGGAATGTTACCAAATCCCTACGAAATGGTGGCTTTCCCCTGCGGAACATCTTGGGACGAGAACATTAAATACAGCATATATTACGAACAATCTTCCAAATCCTCTAAAGCGCATGTTCCATATATAGGAATTTACAACAATAAAAAAATCACTCACATCGCCGAAATTCTTGGGACTTGCATTTGTAAACCTGAAAAAGATGGTCTGGTCTTTGAAAAAGAATATGGATGCGTATCACAAGAAGACATAGATAAAATCCGAGATGTGATCTCGGCGACTAATTACTATGATCTTAATCAAGGATTAGAAAGATATTACCTCTTGGGCGATCTTTATGAAGTTAATATCGAGAAAAAATCTTCTGGCGGTATTCGTGGTCACAGATACTTTGATTTACAAGAGTTATCCGGTGATAAAATTTTGCCAGAAGATTCCATAGAAGACATATCAAAAAAAGTTTCAGGCAGTAGCTTTATCTAAAATTTTGTAACGCCGCACGCCATCAACACGTTCGCTGATAATCTCTGCGCCTGCTTTTTTGAGGATAGAGAGATGCCCGCGCACGGTGTGGGCTTGCCAGCCGGTTTGTTTGGTTAGCTCCTCAATCGTCGCCCCCTTATCGGATTTGAGCAGTTGCTCAACCAGCGTCTTCTTGGTGATTTTTGGCGCTGGCTCTGCTGTAGTTTCGGGCGTTGTTTCGACGGCCTCGACTGGCTTTGCATCAAGGGCTTCAATTGGTTTTTTGCTTTGTTTTGTCATGGTTTTTCCTTTCTGTTGTGATGTCCATGAATGCTTCAATAGGCACGCTTATCAAGTCAATAATCCTTAAAAAGTGAGAGAATATGGGACTTTCAATCAGGAAATACGCCACATTGCGCGGTGTAACCGAAGGCGCTGTGCGGAAAGCTATCAGCTCGGGGCGCATCACGCCGAATGAGGATGGCACAATCGATGTCGAACGGGCGGATCGTGAATGGAAAGAAAATACCGATGAGGCAAAAATCAATACGGGTCTGCCGGTGATGACCGAGAACATGCCCGCCGCCAACGGCAAGCCATCGTTTACCAAAATCAAAACGGCGCATGAGCTTTATAAGGCGCAGCTGACACAGCTTTCCCTACAGGAAAAGAAAGGACAGCTCATCAACAAAGACATGGTGAAAACCCAAGTGTATCGCCTGGGGCGGCAGGTTCGGGATAGCTGGCTGAATTGGCCTGCGCGTGTGTCGGCCTTGATGGCTGCTGATCTGGGCATTGACGAACACGCTCTTCATCAGGCGTTAGAGCGCTATGTGAGGGAGCATTTAAATGACATTGGAGAGGGAAAACTCAATTTCGATTGAGTATGACGCGGCATTTGTTCAAAACGTCTACCTCAAAAGTTTCACCCCCGAACCGCATTATGATGTTGCCGATTGGGCCGATAAATATCGCCTGTTATCGGGTAAATCCGCAGTAGAACCTGGGGAATGGAAAACCGCCCGCACGCCTTACCTCAAAGAGGTAATGAACCAGCTTTCCACCAGCTCGCCCGCACAGCGCATTGTGTTTATGAAGGGCGCGCAGGTCGGCGGAACGGAAGCCGGTAATAACTGGATTGGTTATATCGTGCATATGGCGCCAGGGCCGATGATGGCGGTATCGCCCACGGTGGAGCTGGCCAAGCGTAATTCGAAACAGCGGATCGAGCCGTTGCTGCAGGAAACGCCGGAATTGCGCGAGCGTGTAAAGCCTGCGCGCGAACGGGATAGCGGTAATACAATCCTGAGTAAAGAATTTGAAGGCGGTCTGTTGATTATGACGGGGGCAAATTCGGCGGCGGGTCTGCGCTCTATGCCTGCGCGGTATTTGTTTATGGATGAGATTGATGCCTATCCAGGGGACGTTGGCGGCGAAGGTGATCCGATCCTGCTGGCCGAACGCCGAAGCGCGACATTCCGCCTGCGCCGTAAGATTTTTATGGTGAGTACGCCAACAGTGAAAGGAATATCCCGTGTGCAGCGTGAGTTTGAGAAAAGCGATCAGCGCTATTTTTTTGTTCCTTGCACGAAATGTGGCCATTACCAGCATTTGCGCTTTACACAACTGCGCTGGCCTGAGGGCGATCCGGAAGAAGCTAAATACGCTTGTGAATCCTGCGGGCGTCTCATGCATAATCATGAGAAAACCTTACTGCTATCCAAGGGTGAATGGCGGGCAACGGCGGAAAGCATTGATGGCACGGTTGGTTATCATTTGTCATCGCTCTACAGTCCCGTCGGGTGGTTTAGCTGGTCGGATGCGGCAACGCTATTTGAAGAAGCCAAGCGCAATCCCGATCTCATGAAGGGTTTTGTCAACACGGTGCTGGGTGAACCTTATGAGGAATCATCCGAAGCGCCGGAATGGCAACGCATTTATGAGCGCCGTGAAAAATACAGCCAGGGTGTTGTGCCGATGGGCGGTTTATTCCTCACCGCCGGTGTGGATGTGCAAAAAGACCGTCTTGAATGTGAAGTGGTGGCTTGGGGACGCAACAAACAAAACTGGTCGGTGGATTATATCATCATCGATGGGGATACCGCCCGCCAAGATACATGGGATCGGCTCGCGGTCGAAGTCTTGGAACGTGATTGGCTTCATGCCTCTGGTCACACCATGCCCATTCGGGTGATGGCGGTGGATTCCGGTTATGCCACGCAGGATGTTTACGCCTTTGTGCGCCAGCATCCGCAGGCCGTTTGGGGTGGTTCGGGCGCACGCGCCAGCCAGCCACGCACTGTGGTTGCCATTAAGGGACAAGAGCGCAATACGGCGCTGATCTTGAGCGTGTCCAAAGCTGATGCGTATTTGGGCTTTGGCGTCGATATCAGCGATTGGGAGCGTATCCCCTCAGTGACCAGTTTTGGTCGCCGCCGTGTTCTGCATATTCATGATAAGGAGCGCACCGGGCAGCATCGTGGGAAGCCGCTTCTGACTTCCATCATGCCGATGTTTAAAATGCTGGATCATTATGAAAGGTCCGAGCTTCAGGCGGCGGTGGTGAATGCCATGATTGCGGCGTTTATTGAAACACCGCTGGATGGTGAAAGCATTGGCGAGATGTTTGGCGGGTCGGTGGATGATTACCTCGCCGCCCGTAATGAATGGGATATTCGCCTGCAGGGTGGATCAATTATTCCGATATTTCCGGGCGATAAAGTTGCGCCCTTTACGCCAAGCCGCCCGAATAGCGGCTACGGTCAGTTTGTTGAGAACGTACTGCGCCATATTGGTGCGGGTTTGAATATTCCGTTTGAATTGTTGATGAAGGATTTTTCCAAAACCAACTATTCAAGCGCCCGGGCGGCACTCTTGGAGGCATGGCGATATTTTTCGGCGCAACGCCAGTGGCTTGCCACCTACTGGGCAAGGCCTGTTTATGAACTATGGCTGGAAGAAGCGATTAACAAGGGGCTCATTGAAGCCCCTGATTTTTATGAGAACAAAGCCGCATGGACACGGTGCAAGTGGATTGGTCCCAGGTCGTGGTTGGGTTGATCCTGTCAAAGAAGCCAAAGCAGCCCATCTAAGGATGCAGATTGGTCTTTCCACGCTGGAAGATGAATGTGCCAGCCAAGGCTTGGATTGGGAAGAAGTCTTGGAACAGCTTGCCCGTGAAAAAGCCAAGATCACTGAGCTTGGCCTCACGATCAATGATGTGAACAGCATTTTAAACACCAACACTCAAGAAAAAGAGGATAACGATGAGAATCTGGAACCGCATAACCGGTGATCCGTGGGCGATCACTGAAACCGCCTTGCACACGATTTTGGAAGTGGCCGCGCGTGAAAATGAAGCGCCCGAAGCGGTTGCTGCCAAACTCGGTCGTCAATTGCAAAACAGCTATAACGCCACCGAGCGTGATGGTGTTGCCATTATTCCTGTAACAGGGCCGCTCTTTCGTTACGCCAATATCTTCACGGCGATCAGCGGTGCGTCCAGCTATGAGTTGATTGCGCGTGATTTTATGAGCGCCCTTGAAAACCCGCAAATCAGCTCGATTATTTTGGATATTGATTCCCCCGGCGGTGAAGTCAACGGCGTGTCCGAGCTGGCCAGTATGATTTTTGAAGCACGCGGCACAAAACCGATCATTGCTTAACCTCGAAAAACGTTGGTACATTGGTTGGTATATTGAATCTGTAGAGAAAAATATACCAACCTTTTGATCCGATTAAGAAGTTAAACGATACCAGATGTAAAAATGCGAAGCCATTTGATCCTCCATCGAGGTCTCCTCGTAAGTTGGCGGATGGAGAGGGGTTGTACCTTTGGGTATTCCCTGACGGAGCAAAGAGATGGAGATTTGTTTATAAACTTAAAGGAAAACAAAAGAATGAAGCCTTGGGTGTTTATCCAGAAGTGAGCCTAAGAGAAGCAAGAGATAAAAAGGCCGAGGCTAGAAAACTTATAAAAGAAGGTAAAGACCTCTCACTTGAACGTAAAAAACAGAAACTATTGGCCAATCAAAATAGTGATAATACCTTTGAGAATGTGGCGCGTCGATGGTTTCAAACTAATTTTAAGATAAGTTTATTTAGACCTTAGTGCTTATAATAAACTAATCCGATGCCTGCGATTGTATTTGGCATGGGGAGTTTTAATACGGTGAAGGCCGGAAAGCCACGTTGCGCTTAAGATGTATTTTATTGATTTTCAGAACAAAGCGCAAAGTTTTAAACGATAATTCAGTTCCACAATATTAAAATTGATTGAGGCATTTTTTTAGACTTTCCGTCCAATGGGGTATTTGAATATTCAGATTACATTTTATTTTTTCTTTACTTAAAACACTGTAATATGGTCGCGTAGCTTTTGCAGGATAATCTTCTAATGAAATGGCTGTTACATCACAAGTAAGATTTAATTGCTTAATAATTTCATGCGCAAAATCATACCATGAACAAACTCCCTCATTTGAATAATGGTAAATATCTTTAGTGTTCTCTTTTATTTTTGGCAAGATATCGACAACCACTTGTGCCAGATCCCCTACATAAGTTGGCATTCCCACTTGGTCGGATACCACAGCAATGGAACTATTTTCGTTAGCAATTCGTTTAATTGTTGTCATAAAGTTTTTACCCTGCGCATCATAAAGCCATGACGTCCGAAGAATAATTGCCGTCGACGCATAATCAAGAACAGCCTTTTCACCTCCCAATTTTGAATGGCCATAAACCGACTGTGGGTTAGGGATATTTTCTTCTGTATAGGGTCTGTGCGCCGTGCCATCGAATACATAGTCGGTCGATATATGAATAATTTTAGCTCCTGTTAATGACAAATTACGAACGCCGTCAACATTGACTTTTGTTGCTAAAGCAATTTGATCCTCTGCCTCATCAACCGATGTATAACCTGCGCAATTTATGATAGTGTCAATTTTATTCTTAGAGATAAAATGGGCAACTGATTTTTGATCAGTAATATCTAATTCTTTTTTATTTAAAGTAAGAGCATTGGGCAGTAGCAATGATAACGCACGCCCTAATTGACCTTGCCCACCGGTAATTAATAGCATGCTAAAAAAGCTCCCAGATCTAAGTCCTTTTGTGAAACTAACATATCCTTTTTATCTATTTTCCAATCTATATTCAGAGTTTCATCGTTAAATAACACACCAAATTCGGCGTCTTTATTATAATAGTTGTCGCATTTATAGGCAAAAATAGCAGTTTCACTTAAAACTGAATATCCATGTAAGAAACCGCGCGGTACCAAAAGTTGCTTTTGATTTTCGCCAGAAAGCTCTACAGCTACATGTTGACCAAAAGTCTTAGAGTTTTTGCGAATATCAACGGCAACATCTAAAACTGCTCCTTGAATAACGCGCACCAATTTTGTCTGTGCATAATCGCCCGTTTAACAATGCAGCCCCCTAATCACACCGAAGTGAGAAAGGGATTGATTATCTTGAATAAAGTTATGTGTAACACCTAGTTTCTTTAAATTTTCTTGGTTATAGCTTTCAAAAAAATATCCTCGGTCATCTTCAAAAATATGTGGCTCAAAAATAATTACATCATTGATATTTGTTTTAATAATATTCATCAATTAGAGCCTTATAATTTAATATAGAAATGATAAATTTGCCGGAAGGATATTTATAGACTTTGTTTTTATATTGTAATTAAGATTAATTGTGTTTCAGCAAGTTAATTTTAAGCCTGCGATTGTGATTGGTATGGAGCAGCTTGCGGTTCTTTGATTTTTTCTAGGGCGAAGAAGGATTGATAAAGGGAATTATCAACCACGTTGATATTGAATTGAATCACATCAATAAATTCATGTAGGCCATTATTTAAAATGGTATCCACATCAGCCTTATCAAAAGTTGCTCTCAATTTTTGCATCTCGCTCGTTACCGGAACATCAACATCAAGCATTTGAGTGATGCGATTTAGCGAGCGGGCAGCATTTTCAATGCAATGACGAATAGCACGCGGAAAATCTTGATTAAGTACGAGAAATTCAGTTACATCGCGGTAGTTGGCACGATGATATTGTTTACGATACATTTCAAATCCGCTCACCGATTTGAGCATCGCGCCCCATTCAACGGTGTCGTAAGGCGAATCCAGCATCTCGCCTTTTGGTAGCAATAGAAAATATTTTACATCTAGCATGCGAGCGGTTTTATCGGCACGTTCTAGCAATCGTCCCATGCGCGCAAAATGCCATCCTTCGCCATGCGACATGGTGTTTTCAATAAGGCCTGAAAATAAATGATTTGCTTGATGGATTGAAGTGAAAAAATTCTGAAGATCATCAATGTTTCGTTTGCGACTTTGCTTTTCAACTAAGTGATAAAGTGCATTGATTGTTTCCCACATTTCGGATGAAATAATTTCGCGAACGGTGCGCGCGTTTTCACGCGCCATTTGGATACTGGCAAGAATAGAGTTTGGATTCTTTTCATCAAAGGTAAGGAAATGCAGCACGTTTTTTTCATCGGCAATATCATAGCGCTCGTTGAAATCTTTTTCATCGCCGGATGAACGTACGAGCGGATCCCATTGCGCCGTTTCGCGCTCCCAACCCATATCTAAAATAAGGCGGGCATTTACATCGATAAAACGCGCCACATTATCGGCACGTTCTAAATAACGGCTCATCCAATAAATGGAATTAGCAACGCGACTAAGCATGATGGGAATCCGTTGCTGTTTTTTTATTGTCCAACACCCATGTATCTTTACTGCCGCCACCTTGCGAGGAATTAACGACAAGCGAACCTTTGGTGAGTGCCACACGGGTTAACCCGCCGGGTAAAACAAAGATGGATTCGCCATATAAAATATAGGGTCGAAAATCAACATGGCGGCCTTCAATGGCATCACCAATAATGGTAGGCGTGCGCGATAAATCTAGCGTAGGTTGGGCAATATAATCACGCGGATTTTCTTTAATTTTTTTGGCAAATTCAGACTGTTCTTTTTTGGTGGATTTAGGGCCAATTAACATGCCATATCCACCCGATAAATTAACGGCTTTTACCACCAATTTATCTAAATTTTGTAGCACATAATTTCGGTCTTTTTCATCATCGCAAATATAGGTAGGAACATTTTTTATAATGGGTTCTTCATCTAAATAATATTTGATAATTTGAGGCACATATGCGTAAACGGCCTTGTCATCGGCAATACCAGTACCGGGTGCATTTGCTAGCGATACGTTGCCTTTGCGATAACATTCCATAATGCCGGGAACACCTAATAATGATTTCTCATTAAAGGTTTCAGGATCTAAAAACTCATCATCAATGCGGCGGTAAATAACATCCACTTTTTCAAAGCCGCGCGTGGTGCGTAACATGACATGATCATCAATAATCGTAAGATCAGATCCTTGTGCAAGCGGCACACCCATTTGCTGGGCTAGAAAGCTATGCTCGTAATAAGCAGAATTATAAATGCCGGGGGTAAGCACAATTACATTTGGATTCGTAACCCCATCGGGTGCAGCATGGCAAAGCGCATCATGCAAATGATCGCCATAGTCAGAAACGGGACGCACGCGCATGGCTTGAAATGCCTTAGGCATTGAACGCTTTTGAATGGAACGATTTTGTAGCACATAAGAAATACCAGAAGGGCAACGTAAATTATCTTCCAACACATAAAAATCACCGTTTCCATCACGCACTAAATCAGTGCCGGTGATATGTATCCAAATGCCTTTAGGAGGTGACAAACCTTTACATTGTTCAAGATAACATTCTGAAGATAAGACTAAGTCTTTGGGAATAATTCCATCATTTAATATATTCTGATTATTGTAAATGTCGTTGATAAACAGGTTTAGCGCTTTAATGCGTTGCTTCATACCACGCTCTAACACTTCCCATTCTTTGGCCGTTACAATTCGCGGCAAAATATCAAATGGGAAAATCTTTTCCGAACCTTTTTTATCGCCGTAAACATTAAAGGTGATGCCTTGTTGGTAGAGCGCCCGCTCAGCTACTTTTTGGCGACGCTTTAAATCATGGGTGGGCATGGCATTGATGCGCTTGACTAAAGGCTTTACCTCAGGGCGAGCGATGCCATCAGACTCAATTAATTCGTCATAAAATCCATCCGTCGTATAGTTCTCAAAATCCATCATTAGCTTTCTTTGCTATTATTCTGCCTCATTTATTTCGCGCATTTTTACGCCAATCGTCATGGTTTCGTTGCCACCGCCTTTATAGATAGTGCCGGCGGTGGGCGTTGCATCGCGATAGTTACGCCCGCAAGCCACACGAATATGGTCTTGATTCGCAGCGCACCCATTGGTGGGATCATAACCACGCCAGCCTACAAAAGGCAAGTAAGCTTCTGCCCAAGCATGCGATGCATCAGACTGTATCTTATTTTCATAATTCGCGCCCGTATAAATATAACCCATACGGTAACGTGCTGGAATACCTAGCAGTTGTACCATACAAATAAACAAATTGGCGAAATCTTGGCATACGCCTTTGCGTGTGGCATATACCTCAAATGGCGTAGTGTTAAGTTTTGTGCTGCCCGACACATATTTATAATCGCGATAAATACTGCGGTTAATATCTTCCACCGTTTTAAGCAGATGATAATCATTACGTTCTGCAAAACTCATCGCGTAATCGGTTAATTCTGATAGCTGCGATTCGGGCAATTCATGCGGCAACAAATAAGGCATCATCATTTGGCGTTGCCATGGCATCCACGTTAGCGGAATAGAAGTTTGTCGGCGCGATAAGCTGTGATCATCGGCAGGTGCAGCATAAATTTTTACCCTGCTGGTCGCCTCAACGGTTAGTTTCGTATAGGGATCGCTAATAATGCAATGAATGGCTTGATTGCCAAACACATCTTCAAACTGAATTTCCTCTGCGGGTGATGAGATAAGCAAACGCGATGATACCACTTCTTGTAGCGGATCATCGGTAGGTTGCAGGCGAAACATATGCGTGCTGTGTTCAACAGGCGCGGTATATTCATAGTGTGTGGAATGTACTACCTCATATAAACGATAGGCCAACACTTCGCCCTGAGGGGTGCGCGACATAGCGCGGGCATTCAACACATGGCCTTGCGACTGTTCACCTTTTGCATTAGTCATCACATTCTGATTTGGGTCATTCAATGGTTGGGCTGGTGGTATTGGCGCGGCTATATTAACGACGGGCTGAGGCTGCTGCACCGGCGCACTATCCCACACAATCGCACCCCGCCGAATGATCAACATTTGTCCGGGCTGCATTTGAATCCACTCGCCCGTAGCAAAGGGAGATGAACTAACAATCATGGCGGTACGATAGGTGTCGCGCGGATCGTTTAACGTAATTTGCGCGGCTTCGGATTGGTAAATTTCTTGATTGTTCGGCGGCTGAATACGCGAGTAATACAGATTTTTCGGTGATTGCGAGCCATGAAAACACACAATACTATCGCCATCGCTCAAATACATATCCGCGCTACCCAAACTATCAAAACGCTGGAACCAGCTATGGATGGTTTGTGCTTCAATATTTGCAATGCGGCGTCCATCGCCTTCTTGCATTAGCGATAATAAATTGCAAAAAGCGAGTTCTGAATCGGTGTTGCCTAACGGTTCTAGCAAGCGTTTATATTTGCCATGCAAAGCCTCAACCGCTGATTTATCCAAATCGCCATTATGCATAAATAACCAATCGCGCCCTGCAAAACTGCGACAAAAAGGTTGCGTTTCGGTGTAGCTATAGCCCTTAGAAGCCCCGCGTACTTTGCAGAAAAAAGTAGTAGAACGAAAATTTGACCAATCGGTTATGGTATCAATAAATACCTGCTCGCCACGCGCAGCAGGGTCTTTGGTTACCATGGCAGATGAATCATCATCCGGATACCAGCCAAAACCCCAGCCATGCGAATGATCGCCGCTCACTTGGTTAGGTAAATTTAAATTCAAAGAAGGTGATCCTTGACCATCAAGGCTTATCGCCAAAATGTCGCTGGTGAGAGGAGGGATGGTAAACAAGTGAAGGTTCCTTTTAAAAAAGCATTATTTATAGTTCGTGCTAAACGCAACATAGTAGCTTATGCTGGCTTGCGAAAGTCATTTAATTTCAAGGTTTTTTTACACATATGAGCATTACCGCCGCACTCCATCACACCACCCATTACCGCTATAATAAGCCTGTTAATTTAGGTATGCAAACCATTCGATTGCGACCCGCACCGCATGTGCGTGCTAATATTCAATCTTATTCCATGAAGATTGCGCCAAGTGATCATTTTATTAACTGGCAGCAAGATCCGTTTGGTAATTTTTTAGCGAAAGTCGTATTTCCCAAAAAAGTAAAAGAGTTCAAAATCGAGGTGGATCTGCTCACCGAAATTCGCGTGTTTAATCCATTTGATTTCTTTCTTGAAGAATCGGCTGAAAACTTTCCGCTTACTTATGATAAAGGGTTAAAAGAAGAGCTGGCACCGTACCTCGAAATTAAAGAAAATGATGCGGGCTTGTTAGCATGGATTGCGGATGCTAACCAAAAACCGCAAGGCATAATCGACTTTTTAGTAGGCATTAATCAAAAGCTAAGCCAATCACTTTCCTATACAGTGCGTTTAGAGCCGGGCGTGCAATCTTGCGCTGAAACTCTGGCTAAAGGCAGTGCCTCATGCCGCGATATGGCATGGTTTATGTGTCAGGCTTTGCGTCATTTGGGGCTAGCCACACGTTTTGCCTCTGGTTACCTTATTCAACTAGCGGCCGATGTGAAATCGCTCGATGGGCCTTCAGGCACCGAAGTTGATTTTACCGATTTACATGCGTGGACTGAAGTCTATTTACCCGGTGCAGGCTGGGTCGGGCTTGACCCCACCTCGGGCTTATTTACAGGCGAAGGGCATATTCCACTTTGTTGTACGCCTAATCCTTCCAGTGCGGCACCCGTTACAGGAACATTAGAAGCGGGCGCCACTGCTACTCTTGACCACACCATGACCATCACCCGCATGGTAGAAGCGCCGCGTGTTACCAAGCCTTACACCGACAATCAATGGCAGGCCATTGATGCGTTAGGTGCAAAGGTTGATAAAAGCCTTAAAAAACAAGATGTGCGCCTAACCATGGGTGGCGAGCCAACCTTTGTTTCCCTTGATGATCGTGAGCATGATACATGGCATTATGCTGCCTTAGGTGGCGAAAAGAAAAAGCTGGGCTATGATATGCTGCAGCGGTTGCGCGCAAAATTTGCAAGCAATGGATTGCACATGCATACGCAAGGCAAATGGTATCCAGGCGAAATTTTACCACGCTGGGCGATGCCCTGTTTTTGGCGCAACGATGGCGAAGCGATGTGGCAAGATAATGCCTTATTAGCTAACCCCGAAAAGCCACTAAAGCACAGCCTAAACACAGCCGAAAAATTTATCAAATTATTGGCCGCTAAATTGGCTATTCCTGAAAATTATGTGCTGCCCACTCGCGAGGACACACCTTACTATTTATGGAAAGAAAATAAACTACCTCTGCAAGATGAAATAATGCAGGCCAATATATACGAAAAAGCTGAGCGTGAACGACTTCAATCCTTAATGGAAAAAGATTTAAACGAACCTTCAGGTTTTGTATTGCCGCTGCATTATTCGCATACGCGCAACGCTTGGATTAGTAATAAATGGCAATTTAAAAGTAACCATTGTGTGCTGCTAACGGGTGACTCGCCTATCGGTTTGCGCTTGCCGCTCGCCAGCTTGCCAAGCCCTGCCCAAGCGCAGGCTGAGATAGTGCCCGAGCGCAGCAGCTTTGATGTAGCAGAACCTTTGCCCACCTATGCCGCATTAACCAAACAATTAAAAGCACGTAAAAAACCAAATGATTCCGCATTCGCTAAAGACGAAAATGGTTTAATTAAAACGGCTTTATGCGCGCAAATTCGCGGTGGAGTATTGCACTTATTTTTGCCCCCCGTTGCATGGGCAGAGCATTTTGTGGAACTGATTGCCACCATTGAGGCCGTATCAGCAGAGCTTAAAATTCCGGTCATCTTAGAAGGTTATACACCCCCTGCCGATGCGCGACTCTCGCATTTTTCAGTTACCCCTGATCCGGGTGTAATTGAAATTAATGTGCAGCCTGCCGCTAATTGGCAAGAGCTAAAAACGATCACACAAATGGTTTATGCGGAGGCGCGTTTAGCACGGCTTTCAACCGAAAAATTTATGCTGGATGGAAAGCGCGTTGGGACAGGCGGTGGCAATCATATAGTGATGGGCGCGGCAAAACCTGCCGATAGCCCATTTTTGCGCCGCCCTGATTTGCTGCGCTCATTGGTTAGTTTTTGGCAAAACCATCCTTCGCTTTCCTATGTTTTTGCGGGCATGTATATTGGCCCCACCAGCCAATCGCCTCGCATCGACGAAGCGCGAGACGATGCACTTTATGAACTTGAAATTGCCTTTGCCCAAATACCCGAAAAAGGTGAAGTGCCGCCATGGCTGGTTGACCGTTTATTCAGAAATTTGCTCGTTGATTTAACGGGTAACACCCATCGTGCAGAATTTTGTATTGATAAACTGTATAGCCCCGATAGCGATCGTGGCCGCCTTGGTTTGCTCGAAATGCGGGGCTTTGAAATGACCCCGCACCCGCAAATGAACCTATTACAAAATTTGCTCATCCGCGCGTTGGTGGCGCATTTTTGGCAAACCCCACATACGGGAAAATTAATTCGTTGGGGCACGCAATTACATGATCAATTTATGTTACCCCATTATTTGCAGCAAGATTTTAACCATGTTTTACAGACATTAAAATCAGGCGGATTTAATTTTGCTTCAGAATGGTTTGATCCGTTTTTTGCGTTTCGTTTTCCAGAATGCGGCCAAACGCAAATAGGTGATATAAGCCTATCGCTACGCACAGCATTAGAGCCGTGGCCCGTAATGGGCGAAGAGCCAGTAGGCGGTGGCGTTAGCCGTTCGGTTGATGCTACGGTGGAGCGTTTGCAGCTCTGTGTAACTGGTTTGAATGAGAGTCGGCATATTATGACCTGTAATGGTCGCCATGTGCCTTTACGCGCGACACAAAATGCGACGGTTAAAGTTGCGGGCATTCGATTTAAAGCATGGGAACAATTTTCCAGTCTGCATCCCAAGTTACCCGTTAACGCACCGCTTGTGTTTGAAGTTATTGATCATATCCAAAATCGCGCACTTGGCGGATGCACCTATCATGTCGTCCACCCTGGTGGCCGCAATTATGATCGTTTTCCTTTAAATGAAAATGAAGCTGAAGGCCGAAAACTCTCACGGTTTGAAGCGATGGGCCATACATCAAGCCAGCCTAATATTCCTGAACCTGAGCAGAATATAGAGTTTCCGCACACGCTAGATTTACGTTTTCCCATACAGATTTAAGCCGTTAAAATGCTGCTATAATGGCTTCAGCCAAGCTATGCCCGCTGGTAAAAGCGCCTTCAACGCGGTTGGCGGTACACCAATCACCACAGGCAGCAAGTTTTTCTGACTGGTGGATAAGATAGGGTTCGGCAGTGCTTTCACTGGTTTCCGCATAGCGCCAGCGATGTAGCGATTGATAGGTATTTTTAGTGGCATCAAACCCTAAAAGCGCACTGATTTCGGCAAGTAATCGTGCTTCAACTTTCGTCAAATCATCATCTAAATGTTTTTCAGCCCATGCGTTGTGGGTTTGAATAGAAAGTGCAGGCGAGGTTGAACGTTCGGGCTTAGAAGATTCGTTTGTGATCCATTCAATGGGCGAGTTTTTAACCTTAGCAGCATGCCATGCAAACGGCAGCGGTTTATCGAAACCAAGCATTAGTGTAAAACAGCCATCCATTTTCACCCGCTTTAACGCTTCATGTCCGTTAAAAATGGGCGGCATTAGCGCGCGGGTTTGAGGGGCTGGTGCGGCACAAATCACCCAATCAAATTCACCCAAAGGGGTGCCTTTAATGCTCATTAACCGCCACTTTTTTTGATATCTGCGAATATCAGCCACATGGCATTCCAATTCCACATTCAAACCCAGCGCCAGATGTTTATTAAGCGCATTCATTTTTGGTACTGCAATATAATGTGGCTCAAACCAATCGCGCTTATAGGGTTTTTGGCCTTTTTCAAGGGTTATTACATTAGGTTGCCAAGCCTTAATTAAACCTGACTGCTTAAAAGGTTCAAGAAATTGTTGAAAGGCTAGAGTGCGCGCGGTAAAGCATTGCGCCCCATGATCAAATGTGAAATCGCCTGCGTAACGTGTTGACATGCGACCGCTAACCCCGCGTGATTTTTCGAACAAACTAACTTCAGCATCAGTTGATAAATGGCGAGCTAAGACCAAACCTGAAAGGCCTGCGCCAATGATGGCAATAGTGGGTTTTTTCATAACATTAAAATATCATAATTCAACTTTAGAAGTGAATAAATATTTCGCTAATTGTGCGCTATGGTTAGATTTGATAGTAAGAATGATGCCGCGTGGAATAAAAAAAGAAAATTTACCCAGCAAGCTTTGCGCTAGCTGCGGGTTGCCATTTACATGGCGCAAAAAATGGGAAGATGTATGGAGCGAAGTAAAATATTGCTCCAACCGTTGCCGAAAATTGAAACTCAAAAAGGAGAAGCAGTAATGTATGAAGTTTCGCCCCTTTATCGTTGGCTAACCTATGCCGGAGCGCTGCCCTTTTTAGGGTGTGCATTATTACTGGCACTGGGTATTTATACTTTGCCCATTATTGGTTTGGTGCAGGATATTTTAGTAAGCTATGGGCTGATAATTTTAGCCTTTATGTGCGGCATTCATTGGGGCACTTATTTATATTATGCCAAGCAAGCTCCGTTGAATTTATTTATCACCAGCAATTTCATTATTATGTCTGCTTGGTTGGCTAGCTTGATGCTGCCCTATTTTGTTGTTTATGGAGTGTTAGCCATAGGTTTTGTAAGCGTGCTGCGTATCGACAAAAAGCTAATTCTAAATAATTTAATTTCGCCTCACTATTATCAAACGCGATGCCGCATAACAGCAGTTGTTTTGATAAGTTTATTCATCGCCATTTTTTGCTCAATGAAATAAAAAAAGGGAAGCCATTTGGCTTCCCTTTTTTTAGATTCTTATTCTCGTTAGAGAATGAGAAATTATGCTGCCATACGGTCAGTCATGCCATAGTGGCTGTAAAGATCTTGCTTGAATTTTGCATCAGCAAAGTTAGGCCAGTTATCTTTATCAAAACCTTCTGCATTTTCGAGCATTTCTTTGCTCACGTTCAATACGAATGTTTCATCTTTTGTATTTACAGTCATTGCTTCTGGTGGAATAGCGAATAATTTATCGCCCATGCCCATGATGCCGCCAAATGAAAGTACATAATATTCTACACGATTTTCAGTAGTGCTTAACATCATATCTTTAATCGAACCTAAGCTTTCGCCTTGTGCATTTTTCACATCAGTTCCCATAATTGAATCAGCTGATAAAATTGTATTCTTGTTCATAATAAAATCCTTTAGTTATTTAATTATCTTTAGTCGTCATCGACTTGGTTAATGTAGCCAAGTCACCCTCAATTCGCTATTGGCAGAAATGACGAGTTTATCAACAAAGGATAAAGATCCTGCCCACTTTAAAAATGGTGATACAACAGGCTTTATTAACGTGTCAGGACTGATCATTAACATCAGAAACAATAGTCTTTCTACTTCAAATAGCTATATTGCCATACAATCACTCATACCTCAATCCGTGAAGAGACTTCCCTCTAATGTCAATACAAACAACGCGCTAAAATATATACAATATTTAATATTTAGTGTTTAAAGCTATTCAATGTTGTCCTGCTTTTTTGAGCAGCATCGAGTATATTTATCAAATATTCGTAAGAATAGCACTGCGATAATTAGGCAGGCCCAACCGTTCAAAATTTCTTTAACCGTTATCCATTCACCCACTTCATTATATCCACCAAATTTTTCAGGAATCCATAAGAATAAATGATTAGTACCATGGTATGAAAACACGAATAAACCTATAAAACCAAAGATTGCAATGGTCTTCAGCCATATAGACCATGAGCGAGGAAATAGACGGTGATCGTATTGTGATTGTAAGGTTAATTCAGAAAGAAAAGCCTTTTCTTTAATGGTCGCCCATAACATAAAGCAAAAACAAGCCATGCATACAGCTTTAAATATAATAATCGCAGTCTCCATACCACCTCCAGTTTGTTTAAACAAAAACAGGTACAATGTTGTTATTGGATAGTATGGCGTTTTAAATCATCAAGTGATACATAATCTAATGCGCGAGCATGACAGGCATCTAGTTTAACGGGTGGCGCTACATTTTCCTCCATGGCCTCTCGCCAACGATAAGCACATACGCACCAACCATCACCTGCTTTTAAACCACTAAAGTTATATTCAGGACGAGCAGTAGAAAGATCGTTACCGCGTGATTTGGTGAATGTCAGAAATTCCTCCGTCATAATAGCGCAAATTACATGGCGGCCAGCGTCATGCGCATCGGTAAGACAAAATCCGTCGCGATAAAAACCGGTTAATGGATCAACACAGCAAGATTGTAAGGGCTCGCCTAACACATTGAGCGATTGCGGTTTAACATTTTTCATTTTGCCAACTCTTCTTCAATCCGTTTGAGCACTTTTTCATCCGTAGGTTTGGTAGTACTTGTGTACCATTCAGCCAAATTACCATTTTTATCGATGAGATATTTATGGAAATTCCATTTGGGCGAACCTAGCAAACCGGCCTTTTTATTTGCCCAAACATAAAATGGATGTGCGCTGCTGCCTTTAACATCATTAATCACCGTTAGCGGGAAAGTAATTTCAAACTTTTCCTGTGTGAAGTTTTTCACTTCCTCTTCCTTCGCAAATTCTTGGCCGCCAAAATTATCCGATGGTACGCCGATAATGACCAATCCATCATCTTTAAAATGGTCATACAGCTCTTGCAGCTGCGCATATTGCGGGGTTAGCCCACATTGCGATGCAGTGTTCACGATGAGCACCACTTTACCTTTTAGGCTTTCTAATTTCAATTTTGAATCATCCATCATGTGGAATTCAAATTGATGGGCATTAGGGATAGTCGTCATAGCGGGAGCCTCCTGCGCGGTTAGGTGAGTGAAAGGCAACCATAAACACATTGCCGCAAATAGGTGTGAAAATTTCATGATAGCTCCTTAAAAAAGCGTTGTGAATCGTGGCGGATGGCGGCTTGTTTTTCGTCATCAAAATTATCATAGGTAGCATACATCATTCCGATGCGATGGTTGTTCGAAAGTTTGCTTCGGTTGCGTGCCAAGAAATCCCAATAAAGATAATTAAAGGGGCAGGCGTCCGCCCCGTTCTTTTTGCTCACTTTATAGCTGCAAGATTTGCAATAATCCGACATTTTATTGATGTAGCTGCCGCCTGCGGCATAGGGTTTGCTGGCAAGCATTCCGCCATCCGCAAATAGAATCATCCCACTTACATTGGGCATTTCCACCCATTCATAGGCATCGGCATAAACAATGAGGAACCACTCATTTACTTGCGCTGGGGCGATACCCGCTATTAGCGCAAAATTGCCCAACACCATAAGCCGCTGAATATGATGCGCATAGGCATTTTGTTTGGTTTCGGTTACACATTGCCGCAAGCAGTTCATTTTGGTGTCACCTGTCCAATAAAATTCAGGTAATGGGCGCGAGGCATTGAAAAAATTTTCATTCGCATAATCAGGCATTTTAAGCCAATAAAGTCCGCGAATATATTCGCGCCAACCCAATATCTGGCGAATAAATCCTTCAACTGCATTTAAAGGCGCGCCTTCTTCATGAAAGGCCTTTTCTGCCGCTGCGAGGATTTCCATGGGGGTGAGCAGGCCGCAATTTAAATAAAAACTGATATGCGAATGATACATCCATGGCTCATCCTGCACCATCGCATCTTGATAATCGCCAAATTGATGCAAGCGCTCATCAATAAATTTATGCAGTGCATAAAGCGCTTGATCGCGTGTTACTGCAAAATGAAATGGCTCTAAATCTCCGAAATGCTCGCCAAAATTTTCTGCCACTAATGTGAGAACCTTATGGGTTATATCAGATGTTTGGGCATGATAGGTTTTCGGAACATCCAACCCTTGTTTGGGCGGTTTGCGGTTTTGAGCATCATAATTCCACTTGCCGCCTACGGGGTCATCGCCTTGCATCAAAATACCGGTTTTGATGCGCATCTGCCGATAGAAATTTTCCATACGATAGGTTTTGCGATTTTTCGCCCAGCCTTCAAACTCCGCGCGCGTGCAGATAAAGCGATCATCTTCACGAATCTCAACTGGTATATTCAGCGCCTTTTTCCAGCTTTCAAATTCCTGTAGCACGCGATATTCACCAGGGAAGGTGAGAATAAGCCTATCAGGCGAATGCTTATCAATGGCGCGCTTCACAGCATCAGTAAAACTGTTCAGCCCTTGCGCCTTATCCAGTTCACAATATTCAACGTAAAACCCTTTATCGCGCAACTCGGCGGCAAAGTGCCGCATGGCCGAAAATAGAAAAGCAATTTTCTTTTTGTGGTGCTTTACATAGCGGGTTTCATCCCACAGCTCTGCCATGAGGATAACATCCTCATTCGTATCGGCATCGGCCAAACTGGCCAAGCCATGGCTTAACTGATCGCCCGCTATTAATCGTAATGCACCCATAGTGCGCACCATAGCAAAGAGCGGCCCGCGACTCTAATGAAGCTTTTGTAATTTTAAATTAAACGCGAAAAACTAGGCGGCTTTTTTGCCTTCTACCGCATCAACAATTTTGCGTGCAGCATCGGCTAAATCATCGCCCGATTGGATGGGTAATCCGCTCTCGGCCATAATCTTTTTGCCTTCAGCCACATTTGTGCCTTCCAAACGCACCACGAGCGGCACGGTAAGGTTAAGCTCGCGTGAGGCGGAAACCACACCTTCGGCAATAATATCGCAGCGCATAATGCCGCCGAAAATATTCACCAAAATGCCTTCAACATTAGGGTCACCCATAATGATTTTGAACGCTTCTTTTACTTTTTCTTTGGTTGCTCCACCGCCCACATCGAGGAAGTTAGCGGGCTCAGACCCATAGAGATTGATGATATCCATCGTCGCCATGGCAAGGCCAGCACCGTTGACCATGCAGCCAATTTTACCATCCATTTTAATATAGGCTAAATCGAATTTTGAAGCGGCCAACTCTAGCGGATCTTCTTCATCTTCATCGCGTAATTCTAAAATATCAGGCTGGCGGAACAGTGCATTGGGATCAAAATTCATTTTCGCATCCAACGCAATCAGCGTGCCTTGCTTGGTGATAACCAGCGGATTAATTTCTACTTGGCTAGCATCAGTGCCGATAAAGCAATCATAGATGCCCTTAGCAAATTTGTAAAAGTCGCCCATAAGTTCTTTAGGAATTTCTAAACCGAACGCCAATCGACGCGCGTGGAATGGTTGAAAGCCTGATGCAGGATCAACCTTAGTCGTGAAAATCTTCTCAGGCGTTTCTTCAGCTACGGCTTCAATATCCATACCGCCTTCGGTTGAGGCCATAAAGGTAACAAAGCTGGTATCGCGATCAATTACGGCAGAAAAATAAAGTTCCTTATCAATATCAGAACCTTCTTCCACATAAACACGCTTTACCAATTGCCCATTTGGGCCGGTTTGGTGGGTAACCAACGTCATGCCCAGCATTTCTTTAGTGATTTCGTTAACTTCCTCAGCAGATTTGGCGATTTTCACGCCGCCCGCTTTGCCGCGACCACCTGCGTGAATTTGCGCTTTCACCACATATATTTTGCTTTTCAGTTCCTTGGCAATGGATTCGGCTTCTGCCGGAGTAAAGGCCACTTTGCCATAAGACACAGGCACGCCATATTTGCGAAGAACGGATTTAGCTTGGTATTCGTGGATATTCATAGGAATTCACCTTATCTATTTTCAATTGTTGGCACTGTTTAAGCACCCTCGCGCGCTAAGCGCAAGGGGTGGCGTAAAGTTTGCTTAGCGTAAATGCACTTTTTCGAGCAGTTGCTGTACGGCTTCAACCGAATGATCAAACATAAGCTTCTCATTGCTGTTGAGCGTAATTTCAATAATTTTCTCAACACCTTTTTTGCCAATAACCGTTGGCACGCCCACATACATATCTTGCACACCATATTCACCGCTTAGATAAGCTGCGCAGGGGAATACGCGGCGTTTATCTTTAATATAGCTTTCGGCCATCTCAATCGCAGATGCCGCCGGCGCATGATAAGCTGAGCCATTTTTGAGCAAGCCAACCACTTCGGCACCGCCATCGCGCGTGCGCTGCACGATTGCCTCGATACGTTCGTTGGTCGTCCAGCCCATTTTTACTAAATCAAATAGCGGAATGCCCGCAACGGTTGAATAGCGGGTCAGTGGCACCATCGTGTCGCCATGGCCGCCCAGTACGAATGCCGATACATCTTCAACCGAAACATTAAATTCCTCGGCCAAAAAGGTGCGGAAACGAGCCGAATCCAGCACACCCGCCATACCCACAATTTTATGTGCGGGCATTTGGCTGATTTCTTTAAACACCCATACCATCGCATCCAGCGGGTTGGTAATAACAATTACAAACGCATCGGGTGCATATTTTGCTACATTTTCGGCTACGGTTTTGATGATTGATGTATTGATATCAATTAAATCATCGCGGCTCATACCGGGTTTGCGCGGCACACCTGCGGTTACAATCACCACATCGGCGCCTTCAATATCTTTATAGCTGTTAGTGCCCATCATGCCCGTGTCAAACCCGCCCACAGGAGCCGATTGCGCGATGTCGAGCGCTTTGCCTTGTGGCAAGCCTTCGGTAATATCAAACATCACCACATCGCCTAGCTCCTTCAAGCCAATCAGATGCGCTAATGTGCCACCAATCATGCCAGCACCAATTAATGCAAATTTAGGTCGTTTAGCCATAGGGAATTCTCCTGAAATGTTCGTGTTTAATCGTTATTGGCGTTACTATAGAAAACTTCTGCCACCGCGCAACCCCAACCTATTTACCTATTCAAAATTCCAACAGCTTTTTGATGCAATGTTTAGAACCGTCATTAAATTGTCATGGTGCGTTCATGAAATGTTAATATTTATTAGGCATGATGAGGAGGTTATCTTACCCTTCTTCGTTTTGTAGAGCCTTTAATTTTTTCTACATACGTAGAAAGGTTACAGCTTTATGCTACGAGATTGAAATTGTAAGAGAACCGGCTAAAATTGACACAGTAGAGCCGTTTCAAACTACTGTATTTCCTTACAAGGCGCACAACATCGCGCCTCAAAGACATGACAAACGACATGAACCACCAAGAAGAGGACATCAACCTGTTCTACGGCTACGAGTACATCGAAGCGCCAGCTTCTTTGGACGACGCCCTCAACAACCTAGAGTTTAGGCTTGAGGAGTTGAATGAGAAAACTTCTCCCGAAGCAATCGCTTTGGAGGAGATCGCGAAGTTCACTCCAGAAGCCGAAAGGTCTTTGGAAGTGAGAACTCTATTCCTCTACAAAGAGGACTGGGGCAGCAAGAAACTAGCTCACTACCGTGATCTAGTAAAGCTTGCCGACTGGCTGCTTTCCGACGAAGGGCAGCTCATCAGCTTAACAGCTGACGAGCTTGAGGAAGCCGGTGTATCAAGCATTGAGGAGGCGAAAGCTTTCAACAATGCTTGGTTACTAATTGCTCCCGAGCCTCAAGATTTCTCGCACGAGAAGAACCTGGGGGTGAGGAATTGTTTGTTAGCCTTCGGGCAGCAGACGAGTTGGTGCCACACACCAGCCGAGATGCGAACTGTTTTAAACGGTCCGCATCTTCCCGTTGGCTTGGCCAAGGGGAGTAGAATCTTATTCGAAGATTACTCCCCACGCCAGTACGAGATTTGGCTTGGGCGAAACCGAGAAAACCTCTCCCCAGCCATCAAAGGCTGGGAGAAGTCCCTGCTCTTTTGGCCGTCAGTGGCTGAAACTGTAGGAAAAATGCCAACCAAGCAGCAAGAAATTGCTGTGGAGGTGGTAGAGGAGATGGCTTCCGACTTTGAAAAAAGTCGTGAGCCATATTCCGACCAGTTACACTGGTTGGAAGATTGGAGCTGCTTCCAGAATAGGCTAGCAATAGCTTTCTGGGATAAGATGTCCCAAGCAATGGCGTAACCCGTTGCACATGTTTAAAAAAAGAGGAGTACCTGCGGGTGCCCCTCTTTTTTTTGTTTAAATTTTCGATAATTTACGTTTTTCTTAGCACTTTGCCGCGGCCGGATAGGCTGGGGTTGGTCATGAAATAATCGTGGGCGCTAAAGCTTTCGGGCGTGTGCGGGGTGCGCGTGTAGCTGCCATCGGGTTGCAGCACCCAGCTTTGCTTTTCGTCTTTAAAGCTGGCCACCATGATTTGATCGAGAATTTGGGCATGCACGGTTTTATTTTCAATCGGCACTAGCACTTCCACGCGCCCATCAAAATTGCGGGGCATCCAATCGGCTGAGGCGATGAAAAGCTTGGCTTTATCGTGCGGCAGGGCGTGGCCATCGCCAAAGGCAACAATGCGCGAATGCTCTAAAAAACGCCCAATAATGGATTTGACGGCGATATTTTCCGATAAATTCGGCACATTGGGTTTAAGGCTACAAATGCCGCGAATGATAAGGCTGATGATAACCCCAGCCTGACTGGCACGGTAAAGCGCATCGATAATTTCAGCATCAAGCAATGCATTCATTTTAGCCCAAATATGGGCAGGACGGCCAGCGCGGGCATGGTCAGCCTCAGCATCAATCAGGCGGATTAGCTCGTTTCGCATGTCTTTTGGAGCGATGACCAATTTTTGCATGTCGCGCGGCGGGGCGTAGCCGGTAACGAAATTAAACAGATAGGCCGCATCGCGACACAAGGTTTCATCGGTGGTGAAATAAGATAAATCGGTGTAGAATTTGGCGGTTTTCGGGTGATAGTTGCCCGTGCCAAAATGCGCGTAAGATTCCAGCTTGCTATCCGTTTTGCGCGTAACCAGCGTAATTTTAGCATGGGTTTTAAGCTTGACGAAGCCATACACTACCTGCACGCCCGCGCGCTCCATATCGCGCGCCCAGCGAATGTTGGCCTCTTCATCAAAACGGGCTTTTAGCTCAACTAATGCCGTGACCGATTTGCCATTTTCCGCCGCTTGAATAAGTGCCGCCACAATCGGTGAATTGCTACTGGTGCGGTATAGCGTGGATTTGATGGAAATCACATCGGGGTCAGCCGCGGCTTGCTGCAAAAAGCGCACCACCACATCGAAGCTTTCATAAGGATGGTGCACCACAATATCTTTAGCGGCAATAGCGGCAAAACAATCGCCCTCATAATCTTCAATTCGCTCAGGAAAGCGCACGTTAAATGACGGGTAGCGCAGTTGGGGTGCTTCAACATTAAGTAGCTCCACCAAATGGGCGAGTCCAACCATATTTTTAACTTCCACGACATCGCGGGCTTGTACGTGTAGTTGCTCCATCACCACCAATCGTAGGCTTTTATGGGTTTGGCGGGTGACGTTAATACGCACAGCACGCCCACGGCGACGGCGCTTAATGGCGCGTTCAAACCCCAGCACGAGATCTTCCGCATCATCTTCAATATCCAAATCCGAATCGCGGATGACGCGGATAATGCCGCTATTGATAAGTTCAAAATTAGGGAACAGTTTATCAATGAAAAGTTCAATCACCTCTTCAACCGCGATAATGCGCAGGCTTTCGCTTTGGATATTTTCCTCGCTAGCCAGCTCAATAAAGCGCTGTAACTTTGGCGGAAATAATATCACCGAGGTTTGTTGGCGATTGGTTTTAGGCTCTTTCAATGTAAAGAGCTGCGCAATACCTAAATTGGGAATGAACGGGAACGGATGTGCCGGATCAATCGCGATAGGCGTGAGAACAGGAAATATATTATCGGAGAAAAACTCAGCCAGCCAGATGGCCTCAGCGGGTGTTAGCGCCTTTTTATCAATTACATGTAAGTGATTTTTCGCCAGCTCGCCCTGCAGATGCTCCCAGCATTTTTGCTGCGTTTGCATCAAGTTTTTGATTTCGGTACGAATGTTTTTGAGCTGTTGATTAGGTGTTAGCCCATCAATGCTAAGCGATTTGATGCCATAAAGTTGCTGGTCAAGCAGACCTGCTACCCGCACCATCACAAACTCATCCAGATTTGAGCCTGAGATAGAAAGAAAGTTTAGGCGCTCTAACAAGGGGTTAGAAGAATTTTGAGCTTCTTCCAACACGCGTTGATTAAAGCTCAGCCACGATAATTCGCGGTTAAAATAACGATTTTCGGCAAGTGGTGAGTTAGTCATAGCGCGTGACAGTATGAAAGGTTTGTGCGAAACTTACAAGCCATGTTGAAACAGATTATTGTTATGCGCCACGCCCAAACCGAAAGTTTTAGCGATTCAGGTTCCGATTTTGCGCGCAAATTAACGGCCAAGGGCTGCGCAGACGCGGCCATGATGGCCAAAAAAATTGCAAAGCAAAAGGTGGAAATTGATTTGATTATCAGCTCCACATCATGTCGAACCCGCCAAACGATTGATCAATTGCTACCCTTATGGCCAGCCTTTAAAGGTGAAATCAATTATGAAGATGATAGCTATTTAGCCAGTGCAGGTGAATTAGTATCACGCATTAATAGCATTGAACCGCCGGTTAATACGGTAATGTTTATGGGGCATAACCCCGGATTACACCAGTTGGTTGAATTACTGAGTGGGCGCTCAATTGAGAAATTTTCGCCTGCCTATTGTGCGATTTTAGAAAGCAGCCAAAATAGCTGGGATAAAGTGAAGCCAAAAGGCGCACGATTGAAAACGCTGCTTAAAACGGATTAAACTTTCTTTTCTAATCCCTTGTAACGGGGCGCTCAAAGCCTTATATTTAAACTATGGAACCCACTAAAATTGTAACGGCGCGTTTTGCCATTGGCCAAAAAGTAAAACATCATTTATTTGATTATCGCGGTATTGTGCTTGATGTGGATTGTAGTTTTCAGTTAAGCGATGAATGGTATAGCAAAATGGCCAAATCGCAGCCATCTAAAACGGAGCCTTGGTATCATGTTTTAGTGCATGATACGGCGCAGCTCACCTATGTTGCTGAAGCAAATCTAGGATTGGATAGCTCGCTTGAATCAATTGATCATCCTGTTGTGGATTTGTGTTTTGATAAAGACGCATCGGGTAAATACCAGCGCCGTTTAAGCGTTCAGTAGCACCCAAAACCTTGACGTAGCGTATGGCATGCTCAAAACTGAGCAATGTGAAGCGATATGATAATGAATAAACATTCTTCCTATACGACAAAACGCACGCTAACCGTTCAAGATTGGATGGGTAGGGCAGTATTTGCCGCATTGTTCATTGGTGCGATTACATTAGTTATTTTCGGCAGAAACGACGATAGTAGTTTGCTGGATTTGCGCCAATCGACATCGAACACGCTATCATCATTAAGCGATTTTATATCAAGTCCGATTGATGGGGTGATTGCCATAACACAATCGGCCAAAATTACAGTTTCAAATGCAGCCAACTCCGCTCAAATTGCAAAAGAAAATGCGGTACTCAAAAAGTGGAAACAGCGAGCAGAGAAACTTCAGGCTGAAAATAGCGCATTACGGCGTTTGCTGCAAACTGTGCCAACCATGCATCATGAAGAATTAACGGTAAAATTGCTTGGCAGCACAGCAGGGCCTTATAGCCATCAATATTATATTGCAGCAGGCAGCCAACAAGGGGTTGGCAAGGAGATGGCCGTGGTAAATGCCCAAGGTTTAGTAGGTAGGGTGATGAGTGTATCGGCTAACCAATCCAGCATTATGGCTTTAACGGATATTCATTCACGCATAGCGGTGGTTACCGGTAAATCGCGCGAACATGCAGTGGTTAAGGGTCTTGGCGAACCGCATTTAGGGCTATTTTATTTACCCGAAGATACGCAAGTTGCAATCGGCGAAAAACTTTATAGCTCGGGCGATAGCAGCTTAATGCCCGCAGGCATTCTCGTGGGCACCGTGGCGAGCATAAGCCGCGAAGGGGTTAAAGTTATCCCCGCGATTGATAAATCGCGCCTTGATTTTGTCCGCCTCATTTTAGCGCAAGGTTGATATGGAACGCGAAATTAGAATAGCCGATTATGTGCCTGAAGTGTTTGCGTTGACGCTTGCCAGTTTTTATTATGCATTAATTCCACTTTCTTTACAGCCGGTTGCGCCGCCCTTAGCATGGTGCATTTTATTTTTCTATCAAACGCGATTTGATGAATATCAAACCATTCCGCTGAGTGTGGCGGTGGCCTGTGGCGTGTTTATGGATGTGTATCAAGCCTTGCCATTGGGCACGGCTACCAGCGCGTATATGATATTCTATGCACTATGCACTCCCAAGGAAGAGCCTGATGAGGCACTGAATTTCTCGCAATATTTTTTAAGTTTTAGCTGGAAGTCAGCCATCGCGATGGTTTGGATTTACGGCATCATGTCGCTATGGGCTGGTCAGTTCTACCCACCGCTAGCACCAGCAATGCAGTGGTTAATCTTAGTTGCAGCTTATCCATTAATGCATCGGCTATGTTTTTTCTCGGTTCCTAAGCAATTATCGCGACGAAAGCGTTTGGCATGAGTTTCAGTAATCGCAAAGATTCAGGACATCCTGAGATTTCGCGTCGCGCCGTGTTATTGGGTGCGATTGGCCTAGGGGGTATGGGTATATTAGGTGGCCGCCTGTATTATCTGCAATTTATGCGCACCCAGCAATTTGCCATGTTGGCCGAAGATAACCGTATAAAATTACAAATTACCGCCCCCACGCGCGGCAAAATTTTGGATAGAAACCGCCAGGCTCTGGCTGAAAATGAAAGTGTATACCGCCTATTTTTGGATTTAGACAAAAACCGTAATCCCGCGCAAGTGCTAGCAAAGTTAGAGCAATGGATAACGCTCGATGAGCGTGAAAAAGCCAAGGTGGAAAAGCTACTTAAACATCGCCGTGCGACCATTTTAATCAAAGAAGATTTACCGTGGAAAACGGTGGTTGCCATTGAGCATAATATTCCAGAACTACCCGGCGTAGCCATTGAGCAAGGTCAGCAGCGTGTGTATCCTTTAGCCGAGCAAGCGGCGCATGTTATCGGCTATGTTGGCGGGGTGAGCGAAGCAGAGCGCCAAAGTTTTTACCGTTGGCCGGAACCGCGCGCTGGAAGACAAGGCATCGAAAAATCGCTAGAAATGCGCTTGCGAGGCGAACCGGGCTTGCGACAAATGGAAGTGAATGTGCATGGATTGGCATTGCGCAAAATTGAAGAAAAGCCCAGCGTAAAAGGCGAAGACGTTGTCACCAGCTTACATCGCGAACTGCAAGCTTATGCTTATCAAACATTATTTGAAAAGTTAAGTGGATCAGCAGTGATTATGGATGCACGAAGCGGGCAATTATTGGCCATCGCATCCGCGCCTTCATTCAATTCGAGCATTATGAGCCAAGGCATTGGCCAAACGGCTTGGAAAGAATTGCAGGAATCTGAACGCGCTCCCCTGCTGGATAAATCCATTGCAGGTCAATACCCTCCCGGATCGGTCTTTAAAATGATGACAGGACTTGCCGCACTCGAATCGGGCGTTGCCACCGTGCGCCGCACCATCCATTGCCCTGGCCATTTTTATGTGGGCCGTCAACGGTTCAATTGCTGGAAAAAAGAAGGCCATGGCCGCATGGATTTGCGCAGCGCATTAGAACAAAGTTGCGATACCTATTTTTATACCGTAGGGCGAGAAACAGGTATTGATAAACTGGGTGATACGTGCCGTAAATTCGGGTTGGGAAGCAAAACAGGCGTGGATATTCCGAATGAAAAAGGTGGTAACATCCCCACTCCGGAATGGAAAAAGAGCTCGTATAATGATGGTTGGCGTAATGGCGATACGGTGAATGCCAGTATTGGCCAAGGCTATGTGCTGACTACACCCCTTCAATTGGCCAATATGACTTGCGCTTTAGTTAATGGCGGCTACTTGCATCGCCCGCGCTTGCTGCAAGATGAATTGGTGCAAAAGATTGATGTTGATCCACAACATTTAGAAGCCGTTCGCGCCGGCATGTGGGCGGTGATGAATGGCGGGCGCGGTACGGCGCGCGGTTCGCGCATTGATGATGCTGAGTTTTTAATGGGCGGCAAAACAGGTACCGCCCAAGTGCGGCGCATTACCGTGCGCGGCCAAGATCAATCGACCATTCCGTGGAAATTCCGCCATCATGCACTTTTTGTAGGCTATGCACCCGTGGAAGAGCCGCGTTATGTCTGCGCGGTGGTAATTGAGCATGGTGGCGGGGGGTCATCCGCTGCTGCTCCCGTTGCACGAGATCTTTTGTTAAAAACAAGGGAGCTTATCGGATGAGGATAACGGAAGTTGAAAACTTAAACTGGATTGAGAGGTTCGCTAAGCAAAGCATTGTTTTAGCTCTCTTAACCATTATCTTAGGTTGCATTGGTATTATGATGCTTTATTCCGCTTCGGGCGGCGCGTGGACTCCTTGGGCTAAAGCACATGCAATCCGATTTGGTATCGGTTTAATTCTTATGTGGTCAATTGCCCTGATTCCCATGCGATTTTGGCTACGCAGTGCCTATTTTTGGTATGGATTTGGATTAATCCTACTCATCATCGTTGAAGTTATGGGGCAAATGGGCATGGGCGCGCAACGCTGGATTAATTTGGGCGGTATAACCATTCAACCATCTGAATTTATGAAATTAGCGATGATTTTAGCACTTGCCCGTTTTTTTCATCATCTCCACCCGATGGATAGAAGGCGGTTTATTTGGATGATACCACCCATTATCATGATTACACTGCCGGCTATCCTCATCCTAATGCAACCTAACTTAGGCACGGCCACCATACTGATTGGCTTGTCATTAGCAGTATGGTTTGCGGCTGGCTTGCTTTGGCGCTATGTGATTGCAGCATGTTTATTTGTTGCCGCAGCCGTCCCGCTAGTGTGGCAGTTTGGGCTGCACGGATATCAAAAGCAGCGCGTGCTTACTTTTTTAAATCCCGAATCAGATCCATTGGGTGCAGGGTATAATATTATTCAATCAATAATCGCTATTGGATCAGGGGGGTTACAGGGCAAAGGCTTCGTCAAAGGTAGCCAAGGCCAACTTGATTTTTTACCTGAAAAGCATACGGATTTTATTTTTACTATGTTAGCAGAAGAATTTGGTTTTACCGGCAGCGTGGTTTTATTGCTGCTCTTTACCACCATATTTATTTATGCAGTGGTGATATCCTCACGTTCACCCCATCGCTTTGGTAGCCTGATTGCGATTGGTGTGGCCATGTTTATGTGGCTGCATGTGATGATTAATATGGCCATGGTTATGGGGCTAATTCCCGTGGTAGGTGTTCCATTACCGTTTTTATCATATGGCGGCACCATGCTATGGGCAACCTGTATGGCAATGGGCTTGCTGCAAAATAGTTTTATCTATCGCCACAGCAAATTAATCCGCTAAACTTGACCGCGCGTAAAGGCTCAATTATGCCTGCGCCAAGCAAATCGAACGCAAAGGATAATGGAAGATGACAAATTTAGCAGGTAAAACCGCATTGATTACAGGCGCCACCGGCGGCATAGGCGAGGCTATTGCTAAGGAGCTTGCGGCACAAGGCGCCAAGGTAGCGCTTTCGGGCACACGCGAGGAAAAGCTTAAGCACGTGCAAGCCAGCATTAAAGATTCCATCATACTGCCCTGCGATTTAAACGATGGCGAGGCGATTGAACAGCTTATTAAACAAACCACCGATCAATTAGGCGGCATTGATATTTTAGTGTGCAATGCAGGCGTCACCAAAGACAATTTAGCCATGCGTATGAAAGATGAAGAATGGCAGCAGGTGTTGCGCATTAATTTAGAAGCGGGCTTTCGCCTCAATCGAGGCGTGCTGCGCGGTATGATGAAAAATCGCTGGGGACGGATTATTAACATCACCTCCGTTGTAGGCACCATGGGCAACCCGGGGCAAGCTAACTATTGTGCATCTAAGGCCGGTTTACAAGGCATGAGCAAATCTATCGCGATGGAAGTGGCCAGCCGTGGTATTACCGTTAATTGCATCGCACCCGGATTCATCAAAACTCCTATGACCGATGCGCTGGATGAAAAACAATCCGAACGTATCACTTCCAACATTCCTGCAGGCCGTTTTGGTTTGCCTGAAGATATTGCCAACGCCGCCGCATTCCTCGCATCAGATAAGGCCAGCTATCTGACCGGACAAACATTGCATGTAAATGGTGGATTATTGATGGTGTAGGCGGCTAACAGTTGCATGAACGGTTTTGATATGCTACCAACGCTATTAAGCCCGATGGGCACAAGATAACACTTTGACAAATAAGGATAATCAAATGAGTGATATTGCTGACCGCGTAAAGAAAATTGTTGCAGAACATTTAAGCGTAGAAGAAGAAAAAGTAGTTGCGGAAGCAAGTTTCATCGATGATCTAGGCGCTGATAGCCTCGATACTGTTGAACTTGTAATGGCATTTGAAGAAGAATTTAACGTTGAAATTCCGGATGAAGCCGCTGAAAAAATTCAAACGGTGCAAGATGCCGTAAACTTTATTCAGGAAAACTCATAAGTTTTTAGTGAATTAGACTAAATATTATACAGGGGTACTTTAATTGTTTAAAGTGCCCCTGTTGTTTAAATGCCAAGGAGAATGAAATGAAGCGTCGTGTTGTTGTAACGGGTTTGGGCTTAGTAACCCCATTAGCCAACGGAGTGGAAGCAAGTTGGAAGCGTTTAATCGCAGGTGAAAATGGTTTCAAAGCCATCGACACGTTTGATGTTTCCGATATTTCCTGTAAAATTGCGGCCTATGTGCCAACGCAAGGCGAACATGCGTTTCACGTTGATGATGTGCTGGACAAAAAAGACCAACGCAAAATGGATCAATTCATCCATTTTGGCATCGCCGCCGCAGATGAGGCGATTGAAATGTCGGGCATAAAAGATATTATTGAAAAAGAAGCCGATCGCATCGGGGTGTTGATCGGCTCAGGTATCGGTGGCCTGCCAGAAATTGAGCGCACGGTAACATTGATTGCTGAGCGCGGTGCAAAGCGTGTGAGCCCGTTTTTTATACCCGCATGTTTAATCAACCTCGCTTCGGGTCATGTTTCAATCCGTCATGGTTTAAAGGGCCCTAACCATTCAGTGGTTACGGCGTGCTCGTCAGGCGCGCATGCTATTGGCGATGCCGGACGTTTAATTGCTTATGGCGATGCGGATGTGATGGTGGCAGGCTCTGCCGAATCCACTATTTGCCGCACAGGCATGGCAGGTTTTGCCGCAGCGCGGGCACTCTCAACCAGCTATAATGATACACCGTCTAAAGGCTCTCGCCCCTATGATAAAGGCCGCGATGGTTTTGTCATGGGCGAAGGTGCTGGCATTGTTGTGCTTGAAGAATATGAACATGCCAAAGCACGTGGCGCTAAAATTTATGGTGAATTGGTAGGCTACGGGCTTTCAGGCGATGCGCACCACATTACCGCCCCCGCATCTGACGGCGATGGAGGCTACCGCGCGATGGAATCGGCGTTACGCAATGCTGGCTTAAACGTGTCGGATATTGATTACATTAACGCGCACGGCACCTCAACGCCACTGGGCGATGAGATTGAGTTAGGCGCTGTTAAACGCCTGTTTGGCGAGCATGCTTATAACCTTTCCATGTCATCTACAAAATCCTCAATCGGCCACTTATTAGGCGGTGCGGGCAGTGTGGAGGCGATTTTCTCAATTTTAGCAATGCGCGATCAAGTAGCGCCCCCCACGCTAAATTTAGAAGATCCGTCAGATGCGTGCGATATTGATTTAGTGCCATTGAAAGCTAAAAAGCGTGAAATCAATACGGTGCTTTCGAATAGCTTTGGATTTGGCGGCACGAACGCATCGGTGGTGATGAAGAAAGTTAGCTAACAGCCTTTGCTACGCGTGACAAATCTGGCAATAGTTGCTAGAATCCTTGCATGGAACGGCTAAAGAACCCTCAATGTTTTTTGCGCTTGGGCGGTATGTTAGTGGCATTATCGTTGATTATGGCGCTTATTGCGCAATATGGCTTCGATTTATGGCCGTGCGATTTATGCATTGTGCAGCGCTATCCTGCATTCGTTGCGGTGGCCATTGCGCTGTTAGCTCAAATTATTCATAAACCTCGTTTATGGTTAAGTGCATTTGCGGTGGCATGTTGGGCAACGGCCTCAATCGCCTTTTATCATACAGGGGTTGAGCAGGGCTGGTGGCAAGGCCCTACCGCTTGCAGCGGCGCATTAAATATGGATAGCACACTTAGCATCACACAAATGAAAGCCGCACTTTACAGCGCGCCCGTTATTCGCTGTGATAAACCTGCATTGGAAATAATGGGCATAACAATGGCCTCAGCTAATGCGATATTTTCGGCGCTTCTAGCTGGGTTAGCCTTATTCATTGTATTTAAAGCGAAAGGAACATCGCATGAGCCAAAAAGCTAAACCGCACACTATGCCCCATGCGCCAAGCGCTAAGGCACAAATTAATGCAATGATACGCGTTAATCATGCCGGTGAATATGGTGCTAAACGCATTTATGAAGGTCAAATAGCCTTTATTAAAGATGCCGAAACGCGTCGTGAGATTGAGGCGATGGCCAAACAGGAAGAGGCGCATTTAGAATATTTTGAACACGCGATTATCGAACGACAGGTGCGGCCAACTGCGCTGCAACCTCTGTGGCATGTTGGCGGTTATATGTTAGGTGCCGCAACCGCGTTAATGGGTAAACATGCGGCAATGGCCTGCACCGTTGCCGTCGAATCAGTCATTGATGAACATTACGCCGAACAAGAGCAACATTTAGAAAACCAGGAGCAGGCTTTAAAACAAAAAATTAGCCAGTTTCGAGCAGAAGAAATGGAGCATCACGAAACGGCGCTCATCCATGGGGCTGAACAAGCCACAGCTTATCCGTTACTTACCAGCAGCATTCGTGGTGTTACCAAGCTCGCTATTGCTTTAAGTAAGCGCATTTAACTAACCGCGCGATTTTACCACAAGCGGGGTATGATCATTCGGTTTGATTTCACGTCCTTGTATTACAGCGCTATAAGGAACTTTAGACGATAATACATCGCCTTGCGCGTAGCGGCTCAGCACCTCTTTTTCATAGGCAGCCAATCCTTCGTGAATAGAACTATCACCAAAATCGGCGCGCTCGCGCAAATAGCGCATCGCCGCTTCGTTGGCAAACGTGCCGGCTACTTCAGCTTGCGTGCTCTGACCTTCGAATTTACGTGTAATTGCTTGATGCAGGGTTAGTTCAAGCGTCGCTTGCCATATAGGCTCTCTGCGAGCAGTATGTTGGTTGGTTGAAGTGAACCGTAAATGTTGATTTAATGCAGTGCTATGATTGCCTAACCATTCAATTGCCTCATCTGCATCAATGGGAATCGCTTGAAGCTTTTCGCGCTTGCGAAATAAATTTTCCTGTACGGGAGTCATCACTTTGCTGCGCAATAGATTTTGCCATGCCAATGCCCGCGCATTTGGTTCATCAAGGCCATTCGCGCTAAATTGCATGGGTTCTTTGCTATCGCTGCTCGACACTTTCAAATGATAGGATTGGCTAGGTGCATCCCATTGACCTGATATGCGTAATCCTACTGCCGCACTTTTTTCTTCCAATAAACTTACAGCTCGGGCATCGGGTAATAGAAATTCACCATAGCCTGCAGCAGTCATTAAGCGCAATGCACGTGGAAGTTTTACTTTATCTGCACTCACCAAGCTATTGTTTGCTAGTGCTTTAAGTAAGCTAATACGTGCATGGTGCCTTGTCGTCTTACCCCAATGACCCACTGAAAATTCAGGTGGAAATTGCGTTTGTGCCATTGCATCGCTCAACGGCAAGTCAGGCGTGGGATTAAGGCTCATCGTGGCAGCAATCGCACCCTTGGCAATGAGCGAACTATAGGTGGAATGCACTTGCCAATGATAACGCTCCTCTAAATGTTTAATAAACCCTTTGGTAAAAGCAGGGTTATCATCAAAACGTTTCAAAATTTGTTGTTTTAGCTCAACCCAATCCTCACAATTTTGCTTTAGCCATGTTTGCGAGGCATCATCCGCAAAGCGAGAATCTCGGGCAGCGTCCGCCATTTTGGGTAGCTTCATTTGGACTAAAATCGTCGCTAAATCGGCAGGTTCTCTTAAGCGTCCTTCATTTAGGCGTTGTTGAATGCTGGCGGCAGGAATTAAATACTCCTTCCCCTGCTGCGCCGCTAAATGCAGCGTGAGGGGAAATCGTTTTTCCACCGAAAAGGCTTCAATTTCAGCTGTTCGACGTTCATGATTTTCCATCTCAAGCGCATTGAGCACCTGCAATTCTGCTAATTCCAACTCGCGCTCCATATGCGTGAGTAATAATTTTTGCGCTAATCGTTCGCGTTCGGTTAATGTGCGGCTGGATTGACTGTGATTAATATCGAAAGCTACTTGCTGTATTGTGCTTTGCGTGTAGGGAGGCACCGATATGCGACTATCAAGTGCGCGGATAATGGTTTGGCTATGTGTGTAAAGCTCGGGTAATGGAGTAAAAGGAGCAATCGCCTCCAAACTGCTAAGCAGATATTTTTGCACCTTACTACGACAATGCCGCCTCACCGATTCGCGCTCTGCCATATGCAGTCGTCCTACCCAGCCGATTAATTTTTGACCAATTTCAGGCTCTTGCAGTTTAGGATTTGCCTGAGCTTTGGTTAAAAATTGAGTGATAGTATCAGGTGAAACGCTGTCATTTAACGCCGCACCCATATGATAATTAAGCTCTGCCATGGTTTGAGCTAACCAATGCTGCATGCGTTGATTGGGAATATCAGCATAGCGCCGTATCGGCGAGGTGGAATGTGCGTAGGCATATTCGCCAAGCGCACTGTGAGGCTGTCGCACAGCACTATAACGGGCTCTATCGGGTGTTAAGGTAATCGTTGCTTGCGTAGCGCGCGTCATTAATGCTTGGCGGGCATCTTCCGCTTCATTCAAACTAAAATAACCACGGGTAGTCGCGCCTTCGCCCTCTAGTTTAATTTGGTGCGTGCGGTAAAGATAAGGCAAGCTGCAAGCAGCAAAAAATTGCGCATTAGCACGATTGGCCAATAGTGAAGTTTCTTCAACCATTCTGCTAGCGGCCGCTTCCGCAGCGGGTAAAGCCTGCACATGCCCCTCTTCCGAAACGTGGGTAATGGTACCATTCTGCTCATCTTCAATAGCGATAGGCAGCACGCCCTCACTATGATGGCGCCGCACAGATTTGAGTAAGGCAGTATAACGCGCCCATTGTGAGAAGCGGCTATCTTGATCGCTTTTAATTGATTCGGCTACATGTGCATAATTGACAATTTCAGGGTATATAAGCGAAGGGAACATTTCAATCTGTTCAATTTCGCGTTTGGTTTGATTGAGTGTTATTCGGGTGGTCATCCCAGCCCGCACCGATTTATCAGACAAGCTAAAAATACCATTCCCCGCCACATCATCATCTTGACTCAGGCGAAACGGCAGCATCGGTTCAATGACCGATTCCGCACCGTAGGTCGATTCTGTCATTTGTCGTGCTCGTAAATCCAGTGGGCTATTGGGAGTAATAAAACTCGCCACATCCGCTATGGTCACATCAACAATGAGCCTACCATCAGCGGTTTCTTCAAACCAGATGGCATCATCGCGATCAAGCGAATGGCTGCTATCAATGCACACACCCTTAACCACGGGGCGCGCTTCGCTGGCCTCCCACGCATTAAGCGAGGCTAACGCGGCGGCGGCTACGGCTTCGGTTTCAGATTGCAGGGGCGCACTGAGCATAATGAACTATAGCAGACAAACCTAAATATCCGATTAAGATTTATGCTTTAGCCTTGTTATTTTTTTGAATTTAAGGCATTCGATACGTCATGAATACACTTGAAGGTAAAGTGGCGCTCATTACAGGCGCTAGTCAGGGAATTGGTGCAGCGGTAGCAAAAGCCTATGCTGCACAGGGCGCGCAGGTGGTAATGCTTGCCCGTTCCGTAGAACGAATGGAGCAGATTGATGATGAAATTCGCGCTAAAGGCGGCAAGCCTGCTGTAATTGTGCCCTGCGATTTGCTGGAATCTGATTTAATCGATGCGCTGGGCCCTAATTTATTAGAGCGCTTCGGAAAGCTAGATATTCTGGTTGGCAATGCCGCTATGTTAGGCAATTTAGGCCCCTTAACCCATCTTGAGCCTAAAACATGGGATAAGGTTATGAATTTAAACGTGACAGCAAATTATCGACTTTTGCGCATTTGCGAGCCTCTTTTAAAACGCGCCAACCCTAAAGGCCGTGCTATTTTTGTGACTTCATCAGTAGGGCAAAAACCCGCACCCTATTGGGGAGCCTATAAAATTAGCAAATCAGCATTGGATGCAATGGTGCAAATGGTAGCGGCCGAATGGGCGGAAACGGGCTTACGCATAAACGCTATAAACCCAGGCGCCACCCGCACCGCCATGCGCGCGAAAGCCATGCCAGGCGAAGACACAAAAAACTTACAAACGCCCGAAGCCATTGCAGATTTATTTGTAAAACTAACATTAGATTATAACGCCCAAAATGGTGCATTAATTTCAGTATAAAAAAAGGCTCTTGCGGTTAAACAAAAGCCTTTTTTTAAAGTGTTAAATTATTAGGCTGCAGATTGTTTTGCCTGCAACGGAATACGCAAATTTTGACCTGGATAAATTTTATCAGGATCGGACAGCATTGGCTTATTCGCTTCAAAAATTTTGTTATATTCATTGGCGTTGCCATAATATTTCTTTGCAATCGCTGATAATGTATCACCCGCTTTGACCGTGTAAAACGTTGGTTCTACTGAAGAATTTTCAACGCTTAAGTTTGATTCGACTTTAGCAACACCTTTAATATTACCAGCAATTAAGATGGCTTTTTCAGCGGCTTCAGCATTGGGCGCTGTACCGTTTAGCACAACCTTATCGCCTTGAATGGTAGCTTCTAAGCCATCAATACCAAAATCGTATTTACGGATTTTTTCTTTAATATCATCAGCCGCGTTCGCATCTGAAATGCCGATTGCATCTCTAAATTTTTCGCCTGCTTCTTTAATAAAATCAAATATTCCCATGATAGCTCTTCCTTATGTTGTTGAACTGCAAATTAACCAACTTTACATAAGCGTGCCATTAGGAAGCCTAGAATATATTTTCTAAAATTCCGCGTTGCTTGGGTTCAATCACTGGGGTTTCGCCGGCAGTTACAGGCTGGCCTTGCTCGGCAGCAGCTTTTAAACGTGCCTTTTCTTTTTCAGCATCAACGATAGCATCGCCTGAAGTTTGGGGGAAGAGCCATTCCGATGATTTCTGCTCAGCCTCATTCACGCGCTCTTGGTAGATTTGATCGCGTATTGTGCCGCTTGCATTGGTAGCCCCCGCACGATTGAGCAATGCATTATCGGCTTTATTATCGGTTTCAAAACTGCTGACAACGCCAACAGCGGTATTGGCTCCACCCATTTGACGGCGCACATCATAATCTACATCGCTTATATCGCGGCCATCAATCACCAAAGATTTCGCCTGCAAATCAGCTGGGGGCAGGCCTGTTGTTGGGTCGCCATTAAGCGGTGGGCGTAATTGAAAATCGGGTGGTGTGGAAAGGGGCGGGCGCGACACCACCCGAAATTCATCAGGCGCGCGGCGATCTAGCCCTAAAATATCGCGGGCATTTTGCCCTTCACAGGCCGTTAAGCCTAGCAGTAAAAGGCTTAAAGAAAAAAGCGATGGGATAGTAAATTTCATAAATTACTCTTTTGCTAATGCAATTTCAGTTTCAGTTTTTGGAGCCAGTATAGTTTCTATCAGCAACAGCACAACCCCGATAAAGATAGCAGCATCAGCAATGTTGAACGATGGCCAATGATAGCCTGCTATATGGAAATCTAAAAAATCAACCACTGCGCCAAACCGAATACGATCAATCACATTGCCAATAGCCCCACCAATCACAAATGCGAGTGCTATTACCGTAAATTTTTGCGTCGCACCCCACATCCATTTAACTAAAATACCCGTAATAATAAGCGCCATAAGCGTTAAAATAATCGGCATCCATTCAGGATGATTTGAAAACATACCAAAGCTCACGCCACGATTCCACACCAATACCAGATTGAAAAAGGACGTCACTTCGCTAATAAAGCGTGAGCTGAGGCCATTGATATTTAATATCCAATTTTTGCTCACCTGATCGAGCAATAATACCGCTAAAATAAGCAATAGCCCAAATCGGTTATAAGGGGTGATTGTTAAGCGAACCATGCGCGCGCGTTAGCCTCGTCTAAATGAATTTGTGTAATTAGGTCTTGTTCATTAGCGAATTTTTTCTCATCGCGCAAATAGTGATGGAAGGCCACTTCAACCTTTTGGCCATATAAATCGGGTTCAGCATCAAAGCAATGCACTTCCAATAAGGGCCGCTTTGTAGGATACATAGGGCGAATGCCATAATTGGCTACACCATTATAGCAGGTGCCATTTGGTTGCGTTAACGTAACCGCATAAATGCCATAAGCTGGGGTGAATAAATGCGCAGGTGCAAGGTTAGCGGTGGGGAATCCCCATTGTCGCCCCCGTTTTTCGCCATGCAAGACACGGCTTTTCATGGTATAAGGCCGGCCTAACAGCTCCGCCGCTTTTTGTGGGTTGCCATCACGTAATGCTTGGCGAATGCGCGTAGAAGAGCAGGGCTCACCATCGATAATAAATGGTGCAATAGGGCTGTAGCCAAAACGCGCTTGAGCGAGGGTTTCAGCATCGCCGCTGCGTTTATAGCCAAACTGAAAGCCGCGCCCCGTTACTAAATGCGCAATCTCTAACTGCTCGTTGAGCAGCGAGTGTATAAATTGTTGCGCAGTCATTTGCGAAAATTCTTTGGTGAAGCGCAACATATATACAATCTCAACACCTGCTTCTTGCAGTAAACGCAGCTTTTCCGCTACTGGATATAGTTTAAGCGGTGGCAATTCAGGGTTAAATAAGCGGCGCGGGTTAGGCTCAAATGTCATGGCGGCAAGCGGCACATTCAAACGCTTAGCCTGCTGGGCAGCATGGGCAATAACCGCGCGATGGCCCTGATGCAACCCATCAAAATTGCCTAAAGCCAGGCATGTCCCCCGAGCAGATGCGGGTAAGCCATGGGTACGACGATAAAGCTGCATCGCTTAAGAAATTACGCGAGCGCTTTGGGCTGGGTTTTATTGTCTTCCAGCGGGCGCTCTTCCTGCAAGCGAAAATAAATAAGCACCGGCACCGAGATGTAGATAGAAGAATAAGTTCCAATCAAAATACCAAATAAGATGGCCGATACAAACCCGCGCAACACTTCGCCACCTACCCAAACTAATGCCACTAACGCCAACAAAGTAGTGCCCGAAGTCAGCAATGTGCGGCCTAAATTAAGGTTAGTGGATTCATTTAATAATTGCAGTAATGGCATCTTTTTATATTTGCGCCGCATTTCGCGCACGCGGTCAAATAACACCACCGAATCATTGATGGAATAACCTAAAATGGTAAGGATTGCCGCAACCGATGCTAACCCAAATTCATATCCCATGAAGGAGATAAACCCAAGCGTGGCAATCAAATCATGGCCTAACGCAAGCACAGCGCCCAAACCAAACTGCCATTCAAACCGAAACCAGATATAGAATAAGATAGCCAAAATCGCCAAAGCCATCGCTAAAGCACCTGCCTGAATTAGCTCTTTACCCACTGTTGGGCCTACATAATCTACCTTGCGATAATCAAAACTGTAGTCGGTGGTGGCCAAGCGCTCTTTAACAGTGGTGATAAGCGCTTGCTGATCCGTTCCCTCGCTCGATTGAAAACGCAGCATTACTTCTTGTTCACCACCAAAATGCTGTAAGCTCACATCGCCAAATTCATCTGATGGAAAGAGAGGCCGAAATTCAGATAAAATAGCGGGCTTATCGGTACGCACCTCCATTAACACGCCACCGGTAAAATCAATGCCCCAGTTCAGCCCACGTGTTACGAGCAAAAACACCGAAATTAAAATTATTAAAAAGGAGATGGAAAACCCTATCCAACGTTTGCCCATAAAATTATATGTGGGAGTGGTTTTGAAAAACTTTAACGGAATAAATGCCATCATACGACCTTTGCTATGCGATATACTGCCATGCGATATAAACTACAAACAGCAAAATGCCAACCGTTCCTATGCGTCGGCCAATACGTTCGCCACGCCATAACCCATACGTTAAGATTAAACTACATAAAATAAGCAGGGGAATATCAAGTATCAAAAAGCTATGATCGACCGTTAGCGGACTAATTACAGCGGTAATGCCAATAATACCAAATAGATTGACTAGATTGCTACCTATCACGTTGCCCACAGCCATATCAGCTTCACCTTTGCGAGCGGCAATGATGGAGGTTGCCAGTTCAGGAAGCGAGGTTCCAATGGCGATAATGGTCAAGCCGATTACCCCTTCTGAAACTCCAAATAAGGTGGCGGCCATTACACCACCATTGACGATTAATTTGCCGCCCACAATCATGATGATAAGCCCGATAATGACAAAGGTGATGGCTTTCCATTGCGGTAAATTGACGTTCAATTCTGCTTCAACTTCAGCAGGAATTTCAACTAAACCTTGGTTGCGGCCTTGCATGAATGTGTAATAGGTATAACCCATCATCAGCGCGAGGAAAATTACCCCTTCAACGCGGCCTATCATGCCATTAAAAGCAAATATCCATAATAGAAAGCTAATGGCCACCATCAAAAGACCATCAGGCTTAAGCATCGCTTTGCTCAATAATACCGGATAGATGAGTGCCGTAGCGCCTAATATAAGTAATGTATTGCTAATATTACTGCCTACTACATTGCCCATAGTCATGTCAGAATGACCATCTAAAGCCGACTCTAAGCTAACAACCAATTCAGGTGCACTAGTGCCATAAGCTAGAATCGTTAAGCCAATAACAACGGGGGAAACGCCAATGTTCTTGGCTAAAGCAATCGCGCCGCGCACCAGCACTTCGCCGCCGCCAACCAACAAAATAAACCCACCAATAAGATACGCTGCAATTTCCATGAGAATCTTATAATCATACGCGCGCCAATTGACCAGTAATTGCTGAAGTTTTGTTACGAATTTGCTAAATTTTGCAAAACTAGGCCGCAAATCTCTTAAAAAGTTGAATATTCATAGTTTTGTCACAAAGCAGGACTATAGTTAGCAGATGATGAAACCTCATACCCTCAATCTATTTCAGTTTCTAATAGCTCTATTCTGTGTATGGTTAATCCCCGATATACTGTACGCGCAAAACCCACCCGCACCAACCCCACCAAGTTCGAGTGCCATAGCGGGAGTATTATGTAGTGTAACCAATGTATTAACCGGACCTGTTGGCAGTATTATTGCTATGCTGGGAGTGGTATCACTTGGATTAGTTGCCATGTTCGGTAAAATTCAAATTTCGAGCGTGCTGACCATTCTAATGGGTATTGCGGTTATATTCGGTGCTCCACAAATCCTTACAAGCATGGGGGTCGGAGGGAGCTGTACAGCAGGTACAACCATTGTTGCTTCGCAGTTCTCACTTATGCTGGGGTGTGTTTTGGGTTGGTTTATTGGGCCAATTGGAAAATCCCTTGCTACCTTAGCACTTATTACTATTGGTTTTTTTGCCACCTATGGCCGCGTCTCATGGCATCAGGCAATGTTAGTTGCAGTGGGTATGGCCACGATGTTTGGTTCAGCATCCATTGTAGCCTCTTTAGGTGTAAATACGGCTAATATAATAATGTGTGATGTAGCTCCCCCTCTCAGCATTCAAAAAGTGTTATGTACTATTTACAATTGGTTCAATGGGCCGATTGGCGCTGGCCTTGCCACTGTAGGATTGGTAGTTATTGGATTAGGCGCTTTATTTGGTAAAGTATCTTGGGGTATCGCCATGATTTATTCAGTAGGCGTTGGAATCATGTTTGGCGCTGATAGTATTGTTATTGCGATGTCAGGCGCAGAAGGAGTAAGCGCACGAGTGATCTGCTATGTGGGAGATTTAAAAGCCGGTGGTGTCACTACGCCAATCATGCGGGGACCCTAAAATGGCATTGCTAAAACGAGAATCCAAAGATTTGCAAGCGCTGCGTGATATCACTGATGATGTGGACGAGGCCGCTTTTTGCCCTTATGCCTGCCATATTGATCCGCATACCATTTTAACAAAAAATGGTGAATTGATGCAGACATTAAAAATTGTCGGCTTTACCTATGAAGATATTACCAAAAAATCGGAAAATTTACGCAACACTATTCGCAGAGCGTTAAATGATTCATTGCAAACAACCGATTATGCGTTGTGGCTTCATACCATTCGCCGCAAAGCAAGCTTGCGTCCAAAAGGGGAATATCCAAACGATTTTTCGCGCATCATGAATAACATGTGGAACGAGTTGAAAGATTGGGAACATCAATATGTAAATGAAGTTTACATCACGATTGTCAAAGAGGGCGAAAGCGCTAAAATGAAGCAGCCCACGCATTTTTTCCGCTCGATGATTCCCGCGTTGGAGCGCAAAAAACGGTGGAAATATTTAGATAGTGCAGTGGACGATTTAACGCAAACCGTTGACCGGCTGCATGATCGCTTATCGGATTTTGGGGCTAAAAAATTAGGATTATTTGAAAAAAATAATGTGGTTTATTCAGAGCCACTGACGTTTATTAGTAAATTAATTACATTAAAAGATCATCCCCTACCGCTGCCTGATATTGGGCTGGATGATTTTTTAACTGCACAAGAAATTACATTTGGTTTTAATGCGCTTGAAGTGCGCGAGGCGAATGCTAGGCGCCGCTTTGGTGCCATTTTAGCGCTCAAAGAATACCGCGAAATGCCAACCGAATCGATTGATCTTTTGCTGCAAACATCTGCCGAATTTATTATTACCCAATCAATGGATTTTATTAACGCTAAAAAAGCATTAGGCGAATATAAAAAGCAAAATCAAATATTTGAATTAAGTGGCGAAACAGAGTTACCCAATCTTATCGGACTAGATGAAATTTTAGATAGCGATCAAAGCCGCGCAAGTGACTTTGGCGAGCAACAAATTAGCGTTTTTGTATTAGGCGATTCAGTGCGTAATATGGAAGATAATATTCAAATCACCGTGCATGCATTATCAGGTATTGGAATTATTTCCATGCGTGAAGATATTAAATTGGAAGAAGCTTATTGGGCGCAACTTCCTGCTAATTTTGAGTTTTTGCGGCGCTTGCGTTCGGTTGCTGCCAATAAAGTTGCGGGATTTGCCAATATCAGTAATTACCCTGCCGGCTTAGCCAGCGGCAGCATTTGGGGTTCTCCCGTTACCACATTTCATACCGCCGCCAATACCCCTTATTTTTTCAATTTTCACGTTGCTAATAATGGCCATACTTCCATCATTGGTCCGTACGGTTTTGGCAAAACCGTTCTATTAAATTTTCTTGTTTCAGAAGCCCAAAAGTTTAATCCAAAATTATTTTTCTTCGATAATAATCGCGGATCAGAAATATTCTTGCGATCAATCAATGCCAATTATAATTTCATATTACGCAAACCGGTCCATGAGTCCATAAATAGCGAGCGGCCATCTTTTCATAAAATGCCTTTGATGAACCCGCTATCATTAGTAGATACGGTGGAGAATCGATCGTTTCTCGTTTTATGGTTAGATGCTTTATTGCGCGCCGATAAATTTTATCGCCCGGAAAATAGCGATGAATTTTGGCCGGAATTTGAAAAAGGTTTAGATTTTATATTTAGTCAGCCCAAAGAGCAACGCCACCTCACGACCCTAATAGAACATTACAAAGAAACCGCGCCAAAATTAGCGACCAAACTTTATGGCTGGTATAAAACGGGCGAGTTTTCGCGCTGGTTTGATCATGAGGAAGATACCCTAGATATATCGTCTTCACGTAAGGTTGCTTTCGAAATGGCGGAGATATTAAAAACACCGAATATTGCACCCCCCATTATTGCCTATTTATTGCATCGTGTAATGGAAATGCTGGATGGAGAGCCTGCGATTATTGTATTGGATGAAGCATGGGAAATGCTCGATAATCCCATCATGGCCTCCCGCTTAGGTGGCTGGCTGGAGCAGCTGCGCAGCAAAAACGCAATCGTCATTTTGTCGTCTGAGCGAGCAGAGGAAGTTTTAAAAAGCAGCATTAACGCCGATATTATGGAGCATGTGGCAACGCAAATTTACTTGCCTAACCCAGCGGTTAATAGCAACGATTACGAGCGCACATTTGGGCTCACCTCTATGGAGGCCCAAACGCTTTCAAAAATGAATGTTCGGCAGCGCCAATTTTTATTAAAACGTGGGCTGCAATCCATCGTTGCGCAGCTTGATTTAGGGCAGCTTAAACAGCAAGTCGCATTACTTTCGGCCAAAGAGCCTGCATTAAATTTAATGACTAAACTGATTTCCGAAACATCACTTAACCCCAAAGATTGGGTAATCCAGTTTTTTGAGGGAGTCGAAAAAGCTTAATGTTAAAACAGGTGATTATTTTGGGGTTAGTGATGCTAAGCGCCATCATCCTATCACCGCAAAAAGCGCATGCTCAGTTTGCTGATATTTCCGTTACTTCATTAGTAGGTGTATGTGCCGCTGGTAGTAATAATGGCGCCAACATCTTGGTTTTTGCCCCCAAAGCTAATCAAGGCCAGGGATGTGGAGGTAATCTTAGTGTATTTGGACGCTTTTTTTGTATTACGCAAACCACATTAAATTTAATCATATCAAAATCATTTTGTAAAATTCGTGATGCTTGGACCGAGCCTTTTGCAGCGATGATGATATTGCTGATGACGATAACGGGCTTGAGTTTTATCACCGGAATTTTAGAATTTAGCGTTAAAGACATTTCACTCATTCTATTTAAAATGGCACTGATTACATTATTTGTTTCAAACGCCGATATTGCGCTGAATGTCGCCTATCGTTTCTATATTGGTTTAGTGACAGAAAGTGTGACAATGCTAAAAGATGGCTTCAACAATTTGAATCCCCAAATGCAAAATCAAGGATCGTTTGATGAAGTTGACAATCTATTTTCCTATATGCCAACAATAGCAGGCAGTTATTCAGGGGGTGAAGGTGGCGAATTTAAGCGATGTTCGATGCTTAAATTTTTGATGACAATTTTAATGGTTTTCCCCATTGCAGCAATATTTGTATTAATTGCTGTTATCGTATTTGCAGCATTTTTTGCACGTGCTGCCTATGGTTATATTTACGCGTTGGTAATGATAACATTTTTATTAGCAGCAATGCCTATTTTCGTAAGTTTTGCATTATTTCAAACCACGAATGATTTATTTGAAAGTTGGCTCAAATATATTGGTTCTATGGCGATTCAAATATTAATTGTTTTTTCCGTTATGGCTTTTGCTGTTTTAATTGACTTCAGTACATTCATTCGCGCCTTAGATAAAATTATTGTGCCCTATGATTGGCCGATACTAAGCTTTTTGGGTTTTGATGTCATTACATTACCTTTATGTAGTATCTGTGAGCCTAGTCCGGGCTATATTGAGAGCATTAGTGTACTCAATGCTGGTGGTCCGGCATTTCAGGGAGGCGCTTGTTTAAATACAACACAAATTCCATATGCAAATACTGATCCTAAGCCCATTCCATTCGCAGAGCTTTTTAAAAGAATAGACCTTGGCATGGCTTTGGTTGTAAATGGCGCGGCCTTATTCTTTTTGACCGCAGTGATGGATCAATTTATGAAACAGGCACCGGATATTGCGCGTATGCTGGGTGGCGCTAAATTAACCCAAACCATTGGCGGAACCACTAAAAGCGCTGGCGGGGTAACCAGTTCGCTACATCGCTTTACCGAAAAATTTGAGAGCGGAGTTCGGCGCGTTGGATTAAATGATACCGAGGATGATGGCAGTATTTTGCGCGGCAATGTAATTTCCAAAACAATGCGTGCACTAGGCGGCGGATTTGATGAAGCCACCTACAATTTATTCACCGATCAAGATGCTTATCTCGATTCCGAAGAGTTTAAAGAAGAAGCAAGTCCGCATATTGGCGAAATTGAAAGACTAGCCGCTATTTTGAAAAAAGAGGGATTGACGCAAACAGTACGAAAAGAGTCCACTACCAAGTTACAAAATGAACAGGCGCAACTCAGAGCCATCGTCGAAGCAGGTAGAGAAGATTTTAAACGTCCTCAAACCCCCGAATTTATAAGATATATGACAGGTGAAACGCATACAACCGTTGAAGCGGTGATGCCGGGAACATCGAGGTCTAACGATTCCGATCTTTAAAAATCCACTCTTGCATCAAAAGCAAAAGCTCGCTATTTTCAATTTATAAAAACAATAAGAGAGTCGGCATGCCTAAAAAGCTGCAACAACTCCTGAGCAATAGCAGCGCTGGGGAAACCGCAAAAAAGAATTGGTATTCAGACCGTCATCAATCGGTGTTGGTGCAACGCAATGTATTGTCTGTTCTTTCGTTAGCAGCCATTGTTTTTTCAACCATCGCTATTTTCCTCGTTTATCGCAATATTCCAATCGTTACGGTTGAGCCATTTGTTATTCAGGTTGAGCCACGCAGTGGCGTGACGCAAGTAGTGCAAGCGGCCACCGCCACTGAGCTTTCCGCGTCTGAAGCAATAAATAACTTCTTCATTGTGCGTTATATTAAAGCACGCGAAGGATTTGATGCATCAATCTACCAAAAATTTCAGATTGTTCGTTTAAGCTCCGATCCAGATGCAGTTTTTCGTGATTATGCATGGGCGGTTCAACCAAATAACCCCGATAGTTTTGCGGCTCGTAGCAATAATGCCGGTAAACGAGATGTTCAAATTAAGTCGATGTCGCGCTTGGATAAAAACCCCAATTGCGCAGAATTTACGTGTCAAATTCAGGTTCGTGTCCGAATTACAGAAGATATCAGAGGCGCAAAAACCCAGTTCGATAGGATCATTCTAATGGAATATACATTCACAACGCTAAATTTGAATGATGAAGAGCGCTATTTAAACCCTATTGGTTTTAGAGTTTTGTCCTATCAGGTAGATAACGAGGTATTAGGGTAATGAAAAATTATATTGGTTATTTAGTCGGGGCTTTAACTCTTTTAATTGCATCAAGCGGTTATGCATTTGTTGCGGGCACGCCAGTTCCATCCGATAGCCGGATAAAAACATATGTTTACAATGATAACGATGTGTATCGCGTGTTAACGCATTTCGGTTACCAAATGAATATTCAATTAGCGGATGACGAGGAAATTGAGACGATATCACTAGGCGATCGTTCGGGTTGGCAAGTAACACCTGCGGGCAATCGTGTATTCATCCGGGCGATGATGGATGAATCGCATACGAATATGACGATTATCACCGATCGTCGTTCCTATCAATTTGACTTATATTCAGCCGAGCCCGGCAAGCAGGGGTGGGACGAATTGGTTTATGTTGTCAAATTCTTCTATCCTCCTAAAAACCCTAAGCAAACCATTGCGGCGCCCGCAATGCAGCCCAATGGAAATAACGCAATGCCTGCTATGCCTATGGCCTATAATCAGCCTATGCCACCTATGCAAAATTATTCTCCTATGCCTGCAATGCCACCGCAAAATTTTAGTTCGGCGCCTCAGCCGCCTATGAATATGAATCGTCCTGATATGAGTCAAGGTTATGCTCAACAACCGCCCGAGCAACGTCAATATACCGGGCCGATGGTATCAACCGTTATCATGCAACCACTGAAAAATGCGAAACCACTGGAAGATCGCTATCCTGAAGATTCTTACACACAGCCTAAAATGGCGCCCATTGTATATTATCCTGATTTAAATGATGAGCAAATTCGTCGCATACCAGCATATTATGATGAGCAAAATGCGCCGCAAGACAGCTTGTCCTTGCCCTCCCATACGCTGAATGATTATATTGCCTTCTAATGGTTGATGAAAATCAGAGTCCGCTTCCTCCTCCACCGCCAGAGGTTCCGCCTGCTTCCGCAACAGGTGTGGATGATGATTATCAAGAAGAGGGCTACCAGCCTCAACAATTTGAGCAAGAACCTTCGGTAAGAGATGATGCGGGTCCGGCTGTGGCTAACATGGCAGGAAAAAACGTTGTTTTAATCTTGGTTGGCGTCAGTTTCGCAGTATTTTTAATTTATAAAATATTTTTTGCGGGAGATGATGAGGGCCCCCCACCCGCGCCGGCACCTGATGTCAATGTGCAGGGTGCATCGGTTGCCCCAGCGCAAGATATTCCCATAACTGCTCAAATATTTGAGCCTTTGCCGCCTCCACCCCCACCGCCAGTTTTAAATACAGAAGAGGTATTGCCTTTACCACCGCCACCTGCACCTGCCAATACCGATATGCTATTTTCGGGCGATGCGCCAAGCAATGAGGCATTAGATGCTCGCCGCAAATCAACGATGCTTATTTTAGGTGGTGGTGGTACAGGCTCAGATGAAGAAGATCAAACCAACACCGAGGAATCAGCGGCATTACGTGCCGTTGCAACCGATGTGGGCGATTTGGATAGTTTAATTCTTGAAGGTAAAATTATTCATGCCGTACTTGAAACCGCATTAGATACCACTTTACAAGGCCCGCTTCGCGCTATTGTATCGCGTGATGTTTATGCAGAATCGGGATATGGCGTTTTAATCCCCAAAGGTTCACGTTTAATAGGAACTTACAGCACCGATATCGTGCGCGGGCAAGGCCGCGTGTTTATTAGCTGGGCACGTGTGATTCGGCCTGATGGAATTGATGTTGCACTGCAATCACAAGCGATTGACTCTTTGGGGCGCTCAGGCATTCCCGGTCATGTTGATAATCGCTATTTTGAGATATTTGGCGGAGCTATCTTAACGTCAATTTTAACCATCACCGTTGCCGGGGTTGCAGATGCTATTTTAAGTCCAGAAGATACCGCTACTACCATATCGCCTGATGGCGGCACTACAACAACGGGCAGTGGTGTAAATACTGCTATAACGAGTTCAGTTGAAACCATTGGAGGAGCTGCTACCAATATTGCAAGTGGTTTACTTGACGCTCGTCCCAACATTACAATTGATCAAGGCACGCCGTTCAAGGTTTTTGTTAATCGTGATTTAGAGTTTCCCGAATCGCTAACGCGTAAAGTTAACGTATTACAATGAGTATTGCTGCGCTTCGCACCTATCTCGAGCCCATCAAAAAGCTATTTGAACGTGATGGGGTTACAGAAATATCCATCAATAATCCGATGGAAGCATGGGTTGAACAAAATGGCGATATGCGGTTGGAGCATATTCCTGAATTTAATGTAGAGCATTTGAAAAGCTTGGCACGCCTGATTGCGCAATCAACCGATCAGCATATCAGCGAGGAGTCGCCTTTATTATCAGCCACATTGCCCGATGGTGAGCGGATTCAAATTGTCTTTCCACCCGCCGTCGAAACGGGCAATGTTGCGATGTCCATCCGTAAGCCAAGCACCATGGATTTGGATCTTGATCAGTATGAAAGTTACGGCGCATTTCAATCCACCGAAGTTTCAAAGCTAGCCAATCAAGATGATATTTTGTTACGTAATATGCTGGATGAAGGCAATGTAAAAGACTTCATTAAAAAGGCGGTAAAGCTTAAAAAGAATATTATTGTAAGCGGCGGAACATCGACGGGTAAAACCACTTTTGTAAATGCGGCGTTGAAAGAAATTGATGCATCCGAGCGCATCATTACCGTAGAAGATGCGCGTGAAGTAAAGATCACGCATATAAAAAATCGTGTGCATTTAATTTCCTCAAAGGGCGGGCAGGGTTTAGCCAAAGTTACCACCCAAGATTTAATTGAAGCCTGTTTGCGCCTACGACCTGACCGGATCATTGTTGGTGAGCTGCGAGGCGCAGAAGCTTTTAGTTTTTTACGCGCGGTCAATACTGGCCACCCAGGTTCGGTTTCTACCCTGCATGCCGATACCCCGCAGTTAGCCCTAGAGCAGCTAGTGCTTATGGTAATGCAGGCCGGATTGGGAATCACACGCGACCAAATTAAAAACTACGTTGAAAACGTAATAAATGTTATCATCCAGCTCAAACGTGGTGAGCGCGGCAGGCGCTACGTATCCGAAATTTATTTTAAAGGCGAAAGCGAATAAAGTAATATGGCCAGTAATTCTGATTCGGCTAATTTCTTTCTAGTCGCCATAGTCATTATCATTCTGATGATAATTCCTATTTACTTAGGAGGTATCGCGAGTGTGTACTTTACCTTCACCCATATTTGGGGTGACGGGTATGGCTTGCCCTATGCCAAAGCCATGCTCAACCCAATGGTATGGTATCAATATGTTAACTACTTATTTGGCGATCTCTATACTTACTCATTAAATGTGGGCGTGCACCCCAAATTTAAATCCAGCGATTTTCAGATGTATTTATTTGGCCCGATTGTTGGCGCCATTTTTATCATGATTGTACTGATATGGATGGTACGTGCGCCCTTGCTTGATTTCCGTCCTTTCAAGATAAAAGAAGAAGTGCATGGTTCGGCGCGTTGGGCAACCGAAGGTGATATTAAGAAGGCTGGTTTACGTTCTAAGAAAGGCTTTTTATTGGGGCGCACAGGAGCCAAAAACTATTTAGTAGCCGATGATTTCCAGCATGCGCTACTCTTTGCACCGACCGGTTCGGGTAAGGGTGTAGGCTTTGTGTTGCCTAATCTTCTCTTTTGGGAAGAATCAGTCGTTTGCCACGATATTAAACTGGAAAACTATCTCGTAACGTCAGGCTGGCGCGCCAGCATTGGTCATGATTGCTATGTGTGGAACCCAGCGGATCCTGACGGTAAAACGCACTGCTATAACCCGCTTGATTGGATATCGGAAAAACAAGGCCAGATGGTGGATGATGTGCAGAAAATCTGTAACCTTATTCTGCCTGAGCAAGAATTTTGGATGAATGAAGCGCGCTCACTGCTAATGGGCGTTATTCTCTATTTATGTGCTGATCCCAACAAACCTACCAGCTTTGGTGAGGTAGTGCGCACCATGCGTGGCGATGATGTGGTTTATGCTTTAGCCGTAGTGCTGGATACTATTGGTAAGCAAATTCATCCAGTATCTTATATGAACATTGCAGCGTTTTTGCAAAAAGCCGATAAAGAGCGCTCAGGTGTAATCTCCACCATGAACTCCGGCTTAGAGCTGTGGGCAAACCCATTAATTGATACATCAACCGCTTCATCCGACTTCAGCCTAATGCAGTTGAAAAAGAAAAAGCTCACCGTTTATTGCGGCGTAACCCCCGATAACTTAAAACGACTCGAGCCTTTGCTTAAAGTATTCTATCAGCAAGCCGCCGATTTTCTAACCCGACATATGCCCAAACCCGATGAAAAATATGGCGTGTTATTTGTAATGGATGAGTTCCCAACCTTAGGCGAGATGACGGCTTTCCAAAGCGGTATCGCTTATTTCCGTGGCTATCGTGTGAAGCTCTTCCTTATTGCGCAGGATACCCAGCAGCTAAAAGGTATTTACGAAGAAGCGGGCATGAACTCATTCTTATCGAACAGCTACTATCGCATTACTTTTGCAGCAAACAATATTGATACCGCCAATATGATATCGCAGCTTATTGGCAATAAAACCGTGAAACAATATTCGCATAACAAACCAAAATTCCTCGATTTGAATCCAGGTTCACGTACGGTAAACGAGTCGGAAATTCAGCGTGCATTGCTATTGCCACAAGAGGTAATTACCCTGCCACGCGATGAACAAATTTTGCTAATTGAATCTTTCCCACCCATTAAAACGCAAAAGATTTTCTACTTCCAAGACCCCTTCTTTATGAAGCGCGCATGGGGGCAAAATCAATTTAAACAAATGACGGGGCCTGAACCAATCCCACTACCCGAACAAGAGCCCTATGATCCACGCAAAAAAGTCGCTCCTAAGCCTTTGAAGAAAGAAGAAGCTTAACCGCCGAGCAAGCTACCGCCCCGACTGAACGATTGAAATATCGGCAATGGCAGCTAAGGATAGTAATAGTTAATGGGTTACGCTAATCTTGCGCTAGCCGTTTAAAAATAAGGATTTTTAAATAATGTTTAGTGTAATTGCCCTTTCATCTGCTCAAAAGCCGATTGATGAAGCACGAAAAGAGTCTCTCTTAGCGACATTGGCGCCTAACCAGTTTAAATGGCTACGCAAAAATCGGGCGATGGTTATGCGTTTCGCATCTCCTCCAGCTGAGGTGCAGCTTCTAGCTGCAACAGAGGGGGGTGAAATAGATTTGCTGGTTAAGGAGGGTGAGGGCGAGTTTAAGCCTAAAAAACTGCTCATTTGCGATATGGACTCGACCATAATTGAGCAAGAATGCATTGACGAATTAGCCGATTTTGTGGGTTTGCGTGATAAAGTGGCCAATATTACTGAAAGCGCCATGCGCGGAGAACTCGATTTTGAAGCCGCATTGCGTGAGCGGGTAACCCTTTTAAAAGGACTGCCTGAAGAAACAATGAAAGAAGTCTTTACCAAGCGAATTACTTTTTCAAAAGGGGCTAAGTGGTTGATTAGCGGCATGAAACGTAATGGCGCGCGCTGTGTTTTGGTGAGTGGAGGTTTTGTTTTTTTCACCGAAGCAGTCGCACGCGAAATGGGGTTTGATGAGCATTACGGTAATCGATTGGTTATTGAAAATGGTATGATTACCGGCGATGTAGTTACCCCTATTTTAGATAAGAATGCTAAACTCAAAATTTTAAACCATAAAATTGAATCTTTAGGCATTACTGCCGATGATGTTTTAGCCATTGGTGATGGGGCAAATGATATACCCATGCTACAACATGCCGGCATGGGCGTAGCCTACCGCGCTAAACAAGCTACCAAAGAGGCGACAAAATTTAGCCTCGATTACGCTGATTTAGAAACATTATTATGGGCGCAAGGTATCAGCTCGCAAGCTTAAGCTACTGTAAATCCTTAAAATAAACTCCAAAGCCGCTCCGTTTTAATCCAGCCAGTTTCTGTATAAATCTGCATTGATAATGCTGGATTACTTAAATGATCTAAAAAGCGGCTTAGCGTTTGTGCTAGCCTAATGGCATCATCTTCATCCAACGTTTGATGCACAAAACTGTGGCATTGCATGGCTAACTGCAACGTCGCTAAGCGAATACCAATAATAGTAATACGCTCGGCTAAACTATCACCAAATCCTGAATAGGGAAACAATGCTGCGCCAAGCTCAGCAACAATCCATCGTTTAAAAAAAGGCTGCCAGCTGGCCTGCATAAAGCTCCACGCTTGCTGCATTTGCTGCGAATTTTGCGTATGCGCCTCGCCAAATTGCAGCGCACGTGTTTGTTCATCAAAAGTGACGTCTAATGCGCGTTGCATCGTATCAATCACCGCCTCAAGGCGGGGACGATTAGATTTTTTAGCGGCGCCTACCAATCCTACCAAAGCGTGATAAAGATGAACTTTATCATGTTCAAATGGCTGAGGTTGGGTGATACGGCTATCAGCAGTTTTGAGGTAAAACTCAACAGCCATCGGCCATGTTGCTTTATCAATGGCCTGCATAGATTGCGCCACACTATGCATCCGCGCGATAATACGACCCGCGTCGGCATCTTCGGTTAACGCTGCTTTTAAAAATGCTTCATGAACGGCTAATGCGCTTTCATCAGATAATTCATCAGGTTTATAATTATGTAAATTACTCGGTAAACGATTGGTTTCTGCTTCATGCCATTGACTAGGAGATTGGCTGGAACGCAGTGCCAAACGTGTAATCTCGGGACAAGATATGCTGGCCGTTTGCAACGTAATGGCACCAATTTGGCGCGTGATACGGGGGAAAAAATGGCAGGCATCGCCCAAAAAATCAGATCCTCGGGTAGCGTGAATGCCGCACCAGCCTTGATCGAATTTAACGCAATAGTCGGTATTGGCGTCGCGCTTCATCACATGGGCAGATTCGCCACTTACTACATCATTTAAAAGCTCAGGCGCGGCTGCTTCATAACGCGCTAACGTAACTTCGTCCACCTGCATGCCCCAGCCTTTGCAGCATGTATCCTCGCATTTATCGCCGAGGCATTGAAAATCTTTAAACCAATCCGTTTGTTTCATAAAAAAATGCCCGATGTTTCCATCGGGCAATCCATCTTTTTGTTTACGCGTTTTGCAGCATTTCCTGCACTTTATACTTACTGTTTTGGAAAACATATTGCACGGCGGCGCGTGTTGGCACATAGACCAAAATAGGTGCGCGGGTGTTAACCGAAATTTTCACATCATGCGGCGAACGATGCACCGATACAATTAACATGACCGTCAATTTATCAAAGTCAGTAACGCCTACATCCTGTGCTGCTTTTTCTAAATCCGCACGGTCAATAAGTGCATTATCAAGCGCTAATGGCATGGTAACAAATGAAACTGCTGCATCATCTAACGATTGTAAAAGCTTGAATTGTTTTAGTTTTTCGTTCGGCAGATCCGTTAGTGCATAATTAAAATTGCCTGCAATGCCAAGCACGCCTTGCGGAAAAACAATCGGGTTATCCGTAGCAACTTCAATTTCTCCAAAGCGTGTTTCAATCGACACTTTGTTAGGGTTGCTTTGCGCGTTTTCGAGCGATTGATTCACTACTGCTGGGTTGGTTTTGGGCTGTTGGGTCACGGTATGTAACATCTCCAAGTTCCTTTAAATCGATGAGGATGTCACGCTACTTGCGTTTCTATCTTCGGGTTAACTATACACGGTTACCTACCATGTGAAAACTTTTTCCTTTTAACGATAGGCTCGTTTAGAGGAAATCAACCAGACGCAACCGGTTTAAGGATGCAAATGACTGGAATGAGGCTTGTAAAATTGTTTGATCGATGGCTAATTCGGTAGAGGCTTCAACGATATCGGTATTGATAAGTGATTCAGCTACACCCCGCCAATAAAGGCTAAGTTCTTGATGGCGTGTGGTCACACTTTCAATCGCTACAATATTCGCATTGACCTTGGTTTGCTCTTTAATAATGTCTTGCAAAGCATCTTGCATCAGGCTGTAGGCCTCGCCTAACTGAGGGTCTCCTGCATTTCGAGTGTCCGCATCTAAACTTAAACCTATGGCGGCCATTACCTTTTGAAAGCCTAGCGCATCGCCGCGCACACCATAGGCAATTTCAATATTATCATCAATACGCGCTAGAGCATCTTCGCTGCTGCCATTATAATAGGCTCTATCGGGTAAACCTGCGACGGTTGTATTAATGCCATTTTTAATGGGAGGCGCGCTGGTATTGCTGCCGCCAAACAGATAGCGCCCTTCAAAACTGGTATTCAGCATCTCGCCCAAACGATCGCGCATGGAGCCCATTTGCTGCTTAAATTGAAGCGCGTCACCATTGCTGCTACTGCGGCTTAGCAAAAGTAAATCTTCCATATCATCGACCAGCTCAATGATATTTTCCATCACCACCCGTGTGGTGTTGACGCGCGATAATACCACTGCGTTATTTTCAACATAGGTTTTCGACTTGGCCATTTTCGATTCCAAAGAAACAAAATGTTCAACTTGGCTACCTAAGCCTTGAAAGTTATTGGTTTTTTTGCCACTCGATATTTGGTTTTGTAAATTTGCCAAACGCACCTGTGTGCGATTTACATCACCCAGTGTGCTTTGGTGAATCGAGTGAGTACTAACGCGTTGTATGGTCATCATTTGCTCCTTAGAACGAATTTAATAGGGTTTCGAACAGCTGATCGGTTACCGATATAACCCGAGCTGATGCCGCATAGGCATTTTGATAAATAATGGTATTTGCAAGTTCTTCATCGAGATTAACACCGCTTACCGAATCGGCGCGCTCTTGATAGCCTTCCATCAAGATGCTGTCATTAATGGCTGTACGTTCCGCACCAATGGAATTAGCTGAGATATAGCCTAACATTTCGCCTGTATAACCAATAAAGCTGAGGCTTGAAGCAGGAAGCGATCCCGATGCAGCAAATTGACGCGACTTAAAGCCTAAACTCGCCAGCTCCTGTATGGCACTGTTATCGCCAGAAAAACGCTCATAGGTGTAGGTTGCATTCTTGCCTGTAGTGCTCGTTTGGGTTGAGCGCTGTAAGTTACCCGTTGAAATTAGGCTAGGATTATCGCGCAAGCGTTGTTCCAGCGTTAAATTTAATGCAGAGTTTTTGAGTGTATCGCCCGTTGCGGTTTGCTCATTGGTTTCAAAGAAATTATTTAAACCGAAATGATGCGAGAACCCACGGTTTGTGCCAGCACGCGGTGGGTTATCGGTTGGCAATCCGTTATTAATTGAGCTGCGGTCATCAATGGCAAAGGTGATGCCATCACGTAGCGATTCAATTTTTAAATAACCGCTTTGCTGCCCATAAGTGCCGCCACGGTTGCGAAGCTCGTTGCCATCAGCATCAACTAATGAGGCTTTCAATAAGGGGCGGTTGTCATCGGGCACTTTTAAAATGCCTGAACCTGCGGTAACGGCGCGGGCGGAAATCCGATCATTTTGCGTGTTATCTTGTGGGTTCAAGATGCGATAAGTTACCATAGTGGTGGTTAAATTACCTTCATCATCACGCACATTCATATTCACACTCACATCATAATAACGCGAGGCAGGATTGCCGCTTAAATCGGCTTTGATGGTGCCATTTTGTTGTAAGCGCGCTTTGTCGCCTGCTTCAACGCTCGCATAAGGTGGGCTAGCAGTTTGCCCTGCAATATTTGCCGCTGTTCCGGCAATAGCAGGCGTAGCTACTTCAATATCAAAACCAGCGGCAGTTACATTCGATATCACAAAATATCCAGCAAAATCACTTCCCGGAATGCCATCAATCGCGCCGCCTGGGTTATTCAATCGCACCATATCACCATTCGCCAAACCATGACCCGCAGCGGTTTGAACTGTGACGATATTATTGCCCGCAGTCGTAGTGAATGTGTTGGTGCTGCTTAGCGCAAGAGTAGGGATGCTGTTAGAGGTAGATGTAATATCCACTGAACTATCATCCGTCACCGTTACCGAATTCACCCAAAAATCGCCGGTGCCGTCGGATATATTTTCAATATCAAAATCAAATTCAATAATGGGCGTTGCACCCGGAACCTTATCGCTCACCATAGCGAGCTGAACATTGTTAAAATTGCCGACCGACATACGGTTTTGCGGCGCACCAAAATGCGTGTTAATCTCGTTGATGAATGACTGCATACTGGATTCACCGAAATTAGCACCGCTGTAAAGTTTCGTTAAATCGAGCGTTAACGGGCGTGCGCCCGATTCATCGCCAAAAGCGCTTGATGCAGGCGTGCCATCGGTATTAAGTGCGGCAATCATCACGCTGCCCCCCCATTGGCTGCGTTCATTCACATCAAATAAAGACGTTCCGGTAAATGAAGTCGCCGCAGGATAGCCAGACCCTTGATTATGTACTGCGTTCATCGCGTCGCGTAACTGTGAGGAGAGCTGATCTAACTGGTTAAGAATTTGCGGAATTTGCTTATCGCGCATGGCTAATAAACCGGCTAACTTACCATTATCAAAGCGCGACTCAACTTGCGCGCTGGTTCCGCCACTGGTCATATTTATGGGATTACCATTAGGCTTGCCATTGCCATCAAGTGGTTGCACAACAATAGGACTTAACTCGTTATTATTTATCAGCGTGTTGATGTCAGAAATAGGGTTATAGCTAATTTTGCTATATCCAAAATCAACTAACAAAATGCCTTTACCCGCATATAAATCGACCGTGCCATTAGCATGCTCGGTAACGCGCACATCGATAAATTCTGAAATCTCTTCAATCAACGTATCGCGTTTATCTAATAGGGTAGATTTATTATTGCCGTAGGTATGAGCTTCCGCGATAGCATCATTGGTGAAATAAAGCTCTTCCAGCTTGCGATTCAGCACTTGTAGAGAATTCGAAAGTTCTAAATCAGCCTCTTTACGTAATTCTTCTAGCCCTAGCGCAAGATTTGAAACTTCGCGGGTTAACGTAACGGCTGATTGAATGACGGCCGCGCGGGTTGAGCTACGCTCCGGCGTTTGTGCCACACTTTGCAAATCACCAAAAAAGTTTTCTAAATGCGCATCCAAGCTGTTGCCCAATGCCGGATCGCCCAGCAAGGTTTGGATGGAATCATAATAATCGCTTACCGTATCGCTATAACCCACTGTACTGGATTGGTTATAGATGGAGGTTTGCAAATATTTGTCCACCTTGCGCGAGATAGATTCAATCTTTACGCCTGAGCCTTGGCCGCCATATTGCTCCGAGGTTAAATCAACAACCTGACGCGAATAGCCTTTGGTATTGGCATTGGCGATATTGTTGGAAATCACCGCCATGGTGCGTTGATTTACCTGTAGGCCGGTGAGGGCGTTATTTAATGCGAGTGACAGGCTCATGGGTGAGGGCTCCTAAGCGCTTCCTTTAAACTTTTTCGTTGAGGGTGACAGATATCGAATCAATTCCGGCTTCTGGCACGCCTTTACCATCATAATTAATTTTCCGATTATGTTCGGCCACCACATCGGTAATGGCTTGCACCACGCGCTCGTTTACGCTTTGTGCGGCGAGCAAGCGGCGGTGGTTTTCAAACTTAATTTCGTTGAATACGCTGACCAGATCGCGAAATTCCTCGCGCTCGTCATCGCTAATATCATCTAATAAATGCGGAAATTTTTGCACGCGTTTCAGTTGCAGCTCAATCGCTTTGGTCAGCCATTTCTTTTCATTCTGCAAAGGCTCTAGCGCTTTGATATCCATGTCAGACAGATAATCAACTTCAAGCGCTAAAATTTGCGCTAAGCGGGCAATAAGCGCCATTACATTTTCCATATTAACGGCTTGGGCACGCACTTCTTCGGGCGCATCTTGGGGGTTATTTTGATAAGCATCCATATTATTTTGCCTCTACTAAAGTTGAATCATTTTGCTTTGGCGCAACGTTAAGTTCAGGCTCAATTGTACTAACTTCTTCCGTGCCACCCGCTTCTTGCATGCGCAACATTTCGCGCTTTACATGATCGGCTACACCAATGCCGCCTGAGCGAGACATAAGTTTTGAATATTCATCAATTAGCAGCGATTTATAAATATCTTCACCGGGGCCTTCGTTGCTGGGGTCTAAATCAACCTCGGCAAACATATGCTCCATCATTTGCGCTAAAAATACGGCTTCAAATTCCTTGGCTGCTTTTTCAATGGCATCATTGCCACCTGCTTTGGAACCACCCGTTTTGCGTGCATGTTCAAGCCGCATTTTGGTTTGATCCATCAGCGCTTTGGTGCGGTCTACGTTTCCTAACATTGCGTCCTCCATCTTCAATTACCGTGTTTCAATTTCTGCCTGTAAGGCACCGGCTGCTTTGATATTCTGCAAAATCGCAATCATATCGCGGGGGCCAACACCCATGGCATTTAAACCGCCAACTAATTGTTTGAGCGATGCACCGCTTTCTAATACCGCTAGCTTTGCATTACTTTCTTCATCCACAGCGATTTCCGTACGCGGGACGATTTCAGTCGTAGCACCAAACGGAGCAAACGGATTAGGCTGCGATACTTGAGGGGTCTCTTCAATACGCACCACCAAGTTGCCCTGTGCTACCGCTACGGTATCAACCCGTACATTTTCACCCATCACAATCGTGCCGCTGGCTTCATCAATAATTACTTTAGCCACTTGGTCTGTCTGTACGGGTATTTGTTCAATATCGGCTAATAAATAAGCCACCGCGTTATTATATTCAGCAGGCACAGTTACCTGCACGGTGCCCGGATCCGATACGACGGAAGCATCAGGGCCTAAACGACCATTAATAGCGGCTGAAATATTTTGAGCCGTGCGCAAATCGGGGTTGCGCAATGCAAGCTTTATTGAGTCAAGCGAGTTAAGTGCGAAATTAACTTCACGCTCGACCACACCACCGCCTGAGATACTGCCGTTGGTAGGTACGCCCTTGGTAATTGAAGTTCCCGAATTGCCTCCGGCTGTGAAGCCGTTAATAGTGACTGAACCTTGACCCACCGAATACACTAAGCCATCTGCACCATAAAGCGGTGTGGCTAATAATGTTCCACCCAATAAGCTTTTAGCATCGCCCATAGCGCTTAGCTGCACATCGATGGTAGAGCCAGCGCGAGCAAAAGGAGGCAGTTTGGCCGTAACCGTAACCGCCGCAACGTTACGAGTTATTAAATTTTGTCCGCGCGTATTTACGCCTTGGCGCTCTAAAAACGCAATAAGGCTTTGCTCAGTAAAGGCGCTATTTTGTAATCTATCGCCCGTGCCGTTTAAACCTACGACAAGACCATAGCCTACCAGCATGTTTTCGCGCACACCTTCAAAGCTAACAATATCTTTAATGCGTGCATTTTGTGCCATGCTTGCGTTGGCAAACAATAAGGCAGCTGACAATATCAATGTAAATTTTTTCATAGCCCAAACAGCTATGCGAGAATCATGCCAATTTTACTGTGGATAACATGGCCTATTAAAGAATTAGGCTGCGGCTGCAAAATTCTCAATATCAGCGGGCGCTTCAATCGTGCTGGTTTCGATATCTTTTGCGATGCGGCGCACTAAGCCTGAAAGCACTTTGCCCGTGCCCATTTCAACCGTGTGAGTCACACCGCTATCATGCATGGCACAAATGGAATCACTCCAGCGCACGCTGCCGGTTACCTGTTCAACCAGTAAGGTTTTGATGATGTTCGCTTCACGCACGGCATCGGCAGTAACATTGGCGAAAATTGGCACTGCCGCATCATTCACCGTTACGGCCTGTAATGCATCGCGCATCATATCAGCAGCAGGTTGCATCAATGGCGAATGAAACGGCGCACTAACATTAAGAGGTAAAGCACGTTTGGCGCCTGCTTCTTTAGCCAACTCGCACGCGCGATTGACCGCTTCTACATGGCCAGAAATCACAATTTGGCCGGGCGCATTATAGTTTGCTAACACGCAGATGCTTTCATCACTGCTGGCTTTTTGTACCACCTCTTCCACATGCGCAGTATCGAGTCCAATAATAGCAGCCATGCTGCCTAAACCAGCGGGCACTGCGGCTTGCATGGCATCGCCGCGAATGCGTAAAAGGCGTGCGGTATCAGCCAAACTAATACTATTGGCCACGCATAACGCGCTATATTCGCCCAGTGAGTGACCGGCCACATAGGCGGCATCGGTAATTTTCATGCCACATTGTTTTTGCAACACGCGCCAAATGGCTAGCGAGCTTGCCATAATGGCAGGTTGTGCATTAGTAGTCAGCGTAAGCTCGTCGCTTGGGCCTTCAAACATGAGTTTGGATAGATGCTGGCCAAGCGCATCATCAATCTCGGCAAAAACTTCCTTTGCTTCGGTGAAGGTATTATATAGCTCGCGCCCCATCCCAATAACTTGAGAACCCTGACCCGGAAAGATAAATGCTGTGCTCATAATCATATGCCATCTGCTGCGTTAAAACGAAGTTTGATTAGTGAGCGGTGGCCTCGCCAGCGTCAAGAAAATTCTTCACTAAAATGCTTGCAATGATGGGCTAAATCGCTATGTTGCGTTTCCTTATCGCCACAAGCGGCGGTATTTTATGCGAAGAAGCAGGAGAATTTGAACATGGCATTTTACGAATGCACTTTTATTGCGCGCCAAGATTTGTCGCCTAATGATGTGGAAAAATTGACGGATAATTTAGTAGCGATTCTTGAAAAGAATGACGCAACGATAATTAAACGCGAAAGCTGGGGCATGCGCCAATTGGCTTACGAAATTAATAAAAATCGTAAAGGGCATTATGTGATGCTCGGCATTGAAGCCAAAGAGCCTGCATTAACGGCCTACCGCACAGAACTGCGCCTTTCGGAAGAAACCATTCGTAACATGGAAATTCAAGTCGATGAAATGGATAGCAGCAAACCTTCAATCATGATGCGCGACGAAGCGGCGTAAGCAGGAGAATTTATTATGTCATTCGGACAAAAAACATTTTTTAAACGTCGTAAATCTTGCCCGCTTAGCCATGCTAAAGCGCCAGCAATTGATTATAAAGATACCAAGACGCTCACACGTTATGTGTCGGAACGCGGCAAGATTATGCCTAGCCGTATCACTACCGTATGCGCAAAAAAACAGCGTCGTCTAAAAACCGCTATTAAACGTGCGCGCATTATTGCGTTAATGCCGTTTGTAAGCAGCTAATACGTACTACGTTTAGTAAAATCTCAGAAAGGCCGGCATTTGCTGGCCTTTCTTTTAACTTACATGAGGCAGTGAATGCAATTTTCACAGGATGAATTAAAATGGGGTGTAAGCGCTGGCGGATTAGCCGGTTTTTGTTATTTCTTAGCAGTAGGAGGATTTTTCAGTATCCTCATTGCGTATGCACCCTTTTTGCCTTTGCTCATGGTAGGTTTAAGCTATGGCGCCCGTGCACTAATGGTTGCGAGTGGCATTGCCATACTACTCGCGGGCTTGATAAGCGGAATTTCGGGAGTTGCGTTATTTGCTCTGCTCTATGCGGTACCATCATTCATTATATGTCAGCTAGCTTTAACACGCGTTAAACCTTTGCAGCTTTATCCTGCGGGGGGTGTTTTAACGGGCTTAACCTTTTATATAGCGGGTACCGTCACTTTACTCATATTAATTTTAGCGCGCGATGGTCTAGATATGAGCACTCTGTTCGCTTCATCAGACCAAATGCCCGAAGAATGGATGATTAAATCGCGCGAGATACTTGCGCAATCCCCGTTTTTAATCTTTGGCTTTGGCGCGTGGATACAAATTTTGATGATTTATGGCGTGATGACACTCGCTAATTTTATACTTGAAGGTTGGGATAAAAATTTACGACGTGATTTTCGCCTCACGCCTTTTATGCCATCCACTATCGTATTGGGGGCGCTATTAGTGGCTGGTTTAGCCAGTTTTGGCGGCAACGAGGTGAGCCAACTCGCGGCCAAAACCGCATTCATTATTCTACTTTTACCCTATTTTTTAATGGGAATTGCGCGTTTGCACCAAAAAGCTGCGCATTGGCCGCATAAAACCCTCACATTAATTACCATCTACGCCATCACAGCCCTTGTATTTCCAGTGATTTTCTGCTTTATCGGCTTCGGTTTATACGAACAAGCCAAGTTTTTGTCTAACCCACGCGATAATGCTGGGGACAGATGATTGTAAAAATCTGACAAACAAGGAGATTATTGTCATGGAAATTATTTTATTAGAACGCGTAGCGCGCTTAGGCGGTATGGGCGATGTGGTTGAAGTTAAAAACGGTTTTGCCCGTAATTACCTCATCCCACAGGGCAAAGCATTGCGCGCCACTGCGGCCAACAAGTCCGATTTTGAAGCCCGCAAAGGCGACATCAGCAAGCAAAATAAAGAGCGTTTTGCCGAAGCCGAAAAATTCGCGAAAAAATTAGAAGGCGTTAAAGTGGAACTGGTTCGCCAAGCATCGGATGATGGCCGTTTATATGGCTCAGTGACCGTGCGCGATATTGGTGCCGCATTAGAAGAAATGGGTCATACGATTCCTCGCCAAAACTTGCTTTTGGAGCGTGCTATTAAAGAAGTTGGCTCATATGAAGTAACCGTTATGCCGCATCCTGAAATTGAGATGAGCTTACCGGTACGCGTAGCACGTAACGAATCAGAATTCCTCACATGGGATGAAGATCGCGCCGCTGATGAAGCTGCTGCCAAAGCAGAAGAAGAGCGCATCGCTGCGATGAACGCGAAAGCAAAAGCCAAAACCGAAGCGGCTGCCACTGAAGGCGAAGAAGGTGAAACTACTGCCGCAGATTCCGAACAATCAGCTGCATAGTTTTTAATGCATAAAAAAAGGGAGGCTGCGAGCCTCCCTTTTTTTACCTAAAATTTGGCCTAGCTAGATTTGCTGACCGGTTTTCGCCCAATCTTCAACAAAGGTTTTTAAACCACTATCGGTAAGCGGATGTTTCACCAGTTGGTGCATCACTTTGGGTGGAATGGTGGCTACATCGGCGCCCATTAATGCTGAGTCTACCAAATGCATCGGGCTGCGAATCGACGCTACCAACACTTCGGTTTTAAAATCATAGTTGCTGTAAATTTGCACGATATCGGCAATTAACTGCATTCCATCATGGCTGATATCTTCTAAACGGCCAACGAAAGGTGAAATAAATGCCGCGCCTGCTTTAGCGGCCATTAAGGCTTGGGCAGCTGAAAAGCAAAGGGTTACGTTCACCATACGGCCTTGATCGGAAAAATGTTTACAGGCTTTTAAGCCATCCATGGTAAGCGGCAATTTCAACGCAATATTATCGGCAATCGCCAGAATTTTTTCGCCTTCGCGTTTCATACCTTCAAAATCCGTGGCCGCTACTTCGCCGCTTACAGGGCCTTTAACCAGTTGGCATATTTCTTTTAATAAAGGCAAAAACTCTTTGCCTTCTTTGGCAACCAGCGAGGGGTTGGTGGTGACGCCATCAAGCAAGCCCGTATCGGCGAGTTCTCTGATTTCATCTAAATTGGCAGTATCTACAAAAAATTTCATGGGCAAGGCTCCTTTGAGTTTATCTAGCGCGGTTATATCGGATTTACGCGCAATGAAAAGGGAGTTTCTTAAATTCTATTTTTAAGGCTTCATCCAACTCGGCCATCGTAATGGTTTTGCCCAGCGCATGGCATGAGGTCACGCCAAATTGCGACAATCCACAGGGTACAATACCGCCAAAATGCGCTAGATTAGGGTTCACATTAATCGCAATGCCATGAAAGCTTATCCATTTCTTTAAACGGATGCCCAATGCGGCAATCTTTTGCTCGCTACCGTCAGAATTGACAACCCAAATGCCGATACGATTTTCGCGCCGCAAACCAGTAATCTCAAATTGTGCAAGCGTGCGAATAATCCATTCTTCCAATAACCACACAAAGCGCCGCACGTCGGGGGCAGGGCGCATATGTTGCTTTAAATCCAGCATCACATAAACGACGCGTTGGCCTGGGCCATGGTAGGTATATTGCCCGCCGCGCCCCGTTTCATAAACGGGAAAATCGTTATTGTGTAAATAATCATCTGCTTGTGCGCTCGTGCCTGCGGTATAGAGCGGGGGATGTTCAAGCGCCCACAATAAATCAGTTTCCTTGTCTTTTATCATGGCTTCAACATGCGTAAGCATCGCCTGATGCGCTTGGTCATAGTCCGTAAGATTAGGGCTTATTTTCCAGTTAACTGGGGGTGTCATTGGCCTTGATTCATAAAGGCAGGCTTGAGCGGCAGCGCCTCATTATACACGCATACAATTTCATTACCGTGGCGCAGCGTATATCGGCTGGCTACCCGCTCAACGATAATTTTATCATCGCGTGTACGAAAATTGATGAGGCTTTCATTGCCTTCACTATCGACATAATAAAACGCAGGGATGGATGCATTCTTATCGCGAAATTCAAAATAGGTAAATTCACCATCATCGTAAATTTTGATGGGTGCAAAATCAACAGAGCCACGAATCGTATAGTTGAAATTAAAATCCTGATTATTCTCTTCATCCGGCTCGCGCAAACGCTCCACCATTTTCCTGCGGGTTGTCATCTCAGCGGGATAAATAAATTTCATTACCCAAATAAGGGCAGGGTCTTCAATGGTATCGGCCTCTTCAGCATGCAGTTCAAATAAATAGGTGCGCTTATTGGTTAGCACCGTCATGTTCGTTTGCGCATCTTGCTCAATCGGTTTGATGAAAATGCGATTGCCCGAGGGCGAAATTTGCCATGGCACTGAATCACCCATAGAAATGGTTTGAATCTCTTCGCCAACTTCAAATAAAATGCTCGATTGATAGCCATAATGGCCCGTGAACTTAAACACCTCATCCGGCGAATACATAATCGTGTGAATACGACCATCAACCCCTTGTGGCCGCGGCGAAATCAGCGCCATACTTGCACTCGCGCTCAGCATCACCACTAAAAGGCACGCTAAAGATAAGAAGGCAGATGTTAGGCTTTTATTTCGCATTATCGATTAGTAGTTTCCTGTACATTATACTGACTCACGCGAAAATCAATTTCTTTCACTATTTCAAACGCTTGGGTTTGAGGATTAAATTGCATCACTTCATTCGTCTCTTGGTTTACCCTAAGTTCAGGAAAACGAAAAGTAATATTCGCAACCCAATTATTGGTTTGAACGGTTTTATTTTGCGTCACCGTACTGGTAAAATATACTTTAGCGCTTTGTGAATCATCATCTAAATTAAAGGATTGACTATAAACATTGGTTTTTCTAACCCCATCTTGGCGATATTTATTGAAGGGACTACCCGGGTTTTGCGGGTTGCGAATGGCTTGATAACGTTGAAACTCATCTTCGCTGCTGGTGCTGCGCATGCGGTTAAATTGCCATTCAAGTTTCACTACATCGTAGCGGTAATCTTCACGTTGCGTCACATAATCTTTAAGTAAAAAACGGATGATAGCAACATTAATATCTTCAGATGGATATTCACGAAGCTTGCTTATCAACGGCATCTCTTCAAACAAGTCATTACTATAAATAGTATAAGGAATGGTACGCGACAGGGGTTGCATCGAAATATAGGTAAGTGTGGAAAAGAAAATCGTTACCGCTGATAAAAACATCAGCATGATAAAATAGCTACGCTCACCAATGGGGCGGTGGTAAACCTCATCAAACCAGCGGCGTGAGCGCTTAAAATAGCTGCCATCTGCTACCGCTTGGCGAATGCTATCGGTGTTTAACTGCTGTGAAATATCCTCCATCATCAATTAATTATCACCAACTGTCACAGAAATGAAATGTTTATATGTCATCCTAAGGAGTAATAGAGTAAAAATAAATAAAGGAGCCATAAAGATGCATCGTAAGTTTTCTGTTAAATGTTTATCATTTGCCTGTATTTTCATGGCTTCAGGAGCATCAGCGCAGGCCACTTCACCCACATCGAATGCTTCCACCACTGAACAAGAAATTTTACAGCGCTATAATTCACAGCTCAAACCTGAAGCGCCCGTGCAGAAACCTGCTGCTAAAAAAGCGGCGCCAGCCACACCAAAAACGACTACCCCAGCAAAAGCAACCCCTGCAACAATACAATCTAACAAGCCAGCATCTGCGCCTACCGCTATAGTTGCACCCAATACTGCTGCTATAAAAGCATCTTCACCTAAAATGCTAAAGGTTGATAAAGCGCAAGTAGAAGCTAACTATGCTAAACTTAGCGCTGGGCTTGAGCGCCGCATACCCGATATGCATGATGCTCCATTACCACAAGATATTAGTCAGATGTCGGCCTATATCGGCATTGTGGCCGCCAATGTTGGTGATAGCACTAAAGAATTTGATGATAAGGCTTTTGCACAAGCGGCTAAAGCAATGCAAGGCATTGATGCAAGCCAAGTGGTTAATCAAGCCAAGCTTATGCGATCGCGTGAGCAGGAATTTATTGTGCTTCGCGAAATATACAAAGTTGGTGGTCAAGAAAACTTTATTGCATTGATTGAAGATCATAAATTAGGAGGTAAAAAAGCAGGTGCAACCTTAACGAATTTTCGCAATGCTGTGGCTTCACGCGAGGTGAATGCATCAAGCGAGGCTGAACGAAAATCATATCAACAAATGCTAAGCTTGGTTGATGCCTCGTTAAAAAACCGTGTAGCCGATAAAGTGGTTGGTGCGGCTTTGGCTCCCCTAACCTTTAATGGAAAATTCACTCGCGGCATTGATGCATCTGTTGTTGCTCAAATGTTCGCGCCCTATGATGAGCAGGAACTTGATTTTTCAACCCCACAAGGCGCAAATATCGTCCGTTAATTTTAACATGAAAGTGTAACAAAACCTATAATGCAAACTCGCCTAAACCATGGCTTAGCCCAAATCCATTTCGCTTTATGCTTAATGCTGGTGGGTGCTATGTTTGCTTTGTTTCCTGCAATGGGAAATGCCCAAACAGGGGGTTCCACTTGCGGGGTGAGTTTTAAAACATTAACCGATAGAATACCAAATATACCGGCACTCGATACAGTTAATAATGTGCTTAATTTAGGGGCAAGTCTCACCGAATTAAGCGACAGCCACATTGTAGATCAGGCCGCTAATTTTATTCCCCAATTAAACCAAATTGATCATCAGCGGTTTATCCAGCAATATTATGATATTGATAAAACCCTTAAAAGTAATAAGGGGCAGTTTGATATTAAAACCATGGGTATTTTAGGCGGTTCAACGGATCAGCTGTTGGATTCGGGTTTAAGTGATTATGATGCCAAATTGCGAACGTTACACGAAGCCTTAGCAGCGCAACGCGAAACCAAACCGCAAAACGATAGGCAGGCGATTACTGCGGCCATGAACCAAATCACCGAGCTAACGAAAACATGGCCTGCGATCAATAGCAAATCTGAAGCGAATCAAAATGTTATATCGCAACATATCAATGGGTTTTTGGAAGAAACAAAAACCGATACCGTTCTAAATAAATCTCTGGAAATTATTGGTAAGGCAATTAACCCAGCTTCGCTTGAAGGCGATATTATTAATCTACTCAAAACCATTAAGGGAGTGGATTTAGATAAAATGGCTAAACTCAAAGGCGAAATGGATGAAATCTGTAGCTATTTGCCTCGTGGTGACATTAAAGATGTCATTACCAATGCAGTTAGTGCATATGAATCCGGCGATTTGTCAAAAGTTTTAGATACGATGATCCACGTGGCTTCCTTGGGTCTGCAAAAATTAATTGATAAAATTGATAATGAAACGCTAAAGAAAGCATCACAAACCGCGCTTAACCACCTTTCCAACAAAGATGTCGATGGCGCCATTTCTGCTTTAAGCGGTTTAGCTATTGAAGCGGCTTTTGATGCTATAGGCGGTTTCGTTGGCGCATTGGGTGATGATTTGAAAAAAACCATCACCTCTGAACTAGGCGGCACCTTTGGCGGAAAATTCAATCAAAACTTTATTGACCCCAAAACAGGCCAAAGTGCAAGCGGACTCGGTAATTTTCCGGGCGGCGGTGGAGTTAATCCAGGCGGCACTGACCCGAATGAAACTACTCCACCAACCACTACCAATTCAGGAGATGATGGCAGCGATGGCTCACCTTCAAAGGATTCAGGTGGCTGGGCTGATAAAACGTTTAAAGGCTTCTTTGGTGAATTAAAAGGTAAGATACCCCTTTGCGATCTAGAATTATGGTATAAAAATCATGAAAAAAATCCAGAACCCATTGTTGATTGCGATGGAAACACCGGCAAAATTGAAAATACTCAATTTGGAAGCAAAGAATTTAAAAACAAAGTTAAGGAATATTTTGAATATCAGCCTCCAGCTGACAATCGTGCGGCTTATACCAAGCATGATATTTATGATTACACTATAAATAAACCTGACGAATCGCCTAAAAATCCAGTTCGTCGTATGAAAGAACCTAATTGTTTAGTTAATGGTGTTGTAAAGAACCTGCTAAATGGAGATGGGGTGGTTAATGAACCCTGCCAAGATAACCGCTGGCGCGATGCGTGTTTGCTTGGCCCAAAGCGGCTCGATATTGCCTATAGTTTAGGCGAAGTAATGCGCGATGATGAAGAACCCTTAGCGGGTGTTGCAGGCGCTAGTCCTATTTATGATAAAAATTCATCACAATTAAATTGTGTGGTTCCATTAAATACGGAACGCAAAAGCCCATTAGAATTTGATAATGGCTGGCGTTATCGCAATATGTGCCCGGGCAGTAGTAAATTGCGCCGTGTGCAAAATGATCAGCAAGATGCCATTCTCGATATGCTCCGTGGTGAATATGGTTGCTTATCGCCTTTACCAAAATGCGAAATTAAAAACGATATGGAATTGGGCAATATCGAATGGAAAAACAAAGAATATAAAACCTACATGAAATCATTCGGCAATTCGATTGTGAACGGAATACGAACGCTTGTCGGAAATGATAATGGCGATATTCAGCAGCGCTTAAAAAACGTTCTTTCCGATAGCCAATATGACAATATCAAAAAACTGATGAAGTCAGATAAATATCCGGCACCTGAATGTAAGCCGGCCTATTGGGTGCGTTTAATGCTCGATAGTTGCGCCAATCAATATATTTTAAATAATGCGATGAAGCCGGATATGGTTTTCAACCCCGATGGCCAAGCAATTGGTAATTCGCCGCGCATGTGCCAGCCATTTAAAGCCAAGCGCATCCAATTTGGCCAAGAAGAGTACGAAGTTGCCGATTACATCAAGCGTTCGCATAAAGGCCTGCTCCACGAAGATTATATGCCTTATATCGAATATGACCGCCACGAGGGTGATTATAAAGACGAGTCAGCGCAATATCGTAAAGATAATTGGCCTGAGCGCAAAATTACATGGAAATCAGGATTGCTCACGCCCAACAAAGCCAAAAATTATCACAAAAAAGGCTATAATAAAATACCCGGAAAATTATCGATTAATGATTATGTGGCCAATCCGGTTGAGCGCATTATTGACCCGCTCCACCCATTTTCACCACGCTATGATATCGCCAGCACAGTCGAAGAAGTGCTGCTAACTGACCGTACTCTGTTTGGTGATGCCACTGAAAGTAAAGCAAGATATGCCAGTATAAAATTGGGTGAAGGAGTCAATACGTGGATACCCGCCATGATACCTTATTTAGCAGGCGGTTTGAAAAAATATAGTTGCTCGCCTGAAAGAGATAAAAAAGGCTATTTTCAGTTTGGTGCATCTATTTATTGCTCATCTGTTCCGGTTGATTTGCTGCGATTCCGCTATAAAGACTATCGCCTATGCATGGGATGTCAGATTGACACCAATGAAAGAGCATTCTGGGAAGAATATGAAACGAACCGAAAATATTATCAAAAAGAATATTGCAGACCAACTAAAACCAAAGATGGATGTGATTATGGCGACGAAGATAAAAAACAAATTTGCGGCGGTTGCGGGCGTCGAAACTTACATATAGGATTATTTGCTGCGGCCACAGCGGGCTGCGCGTTGGGATTAACCTGTGAAGAGGCTAAAAAAGAAGGAAAGAAAGTTCTTATCTATACCGAAGCATGCCTAAAATGCAATGAAGGTGCTCGCGCCGAATCGCTCGAACGCACCCGCATGTTTACGAACGAAAAGAAAGAGCCTGAATGGGGTCCAAGTGCTGTGGGCAAAAAAAGCTGGCCCGTATGTAGCACTCAATTTTACCAAATGGGTGATAAAGATTTATGCGAAAAAGCCAAAGAAGAATATAGCTGCGATAAACAAGGCGATCTAGCCGAAACCGATCCCAACATTGCGGCAGAATCAAAAGAAGATGCTGAGCAATGCATAAAGAAAGACATTGATAAAATTTGCCATGATGTAGCCAAACCGGTTTATAGCGTAAACTTCCTTAAAATACGTACCCGCAAAGGCAATTTTAAAACCGATGATGAAGATCCTGGGATATTCAAAAGATTATTTGGTGGCATGCCAATATCCAGCACTGCGACAACAACAGAATTTTCAAAACAGGTGGAAGAATATCAACAGAAATATACCGAAGAAGACCCCGCTCAAGGTTACGGCTTCCGTGAACATTTTGGCAACCATCGCCCTTACATGCGCTGGTGGGATACGGGAAATGAAGCATTCCAAGTAGCCGACAAACCTGACTATTGGTGTGACTGGGGCGCAAATGATTCCATCATCGGAGTAGGCCGCGATTATAACTCTATCCATGGCAAAAAGTCACAGCTTTGCCGCTATGGTGGCGGTGGTGGCATCGGCGATAGTTGCTTCACCATGCAAGATTGGAAAGATGGCAAAGATGTGCCAAATGACCGTAAATTTGAAAGCCTTGCTGGCTCTGAATGGGCTGAGCTTAAATTATACCAAGCCAATTGCTTCCGTAATGATGGATTAAATTGCCTATGCCAACATGAGAAAATCTTTAAAAATCTGCGTGGCGAAGATTATGTGCTGGAAACACTTGGCACCCAAATTACAGCCCCATGGACAAAAGTGGGTGCGAGCGCAAATAATGAAGAGTTTATCCGTGCCAAACAATATAATTGGCCACTCAGCTGGCGTGGATATGTGAGCACGCCACCCAATCGTGACACCACAGAAACATCACCGGCCATTAGTGTGAATCAGCAATTCCCCTATTTATTTGGGCAAGTCAAAAGCAGCGCGATGATCCAAGGCCTCGATAACGCACAAACCAATGATATTGTGGTATGGCCAGCGCAAGGAACAGAATTGCCGCACATTGCGCGCGTGCTTCAAACACATAATATCAACGATTATGGCTCGCTAGATGCTATTCCAGGCAAAAAGCGCTGGGTTGTTTTAAAAGATGTAAATAATGGTAAATATTTAGATGCCTGCGGTATTACCAGCAAAATTGGTAGGGGCGAGCCACGTACAATCTATCCAACACTTGATGATATGCCAGCAGGTATTAAAGAATTAATTGAGGAGCAAATATCCGCAACTTATTATTGTGAAGATCCTGATTTAGGCGAATGCGTTGCAAAAGATTGGGACAGTGTGAGCATCTACCGCCCGGCAAATGACGCAGATAGGACTTTACCATAATGTTAAAAAAAGCCGTTCAATTATTAGGATTTATAGTGCTAAACGTTGTATTTTCGTATGCGACCAATGCAGCCATTACCACCTGCGCTGAATTTAAAAAACTAAATGCAGCTGAGATTGAGCGCGGCGATGCTACGATCGAAGCTTTTAATGATTGTATCAGCCGCGGTGAAGATCCGCCTAAATCTTTGCGAATGATGCAAGGCACAGGCAGTGTTTCCTCTACCTTCGGTAATGTCATTAAAATGGGCCCATGCCGCCCTACGGTTGAACAGCAATGTCCCAATCGATCGCGTATATATACAGATGGCGCGCGAGCCAATTTATCGTATAAACCAAGCTTAAATGAAGATTTAAAAGCGCCGCCCGTACCATGGGGGCGCGAGAGTAAAACAGTCAATGTACCGTGTGGCGCCATAACAGGATTAGCCACCAGCATGTTGAATAAATTATTAGGAAAATTAGGGGTGAATGTTCCTGCATCCGTTCAAGAAATTCGCGAGCAAATACATATAGCTGAGAATTCCATTAGCACTTTGTCGTCATATGTTAGCATGATATCCAATGGCCAAAACATAAGTAAACAGCAGTTTGGCACGTATTTCTCACAATTTCAGAACCAGTTTAACGCTATGGTAAGCGATGCCCCAGTAGTGGGTAGCGCAATCGCTAATTCAGTTCGGCCAATCTTTAATCTGCTCAAAGAACAAATGAATATGATTATTGATAAAAGAACCGAAAACCCTCAAGCTGAAGTGGATATGCATTTAGTTAAAGTCAATGAAGCTATCGGTAAAATTAATGGTGCAATTGACGAAACTAAAACAGCAATTGCGACAGGAGAATCGCGAGTCAATGCTTTAGGCAACCAAATCAAAGGCGAGGTGAACACTTTCATTACTGATAGAATTGGTGAGTTTTTCAAACATAAAGACTGCCAAGGCGGAAAATTCTGGGGCATCATGGATAATGTAACTACATTAGTGTTGCAGAGAGGATCATTCACCTATGATGCCTCAAATAACACCTTCCGTTCACCCAGCAATTCACCGTTAATTGTATTACCTAACGGTACAACTTTTGATATTAATTTGGGCCGATCAACTCCAGATCCAATGACTCTTCCATTAGGGGGGCGCTTTTTAAATGAAAACAATCAATGGGTTAACATTGCAGGCAATACAACGCTCACCTTTAATCCAAATGGAGTGGTCGTCACATCAACGGGCAATCAGTTCCGAATAAACCCTAGCCAACCAACTACTCTTTATCCTAACGATGTTATTCAAATAAATGGCAATCAGAATATTCCAGTCGATCCAAATAGTACAATTTATCCCATGGGGTCTGAAACGGAAAAACCGGCATGGCTTAATAATAATTATGTCGATTCTTTGCCTAAATAAGCGGTGGCCAGGGTGATGCCTTCAGGATCTCCCACATGTAGCCAGGCGCCATCATGCACTAAGCCAAATAAACGCCCTTGTTTGCCTTTAGCCAACTCATCCTTATAAAGCTGGCTTAAGCTAAACGCCCCATGAGGGGCATTGGCAAAAAGTCGCTTATGCAGACGCTGAACGCCCATATATACGTAGGTCTGCTTCCCTTCAATGCAGGCTATAATTCGTCCTTTTGAATCCAATGAAAAATCGCCTTCGCCATCATATCCCACTGCGCGCTCTAATGGGCAAAGTAACATTAATCCATCCATAACATGGCTATCCATGGCATGTTCCATACGTTTTAAAACCGATTGATCATCTTTTTCGATGCAAATCACATCACTGTTTAAGGTAAAAAACTCTTCGTCTAACAAACTAAATGCCTTTAAAATTCCACCGCCTGTTTCCAATAATTCAGTCTCGCGCGAAATAGTTATGTCAAATGGCTGAGATTTTAAATACCCTTCCACCTGCTCAGGCAAATGGTGTGTGTTGACAACGACAGTATCGATTTGCGCGTTTTGCAATAATTTAAAGGCATAGACAATGAGTGGATGGCCTGCCACGGGTACCATCGGTTTAGGAATGGTGCTGGTATAGGGTTGCATGCGCCGGCCTAAACCTGCGGCTAAAATCATTGCTTTTGCTAAATCAGCCATGGGTGCCTTGCTTGGGTTGAAGCTGTAAAATAGTGGCGCCATCTTGCTGCGCTTCTTGGGGTAAAACTGCGTTTAGCCAATTTTTAATGGGTCGCAATATAGGGTGTTGTAAATCATGGTGCAAATGCTTCCAAACGCGCGGCAAATAATGCAAATAATGCGGTTTAGCATCGCGCATGGCCAGCCGCGCAAAAATGCCAATAATCTTCATGTTACGTTGCGCGCCCATTAAATGATAACAGGCCATAAAACTGTCGAAATCCCACTGCATTTGCTGAATATAGTGGTTTAAAACCGTCATGGATGTTTCGGGTTGAACATCACGACGCGCATCTTCCAGTAGCGAAACTAAATCATAAACTGGCGAGCCTATTAATGCGTCTTGAAAGTCAAGCAAACCGATTTTTGCAACCCCATCTCGTTTGGGTAACCATAATAAATTATCGGCATGAAAATCGCGTAATACGACCACGTTCGATAAATAAGGCATCCGCTCAATAAGCAATTTCCATAGGCGTAGAAACTCAATCCGAGCATGGGCAGCTTCGGCTTGCCCCACCACAGGAGCTAAATACCAATCGGTAAAAAGCGCACTCTCGCGTAGCATAATTTCCGTGCTATAGGTATCGACAAAATCGGGCAACTGCGTTTGGCGATGCAAGTCAATCAGCATGTCTGCTGCCGTTAAATAACACTGTGCTTCTTCAGCGGGTTTACGCGCTAAATAGCGGCTAAATAGTGCATCACCTAAATCTTCTAATAGCAAAAATCCTTGGTCATTGTCACGCGCATAGATAATAGGCGCGCTATAGCCCAAATGAATTAAATACTCATCCATTTTAATGAAGGGCGAAAGTGGCTCTTGCGCTGGCGGAGCATCCATTAAAACAGCACTGCGTTTGTCATCTACCACCCGTTGATAGCTGCGGAATGATGCATCGCCCGAAAGGAATGAATAGGTGGCATCGCCCCATCCATTGGCTTGTAAAAATGCGTCAATCGCTGCGGCGCGCTCGGGAGTCATAAAAGGCAGTTTCTATTTTTTTTAACGTTTCATTTTGCCCATCCGCTTGCAACGTGGCAACGCGCAAAGATGATGGTGATTGTAAATCAAATGTAAGCCACAACGCATCCTTTGGCAACCAATCAGCAAAAATCTGTGGCCATTCAATGCACACTAACCCCTCTTGCAGCATTTCATCTAATCCTAATTCTTCACATTCAGCAGCATCTTCAATGCGATAGGCATCTAAGTGATAACATTTTCCAAACGCGGTCTGATAGGCATGTACCAGCATAAAAGTGGGCGAGGTAATGTCTTCCTCCACCCCTAAATCTTTAAGCAAAAATTGCATGAATGTAGTTTTGCCAGCACCCAACGTTCCTTGCAATGCAATGCAATCGGAGGGTTTGATGGAGCGAGCCATCGCTTGCGCTAAAAGGCGGGTATCTTCCACCGATTCCAGCGAAAATTTAAGCATTAATCGCGCTCATCAATCCATGCCATTTGAATGGCTTCGAGAATCTTTTCGCTGCAACCTTGGGCATCACCTTCAAAGCCATCAATCGCCAGCACCCAATCGCGCAAATCGGTAAAGCGCAAATTAATATTATCGGCATTCGGGTGTGCATCTTCCAACTCAATGGCGATATCATTCACATCTGTCCAACGCATTGTAATTCTCCTTTGCTTGTCACCTTGTGATAGACTAATAAAAATACAATGCAATTATTGTCGGCATATCGTGGCAAACACTTTTTGTTTCTGAGTATTTTCAGTGCGATGCTGGCTGTAGGTATGCTTTTTGCGGGCACGGTTTTGGCGCAAATTAATCCAACGGTTGATGCTAGCATTATCCGTAATTTTGCGCGCGTGAGCTTTTCCGATTCAACGCCGCTAAAATTACGCAGTGCCAGCAAAGGGCGTCAAATTCGCTTGCGGTTTGATAAGGAAATTACTTTTTCGCCCGCACCCTTATTGGCTAAATTGCGGCCTTACGTGGTTTCAATTAGTCAATCGGATGATAAACGCAGTGTGCTCATCACTACCAATCGCGACTATCGAACACGCAGTTTTGTTAGCGGCAATAGCACCGGCATTGATATTATCGGGTTGGCTGAAGGGGGTGTACAAACGCCGGAAATATTCGAAGATGTGCCTATTGAAACGAAACCAGCCGCCACACCCGCAGTAGCGGCACCAAAACCCGAAATAACACCTGCTAAACCTAAAATCACTGCTATCAAACCAACCCCTAAACCGCCAGCACCAGCCCCGTTAACGGAACCATCTAAACCAACTGAAACCGTAGCGATTGTTGAACAACCTATACAACCAGCCGCGCCTATTGCCGAATCCATTGGTGTGTTGCCTGTTATCGACAAAACACCAGATGATGAAATGATTGAAGTCGCTACCCCAATCGATTCGCCTGTGCAGCCTGAAGAGATTAATTTTGCGCAAGAAAAGGCTCCCATTACACGGGAACCTGAGGCGCCCGAGATTGCGGAGGAAGCGCCAACAGATGAAACCGTTGAACAAGAAGAAGTCGAACCAAACGCAAACCCTGTAGAATATTCCCAAGCACTTTCCACGCAAGATTTAAAAGATGGTATTGCCATTACATTCCCGTGGCAAACGCGCACCGCAGCCACAGTTTTTAGACGCGGCAATCGAACTTTTTTACTCTTTAACTCAATCCAAAAACTGAACGCCGATAGTCTTCGCGCCTATGCCGGAATTACAAAAGTAGATAATTCGCTAATCACAGGGTTAGGGGCTGCACAATTATGGGTGATTGAAACGTCTTTAGAAGGGGTAAGCGCCATCAAAAAACCCAAAAGCTATCATTGGCGTATCGAGTTGAAAAACAAACCTCAATTACCGGAAATTTTGTTGAACCCACAATCACAGACAGAGCTGCCATTAAAGCCGCATCTTTTTATTCCCGTACTCGAAATATCTGACCCAATCAATTTTTACGACATTGTTATGGGTGATGAGTTGACGGCAGTTCCCATTTATAGCAGCAGCACAGGATTAGTTCCTGCACGTAGCTTTGCGCAATTTTCGCTGCCAAAAACCAGCCAAGGTATTGTGATTGAAAATGCGTTTAATGATTTGAGCATTATCCCAACGCGCAATGGTCTTAAAATTAGTTCGCCCGATGGTATCTATTTATCCGATAATTTGCCGCAGGTAGAATTGCCGGAGGAAGAAGTTGTCGATTCGCTATCATCGAATAGTTTCTTTCCTTATCAAAATTGGCTACCGCCTTTAGGCGAAGATGCCACCAGTTTTGAAGGTCTTTTATGGCGTCAGGCCGCGGATGCCGATGTGAAAAAGCGGCGCGTTCCTCGCAAACGTTTGGCCGAACTTTATTTGGCGCAAGGCAAAGCGTTAGAAGCGCGCACCTTGCTGCAAATGTTGGCAGAAGAATCGCCAATCTATTTCACACGCAACAAATTGCATGCCATGCTGGGCGCCGCTCATTTTATGGCGAATGAATTTCTTCAAGCCGAAACCGCCTTTAAGCATCCGACCTTAGATGGCGAACCCGAAATCAATCTATGGCGCGATGTGATGAGCGTTATTTTGCGAAAACAAAACAATGTTGAATATACCGATTTCTATGATGAATATATTCGCCACTATCCACCTATGATGCGTCAAAACTTAGCATTGGTAGCTGCGGATAATGATATTAATAATAACAGCTATAACAAAGCTCTCAAAATATTCGATACCCTTAATAAAGATGAAATGCTGGATGAAGATGAAGATCATGTGCAGTATCTTATCGCGCGTGTTTTAGCAGGCACCACACAAAAAGATGCCGCACGCCTAATATGGCAAAAGCTTGCTGATGAAACCGCCAATGATTTTATTCGCCCGCGTGCTTTATTCGCTATTACCAACCTCGATTTGGCGGAAAATAAAATTACCATTGAAGAGGCGATTAAACAGCTAGAGCCTATTCGCATTATGTGGCGCGGCGATGATTTTGAAATCACACTGCTCACGCTATTAGGGCGCTTATATGAAGCAACGAATCAATATCGTGAGCAATTGCGTACCATGCGCGAGATCATCACTTACTTTCCCAATCATCCGGAAAATTTACAGATTACCGCTAATATGGCTGATATATTTCGTACCTTATTCAATGATGGTGCAGCGGATGAATTAAGCCCAATTGACGCTTTAGCACTATATTACGAGTTTCGTAATCTCACCCCTATCGGCGAAGCAGGCGATATCATGATTCAAAACCTTGCCGATCGGTTAAGCGAGGTTGAATTGCTCGATAGATCCGCCGCGCTGCTTGAAAACCAAGTAGAATTTCGATTATCGGGCGAAGAGCGCAGCCGAGTGGGTGCGCGCTTAGCATTAATTCACTTGCTGCGCCGTAAACCCAAGCAAGCGCTCAGTAGCTTAGAGTTAACCGGCTATGGCAATAACCCTGAATCGCTTCAACAGCAACGCACGCTGTTAACAGCGCGCGCGCTAATGGGCTTAAAAGAGACCGAACGTGCCTTGAAATTATTGGAAGGTGATGATTCTCGCGAAGCTAAATTACTCGCATTAGAAATTTATTGGGATGCTAAAACGTGGCCTGAACTTATCCAAACCGCTGAACAATTAATGGCCGAACGTGAAGACCCAACCGCGCCGTTAAATGACAGCGAAGTTGATATTTTAATGAAGCTGGGCATTGGCTATGTGTTTGCGCAACAAAGCGAGCAATTACAATATTTGCGCGATTACTTTTTACCCTTGATGGAAGATGCCGATCAGCGCGATTTATTCTCCTTTATCACCGAGGATACGCTTTTAGACTACCGCAATATCACGAAACTGAGCCAACAAATTGGCCGCATGGAATCATTCCTTGCCAATTATAAAAATAAAATGAAAGCGGGCGGTGTTAGCAGTGCCGTAGAATAAGTATAATAGAAATGGTTTCTAAGTCTAAGCGGTGATGCCAGCCGTAGGAATTTGCGATTCTTCAGCTTTTAACTGTTCACCAAATTCGCTAACACGAGGCGCCACGCGCTGAATATGCGCTGCATCTGCTTTTTCAATCGGTTCTGGCTGCAACTCTGATTTAGCTTTAGCAGAATGTGAAAGTAGCTGCGTTTGTGTTTTCAAACTGCCAATCTCTTCCCGCAAAGTGCGAATCTCATCGCTATGCGTATTAGTCGTCGTTTTATGCGCACGCTCCGCATTCTTCTTGTCATCACGGCTAGCAATGAGGCGGCTTGAGAAATAAAGCCCTGCGGTACAAACGCTCGTATAAAATGCCTCAAATACGGCAACACTAGACAAATCAGGAATATTAACACGCGGAAACTTTTTCTGAATTCCTGGGGCATTCTCATTTAACCAATCACCTAATTTGAGACCTGGATTACCAAACATCTTTTGATTTAATGAAATACCTTTTCCGGCTTCTTTATTATCAGAATTAGCATCAGGAACCTTCACCCACTCACCCGTTTCATCATCTTTAACTTCTCCAGAAACACGCGTATTTTGCAATAAAATAGCAGTTGGCACAACCACTAATGCCGTAGCGGCACGGCCTAGTAATACACTTTTCCATGTTTGTTTGGGCTCGGCTTCATATACAGACTCATCTTCAGGCAACGTACCTAAGACCGTGTCAATCGCGCGTGCAATTTTTTCACGCCTATCTTCAAGCAGCTTGATGAATGGAGCCATTAAAGAGCCATCTAAAAACGAGAAAAATACCATTTTAGCGTTTTTGGCAGCCTCATGACTCAAATTTACAACACCATTATTTTGAGCGAAATTCATGAAGTTATCGCCACGTTTTTCTAACCAACGTGCTGTTTTAGAAGCAAAATCATCTCCTGTAAATCTACTGCCGTTATTCGTTAAATAAGTGGCAAATACAGAGATAACAAACACACCAAAATTATTCATGACGGGATAAATGATGGTATCAAGCAGCTTTAAGCCTGTCGTGCGTTTTTGTTTGGCAGATTCAACATGCAGTTTTTCCGCCAAATCAACAGTGGTGGTTTGAGGTGTGGTAGATGACTGAGGTTTTATAACGCTTTGCATAGAAACTTATATAACCATATTTTACACTAAAGAAGTGTTACAATTTGATGAAATCAGCGGCCCTAAACTAACAATAGAAAAAGGCGAGATAGCATACACCACCTCGCCCCTTAGCGTAATCCAAATCATTGATTATTGATTAGGTATAATACGCACTTCTACGCGACGGTTTTGCGATTTGCCCGATACGGTATCGTTACTCGCAATCGGCTGGCTTTCGCCCATGCCCATCGCATTTAAACGACTTGATGATACACCTTGGCTGCTTAAATAGTTTGAAACCGAATAAGCGCGACGCTCTGATAAGCTTTGATTATAGCCCGCATCGCCGGTGCTATCGGTATGACCAATCACATTAATGCGCGTTTCAGGATATTGCTTTAACACATCAGACAAATTGTTGATGGTGCCATAAAATTGAGGCTGAATGTTGCTTTGATCCACTGCAAACGTAATGTTGCTAGGCATATTGAGCAAAATCTCATCGCCTTGACGATTAACCGTTACGCCTGAGCCCGCAAGTTCACCACGCAATGAATCTTCTTGGCGATCCATATATTGACCAATCGCCATACCTGCTAAAGCACCAATACCCGCACCCACAGTCGCACGTTGACGACGCTCGGTTGAACCATCACCGGTGAGCGAGCCAGCGCCCGCACCGAGTAAGGCACCAAGGCCTGCACCTTTATAAGTGCTTGAGTTGTTCTCGTAGCTTTCGCCAACGGTTTGGCAAGCGGTGAGTAGGCTGGCGGTCGCTAAAATAGCAATCATATTACGCATAAAAATTTCCTTTATTTGGTTATCGTATAAAAACTAGTCGTAACTTATACGACAGCGATATAAAAATCCTACGTGGAAAATTTTTAACTTGCCATGGCCATGATGACAGCATCATCAAACTCGGCATTGGTTGAAACTTCTTGCACATCATCCAAATCATCTAATGCTTCGATAAGCTTTAAGGCCGATTCGGTTTGCTCAGCATCCAAAGCACTAAAAGTTTGCGGCACCCAGCGCAGTCCGCATTCCTCCGCTTCGCCAAATTTAGCTTCTAGCCCATCGCGCACAATGCTAAAATCTTCTAGCGCGCAGGTAATTTCGTGGCTTTCTTCATCCGATTCGCAATTTTCTGCACCTACTTCCAGCGCCATTTCAAACATTTTTTCAGCACTACCCGCATCAGCCAGATAGGTGATGACTCCTTTACGATCAAACATAAAACCAACCGATCCGGTTTCGCCCATATTACCATTTTGCTTGTTAAAGGTAGAGCGCACTTCGGCTGCGGTGCGGTTACGGTTATCGGTTGCGGTTTCGACAATAATGGCCAAGCCACCCGGGCCATAGCCTTCATAGCGAATTTCTTCTAGCGCGCCGCCTTCTAATTCGCCCGCACCTTTTTTAATGGCGGTATCAATTTTATCATTGGGCATATTGAGTTTTTTTGCCGCAATAATTGCCCCGCGCAAACGTGGGTTCATGTCGGGATCGGAGCCTGATTTGGCCGCGATCATAATTTCTTTACTGCAGCGATTAAATACTTTGCCGCGCTTTTTATCCTGCGCACCTTTGCGATGCATAATGTTTTTGAATTTCGAATGGCCTGCCATGATTAACCTTGGATTACATTACGTTAAAATTGGCGATAGCATAGTCAGCCCATTATTTGACGCAACTGCAAACTAAGCCCAGCAAGCGCGATGCTGTTGCCATAAAGCGTTGGGCTGTAAAGCCAATGCTTTGTCTATAAGACTTAAACCGTCTACGCGCTGCCCATTTTGATGCGCAATTTGGGCTAGTGCGGCGAGTGCAGGGGCATTGCTCACATCAATCTCCGCCGCTTTCGTAAAATCAATCAATGCCAAATCAAGTGCGTTTTGGCCAAACTGCATGAGGCCGCGATGGTAATGATGCAGCGATGCCCCGTGGTGATAGCGTTGATGCCGCTTTTTACCCGCTTCAATAGCATGGTTAAAAGCCTCAAGTGCTTTGATATCTTCTCCCAATTCCAAATATATCAAACCCATATGATGCCAGCTTAAGCAATCATCGGCATTTTCTTGCACAATACGGCTGAGCAAATCCAGCGCCTTGTTAGGCTGATTTTGCCGCCAATCATAAATGGCTCTATCATGTGCCTTCTGTTGAGGGGCAAGTGCATAATAAGTTAATCGTTTGCGTTGAATTTCCTGCTCAATGGACAGTTGCGTGATGGAATGATGCATATAAGCTGGCACATCGCGCCCCGCATCCCAGCCATGGTTTTTGATATGCAGCGCAGCGTGATTAGCATGATCTTGAAATACCGCCTGATTAATGTCGTGCAAGGCAGCTTCATCATGGTCCTGTTTATAGAGTAATTTGGCGCGCTGCAAACATACAGCCGAATGTTCAAAATGGATGATGCTATGATAGCGATAAGCCACGTCAATCGCCCTGCTATACGCCTCAATTGCGTCCAATTGTTTGCCCTGCAATGCACAGCTATGCCCCAACGCATGCCATGCATCGCACTGAGCCGGTTGCGTTTGCAAATATGCATCGAGCACGGTTTCTGCCTGAGCAAAGTCAAAAATTAACAAAAGCTTTTCCGCAGCATCAATGTGGGATGAGGGCGCTGCTATCTGCGAAATCTCGCATGTTTGGGGCGTTATAGGCTGAATAATCGGAGCAAGCGTAGGCTCGGCTTGACTGGCTTTAAAACTAAACCGTTTGCCGAACAAGCTGCCCCCCAATTTTTAAGGCTTCAATGGAGGTGGCATAACCCGTAGCCGAATCTAGTTTTACAGATAAGCCGCACAAGGTGGCTTCGCCATTCGCAGCGCTCATACGCCCTTTGCGCTTGGTTAAAAATTGACGAAGCGGCTCAGTTTTATCAAACCCGATTACAGAATTATAATCGCCGCACATACCCGCATCGGTTTGATAGGCCGTGCCGCCTTGCATAATATGCGCATCGTTAGTGGGCACATGCGTGTGCGAGCCAACAACCAGCGATACGCGCCCATCTAAATATTGCCCCATAGCCATTTTTTCCGATGTGGCCTCGCCATGAAAATCAACAATAATCGCATCTACATTTTTGCCTAAATGATAGGGCTTCAAAAGTCTATCCGCGCAAAGAAATGGGTTATCTAGCGCAAGCTTCATAAAAACTTGCCCCATCAAATGCAACACTACAATTTTTTTGCCATGGGGCGTTTTAAATTCCTGTATGCCGCGTCCGGGTGTATTGTCGGGAAAATTAGCGCAACGCAGTAAATAAGGCTCACTATCCAGCGCGCCGGCCAGCTTATCTTGATCCCACACATGGTCGCCTGTGGTGACGGCATGCGCGCCGGCATCCACAAATTCTTTAGCAATTTCAGGTGTGCAGCCAAAACCCCCAGCTGAATTTTCGCCATTTACCACAACAAAATCAGCCTTGTGTTGGCGGATAATTTCGGGGAGTTTTTCGCACAGGCTTTGTCGCCCCGCTCGGCCTACTACATCGCCGAAATATAAAATATTCATGGATTCTTTATACGATAAATCGTAATTTTCGCAATCAATAGCATCAACAAAAAGGATTTCTTTATGACTCGCTTCTCACTTATTCTCGCTAGCACACTATTACTTAGCACTGCCGCTTTCGCGCAAGATGCTGAAATGAAAAAGCCACTTGAAGCTAAAGCATTGCTGCAAAATGCACAGAGTGAATCGGTGGGTTTAGTTGATTTTCATCAAGGTGCTAACGGTGTTTTAGCCACCATTACCGCCAATAGTTTAACAACAGGCTGGCACGCCATTCATATTCATGAAAAAGGCGATTGCAGTGGCGAAGGCTTTAAAGTTTCAGGCGGGCACGCCAACAGCCATGGCGCAAGCCACGGTTTTATGGAGGGCGCCAATTGGCATGAAGGTGACATTCCCAATATTTGGGTGAATGCCGATGGTACCTCGCGCAGCCAAGCTTTTTTATCGCAACTTAAACTAACCGACATCATGGATAAAGATGGCGCTGCTGTCATTATCCACGAAGGTAAAGATGATTATAAAAGCCAACCAAGTGGCGCAGCGGGCGATCGTGTAGCATGTGGCGTAATCAAGTAACCACTTAAACGGTAATGATGGCATTTAGTGCAATATCATGCGGCTCGCTTGGCAATGTATCAACATGCTGAAATTGATAGGCGCACCCTATTAAAATAGGGCGTGGCGTTATTTCAGCAAACGTTCGATCATAATACCCGCCGCCATAACCAAGGCGATGGTTGTGCTTATCAAAAGCCAGTAATGGCACCAACACAATATCGGGAATAAATAAAGCATTCTGCGCGCTCGGCTGCAATATGCCAAAATTGCCAAGCTCCAAACCGTTAAGCTCAAATTCATGAAAGCTAAGGGCTTGGTATGGTGCATTGATACGCGGCACTAAAATATTCTTGCCATAAAGCGTTTTAATAGATTGTAACAACGGCATCACATCCAGCTCATTGCTCATAGCAACATAACCGGCAATCGTTTGATAAGGTTGAGTCGTAAGAAATTTTAGCGCTTTTTGCATAAATTGTTGAGCGGCCTCTGCCTGTTGGGCAGGGCTAAGCGCCAAGCGTTTCTGTTTCATTGCATGCCGAAGTTCCGCTTTATTCATGCATTCATTATGCCGCGCAAAGCATAGCTTGTCACGCAAAGCACGAAAAATAAGGAAGCGAGAGAGGGCCGTTATAAACCGTGGGCTTATCTAATCCGCATGCGACCCTATTTAACTAGGTGGGCGCCTTGTGAACAAAACCACGGTTAAGTTCAGGGAAAGCTCCCTTACATACGATGTATCGGTCCAAGGGATCTAGTGCCTTCACGCATTTTACAGTCCCTCTCTCAATCCGCATTATACGCTCTTTGATTAGGTTTGGCTACACCCATATCGATGTTACGGAATGATGAAATTTTTAGAAAAATCCAAATTCAGCATATTTTTTCTAACTGCGTTAACACAAACTTCATAAACATTTGCTACATTAGAATCATGATGTTCAAAAAATTCTTTAAACGTAATTCGTCGGCTCAAGAGCTAGATGCGCGATGCGAAAATGCTCTACGATCGGCTACCTTAAATCCGCGTTATCATAAAACGCATCAACAGCTTTGCTCGCGCTTTCTAAATGCCTATGTGCGCTATATGTTTGATAGCATCAATCTTGCCAAGGAAATTCAGCTCACCCGTCACGAGGGTGAAGTGCAACTGGCGCAAACTCTAAAAACGATTATCGGCTTCGAAAATGAAGCATTTCATCAAAATCAATCAGACTTTTTTGAAGTGATGATAAAAATACTTACCGAAAAAACGCATCAGGCCTGTAACGATGCCATGCATGAAGCCAAACGCAAATCACATCAGTTTAGTCAATTAGCGCAAAGTGTGATGAAAGATCAGCGCAATAATTTACTGCTTTCAAAAACAATGATGATGGCAAAGCGCTACGGTCAGGCATCCATTATTCACCAGTTAGCATCCGAGCAGCGTGCCATTTCGCCAGCCGATGCATTTGCAGCTAAACTATTAAATGATTCCGAATATTCGAGCAAATCCGATAATATTGATGTGTTGTGTTTTACCTCACTAGCTGAAGGTATTCGTTCGGTTGCAACCAGCCAAATGAATCATTATTTTCAAATGCGCCGTTTCGAAAAAGAGCAGGAAGTGAAAAGCTTTAATGGCGTCAGTTCAGAAGAAATTATTCAGCAACTCCAGCTCGATAAAATGTTAATCAATCAATATGATGCGCTCATTGAAATGGAAAGCTATAATAGTTCACATCTACGCAATAACGATTATCGCATTGCTGATGATGAATTGCCTAATCTGCACTAAATTTTAGCGCGCTAATCAATTAACGATTCTAATTTTCCGGCGATGCGTTCTAGCGTATCGGCAATCACTAATTCAACCTGTTCTTTATCTTCGCTGCTGCGGCGGCGGGCTTTTTGTTTCGCGTCGCGTAAATCTGCTAGCAGCATGAGCGCCGTGATAACCAGCCGTGTATTTTCCATCGTCATGGTTTCAGCGCGATCGCCAAAACTGGCATCAAGCTCGCTTAATCGTTGGGTTAAATCATCAGCCAAATGCATTAAATCGCGTTCTTGCCCCTCTTCGCATTGCAAGCGATAGGTACGGCCATGCACATTTAAACTCAAAGGTTTCATGCGGCATCCTCATTCGCTAATAATGCCTCAATTTGCGTGGTCATCGCCTCAAGCTCTTGGTCGGTTTGCGCAATAACATCTTGTAATGCTTGATATTTTTCCACTAATTGCTGATTCTCTTTTTCTAGCGACGAGGTATCTCCGCTACTAAGCGATTCCTGTCGCAATCGTTCAATCGTTTCGCTCACGCGGTTAAATGCGTGGTTCAACCGCTCTGCAGCGGCATCAATGCGGGCATTTCCCATAGAAGCGATTGGCGATTGGTGTGTCATTAATCGACTCTAGCGTGTGTTTTAAATTTCGTAAAGTTTTGGTTGCGAAAAAGCAACGCGCCGCCTACTGTGCCGCCATATAAACCAGCACTGAGCTTAGCCAACGGAGCCTGATTATGACTGCCCAACCTGCAATGCAATCTTCCAACACTCAATCGCACCCTTCAAAAAAGAAAATGGCCGATGCCATTCGTGTGCTGGCGATGGACGCCGTGCAGGCCGCCAATTCAGGCCATCCGGGAATGCCCATGGGCATGGCCGATGTTGCCACTGTGCTTTTCACCCAGTTTTTAAAGTTTGATCCCAAACAGCCCCATTGGCCCGATCGCGATCGTTTTGTACTATCAGCGGGCCACGGTTCCATGCTGCAATATGCGCTCATGTATTTAACGGGCTATGATGAAATTACGATAGAGCAGATCAAGAAATTCCGCACATTACACGCTAAAACTGCAGGTCACCCTGAATTTGGCGAGGCCGCCGGTATTGAAACTACCACCGGCCCGCTTGGTCAAGGTATCGGCAATGCAGTAGGATTTGCATTAGCGGAACGCATGCTCAATGCCGATTTTGGCGACGATTTAGTCGAGCATTACACCTATAGCATCGCGGGCGATGGGTGCTTAATGGAAGGCATCAGCCAAGAGGCGATTTCGCTGGCTGGTCATCTTGGCCTCAATAAACTTATTTTGCTATGGGATGATAATAATATTACCATCGATGGCTCGGTTGAGCTTTCCGACTCCACCGACCAGCTTAAGCGTTTTGAAGCCTGCGGGTGGGATACCCAAAGCATTGATGGCCATAATCATGAAGCGATTACGGCTGCCATTGCTAAAGCCCAAAAATCAAATAAACCAAGCATGATTGCCTGCAAAACCATTATCGGGTTTGGTTCACCCAATAAGGCAGGCACTTCAGCTACCCATGGCGCTGCTTTGGGTGATGAAGAAATTGCCGCTACCCGCAAACAACTTGGCTGGGATGCGTCGCCGTTTGAAATTCCCGATGAAATTTTACACGAATGGCGATCGGCCGGCACACGCGGTCAAACCGATAGCCACGCATGGGGCAAGCGCTTAAACGCTTCTGGCAAAGAAGCCGAATTTACGCAACGCGTGAGCACGGATTTAACCGATGGCTGGCAAACTGCAATCGACGACTATAAAAAAGCACTCGCCGAGGAGCAGCCTAACGAAGCCACACGCAAAAGCTCAGGCCGCGTGCTTGAAGTATTGGGTGCCGCCCTACCTGAATTGGTCGGGGGATCCGCTGACCTAACCGGCTCTAACCTTACCAAAACCAAAGCGATGCAACCCGTTACAAAAGACGATTATTCGGGCCGCTATCTCTATTGGGGTATTCGCGAGCATGGTATGGCTGCAACCATGAATGGGTTAGCGCTGCATGGTGGTTTTGTGCCTTATGGTGGCACATTTATGGTATTTACCGATTATTGTCGCCCCTCTATCCGCCTAGCGGCACTCATGAAACAACGCGTGATTTATGTGATGACGCATGATTCGATTGGCTTAGGCGAAGATGGCCCCACGCACCAACCGGTTGAGCATCTGCCAAGTTTGCGTGCGATGCCAAACGTTAATGTATTCCGCCCTGCTGACGCGACGGAAACCGCTGAATGTTGGGCATTGTCCCTCGCCAGCGTTGACGCACCGTCCATTCTGTCACTTTCTCGCCAAAACTTACCTAGCGTGCGTAGCACTTACACCAAAGAGAATCTTTGTTCTTATGGCGGATATACGCTTTGCGAATTTTCCGATGATGACGCACAGGTTACGCTTATTGCCAGCGGCTCAGAAGTGGAAATTGCGATTGAAGCAAAAAAACTACTTTCCGCTAAAAACATCACAGCCAAAGTTGTTTCGCTGCCATGCTGGGAGTTATTTGAAAAACAGCCGGCTAGCTATCGCGAAGAAACACTGGGCAAGGGTCTGCGCGTAGGTATTGAAGCCGCGCTTGGCTTTGGCTGGGAGCGTTATCTGGGCAAAGATGGCATTTTTGTAGGCATGACAGGCTTTGGCGCATCCGCACCGGCTGAAGATCTCTACAAGCATTTTGGTATAACGGCAGAAGATGTGGTGAAGAAAGTATCCAAGGCGCTTTAAACCGCTATGGCCAACTCATCAATCACGATGCTAGAAGAACAATTAGCGCATCAATCCATAGAGATTGAGCGTTTGAGTGATGAGCTTTACGCCCAACAAAAAGAGATTACACAGTTAAAAAAGCAAATCGGCCATTTTAAACAAACCGTTGAAAGCCTATCGCATATTCGGGCTGAATCGGACGAAGCGCCGCCTCCGCATTATTAAATTGAGTGCAACAATGCATGATAGGCTGGATGTTTGCGCATCCACGCCGCAGCATAACCGCAATGCGGGCTGATGGTGAGCTTCTTTTCTTGCGCATATTCCATAATAGTCTGCATTAATTGACCCGCCGCACCCGTACCACGTAATTGGGGTGGCGACTCTACATAATTAAGATGCAAATGCTGGCCATCTAATCGAAAAGTGGCAAATACAATATGACCCTCCATTTCCAACTCAAACCGGTTGTTTGATTCATTGATAATTGGACGCGTCATTTATTAAGGCAAAGCTGGAGGGCTTGGTAATGCTTGTACCACTGGCTTACTGACAATCACCTTGGGTGGTTGCGCCTTGGGCACCTCAAAATCCATCATGGGTGAAGGCATTGCCAGCGGCTCATCCAAGTCAAATTCCAATGGCGGCACATAATCATTATCTGATCCCGCATCGGCTACGGGGTCTACCATAGGTGGAACCGCTACTTGAGGGGTAGGCGCTGCAGGCTGAGTTTCAACGGGTTGTGTTGTTTCAATAACCACTTCATCCGCTACCACCACCACAGGCTTTGTTTCCAATGTTTCCGTCTTTTGCACAGGTGCTGGCTTCACAACCGCTTTTTTCGCTACGGGTTTAGACTGCATTTTCACCTGAGCCGATTCAATACTATACGGATCCGCCGGCTGATAGCTGGCTCTGTATCGACTAGATGGCGCTTGGCTCACTTCAGTTGGCGCTTGTGCTAAACCATAGGGGCGAGGCGGAGCATTATAGGCATAATTTTGATTGGGGTTAGCGCTATATTGCATTGGGGGTGGACTATTATACATGGGTTGTGGTGCGAAGGATGATTGCTGCCCATACCCACCCATTTGGTTCGAATAAGGCTGCGCTTGTGGCATTGGATAAGCGGGTGGCGCAGATTGCATAGGCGCATTGCCACCATATCCGGCGCCGCCATAAGATGAAGGTGGTGGTGCGCCATAAGGTGCATTATGCGATTGCATAGGTGGCTGTCCATAAGGCGCGGGCGCGGGGCGTTGCGGCGGTTGCTGCTGGCTATATGAAGGCGGCATCGGTTGGCCATATGCATCAAAATTTTGAACATTCGGCTGCATGGGCGAGCGCATCGGAGGCGCTTGGTCAAAACGCTGCGGTGGATTGCCACCATAAGGAGGATGGTTTTGTCCGAATGGATTTTGCGGATCCATGTAAGGATTAGATCCCTGCATACCATAGTTGGATGGTGCAGGTGACCCATTAAAATTCTGTGGTGAAGGCTGACCATAAGATTGCTGCTGGCCATTAGGATAATTTGGCATTCCATCAATACCTTGAATGGGTTTGCTAGGCGCACCTAAACGCACATTGTCAATATTCTTAGCGGCTTGTATATCGCGGTCTTTAACATATTGACCCGTAAAATACCCAGCACCAAATCCAGCGCCAAACGAAATAAATTCTGTGCAGCCTGATAAAACGAGTGGCAAACCTGCCAAAACTAAAAAGTGAGTGCGAAATTTCATAAGTATCCTAAATAGTGCTATTTTAAGATAATGTGGATAACTTATGTTAAAGGCGCAAACTTTCAGCCCATTAAGCGGCGGTTTGGATGCCTTTTTCAGTGAACAGTGCTTTTAACTCACCAGTTTCATACATTTCGCGTACAATATCGCATCCACCCACAAACTCGCCCTTCACATAAAGTTGGGGAATCGTCGGCCATTGCGCATAAGATTTAATGCCTTCACGCAAATCTTGATCGGCCAACACATTCTTATCTAAAAAATCTACTTCCATGCGTTCTAAAACCGATGCCACCACCGAAGAAAAACCACATTGTGGAATTTTCTTTGAGCCTTTCATGTATAAAACTACATCATTTTCGGTGATTTCTTTTTCAATTTGGGCGTGAATATCGGTCATTTTCTACTCCGGAATTACAGTTTTAACTTGAAGGGCATGCAGGGTGCTATCCATTGCACCGTTAAGCGCAGCAAATACCATTTTATGTTGATTGATGCGGCTTACACCACGAAATTTCTCGCTAGTAACGGTCACCGAATAATGGTCGTTATCGCCTGCGAGGTCTTTTAGCTCAACTTTTCCATCTGCAAAAACAGTGGTCAAAAGCAATTCAATTTCATGGGCGTGCATAGGCATAGCATTTATGTAGTGCGGGGCGGGCAAAAATCAACCTTTTGTTAGGATTTGTCCTGTATAGTTAAACTCTGTTAACGAAAAAAGAGTTCTGTTTTGGCTAAATTACCTTTCTTAAAAACTATCGACGTTAAATTAGGTGCGCTACTCACACGCCCGCGTCATTATGCCGCAGTTGGCGGATTAGCAATGGCTAGTTTAGGCATTGGCGGCGCAGCCCTATTCCAAGAACCTGTTCAGCCTGAAGCGCAATCTATCAATAATCAAAAAGACGAACCTAATAATGCCACGCTAAAGCTTGCCAATATGTGGGAGCAATCCGCTATCACTAACGGAAAAACGGATTATTTTAGTTTAAACGACACCACCTATACCCAAAATGCCAAAACCTTAGAGCAACAAGCGTTCAAATATTACGGCCCTTACGCGCTGGATTTACGCCAATTGGAATTGGCAGGTTTTGTATATAACGATTCCAAAACAGGCAAATGGGAATGGTCGGATAAAGAAGTAAATGGCGTAAAGGTCGATAGCCGCCAAGCCTTTCTAAATCTAGATCATGATGCTCATTTAGAAGTTTTTAAATCATTTGTATATCGCGCTACAGAAGAATATATAGCATTTGAGCCCAACCCCGTGAGTAGCGAATTGATACTTTATTTGCTATCCAGCGGCAATCGCTCAGCCATGCAAGAAATTCTCTATAACGAGGATTCGCTCAATGATCGCTTCACCCTAAAGGGCGAAATGCCTACAAATTTAGCGCTGGCCGATGCATTTGATAGCGCCGACTTGCAAGAGCAGCTTGATATAAACTATGAAATTCCCGAAGATCATGTATCAAATCAAACCATTGACTACACGGCTGATGCTCATGCTGAAACGCAAGAACTACCTTTAGCACCCAGCTATTCACGCGATATTGAAGCGCCTACCATTGTTAAGGAACCTTCAACGGTTGTCGCCTCACCGCAACCAGCGGCTGAGCAGCAACTGCAAACTTTCATTGAAAAGGAACTCGCCAAGCGTCATCTAAAACCACATAGCAAAGCCAATTCACTACTTGAAGCGGTGCGCACCAATCAGTGGAAAGGCCAGCCTCGCCTCAATGGCATGTTTGAAGATAGCCGTGGCACTAAACGCTATACCGAGCTTGGCCTATCCATGGATGATTTAAAAATTGCAGGCTATTTGGTGAAAGAAAAAGGTGGTGCCTATATTTGGAGCGAATCATCTGGTGTGCACACAGCGCTTGGCGTTTCCTATCAATCCTATGCATCAAACTGGAAAAAACACGCTAACGAAGCGCGTAACGCCTTTTTAGATAAAGCCCAATACACGATTGAATCCATCAATAACCAATATATGCAAAAATTATGGAATAATGTCGTGCAACCCTCAGCATTGGATAATTTTATTGGTGCAGAGGGCTATATGGTAGATGGCAAAACGCTCACCATTGATGCTACGCACATATTAGCATTAACACGTTTTCATGGGCATAAAGCGACGAAAAGCTTTTTAGCCTCAGCTGACAGAAGCCATCCTAACATCACCCCACAAATGGCCGAAACACTCAGCACATTCACCCATCTATCGCATAAATTAGATTTAGATATTCTGCCTATCCGCACTTTTATCGGCGAAGGTAACCAAACCTTCCGCATTATTGACATGCGCAAACAGTTCAAAGTTGAGGATATGAAAGATGATGCCTATCCTATCATGCTTGAAACTAAAGCGTTTCGTGAATCGAGCTATAAGCTTGATGTAGGCACTAAATATATTGGCTATTACCAAATCAATAAAAAGTATTTGGAAGAAAAATATTTAAATCAGCATAACGTTGCACATTGCACCAATCACACCATAGCCGATTTTAAAAAGAACCAAGATTTACAAACGGCTATCATTCGTGACTACCATGCCGAAACCGCAAGGCAGGTCGAATCAAAGGGGCTTACGCATTTCACACCTTATGTGATGAACACAAATCTGGTTGAGTTTGAAGTGCATAATCCCAAAGTTGATGTGCAGTCATCCATCATCCTATCGCCTGAAAAACTAAAACATGCCAAATTACTAAGCGCAGGAACCGGTAAAGAAGAATTCGGCTTTCAGGTTGGCGCCGTCTATATGCTACCCGGCAAATTAAAGGCTACCGTAACCGATGTTGGCACGCGTACGCGTCAGGTGAATGCGCTCGGCTTGGTAAGCATGTCGCATTTAGGTGGGGCAGGCAATATTAGTAAAACATTCAACACACAAAACTCAATTAAAGAACAAGTATTTAGCGATGGCAATAAAACTCCGGTTTCAGAATATTTCTTCCTAACTGATCATAGCATCAATGAGCGAAACTTGGCGCAAGCTAAGCAAAACCCTCATTTTAATGTGCCAGAAAAGGATGGTAAGCTTGATCCTAAATTCCAAACTAACGAAGTGTTAAAGGCAATGGATAAGGGACTAAAATACCAGCAATCCATTCCCAACCGCCCAAAATTTGATGAGGCGGCTTATAAACGGTTCAATCAATCCATGCCCGTGGCAGCCATCAGCCACGATACGCCATGGAGCCAAAAAGTAAAATTGTCCAACTTGCCGGATGCGTCTATCGCTATTTCGTAAGCGCCAAATTGCCACAATGTTATATTATCTTAATTATACGATTTATCTTTATAAATCATGAACTAGCCCATTGCTGATTGCGCAAACTGCAAACGCCCATTGCACTACGCAAAATAAAATACAAATTTTTATTATAAAAATGCACTTTAGGTGTTGACCTATGAGATGGGTCTGCGTATAACACACCTCCGCTGGCAAGGCGAACAGCCAACAAGACAGCGAATGTTATTTGATATCGTAAAGCATTTGAGCGCAGGAGATGATATGCTATTCAGCTTTTTAGTTTACTAAAAACTTGACATATACACAGCATATTATGTTCTTGCACAATAACACACCATGTTATGTGGTATCACTGACCGTAAGATCCAACCGGGTTAAACCGGCGGCAAGCGGTGATATAATATAGTATGTGCGTGTAACCAAACAATTCAACAAAATCAGTATGATTTTGAACAACACGAACCGTATAATTTATTATAATGTTCGCTAGTAAAATTTGAGTGATTAGTAAGTTTACTTGCTAATCAAACAAAGGATTCAAACATGAGAGTTTGATCCTGGCTCAGAACGAACGCTGGCGGCAGGCTTAATACATGCAAGTCGAACGAGAAAGGGACTTCGGTCCCGAGTAGAGTGGCGCACGGGTGAGTAACGCGTGGGAATGTACCAAGAAGTAAGGGATAACAGTTAGAAATGACTGCTAATACCTTATAATGACTCCGGTCTAAAGATTTATCGCTTCTTGATCAGCCCGCGTTAGATTAGTTTGTTGGTGGGGTAATGGCCTACCAAGACTACGATCTATAGCTGGTCTGAGAGGATGATCAGCCACACTGGGACTGAGACACGGCCCAGACTCCTACGGGAGGCAGCAGTAGGGAATATTGGACAATGGGCGAAAGCCTGATCCAGCCATGCCGCGTGTGTGATGAAGGCCTTAGGGTTGTAAAACACTTTCAATGGTGAAGATGATGACGGTAACCATAGAAGAAGCTCCGGCTAACTTCGTGCCAGCAGCCGCGGTAATACGAAGGGAGCTAGCGTTGTTCGGAATTACTGGGCGTAAAGCGCGTGTAGGCGGGCTGTCAAGCCAGAGGTGAAATCCCAGAGCTCAACTCTGGAACTGCCTTTGGAACTGTCAGCCTAGAATCTTGGAGGGGGTGGTGGAATTCCTAGTGTAGAGGTGAAATTCGTAGATATTAGGAGGAACACCGGTGGCGAAGGCGACCACCTGGACAAGTATTGACGCTGAGACGCGAAAGCGTGGGGAGCAAACAGGATTAGATACCCTGGTAGTCCACGCCGTAAACGATGAGTGCTAGCTGTTGGGACCTTAGGTTTCAGTGGCGACGCTAACGCATTAAGCACTCCGCCTGGGGAGTACGGTCGCAAGATTAAAACTCAAAGGAATTGACGGGGACCCGCACAAGCGGTGGAGCATGTGGTTTAATTCGAGGCAACGCGAAGAACCTTACCAGACCTTGACATGCCTCTCGCGGATTTCAGAGATGATTTCCTTCAGTTCGGCTGGAGAGTGCACAGGTGCTGCATGGCTGTCGTCAGCTCGTGTCGTGAGATGTTGGGTTAAGTCCCGCAACGAGCGCAACCCTCATCCTTAGTTGCCAGCATTTAGTTGGGCACTCTAAGGAAACTGCCTGGGTCAACCAGGAGGAAGGTGGGGATGACGTCAAGTCTTCATGGCCCTTATGGTCTGGGCTACACACGTGCTACAATGGCAGTGACAATGAGCAGCGACCCCGCGAGGGATAGCTAATCTCCAAACACTGTCTCAGTTCGGATCGGACTCTGCAACTCGAGTCCGTGAAGTCGGAATCGCTAGTAATCGTAGATCAGCATGCTACGGTGAATACGTTCCCGGGTCTTGTACACACCGCCCGTCACACCATGGGAGTAGGTTCTACCTTAAGCCGGTGCGCCAATCTGGCAGCCGTCCACGGTAGGATTTATGACTGGGGTGAAGTCGTAACAAGGTAGCCGTAGGGGAACCTGCGGCTGGATTACCTCCTTTCTAAGGAAGCATTTGGTGAACTTGGTTGGCTACCCGCTAACTACGCAGTTCCAAATAGCTTATCTTACATTTTGCATATCGTCTTCTGCGCTCAGCTGCTTTACGAACTAAAAATACCCTCGCTCTGCGGGGGTTTTTTATTACCTAATAAGCTCTCAAACGTGTCCAGTTTTTCGCTCGTCATTTCGAACAAGTCGTAGGCGAGGAGAAATCTACCTAATCTAAACTTATTAAATCTCTCGTCGCGCTATGCGCTCTGTCGAGATAACACTTCAAAACCATCGTGAATTCCCGTTGGGGAAATTTTGTTTTGATCTTTCGTGAATTTCTTTTTGGATTTTTTCTAGCCATGTAATCTCTATATTCGCTGCATCGCGAGTTTCTTTATGCTCCTCGCCTGAAAGATGGTCAAAAACTTCTTTTTTTGACATTGAAACTAATGCATTGAGGTCTTGTAGAGGAAGATTATTTTCCTGATTTACGTTCAAAGTTTGTTCAGTTTCAAAATTCATATTAGCCATAGTTGGAACCATTTTGTACGGTGCAAAAGCTAGTGTTTTGCCGTCAAAATCTAAATACTGACTTCGTGGTACTTCATTAAAGAAATACTCCATTGTAGGGTTCACTCTGCTTACAACAATCTGCTCTGTTTGTAATGTAGCTGTCAGTAGCTTTGAAGCATTTTCCATTATAGATGGATTAGCGGCAGCCAACTTTTCTAACTCTTCTGCTTTGGAAGGGTCGAAGGCCATATCTAAAAATTCTTCTGCGCTCATTCCAACTAAGTCACAATTCTTTTGAACGTGGTTTCTTGTTAGTAATGCGACTTCAGGGTCTATTGAATGCTGAAGTTCGTGTAATAGAAGTCTAGTTAATGAGATACGATGTTGCTTTTCATCAATACCAGAATATGTGTTATTTAGTCTTAAATCATTGGGTAAAATAATTTTTCGCAGCGATGCCATATAACCAAATGCAGCAAGCCCCCCCCCAAACTTTGCCGTATCTTCAGTTATAGGCTCTATAGTAACCTTTGTGGGGTGCCAATCGAATGTTTTCACTAAAGGAATATCGCGTAAGGTTTCCTGCATTAAATTAAGCGGCTCTAATCTATTAAGCTCTGCAGTGATTGCTACACGCTGTGCGTAACTCCATTCATCGCTTATTTCAATGAAAGTCTGCCATTTAAATCCTGTTGCCATCTAAATAACATAATATAAAAATATAAATAATTTGTTAAAGTAATGTTGGTTGGCTTTAAAACTCATTAGTTTCCCCCTTCCGCATGGATGAAGGGTGAGTAGAATGCATGTATTAACGGGATTTTAAGAAAATCTGCGATAAAGGTGGTGGGAAGAAATGACTCACATGTAACAAAACCATTTATTCGTAACTAAGCATTATTTTATAAAAGCGTGATTATGTGCGATTATCTTTTGGCCGTCATAAAAGCTTCATCATTTCTTGTCATACTTATTTCATGGCAGATGTAATTAAATATGGCGAAATCTCCGAAGATGTGCAGTTAATGCAGTCGCAGCTTTGGGAATATCTTGAAAATAACGGCAAATTAGATGCCATGCGCGCCAACGCTTCGCCCACACAACAAAAATATCTCCAAAACCGTGAAGCCTTTATTGATGGGCGATTTGGTGGAACAACCCAATGGGTATTAAAAGAAGTGCAAAAAGAGCTCGATGGCTTGCGCGTTGATGGTATCTATGGCCCAAACACCACCCGCGAGTTACACGAAGCGATTAGCCCTGATCCATTGGAGCCAATCACCATAAAACCCCAAATTTCTCAACCTATTCACAAGGCACCCGCAGCAGAACAGGCACCTTATAAAGCGCCTATTTCAACCGAGAAACCTTCATTAGAAACGGATATCCAGTCTCAGCAATTTAGAAATCATGGCATGAATTTTAAGGTGGATTTTATATCCATGAATGAGCAAACAAAACCATCAACCAAGCAAATCGCCGATGCTGTCTTCAAAGGAATGATAAAGACGGAAAGTGGTGGACGCCAATTTGATCAAAATGGCAATCCGCTGCGGTCTATGTCAGGTGATACAGATTCACCCGTTGGAGCAGGACAAATTCGCCCTTCAACGGCTCAAGGAGCCTGTCGGGCAGCAAATATTTCGTTTGATGCAAATCGTTTGGCTTCGGATAAAAGCTATAATTTACGCGTCTCACGCGCCGAATATGATCGGTTATGCAATTACTATGATGATCCCTATTTAGCAGCAATGGCCTATAATACCGGCAGTGGAAATTTAAACCGCTATATTTCAGAAGTAGGTGATCCGCGCAAGGATGAGTTATCCATGCAGGAATTTATCGATCAACGCAGCAGTAGTCATGGCTCTTCGCGTGGCAGTACACAAAATAAAAACTACTTACCTACCGCGGCGCATTATGCCGGTATAGCGATTCATGAGCTTTACCGTGAGCCCCAAAAGCATGAAATACAAATTGCCTCCGCCACACCAACTATCGAACCAGAAACGGTTCACGCATCACGTTTCACCGCTACACTTGCGCCATTACCTGCCGCAATATTAATGCAAGTCGATTCCATTCGTCAACGAAGCCAAAATAATGAGTTAGGAATGGACGAACAAGCGTTGACCATACCCACCAATAGCAATGATAAAACGCGGACTCGTTAATTAGCCTTTAAGCGTATCCATAATCTTTTTCAGCATGGCTTTCGCTTCTTTTTCAGGGCGTTGGAAAATGTTGCGGCCAATGATAGAACCATCGCCACCGCCATCAACAATCGCTTGAATATCGTCATAAACGCCTTGATCGCCTTTGACGCTACCACCTGAGAAAATCACTAAACGACGCCCACCTAATGTGGCTTCTTTCACGTGCTTCACGCGCGCGGCCATGGTGCTGATGTTTATTTTTTCATCTTCATACACTTTTTTCGCTTCCGGTAAACCCAGCGCATCCGTTGGCAATTTTACCTTAATAATATGCGCGCCTAGCAATGCTGCCATATGCGCCCCATAGGTGCAAATATCCACAGCAGATTCATCTTTGCTCTCTAAAAATCCACCGCGCGGATAACTCCATACGATAGACGCTAAGCCAGCGGCTTTGGCTTCCGCAATTAAATCGCGGATTTCTTCAAACTGGTTAAAGCTTTCACCCGAACCCGGATAGATAGTAAAACCAATAGCCGTACAGCCTAAGCGCAATGCATCATCAATACTCGCAGTCACCGCTTGGTTGGGTTGATAAGCTTCGTCTTTGGGATAAAGAGAATTGGCGCTGTTCATTTTAAGCACTAAAGGAATTTGACCCGCAAACGTATCCGCACCGGCTTCAATCATACCGAGCACCGATGCATAGCCTGCGCAACCCGATTCAACGGCTAAACGAAAGTGATAATGCGGGTCGTAAGCGGCTGGATTTTTTGCGAATGAACGCGCAGGTCCATGTTCAAACCCTTGATCCACCGGATAAATAACCATCTTACCCGTACCCGCCAACGCACCATGCGTAAGCAAACGCGCAATGGAAGCTTTCGTGCCGGGATTATCAGACTCATACCAGCCAAGGATTTCTTTAACGCGTGGGGTAACTAACATAGGATTCTCCAGTTATAATTCAGTTTTAATTGCGCAAATGTCTAGCATAGGCAAAGCCCGTGCGAAACAAGAAAAACTAACGGTTTGACATTTTGTTCCACACTGCTAAAACCGCTTTTCCATCCGGTGCGGGTCAGTAGCTCAGGTGGTTAGAGCGCACGCCTGATAAGCGTGAGGTCGGAGGTTCAACTCCTCCCTGACCCACCATTTACACCAAGCCATATTGGCTGATAAAAAATTCTATTTGGTAATTAAATCTTAACTATCGTCTCTTATACTGTGACGATGTATGAATATTTAGAGTCAAACACACCTACCTTTAAAGATCATGATGCGGTGCATCGCGAAACTTTAATGATGATTCATGATGGTTTAGAAGCATATGCGAAGCATGGACAAGAATCAGAATCGCTTAAAACAGGATTTTTGGGGCAAAGTGATGAAGATTATTCCGTGACTCTAGCTACAAAAATTGCGAAGGCAGAAGGGCAAGAGGCGGCAAAAACCGTTGATATTAAGGCAGATTATATTCAATTTCCTAGTGCAGGAGGTATTCAATTTAAACTAGAGTCATTGGCACAAAGCGCAGGCTTAACACGCACTACACGCTCTTACAAAAATGATACCTCTATCGCGTTATACGTTCAGCCCGAAACTCAGCATTATGCTTTTGCAAAAAGCGACAATGGCAAAATGTTCTATATTGATACGGAAGAAGATTACGGCACGAAGCGCACTGCGATTAACGCCAATCATCAACATATTTCCAATCAAACATTACGCATTCATACGGATGATATTCCAAAAATTCTATCGATAATTAAGCAGCTTTATAAAGACCTAAGTCCGCGAGTGCAGGGTGGTGAGGATAAGCAGCTTGAGGCGAACCCAAGCACGCATCGTTAATTCTTATCCATAAACGTAATCATCACCTGTTCGGCTTGCACCGATTCATTCTCAGACACTAAAATTTCTTTAATGACTACATCGCGCTCAGCATGAATCACGTTTTCCATCTTCATGGCTTCGATTACAATGAGGTCTTGTCCGGCTTTAACTTCTTCACCCTCACTTACAGGAATAGAAAGCACTAATCCTGCGATGGGTGCAACCAGTTCGTTCTCATTTTCGGAGCTGGAAACTTCGGGCATATATTTTGCCAATTCAGCAACGCGGCTGGTATGTACGCTCACTACCGCTTCTGCGCCTGCATGAATTAAGCGATAGCCATCCGATCGGTAACGCAAATGCACACTCACCGGCTCGCCATTGATGCTGCCTTGGAATAAGCGATTACCCAACTCATACGAGCTGCGCACCACAATATGTTCATTTTGCAAGGCTATATCATAGCCAAATTCTTTTTCCTTTACCCGAACCGAGAATTGCTTGCCGCCAATGCTGACCACCCAGCTTGAACCTAAATAGCGCGCGCGGCCATCAATTTGCTGCGTGGTTTTGGCTGCACGCTTATTATGCTCCAAATATAAATAAACCGCCGAGCCGATAAAGATGCGCGTATGATGATCGTTAATTTCAGCGCCGGAAAATCCTTCAGGATATTCCTGCTCAATAAAATTGGTGGAAATATCACCGCTGCGGAAACGCGCATGGCTATAAACCGCCTGCATAAAGCCCATATTAGTAGTCACACCATGAATTACATAGGCGCCTAACGCCTTTTGCATGGCATCAATCGCTTTATCGCGCGTGGATGCGTGGGTGCAAACCTTGGCAATCATCGGGTCGTAATACATGCTGACTTCGCCGCCCTCATACACGCCTGAATCCACAATCACACGGCTGCCTTCAGGCTCTTTATAGCGCGTAACACGGCCTGTTGAGGGTAAAAATCCGCGTTTAGGGTCTTCCGCATAAACGCGGCTTTCAAATGCCCAGCCATGTAATTTCACATCTTTTTGCTTCAACGATAATGTTTCGCCTGCTGCGATGCGAATCATCTGTTCAACCAAATCAATATTGGTGATTAATTCGGTAACGCGATGCTCAACCTGTAAGCGCGTATTCATTTCTAAAAAGGCAAAGGTGCCATCAGGCGCGACGATATATTCAACCGTTCCGGCGCTACAATAATCTACCGCTTTAGCCAGTGCTACCGATTGGTCTTGCATGGTTTTACGCAATTCTTCGGATAGAAAACTACTTGGCGCCTCTTCAATAATCTTTTGATGACGGCGTTGGATTGAGCATTCGCGCTCACCCAATGCAATGCAATTGCCGTGCTTATCAGCCAGCACTTGAATTTCAATATGGCGGGGGTTTTCAAAGAATTTCTCAATGAACACGCGGCTATCCGAAAAACTCGATTGCGCTTCAGACGCGGCATATTTCAAACCATCCACCAGTTCTTTATCGTTGCGCGCCACGCGCATGCCCTTGCCACCGCCGCCCGCTGCGGCTTTAATCATTACGGGGAAGCCAATTTTCTTTACGATTGCTTTGGCTTCATCCAGCGTTTGAATTTCACCCTCTGAGCCGGGCACGGTACTAACGCCTGCTTGTTTAGCCAGTTTTTTAGATTCAATTTTATCGCCCATCACTTTAATCGCATGGGCTTCAGGGCCAATAAATACCGCACCGGCTTTTTTCACCGCTGTACTGAAGTCGCAATTTTCAGATAAAAAACCATATCCAGGATGCACCGCATCCGCACCGGTTTTTTCAATCGCGCGCACAAGGGCGGGCACATTCAAATAACTTTGGGTTGAAGGCGCTGGGCCAAGATATACGGCCTCATCAGCCTTTTTAACATGAAGCGCATTGCTATCCGCTTCGGAATAGACAGCGACAGTTTTGATACCCATCTTTTTACAGGTATCCATAATGCGCACGGCAATTTCGCCACGGTTGGCGATAAGAATCTTTTTAAACATAAGGGGCTTTATAGTGCGCTGTGCATCACAGCGCAACAATTACGATGAAGCTGTTATAATTTAACTTCCAAAAAGCACAAAGGGCAGGGAACTTCCGTTCCCCACCCTAAGGCAGTCTTACTAGCTAACCTTACCCACGAAAGACAATGTTTGCCTCCTTTAGGTAGCTTTTGCTACACTCTTCATAAGTACAAGCGCCTACGCGAGCGTGCTTTGAATCACCTGGTCTCCAATGCACGTCAAATTGTACATCGGGAGTGGTGACTCTCGCCCAGTATTCCTTATTGCCATACTCGTCTATAACGATGGCAAAAGGTAGTGGGCGTCCATCTACTAGGATGGGTGAGCGTTTTGGCCCTTTACCACGATCAGAATCAACCGCGATTTTGGTGCCGTTAGGCCCTGTGTCCCAGCCGCGTTCGAATTTTGCTTGGGCATTATACTCGAAAACGAGTTGTGCCGAAGCGGTGGTGGTGAGCAACAAGAATGCGCTGAAAAGCGCGAATACTAAAACCTTCATAATATGAGGGTTGCGTGATGCACTCAACAAAGCTTATCCATCGCTTGCGCAATAAAAGAGACTCAGTTGAGTGAACACCACAGATTAAAAAATTTGGTGAAAAATGAGCTTTCATTCTAACATTTTACGCAAAAACCTGTGTTAAGTTTGCGTGACATTTTACCTCTGTGCCTTTACGCTTGCATCTATGTTCATTGGCACAATTTTACCCATAGCCGCAGGCGGTGCAATCGGTGCTGTGGCACGCTTTGCGGTGGCGCAGTGGTTGGTGCGCACCAGTGCTAATGGTTTACCAATCGGCACGTTAGCGGTAAATATTATTGGCTCATTTCTGATTGGCCTGTATTTGGGCTATATCATGCAAGATGGGCATCAAGCCTCGCCCGCCATGCAGTTTTTCGTCGTTACGGGGGTGCTAGGCGGATTTACCACCTTTTCAACATTCTCATTTGAAACGATTCAGCTTTTACAGCGCGGCGAGGCGGCAACGGCGCTCAGCTATATTATATTATCACTCATCGCTTCGCTTGGTGCTTGTGCCTTGGCCATTTGGCTTGTAAAAGCATTTTAGAAAATTATGCAAGAATCTCCCGTATTTGGCTCTGATGATGGAATTCGTTTAGACCGTTGGTTTCAGCGGCACTTTCCGCATATTAACCATATTGAGCTGCAAAAACTACTGCGCAAAAAGCTGGTGCGTGTTGATGGTCGCCGCGCTGAGGCCAGTCAAAAAGTGCGCCAAGGCCAGCTTATCAAGCATCCAGATTTTCCGGATGTGCCCGAAGGCTATATCAAGCAAAAACCGCTCATCAAACCCGATTGGCTTGATGACTCAGTGCTCTACACCGATAGTCATATCATCATTATTAACAAGCCTTCAGGCCTGCCTACCCAAGGTGGCAGCAAACAAACCACCCATCTAGATAGGCTATTGCCTTTGCTGCAAGGCGATGCGCCTGAATGTCCCAAATTAGTGCATCGGCTTGATAAAGATACCAGCGGCGTGCTGGTATTAGCACGCAATGCCAAGGCTGCCGATATAATGATGAAAGCTTTTGCCGCGCGCGAAATTCACAAATTCTATTGGGCGCTTTGCGTTGGCGTTCCACCGTTGCATAAAGGTGAAATTGAAGGCGAATTGAAAGCACCCATCGGCAAACGCGTCTATGGTGGCGAAGAGAAAATGGCCGTCACCAAAGATGGCAAGCCAGCCCACACCACCTATTTGGTGATGGAACGTTTGGCGCAAAAGCTCAGTCTAGTTGAGTTATCGCCACTTACAGGGCGCAAACATCAACTACGTGTGCACATGGCCTATTTAGAATGTCCTATATTGGGCGATGGCAAATATGGGGGCGATCGCGCCTTTCCCGAAGGCATGCAACTGCCACGCAAAATGCATCTGCATGCCCGAAAAATTGTGATTCCTAAAGAATGCTTCGGGAAAGAAATTGTGGTTTCTGCCCCATTGCCGCCTCATTTTGAAGAGAGTTTTGAGCGGCTTGATATTAAGGCACCTCAATAAGCGTTATCGCCATGAAAAAGTTTTTTGAACTCGCCACCATAGACGACGATCTTTCTGTTTTGCTTGATGGAAAGCCCCTTACTAGCCCCGCTAAAAATAAACTCATTTTGCCCAATGCAGCACTCGCCCAAGCCGTGGCCGATGAATGGAATGCACAAGGCGAAACCATTGATAAGAATGCTTTGCCTCTAACTGGCATGGCATCGCTGGCAATTGATATTGCCGCCCCACGCCGCAATGAATTATTGGTAGAGTTGCTAGAATATGGCGAAACTGACCTGATGTTCTATCACGCGCTGGATGAAGATTTATCGCATACCCAACGCACGCAATGGCAGCCTTGGCTGAACCATGCACAAGTTGAATTTCAATCACGCTATGAAGTCACAAACAGCATTCTGCCTATAAAGCAATCGCCTGATAATCAGGCCAAGCATTTACAAAAATTAGAAACTTTAAACGCATGGCAGTTAGCATTATTAGCTGCGGTGGTAAAACCCACTACCTCGCTGCTTTTAAGCTGGTTTTTCGTGCACCATAAAATAGATGCTGAGAAAATTTATACCCTCTCGCATTTAGAAGAAACGCACAATGCCAAAAAATGGGGCCATGATGCAGAAATAAAACAGAAAGAAAAAATGATTTTGAATGATCTTAAGGTGAGTCAACACTGGCGCTCATTGCTCTAATCTGCTATAGTAAATGTATGAATAATACATATACTACCCCCATTACTTCCTCTGAAAATCTGGAGCCATTTTATGTCACTATCGGCAATATGCTTTACGGTACACGCGCGAAAACTAACCGCACACTTATGATTATGATGGTAAGTGTTATCGGCATCAAATTGCTTGATATGTTTGTAAGCACGTTTAATCAATGCAGCTTATAAACAAGATTAATTGTTACTCATAAATCCTTGCAGTATCGCCTGAATTTTAGATATTTTCTGTTTTTCAAATATCAATATACAGAGCACTTCACGCTGTGCACGTAAAATATCAAACCACACAAACCCAGCATCCTCGCGATAATATTTTTTCCATATTTGTTTACGATTACGAAAGGATTCTTTGCGCATAGCAGGTGAATCTTGGCTTAAAACAAACGTTATGCCGAATAAAGTTCGTATTATTTCAGTTTTTGACGGGTTTAAAATCGCATCGCGAACCGCCACTACATCAAATCCCGATTTACGTGCTCGTAAACAAAAATCTACTTCATAAAAAAGGTTTTTAAAATCCTTTTTAAATAAACCAATATGGTCAAACATCTCCATGGGAATAAGGCAGCCTAAACGGTCCACATGTGTTAAATTTTGCAAAATTGAGGTGTTAGCATTAAAGCCAACCCGTTGATAATTTGCGCTTTGCGGCTTTGACGTAATATAAGGTAAAGATTGTTTAGAGTGAGAATAAATATTGGCTGCAATCACGGCAGGCTGTTTTTGATTCGTCTTACGCAGCTTTTTTTCCGCTGCCAGTAATCGTGCTACCAAATCGGGGGCTGCAATTGCACTGTCATTGCATAATAAAACATAATCACATGCCATTGACCGCGCTTTTTCAATGGCCTTATTCAGCTCAGCAGCATGATGAGTGGATTTTTTATTAACCTCAATTACAAAATCAACCTGTGCGCGAATGGCTTCCAATGTCTTTGACGATTCATCAAACAGTTCAAAATGGCTTACAACCGCCGCAATCTTAGATTTTGTCATCATATTGTAATAGAGTTTCGGTATAGTTGCAGCATGAGTAATAATATCAAGCAGATTTATGACTATGATGATCTATCAGATGATAAGCTGATAGAGCAGGCGCATATTACCAGCAGTCAAGTGCCAAAACCAAAGTTAAATGCAATGCATGCATTGAAAAACTTTGTTATTAGTGCCACGGCTATTGGTTTTGGAGTAGCCAGTACGGTGGGATTTTGGCTTAATATGCGTAATCCTTCCGAAGATAAAGGTTTCACTTCTAAACTCAGCGAATTTATCAATATCATTGGAAAAAAAGATGAACGTCAGGCTTTTGAAGACCAAAATCCTAAGTTTAAGCGTGTGCTTTATTTAAGCACCAAAGTTTTTGCCGCTGTAACGGCGTTATCAATACCCGTAGTCGCCTATTTTCAACGATCAGAGCAAGCCGAAGATAACGCCACCAAGTATCTTTATGCCAAAGATGAGCTTTTTCGGCGAGGCTATATGCTAAATACGGAAGGTGAATATATAAAAATGGAAACGAGCCAGAAAATTCGCGAACAACAAAAAGATCTTACGCACCGTGTTATTGAGCTGGAAAATAAGCTTTCTTTCCGTGAAAAAGAGTTAGCCAAGTCGCAGGTTGAGCCTTCACAATCAGCGCTCATACATTAGCCACAAAACTTGACTTTATAATCAATTCTATTCAAAAAGATGCATGGCAAAACTACGCGAAGAATTTGCAGTGCCGCATGGCGAAAAAAAGGTGCTTTTGCATAGTTGTTGTGCACCTTGTTCAGGGCCACTAATTGAGAAAATGCATGAGTCGGGGCTTGAGCTAACCATCTTTTTCTACAATCCCAACATTCATCCTAAAAAGGAATATGAAATTCGCAAAAACGAAAATATTCGTTATGCGCAAAAATTAGGCATTCCATTTATTGATGCCGATTATGATGTTCAAGATTGGTTTGCACGCGCCAAAGGAATGGAAAAAGAGCCTGAAAAGGGTATTCGCTGCACCATGTGTTTTGATATGCGATTTATTCGTACCGCGCTTTATGCGCATGAGCACGGCTATAAAGTAATGACTAGCAGTTTAGGTATTTCGCGCTGGAAAGATATGAATCAAATTAATGATTCTGGCGTACGTTCAGCCTCTCCCTATGAGGATGTCACCTATTGGACATTCAACTGGCGACAAGATGGCGGCGGCGCGCGTATGTATGATTTGGCCAAAGAAGAAGAATTTTACGCCCAACAATATTGCGGGTGCATCTATTCACTACGCGATACGAATAATTGGCGCGAAAAAAATAATCGCGAAAAAATCGCCATTGGCGAAACATGGTATGAACAGAAAATCGAACAGGCACACACCGAATGAAAAAGCTGCTTTTGACGCTTATTGCAGTTGCGTTTTTGGCGGCATTAAGCGCATTATTTTGGTTTACCCAAATATACCCGAATACGCCAAGCCAAACGGTTACAGAAATTGAATTAAAAATTGAACGCGGCAGTAGCGGCAAACAAATTGCCCAAAATTTAGCCTCAAACCAACTGGTTTTACATCCGCACCTATTTCAAATTTATGCAACTATTTCCGGAAAAGCATCAAAGTTTCAAGCGGGCGAATATGCTTTTGCACCTGCCATTACACCGGATCAAATTATTCACAAACTTAGTAAAGGTGATATCATCCTGCGACAGGTCACCATACCGGAAGGTAAAACCGTTGCTGAAATTATAGATATTTTAAATGCTGCACCAGAACTGCAGGGCGAGGTAGAAATTCAACCCAAAGAGGGCACTTTATTGCCCAATACTTACCGATTTACAAAGGGCGAAACCCGACAATCCATCATCAACCGTATGGTAGAAAGTCATGAAGATTTAATGGAATCGCTATGGCCAACTCGTCAACAAAGATTGCCATTTTCAACTCCATTCCAAGCGGTAACCTTAGCTTCTATTGTTGAGAAGGAAACTGGTCTGCCGCAAGAGCGCAACCATGTGGCTGGGCTTTATATAAATCGGCTGCATCAAGGCATGCTTTTACAGGCAGATCCAACCGTTTCTTATGGTATTCACGGTGGGCAATCAGGGGTGCGTGCCCTCACTTACCGTGATTTGAAACGGCCCAATCCTTACAATACTTATTTAAATACCGGCTTGCCGCCTGGTCCCATTTGCAACCCGGGCAAGGAATCAATTATGGCAGTGCTAAACCCTAAAAAAACGAATGATCTCTTTATGGTTGCAACTGGCACGGGCGGACATTATTTTGCACAAACCAATGCTCAACATTCGCAAAATGTAGAACGGTATCGCGCATGGCAAAAGCAACAAGCAGCGGGTAAATTGAAACGTGATTAAACGGCAATTGCTTTCAAAAATGACTGCTCTAGTGAAGCCTCAGGATATTCCTTCTTAAAGCCTGCAGGGGTTCCTAGATAACGAATTTTCGTATCATGAATAATACCAACTCTATCGCAAATCTCTTCCATATCGGCTAAAATGTGCGAGCTAAAAAATACGGTATTTCCCGCATTACGATAATCGATTAATTTACGTTTCAACGCGATACGCGCTTTGGGATCAAGCCCACTCATCGGCTCATCAAGAATGAGTAATGGGCGTTGCGATAAAAAGGCGCCAATTAATCCAATTTTTTGCCCCATGCCTTTTGAATAGGATGAAATGCGTTTATCTAACGCTTCAGGTGCAAGTTCGAGTGCCGCAGCAAGTTCACGCGCCGCTGGTTTATCTAATTTCATGTGATAATAATCTAAGCAAAATGATAAATATTCATAACCGGATAAATATTTAGAAGGATGAAATTTCTCAGGCAGATAAGCTAATTTCATCCGCGAATCATCATTGTCACTTTTAACTCCAAAAATTTCAGCTTTACCTGAATCAGCATAAGCTAAACGCAATAAGCATTTAATAAGCGTAGTTTTGCCAATACCGTTTAATCCAATTAAACCGAAAATTTCACCATGTTTGAGTTCCAAACTAATATCATCAAGCACTTTGCGCCCATCATAAGATTTAGAAAAATGTTCAATAGAAAAAGGTATTTGTGACATAGCGGTATCCGTTAATTTGCTGGGGTGTTTGAGTTTTGGTAGAGTTCTAACAATGTATCGATATCTTGCTGAGCCTTTAAATCTTCAGGATCAAGCGATGATGTATCAGTACTTTCAACATTAGACTCTTTCGCTAAGGCAGCAATTTCGGCTTGTTTTTTACGTTCATAACGGCTCAAAATTTCTTGAATTTTTAGCGTTGCCACGCGCCCTTCTTGGGTTGAAAAATCATCTGTAATAAAAGCCTGATTAGGCGATAATCGAATACGATACGTGTTATTATTCAGCTGCATTACATTAGCAGGCAAAGGACCATTATCTAAATCATTCACAGTGTTAGAATCTTCAACCATTATATCATCACTAAGATTAGCCTCAGCCTCATCAAAATTACCATCAATTTGAATTTCTTGATTTAACTCTAAACTAGACTCGGGTTTAGTCCATTCAACCGTGGCTTCGTTCTTTGAAACCGATATTAGCTTTAAACCTACAAGAGCCTCTGTCTTTGATGGGCTATAGCGCTTTTTATTAATCCATACCGCCCAATTAGTGGGTGTAATATACATAATCGAATCAACGGTAATAAAAGGATAATTAACAAATGTTTCTTGTAAATCGCTCTCAATTACAATCTCATCATTAGCAACCGGTGCAAGGCCCGCTACACTGCGCTGATAACGCGACAATGCAGCGTTAAAAATGCGCACCTCGCGCGGCTGTAACATAACTGATTTAAAGCTCCAAATCTTATTAATATCCACATCACCTTTTGCAGGAACTGCAGAGTCAGATGAAAGTTCTTCTTCAAAGTTATCCTGACGAATTTCTTCAGCACTAACCGCATTATCCATTTGTGATGGTTCACGATATAATGTTTCTTCAGTCGCTAACAAATTCGTATCTTGAATTTCGCTAGGTATATTGCCAATTTGCGGTGCTGGCATTGCAGGCTCTATTCCTAATGGATTAGGTTGAGCATTGTTTATACCTAATGCATCATTTTTAATCGCCGCATTAGGAGGGCTTTCTTCAATTTTATAAAGGGTGCGAATTTCATCTGCTGAAAGAAGTTCTAGGCCTGAATTTTGAACACGCTTGTTGTTATTCGTGTCTGATGTTTTTCGAGGCATTTCCAACATTTCAGTCTGAGCGTTAGCAGCACAGGCAAAAGATAATAAACCCGCTAAGACTAAACCCATTTTTGACAATCTATTCAACAGGAGCCTCCAATGCTGTTTCTTCAACAGGATTAGGGCGCATTCCTAGCCATTCAAATGAGAGAGAGCTTGACATAAAACTGGCTTTGCCTTGCTTTAATAACGCACGTAAAACACCTTCCGATACTTCTTCAGTGCGCTTAATGCTAAATTGGGAAATAACATGATAGCCTGAAAATTCGCGAAGTAATTCTTGCAGCATGGCTAATGAATGTGCATCGCTTATGGTGTCATAATCGAGCTTAATTTTTGATGTTATAAGCGTTCCATTTTCTTGTTCAAATGGAGAATCGATACGATCTTCACTAGGTTCAATCGCAATCGTAACGCTCAAAGCACGATATTTTTCGCTTAATCCGTTTAAAAGATTAGAGATTTCTTTGCGATCTAATTCGAGCGACTTAAATTTAGATTCCTTTTGTAGCGTAGTGTAAAGCTCAAGTGCTTCTAATGACCTTTCATTCGTATTTGTAATTTCAACAATATTAGCTTTTAACTGGCTATCACGATCATTCAGCCGTTTAATCTGATCTTGCGAATCGGTATAAACATAGAATGCCGCAGCCAATATGGCGGCACTAATTCCAACGAAAATACCTGACTTAATCGCTTGTGAAATAATAGCGCGTTTTAAACGAGAGAATTTATCGTTCATGGTTGCATACCGCCTATCGCCCCTAAGCCCTGCGGCAGTTGCTGCTGATTTTCTTCTTCTTCACCAGAATATTCAAATAATAAATCAAGCGAAATTGGCGCAGTGGCTAATCCACGGCTTGATGCATTGGTAAAATCAACTACCAAGCCTTCAGGTTCATTCAATGTACCTTCAATTGCATTAAAACTTAATGTGTAAGCCGGATATGCCCCACGTAAACGCGCAAAATATGTGTTTAAATAAGCAATTCGGTTTTCAGCATTATTGGAAGTTTTAATGACATCCACGCTTACTTTTACAGTGCGGGGTTTATTCTCTTGGCGCGCCACTGTAGTAAAATCATCCTCACTGCTCCAATCATACGATTTTACTAAAATGCCATCATCGGTGTTTGCTATAAAGGTTTGAATAAACGTAATGGGCGTGTCTTTTTGTGTGGCAAAGCGCTGATAAAGCGAAACATCATTTAATATTTCCGATATATTTTCAGGCAATTCATCAGATTTTGCAGTAATTTCAGTAAGGCGCTTTTGACTAGCGTTAATGGATGCCTCGGTTGACCCTGTTGAGTTCGATGCTTGATACCACTCAAACCCGAAATATGCCGCTCCTGCTAAGATGCCTAAAATAATCAAAAATGCGGTATATTTGATGCCACTTTTTAATCTTTGCAGCTTATTAATCTTCAGGCTGTTTTCAGTTTGAACCAGAAGAACGGCCTTATTTAGAACCTTGAAATAAGTTGAAAATAATAGATCAGCAAAATGATTATCTGTATAATCTTCCTCAGCTAAGTTTAGCTTTTGCGCAACTTGCGCAGGCGATAAAAATTCAGATTTCCAATGCACTCCGATTTTTGTTTCATCCAATGCTGCCACAATTTCAGGCGAAGCGATAATGGTGACATCAAGGCCTTCATCTTCACGAAAGCCAATACGTTTAAGATATTCAATCGTGGAAACTGATTCTTGCTCAATATTACCTGCGATAACAAGCGGTATATTTTCGCCACTGCTAGGTTGTGTCAAACGGGTAAATGTAAGGCGGCCGTTTTTAGTAATCACCTGTCTAAAGCCACTAACTTTATTATGCAGAATGAGCATGTGCCAAACGGCGGAGCTTGAATCGGCTTTTGCCTTTTTCGTTTTTGGCTTAACAATAGCTTTAATTAAATTTTCAGCTTCAACCGGAACCAGATAAATGCCTTTAAAAGGATTATCAAAATTATTTATAAAGTCGAGCCATTGCATCAACTCAGGCGTGGGCACAACCGATATTAGTAAAAACTTCCAATCTTGGCGTCCGGTTTTTTCTTTACCTAATGTGAGTGACTCGGTGATATCACCAGGCGAAAAGTCACGCTTAATGCGATCATTTACCAACTTTTGAACACTCATTTTCGCAACGGGTGGAAAACTCTGTGTTTGATAAGATTGGTCAATACCGTCTAGTAAAATACTTATGGGAGCTTTAATATCGGCTTTAACAAGATTAGTAATTACCTCTTGCGCATTCGTGTCAGCAGAATTGAATAGTAACTTCTTTTCAACTTTTTTACCTACGATATAAGATACAATAACCCCTTCATCGCCAATAAAAAATATGAATGCTGAATTTCTTTTTCCCACTTTACCCAACTCTTATTCGTCGTATCATGTCACTATCTTATATTGGCATTTGGCTAAACGCATCATAAAGTGGGCCAAATACGGCAGAAATCACCCAGAAAATTAAAATACCCATCAAAATAGTCAATGCGGGTTGAATCATACCCACCATACCATCAACCGCATCATTCACCTCGCGGTTATAAAAAAAGTTAACATTTTCAAGAGCATCATTCATGTTACCGCTATTTTCACCAACGCGGAACATGCGCACTACCATCGTTGGAAACTCGCCTGAGCGCTGAAGCGATTCCGTAACGGAACTTCCCGATGATACACTGTGGCGTACTTGGCTAATACTGTCTTTTAACTTCAAATTATTGACCACACTTTTAGCCGATTCGAGCGATTCCAAAATATCAACACCACTGCGAAACATTACACCGAAAAAATGCGTGAAACGCGCCATATTAATTTTACGAATTACAACGCCGAAGAAGGGTAGCTTTAACGCTATTACATCCATTTTATAGGCAAAACTAGCGGATGTACGGTAAGTTATTTTAAAAATGATGAGAGCTATAATCGGTATACCAAAAATTATATACCAATAATTGGTAAAAGCACCGGATGTGGCAATAAGTGCTCGTGTATGAATGGGAATAGCAAAGCCTTGCGTTGTTATAAAATCGAGTAATTTAGGCACTACAAAAATCATCAAAATAGAAATAACGCCTGTCATAACAATCAACAAAAACATCGGATAGGTTCGTGCTTTTTTAATTTTGCGTTTAATCTCATGCGTCCATTTATAATGATTAGCCAAGTGAATATAAATTTCAGTCATGTCGCCGGTTTTTTCACCGGTTTTAATGAGCCCAATAAATACTTCATCAAAGTCTCTGGGGTGTTGTGCTAGGGCGGATGAAAATTGCGAGCCGGTTTTTACTTCCTCAAAAACACTCGCCATAATATCACGTAAACGTGGTGAGTCGGTGGAATCGCGCACATCGGCAATCGCTTCTAAAAGCGGCACGCCTGCGCGACTTAATTGCTCCATATGTAAACATAAAATAATTAAATCATTTGCAGTGACTTTATTAAAAAAACCTGTTTTTTTCTGTTTGGCTGTATTTGCTTTAATTAAATCCAGTTGAAGGTCTTTTAATCGCGCTTCAAGGTCAATCTCATTTTCGGCGGTCATCTCGCCCTTAACTTTTTTGCCTGCCTCATTCATTGCAATGTAATTAAATACTGCCATAGCGTTACATTCTATCTGTTAAGTCGAGGGTTGCAATAAGTTGCTTTAAATCAATTTCGCCTTGCAATATTTTATCAATACCATCTTCAACCATGGTAATAAATCCATTATTTAAAGCATAATTTAACATCGTATTACGCGTAGCATGGGTGGCAATAAGTTCATTCAAGCCTTCATCAATACGCAAAATTTCAATAATCGCGGTTCGCCCTTTATGCCCTGTGTTGCGACAGACGGAGCAGCCCACTGGGTCATGAATGGTGGGTGGCTTATCAGGCAAAAACCCTAAAATCCGCGACTCTTCTGCGTTTGCTAATCGTGGCTGCTTGCAGGCATTGCATAATTTTCGCGCTAAGCGCTGCGCAATTGAGCAAATGAGCGAACCGGCTAATAAATGCGCGGGCACTCCAATATCACCCAGTCGCGGTACAGCACCAAGTGCATCATTGGTGTGTAAGGTGGTAAATACCTGATGACCCGTCAATGCCGCACGTACTGCCATCATAGCGGTATCTTCATCACGCACCTCACCAATAAAGATAATATCGGGATCTTGGCGCATAAGCGATTTAATGCCATTATTAAAATCAACCGTGCCTTCCCGCACGTTGGTTTGGCGAATGAGTGGCAATTGATATTCCACCGGATCTTCCAGTGTCATAATATTGACATCAATCGAATTAATGTAACTCAATATCGAATAAAGTGTTGTCGTTTTACCTGAGCCCGTAGGGCCCGTTACAATAATAATTCCTTCAGGCCTTTTCAGCAATTTTTTAAGCAAATTTGTATTATGGTCAGCAAATCCTAAATCGCCTAGAGGCACCAGCGATTTTGTTTTATCGAGTAAACGCATTACGATATTTTCGCCATGTACAGTTGGTTGGGTAGCAACACGAAAATCAACCTCGCGCCCCATGACTTGAAATGAAATGCGTCCATCTTGAGGCATACGCGTTTCGGCAATATTCATGCCCGACATAATTTTAATACGCACGGCAATGGCAGGCCAATAACTACGGTGGAAACTACGGATTTGTACTAAATCCCCATCTATACGATAACGCAAACGCAAGAATTGCCCTTCCGGTTCAAAGTGAATATCCGAAGCGCCTACTTTGATGGAATCCACTAAAATCGCGTCAACCAAACGCACCGTTGGATTAATATATCCTTCTTGCGTACCGTTCAGCTTCGATGCTTCAATTTCGCCAGTTTCAATTTCTTTTAAAATACCAATAATGGATAATTCGTAATCGTAATACTGATCGACAAGTTCTAAAATCGCGGCCTCAGAACAATACACCGTTTCAACCTGCACGCGCTTATTAAAATAGCGCCGTACTTGGTCAACCGCCAAAACGTTAAAAATATCAGATGTGGCAATCGTCAGCACATTATCTTCAAAACTAACCGCCAGAACTTTGTGACGAATAGCGACTTCTTTAGGCACTTTTTTCACCACTTCAGCATCTAACATAGTGCCTTTAGCATCAAAAGTTTTAGACCCCGCCGATTCGGCTAAAATCTCACCTAACGCATTTTCTGAGATAAAACCCATATCAACCAATATGGTTCCCAATAGGGTTTTCTTCGTTTTTTGCTCTTGTAAAGCAACATCTAGCTGATCGGCAGAAATTAAGCCCAGCGTAATAAGTTTTTCACCAATTCTAACGGGTTTCTTTGAGCGAGGTTGGGGCTCGCTAGTGGAAGCCATTGGCGCAGAAAAATCAGCCGCCGATTCCGATCCGCTATTTTGGGGTGAAACATTATCTGCCGATGAAGCAGTTGTAGGCGTTGAAGCGGGAGCAAAATTTGTAGCATTTAGCGGAGTTGGTGCAGACGACAGTGGCGTATCAGAGCCCGCATCAACATTTGGCCGCGAAGGGGGAATCGTCCGCGGCATTGATTGCGCATCTTGATTCGGCGTGTTTGGAGGACTCTTAGGTGCTGATGGCTCATCACTCGCGTTTTGTTCGCGTTGCATATCCTCAGGTAGATTAAAGTTGCCAAACTGATTATTCATATTTCCACATGGTAACCGTTGCGCGCCATTCTTACAATAGTATTGACAGTCGGCTCACCTCATTTTGAAACGATTAAACCCAAATGCAATGAAACCAAAGGTTAAACATCTAACCGATTAAGTTTAGCTCATTTTCGCAAATCTTTAAGCTTGTATAGCGCTTGTAGCGCCTCTTTGGGCGACATTTCATCGGGTTGTAGCGCATCAATTTCTGCATCAATCTCACTGATGTGATTTTTTGTTGAACGAGGGGCGTAGGAAGCTTCAAATAATGGAAGCGGATTGATTAGAGATTGCTTTTCTTTTTCAAACTGTTGCAATAAGCCCTCAGCCCGAGCAATTACGGTATCAGGCAATCCGGCTAATTTAGCAACATGGATGCCGTAAGATCGTCCACCTGCGCCTTTAGCCACTTCATGCAAAAATACGACATTTCCTTTCCATTCGCGCACTTTCATAAAATAATTCTCAACGCGGGGCAGGGTATTGGGTAATTGCGTAAGCTCATGATAATGCGTAGCAAATAACCCACGACACTGGGTTTTATCATGCAAATGTTCTACAATCGCCCATGCGAGCGATAGCCCATCATAAGTGGCTGTGCCGCGGCCAATTTCATCTAATATCACTAATGATTTAGGCGTGGCTTGGTTCAAAATTGTTGCCGTCTCCACCATTTCAACCATAAAAGTGGATTGCCCTCGCGCTAAATCATCGGCTGCGCCTACGCGTGAAAATAATCGGTCAATAATGCCGATGGTTGCCGACTGCGCAGGCACAAAACTGCCCATTTGTGCCATTAATGCAATCAATGCATTTTGCCGTAAAAAGGTCGATTTACCTGCCATATTGGGGCCGGTTAACAGCCACAATTTTTCAGCTTCTTCAAGCCCGCAATCATTACCAATAAAGCTCTGAGACTGCTTGCTCAAAAATTGTTCTACAACAGGGTGTCGACCTTGTGTAATGCAAAATTCAGATCCATGCGTTAAGGTTGGTTTGCAGTAATGTTGGTTAACAGCCAATGAAGCCAAAGCAGTGGCCACATCAAGTGCCGATAATGCCCGCGCAGCAATTGCTAATGTATTGGCATTTTCAACCACCTGCAGGGTTAATTTTTCAAAAATTTGTAGCTCAATCTTTAAGGCTTTATCTGCTGCTTGTGATAATTGATGTTCTAATTCGGCGAGTTCTTTATTGCTATAACGCAACGCATTTTTCATGCTCTGGCGATGAATAAATTCATCCGTCATTTTTGCTTCACTCGCTGGCGTAATTTCAACAAAATATCCCAATACATTATTAAATTTTATTTTGAGGTTGGATATTCCGGTTTCCGAAATATAGCGCTGCTGCAATGCGGCCATTAACCGTTTTGATTCATCGCGCATCATGCGAAATTCATCCAGTGCTGCATGGTATCCTTTTGCAATAAAATTACCATCACGCGCCATCATGGGAACGTCTTTTTTCAATGCGTTTTCACATTCCGTTCGCACGTTATTATGGCTTTGTAAACCAACCAGCCAATTTATAATTAAAGGGTCTCTACTCAAGGTGCTTGAGGTTAATAAATCACGTAACAAAATAATGGCATTTAAACTATCCAACACCATGCGCAAATCGCGAGGGCCGCCACGCCCTAAACAAATGCGTGATACGGCCCGTTCTAAGTCGGGTGTCAGTTTTAATATATCGCTAATTTGGTTTGCTAAATCACGCGATTGTACAAAAAAATCAACCGCATTTAAGCGTTTTAAAATTGCGGCTTCATCGGTTAAGGGCATGGCAACACGCTGCGCTAAGAGCCGTCCACCACCTGCGGTAATAGTGCAATCAATTGCGTGCAATAAACTGCCTTTTTTGCCGCCGGAAAGTGATTGCGTTAATTCTAAATTTCGACGAGTTGCAGCGTCAATTGCCATCCATTCCTGATGTTGAATTAACGTAGGTTTTTCTAACCGCGGCTGCACCCCTTTTTGCGTAAGTTCAATATAATGTAATAACGCCCCTGCGGCAGAAAAATCGGTTGGTGATAAAGCACCTAAACTATCTAATGCGCCAAGCTGAAAGCGCTCCATCAAACGTTGTTTTCCACGCTCCACATCAAATGCATGTTCTGGCTGAAAGCTTAAAGAAGATGCAAAATCTGAAGGTAAAAATTCAGCTTCATAACGCTGATCGATTAAGAGCTCTTTAGGTGCAATACAGGCCAGTGCTTCATCAATTTTTATATGAGGCTCTAAATGTTGTAATGCGAATGATCCGCTGGTTAAATCTACCCAGCCTAGGGTGCGTTCATTACCACTAATGGCTAACGCTGCTAAATAATGCGATTGGCGCGCGGATAATAAACTATCTTCGGTAATGGTTCCCGGTGTTACCACGCGCACCACTTGGCGGTCAACAATGGCTTTATAGCCGCGCTTAGCTTTGGCCTGTTTAGGGTCTTCCATTTGTTCGCAAATGGCAACTTTTACACCGGATGCAATGAGCTTTTCCAAATAGCCTTCATGGCTATGTGCTGGCACACCACACATGGCCACTTCATCATCACCATGTTTGCCACGTTTGGTCAGTGCAATATCCAGAATTTTAGAAGCTATAACAGCATCATCAAAAAACAACTCATAAAAATCGCCCATGCGATAAAATAATAAGCAATCGGGGTGGGCAAATTTGAGGCGAAAATATTGTTGCATGGCGGGCGTAGCAATTGAGACATCATAGGCCAATTTTGCCTCGCGCTCATGTTGCGTTGCAACAATAGATTTACTTGCTTTTTGGGGCAATTCCATCCTATCTAGGGTTGCTTTCGGTGCGGCGGCCATACGGTTCAAAACATCTTCACATTAATTTGATACAGAAACTATAGAAACCATGAGCGACAATAAAGATAAAAACATTGAAGAAGAAGCATTAGCGTTTCACTGTGAAGGCCAGCCCGGCAAAATTGAAATTACGCCCACCAAACCGCTAATGACCCAGCGCGATTTATCGCTGGCTTACTCGCCTGGTGTCGCTGCGCCCTGCAAAGCCATCGCGGCTGATCCTGATTTAGCCTATAAATACACTTCCAAAGGCAACATGGTTGCGGTAATCTCTAATGGTACTGCGGTATTAGGCCTAGGAAATTTAGGCGCGCTAGCATCAAAACCCGTGATGGAAGGCAAGGCCGTTTTATTCAAACGCTTTGCTGATATTGACTCGGTTGATATTGAAGTGGATACCGCCGATGTGGATGAATTTATCAATTGCGTAAAATATTTAGGCCCAAGCTGGGGCGGCATTAATTTAGAAGATATCGCCGCACCTGAATGTTTCATTATTGAGCAAAAGCTCAAAGAAATTATGGATATCCCCGTGTTCCATGATGATCAACATGGCACCGCTATCATCTGTGCGGCAGGTTTAATCAATGCAGCCGAAGTGGCGGGCATGCAGCTAAAAGATTTAACCGTGGTCGTCAACGGTGCAGGCTCGGCTGGCATTGCGTGTTTAGAGCTTATTAAGCGCATGGGCGTGCCGCATCAGCAAGTTATTTTATGCGACCGTGAAGGCGTGGTTTATGAAGGTCGCACCACCGGCGATATGAACCAATGGAAATCGGCGCATGCTATCAAAACCGATAAGCGCAGCTTGCATGATGCCATGACTGACGCCAATGTATTTCTAGGGCTATCAGCACCCGGCGTAGTGACGCAAGAAATGGTGAAAGCCATGGCGCCTAACCCCGTTATTTTTGCAATGGCTAACCCCGTGCCCGAAATTTGGCCAGAAGATGTGGCCGAGGCACGATCGGATGCGATTGTTGGTACAGGCCGTTCGGATTATCCCAATCAAGTTAATAATGTGATGGGCTTTCCGTATATTTTCCGTGGCGCACTTGATGTAAATGCCCGCGAAATTAATGAAGAAATGAAAATTGCCGCCGCCCATGCGCTCGCGCAACTGGCGCGTGAAGAAGTGCCACCTGAAGTGCTTTCAGCCTATAAAGGCAAAAAGCTCGAATTTGGCAAAAACTATATCATTCCCACGCCGTTTGACCCGCGGCTTATCACCCGCATTCCGGTTGCTGTGGCCAAAGCCGCGATGGAAACAGGCGTTGCGCGTCGTCCTATTAAAGATATGGAAGCTTATGCGCATTTATTGGCAGGCCGCCGCGATAAAACTGCCAACAGCCTTAACCGTTTATTTGATAAAGTAAAAGAAAGCCCTCAACGCATTATTTTTGCTGAAGGTGAAGATGAAAATATTATTCGCGCCGCCATCCAATGGCGCGATAGTGGCTTTGGCACCTGCGTGCTGGTTGGTCGATCCGATAAAATGGAGGCCGCCTTCAACCGCCTTGGTATTACAAACCGCGAAGGGCTTGAAGTGGCCAATGCCGCTATTAGCAAGCACAACAATGCCTATATTGATTATGTTTATAACAAACTCCAACGTCGTGGTTTTTTAAAGCGCGATGTGATTCGATTGGTTAAAAATGATCGTAATACCTTTGCCTCATCCATGTTGGCGCTTGGCCATGGCGATGCGATGATTACGGGCCGCATTCGCAATGCTACCGTCAGCCTACGCCAAGTACGCAATGTAATTGATACCAAGCAAGGCGAAATTTTATTCGGCATGTCAATGATGTTAACGCATGATCGCACCGTGTTCATCGCCGATACGGTCGTCAATGAACTGCCCGACGCACAGGAGATGACCGACATCGCCATTGCAGCCGCGCGCAAGGTGAAACAAATGGGGCATCAGCCGCGTGTGGCTTTCCTTGCATTTTCAAACTTTGGCAATCCGATGTCGGAACGTGCCGAGCATATCCGCGATGCCGTGCGCATTATGGATTCGCGCGATGATATTGATTTTGAGTATGAGGGTGAATTAACCGCTGAAGCCGCGCTGGACAGTAATATGCGCGAGCTTTACCCTTTCAGCCGCTTAACGGCACCGGCTAACATTTTAATCATGCCAGGCTTACATAGCGCGCATATTAGCTCCAAAATGTTGCAGCAATTAGGCCGTGGCACCATGATTGGCCCCATGCTGGTTGGCCTCAATAAGCCCGTGCAAATCGCACAAATGAGCAGCAACGTGAATCATATCGTCAATCTATGCGCCATCGCCGCCGGCGATGCGATTGCCGAAAAAGAAGAGAAACTGTCATCAAACTGACATTGTTTTAAGGCATAGTAAAAAGGATAACTTTTCTTTTTAATGAATTTAGGCGCTGCCTCTTTACTTTTTATACTTTTCCGTGGGATTCGCTAACGCGATTGGACGAAGTGTAACTATAAAAGAGGCAGCGCCTTTTTTCAAAAACCATCAACATGATGAAGTTCACATTCTTCATGGGTCTCCTCACCCTCGCCAGCCTAACCGCTTGCGAAAAACAGGACATGACGCAAGCCATCACTTGCAACCCAGTCAACCTCGACTGGCAAGCAAATGATACCTCGCGGTTATCAGGTGTATCCTGCCCAAACCGCGAATCGAATGTCCGTATCTTCGCCACAGGCGCTGAGTATCGTGCAAATGGAGACACCCTTCGTGGTTTCTTCAAAGCCAACCAAATTGAGTTTGTCGGACGCAAGTTCCGAGGGCTCAGTTTGGCGCAAGCGCCAAACAGTTGCGATACTGTTTACAGCACCCATTTCATCCTCCTTGGGGATGAAAATATTGGCAGCGGACTGCCAATATTTGAGCAGCTGGTCAAATTTATTGACCAATGCTCCGGAAGCGAATTGGTTGAAATATTCACCTCTCGGGGTGAGTATTGGAAAATTTACAACCAATTCCTGCCGCCGGACCAGCGCTTGCGCGGGCAAGCGGACACGTTGCACATAGTTTTTCTTCCACGCGACTGAGGTCGCGTGGAACTTTTCAAAAAAACCTCCTCCCACGGAGGTTTTTTTATGCCTAAAATTTGGATTAATTTTCGTTGGTTCTTTCATAATTTATTAATTTCCTTACACCGTGATCAAGCAAAGAAATTAAAAAAGCAGCGGTTTTAGGGTCTGGCGTAATGGGCAGCGGCATTGCCGCCCATTTGGCAAGCGCGGGCGTTGAAGTGTTGCTATTCGATATTGTGCCCAAAAGCGGTGGCCGCAACTCGCTAGCTGAAGGCGCGATTGAGAAGCTGAAAAAAGCCAAGCCTGCGCTCATCACCCATCCGGATAAAATTAAACATATCACCGCCGGCAATTTGGATGATGATTTAGAAAAACTCCGCGCCGGTGCGGTGGTATCGTCCAACACCTCCGCCATTCCGCTGCACTCGTAGGTGGAGCCAATGGATGATACATTCAAACATTATCTTTATATTTAAATCATGTTCTTGCAGGATTAGCATCTGCTGCATAAATTCTTATTTTTAATAAAGCAAATCAGGTTTTTATTCTGCGCTATCGTCAAAAAAGAAGAGAAACTGTCATCAAACTGACATTGTTTTAAGGCATAGTAAAAAGGATAACTTTTCTTTTTAATGAATTTAGGCGCTGCCTCTTTACTTTTTATACTTTTCCGTGGGATTCGCTAACGCGATTGGACGAAGTGTAACTATAAAAGAGGCAGCGCCTTTTTTCAAAAACCATCAACATGATGAAGTTCACATTCTTCATGGGTCTCCTCACCCTCGCCAGTCTAACCGCTTGCGAAAAACAGGACATGACGCAAGCCATCACTTGCGATGAGCAAGACATTAGTGTTTTCTCGGATGCCAGCAAAACGCTTTACGCGTCAAGCTGCGCCAACCGACAAAGCAATGCGAAAATCTTCCCAACAATGGAAGATTTTCGAAATGATGGAGACACGCTTCGCGGATCCCTCAACTTCTATACCGAAACCGAAGGAAAAACGTTGCGACGTCTCATCTTCCAGCAAGCGCCAGTGGACTGCAGAAGAAGCTACAATACGGAAGCACTTTTGCAAGGTGACGAGACTGGGTTTGGATATCGTCCATTTCCAGTCTCAATAATTGATGAATGTAGCGGTAACCAAGTTACCTACACATTTGTCACACAGCTCTATGCTTTCGAGCTAGAGCCCACTTTGTCCGACCAAAAATTTGGTTCGGACACACTGGTCGTCCTATTACTCCGTAGCTGAGGCTGCGTGGTGATACACAAAACCAAAGACCCCTCCCACGGGGTCTTTTTTTATGCCTAAATTTTCGCAAATTTCAGTTATTCGTTTCATTCTTTCTTAACTGTCTTTAGATTAAACTACAGCAAAATATGAATGGGGCAGATGATGACAGAAATTAAAAAAGCAGCAGTTTTAGGGTCAGGCGTAATGGGAAGCGGCATTGCCGCGCATTTGGCAAGCGCGGGCGTAGAAGTATTGCTACTCGATATTGTGCCCAAAAGCGGTGGCCGCAACTCGCTAGCTGAAGGCGCGATTGAGAAGCTGAAAAAAGCCAAGCCTGCACTCATCACCCACCCCGATAAAATCAAAAACATCACCGCTGGTAACCTTGATGATGATTTAGAAAAACTCCGTGATTGCGATTGGATTATTGAAGTCGTGCTAGAGCGCCTTGACATCAAACACAGCGTCTATCAAAAAATTGCGCCTTATCGCCGCGCCGATGCGGTGGTATCGTCCAACACCTCTACCATTCCGCTGCATTCATTGGTGGAGCCAATGGATGATGCATTCAAACAGCATTTTATGATTACCCACTTTTTCAACCCTGTGCGCTATATGAGCCTGCTGGAAATTGTAATAGGCGAGCATACGGATGCGAATGCAGTTAAACGCATCAAGCAATTTGCCCATATTCATTTGGGCAAAGGCTATGTGTTCTGCAACGATACGCCCGGCTTCATCGCCAACCGCATTGGCGTCTATTGGCTAACTTTAGGGTTGCTTAAAGCCATTGAGCTAAATGTTTCGGTTGAAGTGGCCGATGCGGTGATGGGTCGTCCAGTAGGCATTCCTAAAACAGGCGTATTCGGATTATTCGATTTAATTGGTATCGATTTAATGCCGCTTATCGCCAAAGAACTTAAAGATGCGCTGCCCGCATCGGATCCCTTCGTAGTCAATTATGCCGAGCCTGAATTGGTCAAAAATATGATTGCCGATGGCTATACTGGCCGCAAAGGCAAAGGCGGGTTTTATCGTCTAAATACCGAAGGCGGTGGTCGCGTGAAAGAGGCCGTGCAACTGGCAACGGGTGCCTATCAAAAAGAGGTTAAGCCCACGCTAGCCTCAGTCGATGCTGCCCGCAAAGGCCTTGTGCATTTAATTGAGCATGATGATGAAGGCGGGCAATATGCGCGTGCGGTGCTGCTGCCCATGCTGCATTATTCAGCCACATTATTAGGCGAGATTGCCAACGACATCCCCGCAATCGACCGCGCCATGCGCTGGGGCTATAACTGGAAGTTCGGCCCCTTCCAACTGATTGAGCAATTAGGCACCGCATGGTTTGCCAAATGGTGCAGCGAAAATGGCCACGAAATTCCCGCCATTATTCAAGCCGCTGATGGCCGCAAACTTTATGAAGGTGACACCACCCTTGGGCTTGATGGAAACTATCATGCGCTAGAAAAGCCTGCAGGTATATTACTGTTATCCGATGCCACACGCGGCAAAAATCCGGTGAAGAAAAACGGCTCAGCACGCTTATGGGATATCGGCGATGGCATTTTACAGCTCGAATTTACCAGCAAAATGAACTCAATGGATCCCGATATTCTCACTCTTATGGAGCAATCGGTTGATGTTGTTAAGGGCGGCTTTAAAGGCCTCGTTATTGGCGGTGGCGAAAGCACAAATTTCTCCGTTGGTGCAAATCTTGGCTTTTTCTTATTCGCTGCTAATACCGCAAGCTGGAGTTTGCTATCGGACGTGGTGCGCCAAGGCCAGCGTGCGGTGATGGGGTTAAAACATGCACCATTCCCCGTAGTTGGTGCGGCACACGGCTTTGCCTTTGGCGGCGGGTGTGAAACTTTGCTGCATTGCGATGCCGTGCAAGCCCACATCGAAACCTATAGTGGATTGGTCGAAGTTGGCGTTGGCATCATCCCCGGTTGGGGCGGCTGTAAAGAAATGCTTTTCCGCTCATTCTACGGCGAGAAAAAAGGCTTCTTTGGCGGTGCCATGCCAGCCACCAAAACTGCCTTTGAAACCATTGCGCTTGCTAAAGTTTCTGAATCAGCCGAGTTAGCAAAAGATTTAAATATTTTGAACTCCAAATCACGCATCAGCATGAACCGCGATAGATTGCTGCAAGATGCTAAAAACCTAGCCCTCGAATTGGCGGAAGGTTACACGCCACCCGAAGCCAAAACCATTAAACTCGCAGGCAAATCAGGGCGCATCGCACTTGATATGGCAGTGAAAGGCATGGCTGCGATGGGCAAAGTGACTCCGCATGATCAAACCGTAGTCGGCCATTTAGCGCAGGTGCTTACCGGCGGCGATTTTGATTCCACGCGCGAGCTAACCGAACAAGATATTCTCGATTTAGAACATGAACATTTCATGCAGTTAGTACGCCTAACCCCCACACTAGACCGCATTGAATATATGCTCGAAAATAACAAACCCCTGCGGAATTAGTTAATGCTAGTACAAAAAGACCAATTAAAGATGTTTTTTCTGCCAGTTATTTATGTGCTAGCAGTTTACGGCATCGTTAGATTTATACTGCAGCAGCCCGAAACAATGTCGATTACATTTCTGAATCTAACACCCTTTTTAGCCGGATTATTAACTGTTTTATTGGATAAAAAACCATATCTAAGTTTCTTAGAATTATATCTAAATTCTCTTATTATCGCACTAATTCAATTTCTTGCAATTTGTTTTGTTTTAGGCGTAATTTTTGGCGTCGAATCATTTGTATGTATTGTATTGGCTTTACCTATCTATTTAGCGGCAATTTTTATTGGTTGCGCAATAGGTTGCTTAATTCGTAAATACTATGTTAAAAAGCCACCATTTTTGAGTATTGGAATCTTACCATTTTTGATTTTGCCTATAGAAACTAATTTTTTAGAAGCTAGAGATGATATTCGTACGGTTGAATCAGTGAAAATTATTGCCGCACCAGCTGATGTTATTTGGAGCGAAATTATTTCAATGCAATCTATTCATGAAACAGAAGTGCCTTGGAGTTTTGCGCATAATATAATGCAAATTCCTAAACCAGTCAGTGCTAAGTTAGATGCTGAAAAAGTTGGCGGTGTGCGCATAGTCAATTGGCAAAATGATGTAACTTTTGATGAAATTATTACGCGATGGGAGCCTAATCGTTTCATGGAATATAAATGGAAATTCTATTCAAAATCTTTTCCAAAAGGAACTGTGGATGATTATCTTGAAATAGGCGGAAAATATTTAGACATACAGACAGGTGGATACCATTTAAAGCCACTTGGCGAAAATACAACTGAAGTAAGTCTGTTCACAACATATCGCAGCACTACCCGGTTTAACTTTTATACAGCAGCATGGGCCAGATTTTTAATTGACGATTTCCATAATGCAATATTAACCATTGCACAAGCTAGGGCAACTTAGGTAAAAGCATAGGCCAACAAATCCCTACGGAACTATACGAAGAAAGTAGAATTATTATGGAAGTTGTATTTGGACTAATCGCTATATTAATAGCGCTACTTTTTTTCGTCATTATTTTTATTTATCCCATCATTATGATTATTCGGGTAGCCATAACGCCAAACGTAAGCGGCAAAATTTTCTGGCTATTGATCATGCTGTTTTTTTGGCTAATACCTAGCCTTGTGTATGGCGTGTTCTTCGATACTGATAGAAAATGGCGCATCATTTCAATGATTGCTTCTTTTTTCGCAATTTTATTCACCGGTGCACTTTTATACGGAATATCATTTTCGTTCAATGAAGCGACCAAAAGCTATAACGAAATTGAGCAGAATCTTAGAGCTCAAAAATATAAAGGTGACCGTGAAGCCCTTAACAATTTCTATTCAGATGTGAATGCTTTATCAGCTGAAACCGCTAGTTTGGGATGGTCTGATATTAATACGTTGCGCATAAACTTTGCATTCGTCAGTGAGTTTTATGATCTTTATAATGATGATAATTACCTATCCAATCAAGATTATGAAAGTTGGAATGCCCTTTATCAAAGCCGTGAAAAATTAGATCCGGAACGTATGTAGGCATAATCTTCATCATTTCGTCATTATTTGCCGTTATAATTTTGATGAAAGGAAATGTGGTTGTGAGTGAATTAAAGTTTTTTAAAGCACTAGAGCGTGTCGCGCTGATGACGTTTGAACCCTTCAACCAACATGAAGTGTTTATAGGCTATGGTAATGAAAAGCCCATCTCACTCGATGATCGAAACGCATTAGAATATGTATGTGATATGCTAGATATACCTTACGACAAACCCGATTTTACGGAAGATTATAGCGTACATAGCGAGGGCTATTTTGAGCTTAAAAGGCAGCTACACGAAAAAAAATTAATCCAAGCGCACCCACCTGATGAAATTAAATGGGGCGATATCATTATCAACCAAATGCTTATGGAGTGCGATATTGCACCCATACGTAGAAAATAATGTTTCCTAAACTTTAGGCCATTACATCCGGTGCATCTGATAATATCTGCTGCATGGGCAGCACGGGAAACGGTGTGGCTACCTGAAAACTAATGCCACCTTTTAAACCCGTTAACTCTGCTGAGCCGGCATAAATATCGCGAATATTTTGTCGGTCAAATTCGTTTAGCGCGTTTTGAGAGCGGATGATCAAATCAAAACTGGTTAAATCAGCGCGTTTGCGAATGAGTCCATCAAACTGCATGGGGCCTAAATTGCTCAAACTCACTTCCATAATAAAGCGGGTTCCGCCCGCTTCGCCATCAGCGGTGTTTGCGGATTCTTTCTTTAAAAAGAAGCCTGCTTGCTGCCATTTCTCGCCATCAAAAACGGGCACAAATGCGGCCTGCCAATTGGGGCTTGGCGAATCGGTGAAAAACTGGCGTATGGTTGAAATTTCAGATGATAGTTTGCGCACCAAATCGCCACGCTGGTTTTGCTCAAGCAATTTAACCGCATCTTCGCCTAGCCATTGTTTGATATCATTACCGCGCATCGCTGCAAAAAAGAACAGCATGGTGCTAGCCATTTTTGCCCCGGGTTTAGGAATAACCGTATCTAGAATTTGCGCAGCGAGCGCAGGTTGCGCTTGTGCAATAATTTGCACCGCTTCTTGCAAACTGCGCCAATTCATCGAAAGTTCTGAAATGCTGGCGGGTAAGGCTTGTGCAATTTGTCCAAAGTTATTGGCCATATTGGGCGGTGGCAAAATAGACGATAAGGTCAGTGAAAACTGCGTACCTATGGGGAAGTTAGTTGAGCGTGCAGCACCCGGCAAATCAACCTTTAATGTACCCATAACGGTCTTAATAACTGTTTCACCTGAAGGCTCATGTCCAATCACCACCGCTGCAATCTGTCCGTTTGCTAGCGCGGCATTTGCACTAAATGGTGCAGGGGGTATTGGCGCATTCGAATTGACTGTAGCATTAGGTTGTGACGTCACTTGTGGAGTTGATGTTGTAGCGCCACTTAAAGGACTTGCCATAGGTTGCGTTTGAGATGTTGCGGCGCTTGCAGATGCAGGAGTACTTGCAGAACTTGCTGCGGCAAGCGTTGCGCCCGTGCTGGTAGCCGTTTGTGTTGTTACATTAGAAATTGCAGCGGCGCTTGACGCTGCAGAATTTACTGATGTTGTCGTCGCGCTGCTAGGTGTGGCTGTATTAAGAATTGATGTGGGTAGTGTGCTCAGTGATGTTGGAGTGGGTGCAGTACGTATTGCTTGTACTACCGCAGCATCGAAAGTGGCGGGTGTTGGGGTATTTACCGCGGGCGTAGTAGCAGATGGAAGTGCAGTATTTGCTATGGGTGGAATCGGCGTTGTGATTACACCGGTTGAGGTTGAAGCATTTGCAGTTGCAGTAGGTTGAGCAATAGCGGCGGTGGCGGGCGTGGCCGTTGCATTTGCAACCATAGCGGCCGTTGTGGTGGGGGTCATATTCGCTAAGGTAGGCGATGCGCTACTGACTAAAGGCGCGCTAGGGGGTGCAGCATTCGGTGCCGCTATTGTTGATGGTGACAATGATATTGAGGGGGTTATTGATATTGGGGTGGTATTCACATTCACAGCTGGCGAAGGTGTTGCATTAAGTGTTGCAGCGGCAGCTGCAGGAAGTGCCGTGCTGGATGGTGCAGCAGCTATATTAGGTGCTTGAGGTGCTGGTGCAGCATTGGATAACGGGGTAGTTATATTTGCATTCGGCACAGATGCAGAATTTGCCGTAGCACTGCTATTGGGCAACTGAATCGACTGCGGATCTAATTTCAATATAAAGGTAGCGCCCGCTTCTATACGCGCAGAAGGGATGGAAACCGAAGGGGGTAGTTGCTGCAAAATTTGCGGCAAATCAGCTGATCGCGTTAGCAACGTGCTCTTAAGTGTAAAAGCGTCTGGTGGCAACGGATTCGATAGCACGGCAGGCGCGGCAGCATTACCCGTGAGCGGCAATGCCGCACGTGCTTGCACGGGGACAGAGCTATTTTTACCGGTTTGCACAATATCATTTACGTGAATATCCTTGCCGCGTGCGTTGGTGGCATGTTCGGTATATTCTTGCGGGCTTTGGCCATTAACTGATAAAATACGCGCCCGCACCCCATCATTTGAAGTAGTTAAACGCAAAGCTAATTCGCTGCCTAGTTTTATGGGAATATCGGTTTGTAATGCTACATTACCTTTAGGAGTGGAAAGCACAGCATTGCCGCGCCCATCGAGTTGGGTAATTTCGCCTTTTAACACAGTGCCGCCGGGGAGCGCTAAAATACCAGCGGGTACTTGCGTAGCACTGCCCGCATTAGGGCTGCTGGCCACGCCTTTGAGCAATGCCGATCCGGAACCTATCGTTGTGCTGGAAAGCGTAGGCAAAGGCTATCTCCTCATGCGTTTTGCAGTTGCGACTGGGTCTGCATTAATTTCACCGCAATGGCCGCGGCATCAGTTGCTGCTGTGCTTTGAGGCGATTTTTTCAGCATAGGTGATTGGCTGCGAATCGCTTCGCGCACTTTATTATCTTTACGAATAATCCCCAATAATTTAGGTTCGTAATTTAAAAAACTGGTGCAGGCTTTGCTGATGGTAGCAAAGATTTTTTCGCCTTCTTTTTGCGTTGATGCTTGGTTAACAACCACATGAATATCGGGCGATTGATTCGACTGTAGGCAAAGTTTAATAAACGCATAAGCATCGGTGAGCGAGGTAGGCTCATCGGTTAAAACAATAATCACCCTATCGGCTAAATCAGCTAAATAGCGCACATTTTTTTCAATGCCTGCGCCTAAATCCATAATCACAAAATCATAATCTTCCGAAATTTCATTTAGCTGTGTGTTGAGGGTGTCGAGTGCATTATCGCCAAGGCTGGCCATATCACCTGAGCCTGACCGCCCGGGAATAATATCAAAACCACCCAGCTCATACGGATAAGCAATATCGCGCAGATGTTTGCCCTTGGTGAAAATATCGCTCAAATCCTGTGGCGGGGCGATGCCTAATTGCACATCAATATTAGCTAAACCCACATCACCATCTAGCAAGCAGGCGCGGCGGCCAGCACGTGCAAATAAATGCGTGAGGGTAATGCTCAACCATGTTTTGCCCACGCCGCCTTTGCCCGAAGCAATGGCCATAATATTTTTCTTTTTTCTCGTCTTTTCCATAAAACTCTCTTTTCACTAATACTCTATTTATTCGATGTGCGATAACTCATTAATAGTTGGCTTAGCGTTTTGGTGCCTAACGGCCCGTATTCACCCACCACCCGATCAGAACTGCTATAATTACAAAAGGCATAATTGCCCGTGTAAGCCGCGCTTAATGCTCCGCCAAATCGGCGCGATATATCGCAGCGCGTCAGCAATAATCGCTTAACACCGGTTACACCAAAGGCTTTGCCAATGTCGGCGGCTTCCGCCGCGTCGCCGCCAGCGGGCAGGGTTAAAACCGGCTCCACATTTGGCATGTTTAAGAATGGTCGTAGTTCTTTTAAATCCTGTACCTGATAGGGATTGCATCCAAAACTGTCGATTAACACAATCTGTTCAGGCGGTTGTTCCGCTAAAATTTCGCTTAAATCCTCAGGCGTTTCGGCCACTTCTAAATTTAAATTTAAAATGTCAGTAAAGGCTCTAAATTGTTCAATTCCACCTGCCCGTTTTGTGTCAAAACTAATCGGCGTTATCGGCAATTTTTCCATTGTTAATTGTGCCGCAATTTTTGCAAGCGTGGTGGTTTTCCCCGCACCCGTTGGCCCCACCAACATAAGGCGGAATCCTGCACGCGCCACAGGCAACGGCAAGAACTTAAAATGCGCTTCAAGTGTTTTGGCTAGCAAAATACCAAGCGCCTCGTCACCGCCTTGCGGTTCAAAATCGAGCATTTTGGCGGTGGTAATTAATTCCTCTTGCATCTCTTCAGGAATAGAATGAAACACCATCACTTTTTGCAAAGCCGTTAAAATAGAATGGTTGCGCACCAGCGCCGCATCAGGCGCAGGCGATCCTTGATTGGCTGCTTTTTGCGCAGGTGCTTCTTGCACTATCTTAATTTCATCTTGGTCAATCGCGGCGGTCACGGCAACACGTTTGCTGCGGTCATCGCGCGTGGTTGAAATAATGACGGCCGAATCGCCTAATTCATCACGAATTTGCTTCATCGCTGATTGCATATCGGATGCGTGAAAAGTGCGTAATCTCATAATTGTCCTAGCGTCTTAATACTGGCTTTAGGGTGAATTTCATTTTGCGACATGACAATCGTCATGGGACGGAAACGCTCAATAATGGATCGCACATACGGACGGATGGTAGGGCTGGTAAGCAGCACCGGATTTTGCCCATTCATTGCAAATTGATCAAATTTTGATCGTACTAAACCAATAAATTCCTGAATCTTACTCGGAGCCATACTCAGTGTGCGCTCTTCGCCTTGGCCCACAAGGCTGCCCGTAAATTCCTGCTCCCATGCGGGAGATAACGCGAGCAAAGGAATATATCCATCATCGGATGTATAGGCATAGCTTATTTGGCGTGCTAAACGCGTGCGCACATGTTCTGAAATCATCGTTACATTTTGGGTAATTCGGCCTGCTTCAGCAACCGATTCAATAATAGTTGGCAAATCGCGAATCGATATTTGCTCACCCAATAAATTTTGCAAAATACGCTGTACGGCACTTACGGAAATTACAGCAGGTATAATATCTGCAATTAATTTCTGCTCACCAGCGGGCAGATCATCTAGCAGCTTTTGCGTTTCGGAATAGGATAATAAATCAGCCATATTATCCTTCACCATTTCCGTTAAATGTGTGGTGACAACGGTTGGCGGATCAACCACGGTATAGTTACGAAATAAGGCTTCTTCACGATGGCTTTCTGAAATCCACATGGCAGGCAAACCAAAAGTAGGCTCCGTTGTTTCTTCACCGGGCAAATTAATTTTGCCCCCATTGGGATCCATAACCAACAGCATATCAGGGCGAATAGTGCCCCGCGCGCATTCAATTTCTTTTACCTTGATAACATAGCTATTAGCGGGCAATTGCATATTATCCTGAATACGAACCGGCGGAATAATAAATCCACTTTCGCGCGCCATTTGTTTACGTAACGCTTTAATCTGTTCGGTTAAACGGTGCCCTTTAGAATAATTGATAAGCGGTAATAAACCATAACCTAGTTCTAAACGAAGCGAATCAATCGTAAGCTATCGGCCATATTTTCTTCCGCGGGCGCGGCCATAGGTTTGCCATCTTCGCCTAATTCAATTGGCCCACCGCCACCTGCATTTGATTGTTTTTTTGCTAGTGCTAGCGCATCTTCATCCACTTGCGGATGTTTATACATATACCACGCGCTGTAACCTAATAAGCAGGATAAAGCGAAGAAGGGAATAAACGGAATGCCCGGCATTAAAGCGAGTAAAAAGAGTAACGCACTGGTTAACCCCAATGCAGAGGGGAAGCGACCAAGCTGTGCTAAAACGGCTTTATCCGCTGAGCCAGCAACACCTGATTTAGTTACTAACATACCCGCCGCAGTGGATACAATTAAAGCAGGAATTTGGCTTACTAAACCATCACCAATGGTCAAAATTGTATAGGTGCTAACCGCTTCACCAAAGGCTAAATCATTTTGCGCAACGCCAATTAAAATACCCGCAATTAAATTAATAAAGGTAATTAGTAATCCAGCAATTGCATCGCCGCGCACAAATTTACTCGCACCATCCATGGCACCGAAAAAGGTCGATTCATCTTCTAGATCTTTGCGGCGTCGTTTGGCTGAATCTTCGTCAATTAAACCTGCCGATAAATCGGCATCAATCGCCATTTGTTTGCCGGGCATGGCATCCAAACTAAAGCGCGCCGATACTTCCGCAATACGACCCGAACCTTTGGTAATGACGATGAAATTAATGATGGTTAAAATCGCGAAAATAATCACGCCGATGATGACTGAGCCTTGCATTACGAATCCGCCAAAGGCTTCAATCACATCACCGGCGGCATCCGCACCTTCATGCCCGCGCGATAAAATTAAGCGTGTAGAGGCAATATTTAGCGATAGCCGCAACATGGTAGAAATAAGCAGAATAGTTGGGAAGGAGTTTAAATGTAGCGGTTTATCAACGAATAAAACGGTCATTAAAATAAGCACGGAAAGGGTAATGGAAACACCCAATAATAAATCGAGTGCTTGGGGCGGTATAGGCAGCATAAGTACGACCAAAATACCAATAATACCAATCGCAAAGAAAATATCGCTACGGCCTGAAACCGTTTTAGCGTGACCCTTAAAGGTCGTCATCCGTTGCGAATCTGCCATCTATTCCAAGCCTTCAGCTTCCCGTGTTTGGAGCAGCATGCACCGATGAGCCCTCTTCACCATATTGGCGTAATTTATTACGAAGTGTGCGAATCGATATGCCTAAAATATTAGCAGCATGTGTGCGGTTACCTAAACAATAATCTAGTGTGTCTAAAATCAGTTCTTTTTCTACGCTGGCAACGGTGCGGCCAACTTGTTCATTATTGCGACGCTCTTCATCGGTCATGTCATCATCCTCCTCATCATCATAGGTTTCGGCTGTGGGGGCAGGGGGGCGTAAACTGGTTGAAAGCAATATCGCTTCAGCCCCAATTTCATTTCCGCTGGCCATTAACACCGCACGATGCATGGTGTTTTCCAAGTTCGCGAACGTTGCCCGGCCAATGATATTGCGCCATTTTTTGCAAAGCCGCTTCGCTTAAAATACGTACCGGCAAACCATTCGCTGCGGTATATTTTTCAACAAAAAACATAGCCAATAAAGGCACATCTTCCATGCGTTGGCGTAAGCTTGGAATTTCTAAATTAATCACATTTAAACGAAAGAATAAATCTTCACGAAACACCCCTTTGCGCACCGCTTCTTGTAGATTGCGATTAGACGTAGCCAAAATGCGAATATCCACTTTGACGGGTTTTGTGCCACCTACACGATCAATCTCACGCTCTTGAATTGCGCGTAATAATTTAGCTTGTAAGCGGGCATCCATCTCTGAAATTTCATCGAGCAAAAGCGTGCCACCATCGGCCTCTTCAAACTTACCTACGCGGCGGCTGACAGCACCCGTAAATGCGCCTTTTTCATGGCCAAATAATTCAGATTCTAAAAGATTTTCAGGAATGGCCGCGCAGTTGACAGAGATAAACTGTTTGCTGCTGCGTTTGCTATTAGCTTGCACATAGCGTGCGATCACTTCTTTACCCGTGCCCGATTCGCCCGTAATTAACACACTCGCATCCGATGGCGCAATTTGGTCGGCCATGCGCAAAAGTGCTTTCATACTCTCGGCTTTATGAATCACCGTGTGTGTTTCTTGAGTAATGGCCTCCATCACAGCAGCAATGAGTTCGGCATCGGGCGGCAGCGGAATATATTCTTTTGCGCCCGCCTTAATGGACGCCACCGCCGCTTCTTTATTATTATCCACGCCACAAGCTACTACAGCTACAATAATCCGTTCCGATTTTAAGCTGGCAACGAGGCTTTTAATATGACCATGGTTTTTGGCCTCAATCATAATAAGGTCAGCACCTTTGCCACCCCGCAAATCTTCAAGTGCTGCATGATGATCGGGCACTTGATTTACGCTAGCACCGCGCGCACGCGCAATGCGAGTGGCCTCACCAATTTGTCCATCTAAATCTCCAATAATAAGAAGTCGCATAGAATTATATCTGCCTTCATAATTTCAGTCATGGTTACGCCGATACGGTCTTCAACCACCACAATTTCACCGCGCGCCACTAGGCGGTTATTGACCAAAATATCGATTGGCTCACCTACTTTACGGTCAAGCTCAATAACAGCTCCGCGGCCAAGTTTAAGTAGCTGGTTCACCTGCATGGTAGTTTTACCCAACACAACGGAAATATTCACTGGCACATCATAGACGGCTTCTAACGATAGGTTGGTATCATCATCACGCTGAGCAGCTGCATTGGTGGCTAAGTCACCCAAAGTTTCAATAGGTTTCGGATCTGCGTTTGGCGCGGTGGTTTCATCACTCATGAGAATCTCCTTGGATGGATTGGGTTGCGGGTGAAGGGGCAGGCGGGTCTTGATGAATATCTAGCATAGAGTCGACGGTTGGCATAGCAGCGCTTGCCGCACGTTCAATTGCATCCTCAATTTTCATTTCCATAGGCTCATCAAGCAACATCTCAGCATCATCTGCGGTTATTGGCGTAGTGGCGATTGGAGCCACTTGTTCAATCGCAAAATGTCGGTTAAGTGTTTGCTCAACCATCTGCCATAATTGGCTGGTATCGCGCATCGCTTGGCCATGTTGCCAGCTTAAATTGCAATCGCCGATTTGAAGACTTTCATCACCTACCAATTCAAAAGTTTTAGGCACAAGCGGTTTCAGTTCGGTGATGAGACTCGGATGAATGGTGGCAATAATTTGCGGTGCATCAAACAAACCGCTCACGCAATTTTCAATCATTTCCTGTATATCGGCAAGCGGGCTTAAGCGAAGCGCTTCACCGGCCACTTTTTGTGCACAAACCGTCACTAAAGCTGCCATTTGGCTTTCATAATGTTTGATGGTTTGCTCATAATGCTGTTGAACGGAATCACTGTGTTGATTGATAGATTGCACAACCAACTGCACTTCTTCGCGCATATGTTGCTGATTATTTTCTGCTTCGCGCACACCCTCTTTTTTGCCCGATGCAAATCCTTCATCATAGGCTTTTTGTTTCGCAGCCATTAAATCGGCTTCGCTGAAATTAGGCTCAACAATTTCCACATGATTTTCAGGTGTTTGTGTGATGGAAGGCTTTTTTGGCAATTCAAATGAATGAAACCGATTTTCGGATGGGGCTTCATCAGCCACTAAAGATTCAAATGTGAAAGGGGTAATTTTCATAACACTAATAAATCAGCTGATCATCCCCGCTGCCATCACTAATTACGATTTCATTTTTGGCTGCTAAATCTTTGGCAGTCATTACAATATACATTTGGGCTTCATCCACATCTTTAAGTCGAACAGGGCCAGCGCCTTCCATATCTTCTTTCAAAATCTTAACGGCGCGCTCAGACATATTGCCAAAGAATAATTCTTTAATTTCGTCTGATGCACCTTTGAGTGCAATCGCAAGTTTATCTTTATCAATGGTGCGCAATACCGTTTGAATACCTGAAGTATCGATTTTTAATAAATCTTCAAACGTGAACATTAATGCACGAATACGCCCAGCCGATTCGCTGTCGCGGCCTTCTAAGTCACCCATAAATTTGGTTTCGGTATTGCGATCGAAATTGTTGAAAATTTCAGCCATCATCTCATGGCTATCGCGACGTTGGGTTTTAGCCAAGTTGCTCATAAATTCAATGCGTAATGTTTTTTCAATCCCATCAAGCACTTCTTTTTTAACCGACTCCATACTGAGCATTCGTGTTATCACATCCATCGAAATATCCTCAGGCAATTCCGTTAATACGCGTGCCGCATGATCGGGCCGAATTTTGGATAATACCAAAGAGATTGTTTGCGGATATTCATTTTTCAAATAAGCGGCTAGCACTTCTTCGCTAACATTGCCCAATTTTTCCCACGTGTTGCGACCTGCGGGGCCGCGAATATCATCCATAATACCATCAACGCGATCTTTACCGAGGGCTTTTTGCAGCAAGCGTTCGGTGCTATCTAGGTTACCCATTACCGAGCCAGTGGAATTGAGATTATCGGCAAATTCCATGAAAAGTTTTTCAACCACTTCGGAGGCAACAGGGCCTAGGCTGGTCATGGTGGATGAGATTTCTTTAATCTCTTCATCTTCCATTAGCGCGAATAATTTACTCGCGTTATCTTCGCCCATCGCCATCAGCATTATGGCAGTTTTTTCAACACCGGTATAGCTTGGTATTAATCTCTTTTTGAATGGCCATGAGTCGCTCCTTAATTCGCCTGAACATCCATTGACGAAGAATCTGCAATGCTTCGTCAGGATGTTGATCAACAATCTCATGAATTTTGCGGAATGATAGCCGATTTAACACGACCCGAAATACGGTCAATATTAATCAGCTTCATCGGCTATCTTCTTCAAAGCGTTGGTCGGTAAGTTGGCCAGCTAAAGTAGGCGCTTGCAACGCTGCTTTCTCGGCTGCTTCCAATTCCGGATCAACACGTGTTGATTCAATCGCACGGGTGACGAGTGGGCGAATCACCATGAAGATTGCCAGTAGAGCCACCACACCAATCACAAGCGTCTGAACGATACCCTGAAGCTCATCACGCAACCATGCAAAAGGCTCATCAGGCATGTTAATTTCTTCAGGCTCATCAAACGGCATATTGATAATTTCAACTGTATCCCCGCGCGATGCATCAAAGCCAATAGCCGATTTCACTAACTGCGCCATTTGCGAAATTTCCGCTTCATTGCGTGGCTCATAAACGGTTTTGCCTTCATCTGTCATTGAGTAGGTTCCATCAACCAATACAGCGACGGATAAACGATTGATCGTGCCTGTTTCTGTAATATGATTTTTCACCTCTTTTGAAATTTCATAGTTGGTGGTGGCATCGGTGCGCTCCATATTACGATTTGCAACGGTTCCCGCTTCACCCTGATTCGCATCTGGCAAATTATTTCCTACACTCACCGTATCGGTTAAATTTTTCTCATTACTATTTTCCGTTTCAGATGTTTCTTGTACCGAGCGCGCTACTTGGCTTTCCGGATCAAAAGTTTCAGATTTTACAACGATACGATCAAAATCAATATCGGCATTCACTTCTGCCCGCACACGGCTTGCGCCTACTGAGCTGGCTAATAAATCAATAATGGTACGGCGAATGCGCTTTTCGTAATTAATGCGATATTCCTCAGAATCGGATGAGAATGCATCCTCTTCTTCACCTTCAGCCAATCCACGTGCTAATAAATTTCCTTTATTATCTACGATGGTAATTTTATTGGATTTTAAACCAGGCACAGCCGTAGCGACTAAATGTTGAATCGCCCGAATTTCTGATTTGTCTAATTCACCACCCCCGCGCAATTCTAATGCTACTGAAGCGGTTGGGTCACGACGATCGCGTGTAAAAAGCTCGCGTTTAGGTACTACTAAATGTACGCGCGCCGATTCAATGCCGCGGAATGCCGCAATGGTGCGCGATAATTCACCCTCAAGCGCACGAACCACATTCACATTCAATACAAAATTTGAAGTGCCCATGGCATCTGATTTATCAAAAATTTCATAACCTACAACACCACCTGTGCCGGGCAAGCCCTCTTGTGCCATTGTCATGCGCAAACGCAATACATCATCGGCAGGCACCATAATTTGCGCTCCGTTGGCTCGTAGCTCATATTGCACTCCGAGTGACTCTAATTCCGTAACCACGGCAGCGCTATCTTCCATTGGAAGATTAGTAAATAAAGGCGCCATGCCGGTGCTGCCCATACGAACGGATAAAAATACGAAGAAACCAATAAGCAATGCAGCAACAGCGGCCATTAAACCTAAACGAATGGGGCCCAACGCGCGAAGTGATTGCACAACGCTGCTATCACTGATTGCAGAGTTAGAGCGACCCATGTCGTTATCAATATCTGTAGTAGCTAATGCTTCGGCCATGTAATGCTCCCTGCGTTTCGTCTAATTTAGGTATATCATTCAAACCTTAACAAAATATTAATGGCCGGAAGATTTTTCCTAGTCAGCTAAACTATACTTGTTTTTCAATAGATTATTTAGAAATTAAATTCAAAGATTAGTCATTAGCTTTTCATAAATAGCAGAGCATTCCGTATAAATTTTCCATAAACTGTGACATATAGGCATATTTTACCTAGTTAAGCAGATTTAGGAAAAACACTAGATTTTAAGGTTAAATATCGTCACATAAACACATGGCCGTTTACACACACATTCCACAAACTTTCTTTAGTGTGTTATTACTTAGCTATTCGATTGGCCAATTTATTTCGGCCACGGCTATCATAGAAGGTATAGATAATACCAATTATAAGCTGATAACTACCCAAGGCACCTATATTTTAACCCTGTACGAATCGCGGGTAAAACAAGATGATTTGCCGTTTTACCTCGCGTTGATGAGCTTTCTACACAGCCAAAATGTGCAATGCCCCCAAACAATAATACGCAATGATGGGAATAATATCTCCTATTGGAATAACCGCGCTATCTCCATCACTGGCTTTTTAGAAGGCGCTTCACTAACTCATATTAAGCCAACAGATTGCAAAAAAATGGGGCAATTTACGGCTCTAATGCATTTAACAACCCCCAAATTTGAGTACTCATTGCCAAATGCACTAGCGCCGCATTTATTATCGCCGCTTTATGATCGTGTAGCTTCACAGCTAGATATGCTAATGCCGGGATTATCGCAAACTATAGCGCAAGAGCTTAACCATTTAAGCCAATGGCCACAGTTGAGCCTGCCAAAAGGCGTAGTCCATGCCGATATGTTCCCTGATAATATCTTTTTTAAACAAGGTCAGCTAACCGGTGTGATTGATTTTTACTATGCCTGCACTGACTATTTTGTTTATGATTTAGCCATTGTTTATAATGCATGGTGCTTTGATGGAGCCGATAAATCGCAGTTTAATCCATCTAAAGCGCAGCAGCTTTTACAAGGCTATAATGCCAAACGATCCCTATTAGATAATGAGATTGCCGCATTTAGCTTTGCCGCCCGTGCAGCCGCCATCCGCTTTTTTCTCACCCGCGCCAATGATTGGTTTTTTCAAACAAAAGACGCGGTGGTCAAGCCGCATAATCCACTTGAATATTATGAAAAATGGAAGTTTCATTGTTCGGCTAAACCCATTACAGATTACCTATCATGAAAAAGCAGGTTAAACTTTACAGCGATGGCGCGTGCAGTGGCAATCCGGGGCCGGGCGGGTGGGGTGCTGTCTTGATATATGAAAAACACGAAAAAGATTTATCCGGCGCGCAATCCGACACCACCAATAATCGTATGGAAATGATGGCCGTGATTGAAGGGCTTCGCGCCCTTAAAGATTCATGTCATGTGTCCATTTATACCGACAGCACCTATGTTATGAAAGGCATCACCGAATGGATAGAGGGCTGGAAAGCGCGCGGCTGGAAAACTGCAGCCAAAAAACCTGTAAAAAATGTCGATTTATGGCAGGCTCTTGAAAGCGAAGTAAACCGCCATATTCTTGATTGGAATTGGGTGAAAGGACATGCGGGCGATGTCTATAATGAGCGCGCCGATCAATTGGCTTTCAAGGCATCGCAATCGCTCAAAGAACAAGAGGCCGCTACTTCATGAAAATAAATTTTCCTGAAAATGGTTTGCTGCCTGCCATTGCGCAAGATGCCCAAACGGGCGAAGTGCTGATGCTAGCATGGATAAATCAAGAGGCACTTGATGCCACAATAAAAACAGGCCAAGCGCATTATTTTTCGCGTTCACGCAATCAGCTCTGGCACAAAGGCGCTACATCGGGACATATCCAAACCATCGTCGATATTCGCATCGATTGCGATCAGGATGCGGTGCTGTATCGTGTGCATCAAAAAGGCCCCGCTTGTCATACGAATCGCAAGAGCTGCTTTTATTTTCAACTAGAAGGCGAAAGCCTAAAAGAAATTGCAAAACCGTTAAAATAGCTTGCTTATTGCAGGGGCAATAGCCTAGGTTCTATGGCCTACAACATAAGGAAATTCATGCTCGCACTGCAATATTCTATCCATCTTCCGCACGATTTTGACGATGCCATTATTGAAAACCGTGTTAATGAACGTGGCCCCGCTTTCGATTCGATTGAAGGTTTGCAGCATAAAGCATTTTTATATAATCGCGTTGATAAACTCTATGCCCCTTTCTATATATGGCGCGATTTATCAGGCGCGCGCGATTTTTTGTTTGATGATTTATTCCAAGGTTTTATCAGCCAATTTCGTCGCCCTCGTACCCGTACATGGATTGTATTACAGCAAGGCGAAGGTAAACTTGAAATAATCCCGCAATTTGCGCGATGCGAAAGCGATTTAGTCCCTAAAGAGCAGCCACTTGAAACATTGATTGCCAATCAAAAAGCGTATCATGAAAAAATGATGCAAAATAAAAACCTCTATTTTCATATGGTGGCACTAAACCCCGATCGCTGGGAAGTAATGCATTATAGCTTGTGGAAAGATGAAAATTCCGCGGCCATCGCTGAGAACGATTGTGTCCAAAACTTTGAAATTTTGTATTTAAACGAGCCGCTTAAAGCGAAAGCCTCCGCTGCGTGAACCTTTCCATGCGCGCGCAAAATGCCATTCAACGAATGGATGCGTTGGTAGAGATTTGCCAAGCCGCACATCAGGCTATTTTACCTTATTGGAAAACCGATCTAGCGGTGGAAACCAAAGCCGATGATTCGCCCGTTACACTAGCTGATAAAGCAGCAAATGATGTTATTGTAAGTGCTTTGCACAAACTAAACTTAGATATTCCCATCATATCCGAAGAGGGTGAGCAGCCACAACAACCTCAAGATGGATTATTTTGGTTGATTGATCCACTCGATGGCACGCAAAGTTTTATTCGAGGGTCTAACGAATTTACCGTCAATATTGCGTTGGTTGAAAACCGCCAGCCTGTGCTCGGCATCATCGGTGTGCCCGCCCAAAACATGATATATAAAGCCGTTAAATCGCAACCTGCCTATAAGCGTATTGGGCAGCAAGAATGGAAAATAATTCAAACTTCTAAACGCCCCAAAGATGGTTTGCGTGTCGTTAGCAGCCGTTCGCTACGATCGCCCAAATTAGTGCATTGGTTAAATGAGCATGGTGTAAAAATTAAAGAGCGTATTGGTGCAGCATCGGCTTTAAAATTCGGACTCATCGCCGAAGGGGTCGCCGATATTTACCCCCGCATTGGCCCGACAATGGAATGGGATACGGCCGCAGGCCATTGCATTGTTGAATCGGCTGGCGGCATCATGACCGACCTGCACGGCAAGCCCTTTCTTTATGGCAAAGATGGTTATTTGAACGAAGGCTTTTTAGTGCGCGGTGTAGCCTAATTTATTTGTCATGATACTGTCATACCAAAGGGCGTGCGTTTACGTTATAGTATCACCATAAATGGCATGTTTTGTTCAGGGTAAAAGCTGGCTAAAATAGGCCATTTGGCCACGAATTCACCTAATTTCCCTCGGAAATTTTTACACTGTTTAAACTATTCAACACAGTGTCACACCACTCGCCAAACGGCGTAGAAGTTAGTTGAAAAAACGCAGTAATTTCATTGCGTTACACTTCAAATTTTTTTCAATAATGAAAGCAATAATCTTTTTGCTCATCTTCTTGCTCGCTGGTTGCGAAAAAGAAGAAATGCAGCCGGTTCCGATTGTTCAAAGCCAGCAACTTATTGTATTAACACCCAAGAAAGTTACTGGCATTTGCACGCTCCCCGGTGGCCAAAGCAATGCGGCCAATCTGAAAAACAAGTACGGAAAGAAAACTAGCGGCGCTAGTGTTCTGGAAACTACTTTGGCGTTTGAAACGGGACTTCCTGTTGCTACGCTATTCAGAGGCCAAACTGGCGCAACCGGAAGCAGCACTGTCGATAACGTCACAACCAAGTTGAGTGACGGATTCATCTGGTATTACCCCGAAACGGGTAAAACCGGCGGTGCTTATGCGGTCTTCATCAACCTCCTGCGTTTGCAGCGAGATTCGATGAAAACGCGTTACGGCGATTCCATCGTGCTTGCCATCCCTTGGATGCAAGGCGAAGCCAACGCCCGATACGCGTCCGCACGCACCGGAGCCGCTCGCATCGAAGTCATCACCCGCTATAAAGCCGCCACCTTGGCTGTTTTCAAGCAAGTGAGAACGGATATGGATGCGGATGTCCAATTCTTCATCGGGCTTACCCGTCCGGTGGATGTGATTGGCGCCACGAACAATGGCTCCACCTGCGAAGAGGTTTACGCCTTGCAGGAAGCCATTCAGCTCATTCGTCAAGCTCAACGTGAGTTGATTGACGAGAATGCATTCGTGCATTTTGGAGCCGAGACGACCGACTTGGTCACAGCCCGCGAGGCTGATCCAGTCGGTAAAGCGGATGACGTGTTCCACTACTCAGGCGAAAGCTACGAGATTCTGGCAACACGTTTTGCAAAGTCTATCAAGGCGACAATCAAACCTTGATAGCAAAATTTAAGGGTGTTCACGCAAGTGAGCACCCTTTTTTTATCAACCCTACCTTTTAAAACTAATCATCGCGGCGCACGGCGCCATAATCAATTTGTTGTTGATAGAAAGTTTTAATTTCGGCAATCGCGGGTGCGGCTTCGTTATGTCGGTTAAATGCATGGCGAAATTCAGCTCCAGCATAAAGGCCTTTGCTGTACCAGCCAATATGCTTGCGCGCCACGCGCACGCCATTCACTTCGCCGTAAACGCTTAGCATATCTTCGTAATGTTCCAGCACCATATCGCGCTCTTGCTCAATCGTGGGGCGGGTGGTGATGGTTTTATCGCCCGTTAAATGCTCAATCACCTGCTGCGGAAACCATGGTTTACCATAGCAGCCGCGCCCAATCATCACACCATCGGCACCTGATTCGTCCAATGCATGGTCAACACTGGCGAAATCCACGATATCGCCATTCACAATAACCGGCAATTTGGTGGCTTCTTTGACCGATTTAATAAATTTCCAATCGGCGCTGCCCTTATACATTTGGCAGCGCGTGCGGCCATGCACGGTAATCATTTGAATGCCCGCATCTTCGGCCATTTTAGCAAAAAGCGGCGCGTTGAGGGTATCATGATCCCACCCCATGCGCATTTTCAAAGTAACAGGAATTTTTACCGCATTGACCGTGGCTTCCAAAATTGCGCCCGCGAGTTTTTCTTTGCGCATCAATGCCGATCCCGCATCGCCATTCACTACCTTTTTCACGGGGCAGCCAAAGTTAATGTCAATTACATCGGCTCCCATCTCTTCATTTAACTTAGCTGCTTCGGCCATGACGGCGGGCTCGCAACCTGCCAATTGCACCACCTTATGCTTTGCGCCATCATCATGCTGCGCCATGCGCATGGTGTTGCGGGTTTGCAAAATCATCGCGCGGCTGGCAATCATCTCTGAAACCACCATACCCACACCGTAATTGCGCACTAATTTACGAAACGGCAAATCTGAAACGCCAGTCATCGGTGCCAGCATTACGGGATTATCAATTTTAATTTTGCCGATGTTAATTGCTTTCATAGGCGCTCCTATACTATAAATGCGCTATGAGTGCAATCACCGCAATTATCGTCGCCGCAGGAACTGGCAGCCGCATGGGGCAGGGCATACCTAAAGCCTATCGAATGCTTAAGGGCAAGCCTATGTTAACGCATGCAATCGAGGCTTTTATCCACCATCGCAACATAGATGAAGTTATAATCGTGCATCATGCCGATCATATGCAATGGCTGCAACCCATTTTGGCGCAGTTTCCGAAGATGCGCGCCGTGCAAGGAGGCGACACCCGTCAAGCCTCAGTTTGTGCAGGATTACAATCACTTAGCAATACTAAGCGTGTTTTAATTCACGATGCGGCGCGCCCCTTTGTTACACCCGCTTTAATCGCGTGCATGGCGCAAACCCAAGCAGTTGCCGCCATCCCCGTTATTGCTGTAACCGATACCATCAAACATGCGGATGGTTTAATGCTAGACCGAAATAAGTTATTTGCCGCACAGACCCCGCAAAGCTTTGATTTTAAAACCATATTAAAGCTACATCAACAAGCGTCAGATAATGCAACCGATGATGCAGCATTAGTAGAGGCTGCGGGCATCCCTGTTGAATTTTTAGAGGGTGAAATATCCAATCGTAAAATAACCCTTGAAGATGAGTTGAATCAAACTCCGCAAATTGCCGTTGCGAGCGGCTATGATGTGCATGGGTTTATTCCACATTTAATAGGCACTAAAACCATCAAAATTTGTGGCATTGATGTGGAATGTGAATTAGCAGTTGAAGGCCATTCGGATGGCGATGTAGGCTTGCATGCGATTACCGATGCCCTATTGGGCACGTTTTGTGGCGGAGATATCGGCCAACATTTCAGCTCGTATGAGTCAAAATGGAAAAATGCTGATAGTGCGAATTTTTTAGAACATATCAAACACTTATCAGATGAAGCGAAAGTATCAATTCAACATATTGACGTAACAATCATCGCTCAAATGCCTCAAATATCCCCTCATCGCGAAACGATGCGAAAACGGATTGCTGACTTGCTAAGTTTAACCATTTCGCAAGTGAGTGTGAAAGCAACGACGACGGATTATTTGGGCTTTATTGGTCGAAAAGAGGGATTAGCAGCCCACGCAATCATCACGGTTTTGAAATGAAAGCACCTCAACATTATTCCCTTCTGCATCCCGTTTATTGGTTATGCACATGGGGGCATTGTGGCCTATCGCCCAAAGCGCCAGGCACGGTTGGCAGTTTAGTTGCCTTACCCTATGCCGCTTTGCTCTATCATAAAACGGGGCTATTAGGTTTATGCATTGCATCCGTTACAGCATTTATTATTGGCTGGTATTGCTCCGAACGCTATGTTCAACGCACCCAACGCCAAGATCCTAAAGAAGTGGTGATTGATGAAGTGGCAGGAATGTGGCTAACGTTAGCACTCGTCATCGCATTTATGCCTTTTGCAGTGGGTCAAATGGGGGGCATGTGGCAAACCACATTATGGATGACACTGCCAGCGTTCGGATTTTTCCGTTTGTTTGATATCTTTAAACCATGGCCTATAAGCTGGTGTGATAAGCATATAAAAGGCGGATTAGGGATAATGTTAGATGATATCATTGCAGCTTTTCCAGCAGCATTCTGCGTATGGTTGTTGCAACATTTGGCGCTAGCTTTAGGGTTAATATAGTGGAACAGCTTTTTGCACTAGCACGCCAAAAAGGCATAAAGATTGCTACCGCAGAATCATGCACCGGTGGCATGATATCGGCCGCTATTACGGCAGAATCAGGCAGTTCCGATATATTTGATAGGGGTTTTATATCCTATTCAAACCACGCTAAAATTCAAATGCTTGATGTGCCAGCACATTTAATAGAACATTATGGAGCCGTATCAGCCGAAGTGGCGAATGCTATGGCACAAGGCGCAATTGCCAAATCAAACGCACAATTATCCGTATCGGTAACCGGCATTGCAGGCCCAACCGGCGCCACCCCATTAAAGCCTTTAGGTACTGTCTATATTAGTATTGCCCATAAAGAGGGTTCGGCCATCGCAACGCATTTTTGTTTTGCCGGCAATCGCCAAGCGGTGCGTCAGCAAACGGTTAATCAAGCTATAATATTGTTGAAGGGTGCCCTAAAATAAGACAGGCCGCTTTAGGTAGTTTTTACATTTGCACTTCATTATGGGCAAATGAAAACACATTTACTCATTCTAAGTTTTGGTTTTATTACAATAGCTTCGCCTTGCTATGCGCTCCCTTCCATTACGGGAACGGTCAATACGATTTTAGATTTATTATTTCCACCAACGGTTTCGCCTCCACCCGTAACGCCGCCCGTTAGCCCACCCATAATTGCGGCAGTACCCCCTTCATCACCAAGTGTACCCGTTCAAGATATCACATTACCTTCAGTTCCGTTAAATTCAGGCGAGCGCGTTAAAACCACACTTAATGGCGATATTGTGGTGCAAGCGGATGGTTCAGTACGGCTGCTTTCCACGCCTCCCACGCAATGGGGCTACCCGCTCTTCCAAAAAACCAATTGATATCTCTTCAAACTACTTTAACGTGTGTTAGATGGCTCAACCGGATTTTCTTAGTCGACCAATGGACAAGCTTACCGCTGAAGAATGGGAAAGTATTTGCGATGGGTGTGGCCTATGTTGCCAAGTGACCGAAGAAGATGAAGATACGTCAGAGCTTACCCAAACCAATGTTGCATGCCGATATTTATGTTTAGAATCCCACCTTTGTAAAGATTATTTAAATCGACAATCGAATGTTGAAAATTGCGTAAAAGTAACGCCTGAGAACATAGATAGTTTATATTGGTTGCCGCCAACTTGTGGGTATAAATTAGTTTCGCACGGAATGGATTTGCCAAAATGGCATCATCTTATTTGTGGTGATAAAAATCGTGTGCATACCCACGGGCCTAGCATGTTAGGCGATATTATCAGTGAAGATGATATTACGTAGTTGATTCTTCTTCTAAATCTTTGGCAGGTTTCACACGAATAGTTTTTTGCCCTACTAACGTACCATGTAGATTCTTTAATGCCGCGGCGCCTTCATGCGCTAACGCCATTTCCACAAATCCGAAGCCTTTTGATTTGCCTGTGGCTTTATCCATTACAATGGTAACATTTTTAATATTGCCATATTGTTTAAATAATCGGGCTAAGTCGTTCTCGCTTAAATCGCGTGGTAGGTTTAATGCCATCAATTTCATGGGTGTTCCTCTATTTACGCTATCGTCATACCATAGTCATTCAAGCGAATACATGCTTAAATTAACGCATTAATCGTGCTGCGCCTTGCATTTTAAGCGGTTAAGCGTTAAAGAACGCGGCCATCACTTAAACCTTTTGCGAAAAACCACTCTCTTATGCTTGAATTTAACGCCATCACCTATCGAATTGCAGGACGAACTTTATTCGATAAAGCCTCCTTAACGATCCCCATGGGGCAACATGTCGGGTTAATTGGCCCGAATGGCACAGGAAAATCAACGTTATTTAAGCTTATTGCCCGCGAGCTTGAATTAGACGAAGGCGAAATTGTCCTTAATCCGGGTGCTGTCATGGGAATGGTGCGGCAAGATCTGCCCGATGATGATACCAGCTTAATTGATATTGTGCTGGCCGCCGATACCGAACGCACCGCATTACTGGCCGAAGCCGAAACTGTAGAAAATCCCGATCGCATTGCCTATGTTTACACGCGTCTAGCAGATATTGATGCATATGAAGCGCCTGCTAAGGCATCCATCATTCTATCCGGCCTCGGATTCGATATGGACGATCAAGCGCGCCCCATTAGCGACTTTTCAGGCGGGTGGCGCATGCGGGTGGCGCTTGCAGCGGCTTTATTTCAAAAACCTGATCTGTTATTGTTGGATGAGCCAACCAACCATCTTGACTTTGAAGCCGTTATTTGGCTTGAAAATTATCTGATGAATTATGAAGGCACGTTTATCATCATCAGTCATGATAGAGAAACGCTTAACAAAGTTGTCACCCATATCGTGCATCTCGATCAGCTGACCCTCACGGCCTATACGGGAAACTATGACCAGTTTGAAACCCGCTACGCCCAAAAGATGATGAGCCACCAAGCGCTTTTTGATAAACAGCAAGCCCACAAAAAGCGGATGATGGAATTTGTTGATCGTTTTGGCGCTAAAGCAAGTAAAGCCAAACAAGCACAAAGCCGCCTAAAATCGATTGAAAAAATGGATATGGTCGATGCGCTTATTAGCGAACGCGCTACTGCATTTAAATTCCCCCAACCAGAAAAAACCAGCGGCCCAATCATCACGCTTGATAAAGTCGATATTGGCTACAGCGCCGGCAACCCCATTTTAAAAGCGGTCAACCTAAGTTTCACAGGCGATGATCGCATCGCTTTGTTAGGCGCTAATGGCAATGGTAAATCTACCTTGGTAAAACTTATTTCAGGCGAGCTAGAAGCAATGAAAGGCCATGTCACGCGCGATAATAAATTACGCGTTGGATATTTTGCCCAACATCAATCCGATGAACTGGATATGGAGTCAACTCCCTATAATGTGTTGCGTGATGCAATCGCGGGCACGCCCGAACCTAAATTACGCGCTATGCTTGGCAAATTTGGTTTTGACAAAGCCAAATCCGACACCCGTATTTCTGAACTATCAGGTGGCGAAAAAGCCCGCCTATTATTTTGCATGATGAGTCATGATGCGCCGCATATTATGTTGCTTGATGAGCCTACCAACCATCTGGATATCGATGCCAGAGCCGCATTGATTCAAGCGTTAAATGATTATGACGGTTGCATTATATTAGTAAGCCATGATCCGCATTTGGTTGAAGCGGTTGCCGATCAGCTATTATTAGTTAAAGATTCCGCCGTTACGCCCTATAATGATGATTTAGAGGAGTATCGCCGTCTTGTGATTGACCAGCGCCGCAAAGAACGTTCCGATGCCAAAAAGAATCGTAAAGAAAAGAAGAAAAAGAAAGAAAAAGTCGCATTAAAAGATTTAAAATCTGCTGAAGAAGCGATGAATCAACTTATGGTTGAAAAAACAGATATCGAGTTGAAATTGGTTTCGAAAGAGGCACTTAACGATAATAATTTGATGTCTGAACTGCAACAATTGTATGATATTAATACGAAAAAGCTTATTCAGGCTGAAGATGAATGGTTAAACTTGCAATCGGTTTAAATTTTTTATATACAATCAACAAAATTAATCTTATGTCACTATAGGATTTTTACTTAACTCATTTAATCAATGTGCATAATTTTATTACTTAACTCAAACTACGAAAGAATTTTCATGAAAAAATTATTTTTACCTTTGCTTGTTTCAACCGCTCTTATCTCTGGCGCTTCATTCGCTGCTGAATCTATGAGCACGAACGTTAGCAACTCTGTATTCACGGGCCCTTATATCGGTGTTTACGGTGGTTATAACTGGAGTGATTTAGATGGCGGCCTTGCTGATCCAGAAGGTCTTGATTATGGCGTATTCGCAGGTGTTAAAGTTGATGGCCTGTTAGATCGCGTTAATGGTCTTGGTTTAGGCCTTAACGGTGCTGTAGAAGGTTTCTACGGTTCATCATCAGCTGACGATGGTGGCGTTGATAAAGACGAAGATTGGGGTGTTTCATTCCGTCCAGGTATGTCAATCATTACTGACGTAACGGGTGATCTCGGTTTCAATCCTTATGGTATCTTGGGCTATCGCCGTACTGAATTTGAAGCTGCTGGCGCAAGCGAGCGTTATAACGGTTTCGAACTTGGTTTAGGTACTGAGATTCTTGCTTTCGGTGATATCGGTGTTCGTGCTGATTATTCACACACGTTCTATGCTAGCGAAGGTGGTATTGACGTAGATTCTGATGATGTTCGCATCGGTGCTGCTTACCACTTCTAGGTTTAGCAACATTCAATTTAAAAAGAGGGCATGAAAATGCCCTCTTTTTTTATGTTCACATTAATTACGTCTTAATGCAGTTTTTATATTCTGCTATGAAACAGCCTCTCGCGCATTGATGCGCAATCTCATAAATTGAAGTTGTTAAAGAATACAACAATTTAAGGAGAAGATTATGAACAGCGATATTATTAAAGGTAACTGGAAACAACTTAAAGGATCTGTACAAAAAACGTGGGGTGATCTTACCAATGATGAGATTGACCGTATTGAAGGTGATGCCACAAAGTTGTCAGGCATTATTCAAGAACGTTATGGCAAATCAAAAGATGAAGCTGAAAAAGAAGTTGATACGTGGCAGAAAAAGAATCACGCAGCGTAATATTTAACATCTATTAAAATCTTAAAAAGTCCCTCTTTCTAATGCTTAGAGGGACTTTTTTTTATATGGTGACCCCGACTGGATTCGAACCAGTGGCCTACAGATTAGGAATCTATCGCTCTATCCACCTGAGCTACGGGATCTCATTAGATTTCACACAACTGTAACACACATCATTGCGCGTTTTGATATAATCAGCCTATGAATAAAAAGCTATCAACTTGTTTATTAGTCGGCGCGGCTCTGGTTTTTACCAGTTGTCGACCACTTAGCTTGCAAATTATTGAGCCAGAAGGCCCAGCGGAGTATCAACTAGGCTGGCAAGATGGTTGTGATACGGGCTTATCAGCCGATAGCCCCATGTTCTATAAATTTATGTATGGTTTCAAAAAACGTCCTGAGATGGGCGCAAACGATCTTTACAAACAAGGTTGGAACGAAGGTTTTACCTATTGCCGCTTTACCTCGGGCGCAATTAGCTCATCAGGTGGTGAAGCCTCAAAAGGTATCTTTGGCGTATTCTACTAAAATCTAAAGTGATTCATGTGGTTCAGCATGCGTAATTTTGCGCAGCTTATAAGCAATTGAAAATGATTTTGACATACTAAAAACAAAGAAAATTAACGGAATTATCATTATTGCCCCCATTATAATCAGCTCTACCGTTGATAATTCACTACTATCGATTTGCGAGAATACATTTTGCAAAATGAAAGCCAGAAAAAAGCATAGTAGGGTCCAACTAATTCCAAAAAACATGAATAATTTTCCCGATTTTTTAAATATATTTGCCAGTTCACCATCGATTGCAGGTGTTGATTGATTGGCAATCTGCATTTTATCGGCCTGGCTTTGACGATGCAACGCTTCGCGCTGAGCGTTTAAGTCGCGTTCGCGTTTCTCAAGTTCATCCCGAATTTGATTAAGTTTTTGCATCTCACTTGAGAAACTCTCACGTTCCGATTGCATAAATTGTGCATGTGCATCATTTGAAATATCAAAAGCTTGCGAAAAATCTGTCGCATTAAGATTCACATGTGCCATCTGCGCATCTTTAAAATTGGCTTGCTCGACTTTAGCGCCAGCAAAATTAACTGCATTTAACTGACTTTCACGAAATATAGCATGGGTTAAATCACTGTTTGAAAAATCAGATTCATTAAGTTGTGCACCTCTAAAATTAGCATTATTAGCGAAACTTGATGTAAAATTTGAATGATTTAAAACCGCGTCGCGCGCATTGAATTTTTCTAATTTACTATGACTGAAATTTGTATTTTCGGCCTGAACACCTGAAAAATTTACCTCAGACATTTGTGCATTATCAAACTCAGCATGGGTGAATGTAGCATTGCTAAAATTAGCTAAATCAAGATAAGTATTACTGAATATTGGGCGCTCAAGAACCGCTTCACTGAAATCAACTTCATTAAGTTGCGCACCGGTAAAATTACATTGCACAATTTGCAAACCGCGCATAGAAGCACCCGATAAGCGCTGCTGCACAAAATTTACCCCCTGTAGATTTTCACGAAACACAGCGCGTCTACCTTCAGCGCCGGCACTATCCAGCCACTTTTGATGCTCCGCAATCAGGCTAGCTGTATTATCTTGCGGTGGTTGCGATTTGTGAAGCGCTTCATCTGCGAATGATTGGGTAACGATAAGTGGTGTTGCTTCAGGTGCTTGCGCTATCTCTTCAACTGCTTGGGGTGTGTTGGATGTTTGATTATCTAATGTAAATTCAACAGCTGGTGGTGCAATTTCAATTTTTGCAGCATTCGAATCGGTCAATGGTTGTTTGATTGTTTCATCATTGAGCGAAAGACCTTCAACGGCCGGCAATTTTTCATAAATCTTAGGGCTGCTAGTTTGTGATGATTCGGGTTCGCTATCGGCTTGCGTTTCTGATGCATTATCGGCGTTCGATGTTGCCTGTGATGAGGCTTTAAATGGCTCTTCTAAATCCATCATGAAAGGGTTAGAGCTACTTGATGCAGGAGCTTGTGGTTGTGCTGCGGCAGGTGCAATTTCTTCATTAGAGCGTTGAAAGTTTGCGTCTACAATCGCATTGGATGCCTCATTATGCGAAACTTCAGGCGTATCTTGTGTTTCATTTGGATTCACCTGCTCAGAAGAGACGCGCGCTTCGGGTGTTACCAATTCAAATGCATCACTGCTAAATGTTTTTGCGCTAGCATCATGTGCAGTTTCAAAGGGTTTTAAATAACTATCTTTAGAAGGCAAAGGGCTTGCCATCATTGATTTTTGAATATCATCCGACAAATCGGTAGCCGCAGGTTGCTCTGGCAATTCGGCTTGTGCCTGCTGCGAAGAAGATGCATGTTGTTCGCTATCTTTCACCCTTTCATTTGTATTATTTTCATCAGCAGACTGCTGCGATGGGTTGGGATTTTGTTTACCAAATAAAGAATCGTTCATGACGAGTCGCCCTGCTTTATGTTAGAATTTTGTTTCATTATTTAATTAGCGTGAAAAAGCTGATACAGCAAGAATAGATGCAAATTTTAACCCAAAGCTTAAACCTTTTATTTCCACCGCAATGTGGATTATGTCGCGATGTGATAGCCAATAGTGGCGGCATTTGTTCCAGCTGCTGGGCAAAATTAAATTTTATCACCGCGCCCTTTTGCCGCCTTTGCGGATATCCTCATGAGTATGACATGGGTGATTCAGCCCAATGTGCAGCGTGCTTAGCCAATAACCCAAATTATCATGGGCACCGATCAGTTTTGCATTATGATGCGTATTCCAAACGGTTGGTTCATGATTTAAAATATTACGATAAGCCGCTTATGGTTAAACAATTGGCCGCGATGATGCGCAACACGGCACCCGAATGGTTGCAAAAAGAGGGTGCCATCATTGTACCTATTCCTATCCACCGCTATAGAATGCTAAAACGTAAATATAATCAGTCTGCCTTATTGGCCAAAGCATTGGCCAAGCAGTCAGCACTTCCTTTAGCGCTTGATGCATTGCGGCGCACCAAACATCGGCCGCCGCAAGCCAGTTTAACGCGCAAGCAGCGCCTAAAGAATTTAAGCAGTGCGTTTGAAGTAAATACTCGGAAAATTGAGATTATTAAGGCGCGACCTATTATCTTGATTGATGATGTGCTTACCACAGGTGCCACCTTAAACGCTTGCGCAAAAGCCTTACAAACTGCAGGTTCTGGCCGCGTTTATTGCTTAACAATCGCACGCACGGTATTACATTAGTTTCACTTGCATCAGAGGCTAAACTAGCTAAAAATGCGCGGCTTATGAGTTACCATCTCACCACATGTTCAAACGGTTTGCGGATTGCTAGCGAGAGCTTACCTTCAGTTGAAACTGCCACCATTTGCTTTTCATTCAATGCCGGCGCGCGGCACGAAACGGCTCAACAACATGGACTGGCACATCTGCTCGAACATATGGCATTTAAAGGCACAGCCAAGCGCAATGCCCGCCAGATAGCTGAAGCGTTCGACGATATTGGAGGTGCAGTGAATGCCTATACCAGTATGGAAAAAACAGTCTATTATGCGCGGGTTTTAAAAGAGGATGTGCCCTTAGCAGTTGAAATTTTGGCAGATATTTTGCGCAATTCTACCTATGATGTGGAAGAACTTAAACGCGAGCAAGAGGTTATTGTTCAAGAGATTGGCATGCAGCTCGATACGCCTGAAGATTTAGTGTTCGACAATTTGCATGAGCTTATCTATGGCAAACATCCGCTAGGATTATCCATATTAGGAACCGCCGAATCTGTTCGCGGGTTTACCCCGGATGATTTGCGCCAATTTACGGATGCACATTACCATGCGCCAAGCTGCGTTATCTCAGCCGCAGGAAATATTGAGCATGATAGGTTAGTTAATTTAATAGACGAGCATTTTAGCGGCATTACCGATAAGCCCGCAATCGCACAAGCAAAACCCGTTTTTCAAGCAGGGCTACGCCACGATGTGCGGGATGATTTAGAGCAAACACAAGTGATGATGGCGTTTGAAGCCTTTACTCCGCATAATAAATTTTATTATCCGTCGCAATTATTATCCACTCTATTTGGCGGCGGAATGTCGTCACGTTTATTTCAGGAAGTGCGCGAAAATCGTGGGCTAGCTTATAGCGTTTCGGCTTTTTTAACGAGCTATAATGATGGTGGAATATTAGGTATCTACGCCGCCACTTCCGCCCATCAACGCGATGAATTAATTGGGGTGTTACAAACAGAAGCGCAAAAACTTTTAAATGGTATTACCGAGCAAGAATTTAATCGTGCCAAAAATCAACAAAAAGCGGCATTGCTTATGCGCCGCGAAAGCGTTACTGCGGTAGCAGAATGGATTGGCCGCCATCTACAAGATTATAATGAATATCGCGATGGCCATCAGATGGCCAAGCGCATAAATAATATTAAATTGGAAGATGTTCAACAGACCGCACAGCATATTTTTGCAACTAAAAAACATGCCATTGTTACTTTAGGCCCTAACCCAAAAACCAAATCCTAGCGGCCTTCAAAATCGATACGCGGGTCAACCATCACATACGTTAAATCGCCAATTAATTTAAAGATGAGGCTTAATAAAGTCATCACAAATAAGGTGCCAAACACCACAGGATAATCACGGCTGATAGCGGCCTCAAACCCCAATAAACCTAGCCCATCCAGTGAAAATATAATTTCAATTAAGAGCGATCCGGTAAATAAAATACTTAATATCGCAGCGGGAAAACCCGCAATCACAATAAGCATCGCATTACGAAAAACATGTTTTATCAGCACCTGCTTTTCGCTCAAACCTTTCGCGCGTGCTGTTAGCACATATTGCTTATTTATTTCATCCATAAATGAATTTTTAGTGAGCATGGTCAGGCTGGCAAAACCAGATATGACCATCGCAATAACGGGCAAGGTAATGTGCCATAAATAATCTGCAATTTTAGCAGGCCAACTTAAACTTTCCCAATTTTCAGACACCAATCCGCGTAGTGGAAATATCTGCCAATATTCTCCTCCGGCAAAAACGATAATCAATAAAATAGCGAATAAAAATGAGGGGATAGCATAGCCAATAATAATCAACCCGCTTGACCAGATATCAAACGCCGACCCATCACGAACCGCCTTTAAAATGCCAAGCGGAATCGAAATTAAATAGACGAATAAAGTTGTCCAAAGCCCTAAAGAAATGGAGACGGGCATTTTCTCTAAAATCAAATCAAGCACGGGAACATCGCGATAAAAACTATCGCCAAAATCGAATGTTATATAATCGCCTAGCATCATCCAAAAGCGTTCGCTTGCTGGTTTGTCAAAACCATATTGTTTCTCAAGTTCCTTTATAAAATCAGGATCAAGCCCCTGCGCTCCGCGATAGCTCGATTGTGTAATTTGGCGTTGCGCAGCGGATAGGTTGGCTTGCTGACCCGAAACCCCCATATCACCCCCGCCGCCCGCACCCGCTATTCGGCTAGATGCCCCAGTGGCAGTGCCTTTAACTTTAGCAATTGCTTGTTCTACTGGCCCGCCCGGTGCCGCTTGGATGATGGCAAAATTAAGCAACATAATGCCAAATAAGGTTGGAATAATCAGAAGCAAACGCTTTAAAATATAGCTTTGCATTTAAAAATTCTCGCGGAACCAGCGCATAAAATGCCTAAATGATTTGAGGCTATAACCCGTAGGTCGGCGATGCATCCAACTATAGCGACCATTCATTAAATTGGTGTAAAGCAGCATACCAATCGGTGTTGCAAATGCCGGGCCAGATGTGGCATCAGCCAACCCTTCAATCGATTGCGGGCTGGCGAGACGCACTTGTTTATTGAACATTTTTCCCGCTAATTCGGCCACGCCTAAAAGCTGGCTTCCGCCACCCGTTAATACTAATCGATTTCCTGATAATTTACCAATATTGGCGCGGTTCAGTGCTTCACGCGTGAGCTCAAAAACCTCTTCAACCCGTGGGCGAATAATACGGTTTAAATGGCTTCGTTTTTCTTGCGTTGCTTCATCTTCGCTCTCAGCTCCAATAGGATAAATATCCAGCATCACGCCATCGTCGGCGGGTGATACAATCGCGCTGCCATTCACCGTTTTTAAACGCTCCGCATGCTGAATACTGGTGCTCAACCCTTGTGCAATATCTTGTGTAATATGATGGCTACCAATCGCAATCGAACCGGTATGAATTAATTCGCCATGTGCAAATACAGCGTATCCTGTGGTAAACGCCCCCATATCAATCACGGTGACGCCTAATTCTTTTTCGTCTTTTTCCAAACACGCTAGAGCCGAAGCGTAAGCACTAGCCACATAACCTTCTACCTCTAAATGACATTGCCCTAAACAATGAGTTAGGTTACGTAGCAGCTTCGTAGGGGCGGTAACAATCACCAAATCCACTGTTAATTTATCGCCCACCATATCAAGCGGATCGCGAATGGTGCGCTCGCCATTTAAATCATATTGAAAGGGCAGAATATGCAAAATTGTTTCATCTTCGCTCACTGTTTGAGCGGCTTCAGCTAACAATTCCTGCAAATCGCGTTCACTAATTGGCTCGCCTGAAAGGTTTAAATCTACTGTGCAATGACGCGATCGAATATGCGGCAGGGTCAACCCAACCCACACTTTATCAACCTGCAAATCGGCCATATCTTCGGCACTACTAATAGCGGTGACCACACTGGCGCGCACCTCTGCCGCGTCGGTAATTATCCCCCCACGCAGGCCTTTGGAAAGCATATGTCCCACACCTAACACCTGCGCTTCGCCTTTGCTATCAATCTCGGCTAAAAAGCACACGCTTTTATTGCTGCCAATATCCAGCACGGCCACATGGTTGGTGCGTGGTTTACGTTTTGTCATTGTCATAATTGTTGCGATGCCTGTTGAACCAGTTTGATTTTAGGGCGAATAAACATGCGCTCGGGCACGCGTAAATCAATGGAGCTAATATCGGTTCCCGCCAGTGGTTGTGATTTTTGCAGCGCCTCTAATTGAACCAATGCGTTTTCTGGGTTCACCTCAGGCAATTTAATTTCAATACCATTAGCTAGCCAAATATTCCATCGACGTTGCCCTACATACACGGCTGAATCAAAGCTCTCTTTAACCTTTGGCGCCGATTTTAATAATTCCATCAAACTCAAGAAATTTTCAGGCGCTTGGCTACCCACTAATAGCGGCAAATGATTATGCTTTACCGGATCACCATCGCCCATCAAAACCCCTTCATCATCAACTACAAATAATTGGTCTTTATCTTGCCATAATGCCGCAGCATAGCGCTCGCTGATTATGATATGCAAATCTCGCGGTAATTGACGGTTAATTACCACATGCCGAATTTGGGGAAGCGATTCGAGTTTCTCGCGTAATTCAGGCAATGATACCTGTAAAATAGGTTGCCCAAACACCAAATCGCTGTGATGCAAAATGGCTTGTTTGCTTAGCTTATCATGCCCTGAAAGATAAACGTTCGTAAGTTTAAAACCGACCTCTTTGGTTTGGTTGTAAAAGGCATTAACCGTTTGGTTTTTCCACATAGTGGCGGTGCCGCTCATAAATACCCAAATAAATGCAATTAGGGTAATGCCGCCTAAGCTACCAAATACAATCCATTTGGCGCCATAGCCAAATTTTTCGCGCCGCTTGCGTGTGGCGCGGCTACGCGATGCTCGCTCAAATTGACCCGCCCGCGTGGATGGTTTCGATTTTCCCATGATGATAATCTTCATCTGTTTGTTTTATTGTTTTTGGCGCATCCAAATCGTTATCCAGTTGTGCGCTTTGCACTAAGCGTTGCACCAGCTCATTAAAGGAAATTCCTTGATGAGCAGCAATCTCAGGCGCAAGCGACAAAGGAGTCATCCCCGGTTGCGTATTAATTTCTAACAGATAAAATCGGCTTTGACCAGATTTGTACGCCAATTTATCGCTGGTATCATACCGAAAGTCACTACGAGTGAGGCCGCGACAACCCAATGCCGCATGTGCTTTCACCGCAAGCGCGCACACTTCCTGATAATCATGGGCATCCAAAGGAGCGGGCATAATATGCGTGGCTTTGCCATCGGTATATTTGGCTTCATAATCGTAAAACCCACCCTGCGTGGTAATTTCAATGGCACCCAGCGCCTGACCATCCAGTACCGCCACCTGAATTTCGCGCCCAGGGATATAGGGCTCAATCAACACCTCATTACCAAATGGCCAGTTTTGTGCGGTGTAATGTGTGTTCGAATCCTCATGAATAATTTCAACACCAACGCTCGAGCCTTCATTAATAGGCTTCACCACAAACGGCCGCGCAATAGGCTCGCCAGCAAAAATCTGCTCTTTAGAATAAATTCCACCGGTCGGGCATTGCAAACCCGCGGCTTCAAATAACGTTTTAGCGGTGGGCTTATGCATAGCGGTAGCCGATGCCATTACACCTGAATGCGTATAAGGAATTTTCAACATCTCAAGCAGGCCTTGCACGCATCCATCTTCACCCCAGCGGCCATGCAGTGCATTAAACACAACATCGGGCTTTGCAGCGATTAGCGTTGCGGCCACATCATCTGCGGCATCGATCAAACTCACGCTGTAGCCTAATTGTTCCAGCGCTTTAGCGACAGCCTTGCCAGAGGTTAGCGATACGTCGCGTTCAGCTGACCAGCCGCCATAAAGCACGGCAATCGTTTTAGATGTATTCATTTGACTATCTTTAACCCGCCCAAACGTTTGATGCTATGAAAAATTTCTTCCAATCAATGCTTGACCCATCCACCTGCTTCGCCTAATTTCCCAAAAATTCCACGGAGCCTCAATGCCTGAAAAGCACATGCCAGAAACCTGCAATGCCGCCCTTCTCTTAGCGGATGGCTCAGTGTTTTTCGGTTATGGCATTGGCGCAAAAGGCACTACACTCGGCGAGATTTGTTTCAATACCAGCATGACTGGCTTTCAAGAAATTTTAACCGATTTATCTTATGCTGGCCAAATTGTTACTTTTACCACACCGCATATCGGTAATACTGGAACCAACGACGAAGATAGCGAATCGCTAAAACCTGCTTGCCGCGGCTTAATTTTACGCGAAATTCCGTCAGAGCCTTCAAGCTTTCGCAATACTGAAACCTTTACTTACTGGTTGCGTCGTCACGAAATCACCGGCATTGCTGGCATTGATACACGCGCACTCACCCGCCATATCCGCAAAAAAGGCGCGCAAAATGCGCTCATCTGGCACGGCGAGGTTGGCGATAGCCTACCATTAGACCAACTGAAAACTAAACTTGCCGAGCATCCGCCTCTAACAGGATTAGATCTCGCTAAAGAAGTTTCAACCACCGAATCAGCGCCGTGGCGTCAAACGCGTTGGAGTTTAAAAAATGGTCTAGCTGATCAAAATAACGATACAGGACTGCATGTGGTGGCCATTGATTATGGCCAAAAACGCAATATCGCTCGCTCTCTCGTGGCGCATGGCTGTCGTGTCACCATCGTGCCGGCAAGCTATAGCGCATCCGACATTATGGCCTATGAACCCGATGGCGTTTTCCTATCTAACGGCCCAGCTGATCCCGCAGCAACCGCTGAACTCGTCGTGCCGACCTTACAAAAACTGTTGCATGATAACGTGCCTATTTTCGGTATTTGCCTTGGCCATCAACTTTTGGCTATCGCCATGGGTGCCGAAACCGAAAAGATGCATCAAGGCCATCGCGGCGCGAACCATCCGGTAAAGAATTTGCTGAATGGCAAAGTTGAAATTACCAGCCAAAATCATGGCTTTGTCGTGCGCTCAGGTAGCGTTCCCAAAGATGTTGAAGTAACGCACCGCTCATTATTCGATGGCTCAATCGAAGGTCTGCGCCACAAAACCAAACCCGCTTTCAGCGTGCAATATCACCCCGAATCCTCCCCAGGCCCCCACGACTCACGCTACCTGTTCGACGATTTCGTAAAACTGATGAGGGACCATGCCTAGACGCGATGATATAAAATCTATTTTGATTATAGGGGCAGGGCCGATTATTATTGGTCAGGCGTGTGAGTTTGATTATTCGGGCACGCAAGCGGTGAAAACCCTTCGCGAAGAAGGCTATCGTGTCATTCTTGTTAATTCAAATCCCGCCACCATAATGACTGACCCGGATCTGGCCGATGCTACCTATATTGAGCCGATTAATGTTGAGATGGTAACTAAGGTAATTGAGGCTGAACGCCCTGATGCGCTATTGCCAACCATGGGCGGCCAAACCGCATTGAATTGCGCGATTCAGCTAGCCGAAAAAGGGGTGCTTAAAAAATATAATGTCGAGCTTATTGGCGCTAAGTTGGATGCCATAGATAAAGCCGAAAACCGTCACCGCTTCAATAAAGCGATGGAAAAAATCGGCCTTGAAACGCCGCGTTATGCCGTTGTGCATTCGTTGGAAGAAGCGCAACAACATCTTGATTTTGTAGGTTTGCCTGCTATTATCCGCCCCAGCTTTACCATGGGCGGAACCGGCGGCGGCATCGCTTATAATAAAAAAGAATTTGATGAAATTGTAAGCAACGGGCTTGATGCTTCACCCACCCACGAAGTATTGATTGATCAATCCGTGTTGGGTTGGAAAGAATATGAGATGGAGGTTGTGCGCGACCATGTTGATAATTGCATTATCATCTGCGCCATTGAAAATATTGATCCGATGGGCGTGCATACCGGCGATTCGATTACCGTAGCACCAGCGCTAACCCTTACCGATAAAGAATATCAAATTATGCGTGACGCCAGCCTCGCTGTTTTGCGCGAAATTGGCGTAGAAACAGGCGGCTCTAACGTTCAATTTGCCATCAACCCCGATGATGGACGCATGGTGGTGATTGAGATGAACCCGCGCGTATCGCGTTCCTCAGCGTTAGCATCGAAAGCCACCGGCTTCCCCATTGCCAAGGTGGCGGCCAAACTAGCGGTGGGATATCGTTTAGACGAAATTACCAACGATATTACCCAAGCCACACCGGCATCATTCGAACCCAGTATCGACTATGTCGTTACAAAAATTCCACGCTTTGCGTTTGAAAAATTTGAAGGTGCAAGCCAAGTGCTTAATACCGCCATGCATTCGGTGGGCGAAGCGATGGCTATTGGCCGCAACTTCCCCGAAAGTTTGCAAAAAGCCTATCGTTCGCTCGAAACCGGTTTGCATGGTTTTGACGAAATTGCTTTAGATACGCAAGATGGCGATGTGGCATTAGATTCGTTGCGCGCTGCCATTTCAAAACCAACGCCGATTCGCTTGCTGCAAGTAGGCCAAGCCATGCGTCTAGGTATGACGATTGATGAAGTTTATCAAATCACCAAAATTGACAAGTGGTTTTTGCGCCAAATCATGCGCATTATTAATGCTGAAAAGCAAGTGCGCGAACATGGGTTGCCCATGAATGCCACCAAATTAATTGAACTGAAAAAACTCGGTTTTTCCGATGAACAACTCGCCACCTTCGCTGGAAAAATTGCGCCTGAAGTAACTGCCATTCGCCAAAAACTTGGCGTGAATCCCGTTTTCAAACGCATTGATACCTGCGCCGCTGAATTTGAGGCTCTCACCCCTTATATGTATTCTACCTATGAAGGTGATGGTGTAACGCCAGCTGAAAATGAGGCTGATGTAAGCGATCGTAATAAAGTCATCATCCTAGGCGGTGGCCCTAACCGTATTGGCCAAGGCATTGAATTTGATTATTGCTGTGTGCATGCATGTTATGCACTGCGCGAAGCCGGTTTAGAAACCATCATGATTAACTGTAATCCTGAAACGGTTTCAACGGATTATGATACGTCTGACCGCTTGTATTTTGAGCCTTTAAGCGAAGAAGATGTGATTGCTGTTATTCGCTGTGAACAGGAAAAAGGCTATTTACGCGGAGTTATCGTGCAATTTGGTGGGCAAACGCCACTAAAATTGGCAGGCGCATTAGAGCGTGAAGGTATTCCCATTATCGGCACCTCGCCCGATTCGATTGATTTAGCCGAAGATAGAGAGCGCTTTCAAAAACTGCTTTATTCGTTAGGGCTTCGCCAGCCGCCCAACCAAATTTGCCATAATCATAGTGATGCGTTGGAACAGGCAGCGATGTTGGGTTATCCATTGGTTGTGCGCCCATCTTATGTTTTGGGTGGCCGTGCCATGCAAATTATTCACACACCCGAAGCGCTGAAAAAATATATCGGCACCATTGCTAATATGTTTGGTGAAGGCCCCATTTTGCTTGATAGCTATTTAAGCAATGCGATTGAAGTGGATGTGGATGCGTTGTGCGACGGTAAAAGTGTTTATGTTACGGGCATTTTAGAGCATATTGAAGAAGCAGGCATTCACTCCGGCGACTCCACCTGTGCACTGCCGCCACATACACTCTCTGATGATATTCAAGCCGAAATCCGTAGCCAAACGGTGGCATTGGCCAAAGCGTTAAACGTGATTGGCTTAATGAATGTGCAATTTGCCATTCAAGATGGCGACATTTTTATTTTAGAAGTAAATCCGCGTGCCAGCCGCACGGTTCCGTTCATTGCCAAAGCGACAGGCATTCCGATTGCCAAAATCGCCGCGCGTTTAATGGTGGGTGAACGCTTGAGTGATTTTGGATTAGAAAATAGCTTAGCCGATGCGAAAAAGATTAAACATTCAGCCGTAAAAGAAGCGGTATTCCCCTTCGCACGCTTCCCTGGTGTTGATGTTATTTTGGGCCCCGAAATGCGTTCAACCGGCGAATCGATGGGGCTAGATATGGCTTTTCCACAAGCCCGTGCTAAAGCACATTTAGCCGCTAATCTGCCGCTACCATTAGAAGGTACGGTATTTGTTTCCGTCAAAGAATCGGATAAGCAAGCAATTGCACCGGCCATTGAAAAATTGATGATGCTTGGCTTTAATGTGGTTGCTACTGCTGGCACGGCAAAATTCTTGCAAGAATATGGCTTAAGCCAAGTCAAGCAAGTGAACAAGGTGCTACAAGGCCGCCCTCATATTGTGGATATGATGATTGATGATGGTATAAACTTAGTGCTCAATACCACCGAAGGCGCGCAATCAATAAAAGATAGTTTCAGCATTCGCCGCACAGCACTCATGCGTAAAATTCCTTATAGTACTACGGTTTCAGGATCGTTCGCGTTAGTCGAGGCGATTGAGGCAGCGCAGGCAAAAGGCGGATTAAAGGTTAAATCACTGCAATCTTATTTTGCTTAATAAGCCATCTGGCGCTGGTGTAATACACGGTTTTGAAATTCATTTTTGGTAATGGCTTTGCCTTTTCGCATGACAACATAGGCTTCACATGGACGAAACCCGTCACCGGTAAAATATCCTTCAGCCCGCACACAATCTGCTGTTTTCGCATCAAACGTGAGGCGATATAGCGTATCATCATAAGTATAAAATTCATAAAAAATATTGCTCATAAACCGCTACTTTTGCCTGCTTTTTTTTGCGTGTGCTAAGGCATCGGCAGCGCGCTGGCGATAATCATTTTCTAACGTTTCAACCATCGTTAGATCATCAGCAGTAAATTGCCCAATGCCTTTTTCATCCAATAATTTAGGGCCGTGTTCTGCAAATAAATTTTTCAAACTTTTATATTCATTATTTAGTTGTGATTTACGAATTAGATTATCGCATGAATCAATTTTAGTTTTTTTCTCATCAAGCATTTCATTAAATTTATAATAAAATAATGCGGCCATTGAAGGCGATGCATTATCGCGCACCGACTCAAATCGAATGGTGGTTTCTGCATCTACAATTTTATCATGTGCGACGCGCATAAAATCAGGGTGCGCGACAATTTTACGCGAGAAACTTTTAATATTTTCAAGCTGTATCATTGCTTCATCGCTATATTTTTCGGGCGTTGAAAGCAACACATCAATGGTTCTATCTACGCGTTGCGAAAAAGCCTCGCGAGCCTTAACATCCTCAATTAAACTAGGATTTAGCTCGCCTCGTTCCCCCTTATAAAGCTCGCGCGCTAACTCGTAAAGCGGGTGGCAAAGTGGCTCTGCTTTAGAAACCGAAAGTGGATCTGATTTTGTTTCGCCAAATAATCCTATTCCCGGCTCATCCACACGCTTAGCGCTTGATATCCAGTTTAATGTGCCAGTGCCAACCATGCGCAACCCTTTATCGCCGGTTTTATCTCGCGTAATTAATGTATTTTCCCACCCTAGTTTAGGTTCAATCTCGGCTTTAACGCGATTATAAAAATACAAGGATGCCGCGTTTGAAAATACGGGATTAATACGACTCAAATCACGCATTTTATTCCAGTTTGCGTCTTTCTCATCAAATAATTTATCAATCGTGCGCTTCCACGATTTAATGCCATTTTCATTGATTTTAACGCCCGGAATATTCTCGCGATAAGCAGGGTTTGGTGCCACATCAATCATTTGCCAAAGCCGGTTGCGCACCTCCCGCGTTTTTAAAATCGCTGGATGATGCTTGCTGGCTAAGTTACGATAATTCTCACTTAAATCATTTACTTTTGGGAATGTTACTAAATTTAAATCAGCTAGAATGATATTTATTTGGCTATCTTGTTTTGGTAGTCGGCTCTCAATACCATTACGAAATAATTCAATTTCCGATAAGCGGTTCTTTACCAATGATTCTAACGAATCAATCGCCACAATTTGGTCTGCATTATGCAGACCTTCATAATTTTGCGCTAAATCGTTCACTTTAATTTGTAAATCCATCAAATTAGATTGGTAATGATTGACGGCCGCAGTTTGTGCCTTACGCGATTCTTGAAATAACTGTAAACTAGCAGGCAATATAGCCGGATCTTCTAACGGTAGTTTTAAAACCCAGGTTTCAATTTCGCGGCGCAAATCATAACTAGCTTGTGGCGATTTATCGCGCAAGGTGGCTTCAATGAAAGGCATTAATTCTGTCGCCATGCCTTTAGAAAAACCTTTCACCATATCCGCATCTAACAACACACTAATGGTGTCATTTAATACAGCGACAGCGCTTTCATAATGGGTTATCTCTTCATTTTGATCTAACCGCATCAATAAACCTTCAGCAAGTGAAACGGCATTGGCGGTGGCGACGTTCACGCGAATTAACTCCTCTTGAACAATATTGCCATGATGTAAATAAAACTCTAAACCTTCAAAACTTTCACGCGTTTTACGATCAACAAATTGCGGGTTAAGTTGTAATTCATCTGGCTGTTGTTGTAGCCAATCCTCTAAGCGCGCATGTAAATGTTTAAACGGCGCGCTATTATCTTTAATCGCAGCAAGCGTTTTGGGCTGCTTTAACTTATGAAAAAGCCCCAGCTCAGACCAAATCTCGTCATCTGGGCGAAATAACTCTTCACCTATCACATCAAATTCCATCTGCACAGTATAGGAATAAAATGTTACTGATTGATGAAGATTTAAAAATTGAGTAGCATAAGGCATGACCGAACTCGAAGTAATTGATATAGCCAAAGATGCTTTATGGATATTGCTTATAGCGGGTGCTCCCGTGATGGCCTTGGCAATGGGAGTTGGCTTACTGATTGCGCTTTTTCAAGCACTCACCCAAATTCAGGAAATGACCCTTACTTTTGTGCCTAAAATTATTGCTGTTTTTTTAGGTTTAATGGTTTTCTTGCCATTCATGTTTTCTACATTAGAGGATTTTACCATGCGCATGTTTGAACGTATGACCCAAGTGGGCCAGTTTGACAGCGATTTAGAGCAATAAACCCATGAGCCTAGAGCAGTTTTTAGTCGGAGAATTATTCGCTTTTCTGCTCATTTTTGTACGTATTGGCTCAGGCATTATGGTAATGCCTGGTATTGGTGAAAGCTACGTAACTACGCGTGTACGCTTGGCTTTTGCACTTATAGTATCTCTCGCGCTATTGCCCCTGTTAAAACCGATAATGCCACAAATTCCTTCCAGCCCATTCGCTTTGGGGTTACTCATGTTTGGCGAAGTGGGCGTGGGATTATTTTTTGGCCTAATGGCGCGCGTTATTGTTTCGGCCATGCATACGGTGGGTATGGTAATGTCGTTTCAATCATCGCTTGCATCAGCAACCATGTTTGATGTGTCGCAGGCCAGCCAAGGTTCTGCTATTGGTAACTTTTTAAGTATTACCGCTGTATTGCTTATTTTTGTCACCGATATGCATCATCTAATGTTGCAAGGCTTGGTTGATAGTTACAGCTTATTCATTCCCGGTGCAGCATTTCCGATTGGTGATATGGCCAATAACTATACACGGCTTGTATCGGACGTCTTTAACGTATCTATCAAGCTAGCATCCCCCCTTATCGCTATGGGGTTAATTCTATATTTAGGCGCTGGTGTTTTGGCGCGCTTAATGCCTAACATGCAGATATTTTTTGTAATTATTCCATTACAAATTCAGGTGAGTTTTTGGGTCATCATGATCACCATGAGCGGAATGTTCTTATGGTATCTTGATTTTGTAGAAGAGCGCTTAAGTGCTTTTTTGGGTGCTTAAACAAATAAACAGCCAAAAACTAGAGTTGTTTGCAGCGTTCCTTTAACCAGCTTCGCACATCAGCCGGTAAGCGCTTATGCAAATTTTCATACACCCACACATGATAACGGTTCCACCATTGTATCTCTTCATTGGTCAGCATATCGCGTACCACTAAAGCCCGCTCTAATGGCGCGCAGGTAAGCGTTTCAAACCGCAAAAAATCCGATGATTCAACCGGCACAATTTCCACCAAATTTTCAATGCGAATGCCATATTCACCCGTTTTATAATAGCCCGGCTCGTTTGATAATATCATGCCGGCCTGCAAAGCGGTGCCATTGCTGCGCTTGCTGATGGATTGCGGGCCTTCATGCACCCCCATATAGCAACCAACGCCATGACTTGTGCCATGATCGTAATCCAAGCCTGCTTTCCATAAGGGTAGCCGCGCCAGCGAATCCAACTGGTTGCCATTCGTGCCTTTCGGGAAATGTGCCATGCTAATTGCAATATGGCCTTGCAACACGCGCGTATAATTTTGCTGCATTTCTTCGCTGGGTTTTCCAATTGCCAGCGTGCGGGTCACATCGGTGGTGCCCCCTAAATATTGCCCACCCGAATCCACTAAATACAAGCCATTCTCACTAAATTTTAGGCAATCTTCAGCTTTTGCACGGTAATGCACAATCGCCCCATTTTCACTAAAGCCTGAAATGGTTGGAAAACTCGCTTCGGTAAATTCAGGCGATTGTGCACGAAAAGCTTCAAGCTTATCCGCCGCAAGCACTTCATCCAATGATTGATTCGTTGTATCTACCCAATGCAAAAATTGCGTGAGTGCCACACCATCGGTAAAATGCGCTTGGCGAATATGATCAAGCTCGGTCGCGTTCTTAATGGCTTTTGGCAATGTACATGGATCAATCTGATCGTAAATTTCAGTGCCGCTAATGCGTAAAGCTTGTTTTAATTTATAGGGTGTCGCTGATGACTGAACCCACATTTGCTTGCCCGAAAAAGTTTCGCAATCAGCTAACAACTCGCTCTCATCACGTAAGTTAATACCTTTGGCCAATGCTGCCGGAACCTTTTGCTTAGGCGCATATAAAGTCACCTCACCCGACTGGTGCACAATGGCGCGACACAGTAAAATGGGCGTATGTTCAATATCATGCCCACGAATATTGAGCAGCCAATTAACCGATTCAGGCTGGCACAGCAAAATAGCATCGCATTCATACTGCGCTAATTGATGACATAATTGCTGAATTTTATCCGTTCTGGACTGGCCTGCATAAGTTAGTGGATAATCAAATGCTTTGGCGTTAGTAGGTTCAGGCCGATCATCCCAAACAGTGTAAAATGGATTAGGCTCTGCAGGCACCCACAATAAATTTCGGGCATTTTCTTTCCATTTTCGTAAAGTCGCTATGGATATTAGCCAAGGATCAAACCCAATCGTTTCACCCGCAGCATTTTGTTTAATCCATTCAAGCGGTGTAATCTGCGAACTATTGTGAATTTCGTAGAGGTTCGAATCCACTTCCTTTTGCGCTTGCAATGTATAGCGTCCATCGGTGAAAAACGCGCTGCGTTGCGGCTGCGGATGATCCAAAATTACCACTGTTCCGGCGGATCCGGTAAAGCCAGTCAACCATTCCAACCGTTTTTCATGTTCAGGTGGATACTCACTAAAAAACGCATCCCCGTTGGATAAAATAAACCCATCTAACCCTTCTTCGCGTAGAGTTTTTCGGATGGCTTCTAAACGTTCGTGATGTATAGTATGGGTCATGATGCGTATTTTACTCACCTTGCTGTTACTCTGCTTTACTTATCCTGCTTTCGCGCAGACACAAAGCCCAATTGTGATTATTTACAATAATGGCGACAATAAAACCGATCAGGCATTTATCGAAATGGCGCGCATTGGGGCTGAACGTGCACAAACCGAACTGGGTGTTGAATATAGCGAACATCGGTTAAAAGAGAATGAAAATCGTACATCCGTGTTCGAACGCTACGCACGTAACGGAACTAAACTCATCATAGGGCTAGGCTTTCAAAATGTAAGCACGATTAGTAGCTTGGCTGATAAATACCCACAAACAAATTTCACCATTATTGATGGTTTTATTCCGCCCATATTTACCAATGTGCAATCTTATATTTTTCGCGATAATGAGGGTGCATTCCTAGTGGGCATGGTGGCTGCTTTACATAGTAAAACAGGCACAATCGGGTTTATTGGTGGCATGGATGCCCCAGTTATTCGCAACTTTGCTTACGGCTATAAACAAGGCGCAAAATATGTGAATCCTGAAATTAAAATTCAACAACATATGATTGGCAAAACCGAAAGTGCGTTTAGTAATCCTGAAGTCGCTGCCAAACTTGCTCAGGAACAAATTAACAATGGTGCCGATATTATTTTTGCCGCCGCTGGTGGCAGCTCGCTTGGGGCGCAAAAAACCGCTGCTAACTATCCGCATGTTTATGCGATTGGGGTCGATACCAATCAGAACAGTAATTTCCCTGGCACAATACTTACATCGCTGGTCAAACGAGTCGATAAAGCCGTTTACACCGCAATGAAGGAAAATAATCTCAATACGTGGAAATCGGGCGTGCAATATTTAGGCATCAAGGAAGGCGCATTAGACTATGCCGTTGATGTGCATAATCGTAATCTTATTACAAAAAGCACCGTAGATAGGGTGGAAAAAACGAAAGACTTTATTATTCGCGGCTTAGTCAATATCGATGTTTATAAAGAGAATAATTAGCGAGTGAGCGTTAAAGCACTCCACTCATCGCGGTGGATACGGTTGCTGCATTGTAACCCTTGTTCAACATAAGCCGCAATTACCTCATCTTCTTGGCGAATCAACAATCCCGATAGAATCATCGTGCCATTTTGTGCTAGCTGCCCACACATTTCCGGCGCTAAATCAATTAAAGGCCCTGCTAAAATATTAGCAATAATTAAATCATACGGCGCGTTGGTCAAAATATCGTCATGCTGCATGCCTTCAGCCACTACAAAAGGCAAACCGGCCATGCCATTCTTTTGCGCATTCTCAATTGAGGTTTCAACGGATGGCTTATCCATATCGCCACCTATCACAAATGCATTGGGCCATAAGCATTTAGCGGCAAGTGCCAAAATGCCAGTGCCGCACCCAATGTCGGCAATCGATTTAAATGGCAAATCTTCACGTTGCTGCATCGCAAGAATGCAACCTGCTGTCGTAGCATGCTCACCCGTGCCAAAAGCACGCCCAGCATCAATCTCTAAGCTTATCGCACTTGGCTTAGGCGGCAGGTGCGAGCCATGAATATAAAATTTACCGATTTCTAGTGGCGGAAAATCCTTCTGATTTTGCGTTACCCAATCCTGCATTTCCAATGGGCTAATTTCCATTGAATGAATCCCCTTAATCGCATGGGGTAGGGCAACGGCATCTGTTTTTTGCGGCACGATAATATCCGCTTGCCACCGCGTGCCCTTGTCGCGCTCAAAGGATGAAAAACTCAACGCCTCACAAAAATGCGCTTCTAAAAGCTCAAGCGTGGCCTGCTCACACAAAATGCTGATGCAGCTATAATCTTCGTGGCTTGCAAATGGATTTTCTTCGTCAAAATCGCCTATAAATTCACCATCTAAGAGATATGTTTCAGCCATGTTTCTTCATCCATAATTTGCACGCCAAGCTCTTGCGCTTTTTTGAGTTTTGAGCCTGAATTTTCACCCGCTACTAAATAATCCGTTTTGGCTGAAATGCTAGAAGATACTTTCATGCCTAAGCTTTCGGCTTTTGCTTTAGCTTCATTACGCCCCATGTGGGTTAGCGTACCAGTAAAAACCACAATCTTACCGCTTAAAGGCGAATCGCTGGCAACCTGCTTGGCGTCCGCCACTTGCATTATGTTCAATAATTCTTGCACAATGTGGCGTTGTGAGGGTTCAGCAAAAAACTCTTCCACTGCTTTGGCCATAACGCTACCAAAACCTTCGATATTTTCGAGCTCTGTAGCAATGCTTTCGCGCTGCATAGCATCAAACCACGCATCAGCATTGCCATAACGCCGCGCTAAAAGCTGCGCGTTACGCTGCCCAATATGACGAATGCCCAACGCAAAAATAAAGCGCTCTAATGATGTGCTGCGCGCCTTCTCAATAGACGCATATAAATTATTTACCGACAATTCGCCCATGCCTTCGCGGCTTAGCAATACATCACGTTTAGTTTGTAAGTTAAAAATATCCAGCGGGGTGGCAATTAGCCCGTCTTGCCAAAATGCTTCAATTTGTTTGTCGCCCAAGCCATCAATATCCAGCGCGTTTCGGCTGGCAAAATGCTTCAACCGCTCAACCGACTGGGCAGCACAACTAAGCCCTCCGGTGCAACGCAATACTACCTCATCTTCTTCACGCACCGCATGACTACCACATACGGGACAGGTGGTAGGGTAGGTATAGGACGTGCTATCGGCGGGCCGTTTATCCAACACCACTTCAACGACCTGCGGAATCACATCGCCCGCACGTTGAATAACAACCGTATCGCCTACACGTATATCTTTGCGCTCTATTTCATCCTGATTATGTAAGGTTGCTCGGCTAACCACCACTCCGCCTACCGTAATGGGGGTTAGATGCGCCACGGGTGTTAACGCACCCGTGCGCCCCACTTGAATTTCAATCGCCTCTAAGTATGTTTGTGCCTTTTCAGCAGGAAATTTGCGAGCGATTGCCCAGCGCGGTGCGCGTGCCACAAATCCAAGCCTCTCTTGCAGCGCTAATGCATTCACCTTAAATACAATACCATCAATATCGTAATCGAGCGCCGCGCGTTGTGCGCCTAAATCCTCCGTAAAAGCTTCAATATCCTGCACAATTTTAGTTAGCGGGTTAGTTTCAAATCCCAATTTTGCAAACCAATCGAGCATCTCTTTTTGCGTTGATGGATGATCCCCAATCAACTCACCCCAACCATACACAAAATACGATAGTTGACGCGATGCCGTAACCGCCACATCCAATTGGCGCAAGCTGCCTGCCGCCGCATTTCGTGGGTTTGCAAAGGGGTCTTTGCCTTGCGCCACGTGTGCCTCATTCAGCGCTAAAAAATCAGACTTTTTCATATAAACTTCGCCACGCACTTCAAGCAATTCGGGCGCTTGTTTAAGCCGCTTAGGCAGGCTTGGCAACGTCGCCAAATTGGCGGTAATATCTTCACCCTCATTGCCATCACCCCGCGTAGCGGCGCGCACAAACACTCCATTTTCATAGCGTGCGGAAAATGATAACCCATCTATTTTGGGTTCCGCCACCATTTCAGGGGGAGTATCTACATTTAAAAACCGCATCACTCGCTGCGAAAATTCGGTCATATCTTGCGCTGAAAATGCATTACCAAGCGATAACATAGGCACTGTATGTTGCACTTTGCCAAAACCCCGCGCTGGCTTGGCACCCACACGCTTACTCGGACTATCTTTGCGAACAAGTTCTGGAAATTGTGCCTCAATAGCCGCATTGCGTGCGCGCAAAACATCATAATCCGCGTCCGAAATGATCGGTTTATCCGCTTGATAATAATGCCTATCATGCGCCGCAATTTCTAGCGCCAGCATAATCAGCTCCGCTTTCGCCTCTTTCTCGGTTAAGGTTTCAACCGCTTTCATGAGGCGGCTTTCAACATCTTATCGGCTTGTTTACGCGCCTCCTCAGTGATGGTCTTACCCGATAACATTACCGCGAGTTCCTCACGTCTTTGCGCATCATCTAACTTATTCACAGTAGTGCGTGTTTGCGTGCCATCACTTTGTTTAGCTACTTTAAAATGCGTCACGCCTTTGCTGGCCACTTGCGGCAAATGGGTAATGCACATCACTTGCGCTTTTTGGCCGAGACGCCCCAGACGCTCGCCAATCGCTTCGGCCACTAAGCCGCTCGTGCCGGTATCAATCTCATCAAATATCAGCGTTTTATCGGTTTCATTTTCGGCCAGCACCACTTTCAAGGCTAACATAAAGCGCGATAATTCACCGCCCGATGCGATTTTACCCAATGAACCAAACGCAACGCCTTGATTCGTTGAAGCTTCAAACTGCACGGCATCTTTACCATGCACAGCCCAACTTTCTTCGCTTAACGGTTCTAACGCCACTCGGAATCGTGTGGCTTCCATTTTAAGTGGTTTAAGCTCAACCATCACTTTTTGCGCGAGCGATTCAGCAACCGCCGCGCGCGCGTTGCTCAATGTAGTCGCTTGAATATGATAATCCTGCTTTGCCGCTTTTTCTTGCGCTAGTAGCTGCGTAAGTGCCGATTCATCCGAATCCAATGCCTGTAAAGTTTCCGAAATTTCCGCTAAATAGAGTGGTAATTCCTCTACGGTGCGTTTGTGTTTTCGTGCAGCCCCACGCAATTCAAACAAGCGGCTTTCAATGCTATCAAGTTCTTTGGGGTCATAGCCCGATTCTAAAATGAGTGATTCTAGCGATTGCAGCGCCTCAGCGGTGGATTGCTGCGCGGCATCTAATGCAGCCAATAATGCGTCTAATGTAGGGTTTTCCACGGTGTCATCAGGCGAACGTGCCAACAAGCGAGACGCGCGCGAAAGCGAGGTTTCTACTGGATTGGCGCCCTCTAGCTCATTTTGCACATCTTGCAGCAAACCACCCAATTTTTCAGCTTGCATTAATTGCCGGCGTTTAACCGCTAGATCGTCCTCTTCGCCTGTTTGTGGAGCTAGTTTAGAAAGTTCACTTTGAATATGGCGTAGATAATCTTCTTGCGCTGCGGCATTTTCAATCGCTTTCTGCTTAGCCATACGCGCATGCATAAAAGTTTTCCATTGCGCAAAGCTGTTAGCCACATGCGCTAAATGCGCTTCATGTTGACCATATTTATCGAGCATCTCGCGTTGTAGGCCTCTATCATTCAACGCACCTTGGCCTTGCTGGCCGTGCACTTCCACCAACTGCTCGCCCAGCGTCTTTAATAAAGCAATGCTCACGGGCTGATCGTTAATAAACGCGCGGCTCTTACCATCAGGTAGAATTTGGCGACGTAAGATCAATGTATCATCATCAAAACTTACGCCATTTTCATCGCAAAATTGATTAATCCATGCGTTGCGTGTGAATTGTGCAATCAACGTAGCAGGCTTACGCTCATCAAATAAGGGCTGGCCTGCTGCGCGCTCGCCCAATAATAGCCCTAAAGCGCCAAGTAAAATAGATTTCCCCGCCCCCGTTTCGCCGGTAAGCACACAAAGCCCTTCTGAAAATTCAAGCTGGCAATGCTCAACTAAAATAAAATTGGAAATGGAAAGGTGCTGTAGCATACGCCGCCCTAAAACAAACTATCGAAGAAGCCCTTGCTTTGCGAAGATTCTGCCGAGCCATCAGCGCCAAGCAGTTTATAGCTATCTTTATACCATTCACTCGTCGGATAATTATGGCCAAGAACAGCGGCATAATTGCGCGCTTCTTCGGTAATACCCAACTCAAGATAGAGTTCAACCATACGATGTAGGGCTTCAGGCACATGGCTTGTTCCTTGATAATCCTCTACCACACGGCGGAAGCGTTTAATCGCGGCTAAATATTCCTTGCGGCTAATATAATAACGCCCAATTTCCATTTCTTTACCCGCTAAATGATCGATGGTGAGATCTTTTTTAAGTTCCGCATCGCGCGCATAGGTGGATTGGGGAAAACGCCGAATCACTTCATTTAACGCAACCAACGCATTCTTCGTCATCGATTGATCGCGACCCACATCCGTTATTTGTTCGTAATTGGAAAGGGCGATAAGATAATAAGCATAGTCCACCTCTTCATCACCTGGGTAAAGCTGAACATAACGGTCTAAAATTGCTATAGCTTCCGCATAATCTTGATTTTTATAATTAGCATAGGCGTTTAGCATTTGCGCTTTTTTCGCCCAAACAGAATAAGGGTGCTGGCGTTCAACTTCTTCAAATTCTACTTTAGCCGCTTTCCAGTCACTTTCATTTAATGAATCCAGCGCTTTGTTATAAAGCTCATCGACCGGTTCAATCTTTTCAACTTCAGCAAGTTTCGCTTCATCCGCGCTGTCACTACAGCCCGATAGCGCCAAAAAAGAAAGAGTAAAAAGGATAAGTCGCAAAGCCATGCAGCGGTTATATCAAGTAAAAACCTGCTTGGAAAGCCTGATTAAATCTTAAAACTATGTTTTACACTTATTCAACTTAAGCAAAGGCAACTTCAGCAACATGCTCATTTACGCGCGCTGGTTTTGAAACACTAAAACGTGGCGCCGCTAGTGCATTTTTGGTTTGTTGAGCTGCAAACTGCATCACACGACGTGCCATGTGAGTATTAATGGTATGACCAGGTTTAAATGTGCGCACCAACCCACGAATACGCCCCCCACTTAAGAATAAATCACCCACTAAATCGAGCGCTTTATGCTGCACAAACTCATCATCAGAGCGTAATCCAGCGGGGTTTAAAATTTTAGTATCATCTAACACAACGGCGTTATCAAGTGAACCACCTCGCGCTAGGCCAATAGTTTTAAGATACTCAACCTCTTTTAAAAACCCAAACGTGCGCGCATTGCTCATCGCACCAGCAAAATTGGTTTGCGAAAAATCAACCACAACACGCTGTTCGCCAATTGCGCTATGTTTAAAATCAATATCTACTTCAATGGCAAAACCATCATAGGGCAAAATTTCCATATGACTGCCATCCATCTCAATTTTGAGAGGTTTGGTAATTTCAATAAAACTGCGTTTAGCAGATTGTGCGCGCAGGCCTGCTTGTTCAATTAATTCTATGAAAGGTGTTGCACTACCATCCATAATTGGAATTTCGGGGCCATTGACATAAACCATCGCATTATCAATTCCGCATCCCCAAAAAGCTGCCATTAAATGTTCAATGGTTGAAAGGGTTGCGCCTGATGGGTGGGTAAGTGATGTGCCCAATTTCGTTTCGCCCACTATCGCAGCACTAGCTTTAAAACGTATAGGCTCAGCCAAATCCGTGCGCACAAATTGAATGCCACTATGCGCTTCAGCTGGTTTTAGCGTTAGGGTAACCGCAGCACCGCTATGCAAGCCAATGCCTTCGCATGATATAGATTTTTGCAAGCTGTGCTGATAGCGCGAGTGGAAAGGGGTCTTTTTCATTTGCTCATTTTACCCGACAAAAGCCAGTATAAAATGCACGCTTTATTTCAAATTGTAACAAACAACCAAAAAATTTACGCTGCTATGCATTTGCAAAATAACCTTAATTCGCTTGACGACGCAAGAATGCAGGAATTTCTAAGTCATCCTTCATTTCAGATTCCTGCGGTACGTTATTGGCTGCCACTTCAATGCGACGCGAGCGTGGACGCTCTTCTTCGCGGGTTGATAAGCGCGATGCTACACGGCGAAACAAGCCGGGCTGCTCTTCTGAATCATCGTAATTTTCTTCCCATTGTTCGTCATGTGCAACCGCATTCGTCGCATGCATTGCTGGGGAGATGTCATTCATTGACGACATCGCATTTTCAGTCGAATGGTTTGAATGTGATGCAATTTCAGCACGGGTTGGCGCATGACGCCCCATGTTACGCGCACCGCGTGGCTCTTGCGCTAGCGGTGCAGGTTTTTCTTGCTGATTAAAATGAAAAAGCTCTTGTGGTTGCGACTGTGCAACTTCTTGCTGTTCATAATAATCGTGTTCTTGCTCCATTTCAGCGTCTTGTTCAGCATTATGTTGCTGATAATGCTGTTGTTGCGGCGCTTCATAGTGCGTTTCAGCGAGTTGTGGTGCAGCAGCAGAGCGCATCATCGGTTGCGGTGCAGCGCCACTCACGCGCGTTGGGCGATCAAAGCTGGAATCTGCAGGGCGAATATTTAAATTACTCTGTGGTTTCGCCGTCGCGAACGTTGGTTTCTCAGCCATTTCCGTGCGAGGCTTAGCAGTAGTCACTCCGTTGCGAACAGAAAAACTATGGCTTGGGCGTGTTTCCACATGGGTTGAACTATTATGACGACCATGCTTACTGCCTGATTGTTCAATACCGGTAGCCACAACGCTCACGCGCATTTTACCTTCCATATTATCATGGAAGGTTGAGCCGAAAATAATATTCGCATCTGAATCAACTTCGTCGCGAATGCGGTTTGCGGCTTCATCCACCTCAAATAAGGTCATATCATGTCCACCGGTGATGTTAATAAGCACGCCGCGCGCACCTTTCATCGACACATCATCAAGCAAAGGATTACTGATAGCCGCTTCAGCAGCATCCACGGCACGGCGTTCGCCTTCTGCTTCACCTGTGCCCATCATCGCTTTGCCCATTTCGCGCATCACGGTGCGAATATCAGCAAAATCGAGGTTAATCAAACCCGGCATCACCATCAAGTCGGTTACGCCACGCACGCCTGAATGCAACACTTCATCAGCCATGCGGAATGCATCAGCAAAAGTAGTTTTTTCATTCGCAATACGGAAAAGATTTTGGTTAGGAATCACAATCATGGTGTCTACATAGCGTTGGAGTTCTTCCAAGCCGCTATCAGCTAATTTCATACGGTGTGAGCCTTCAAAATGGAAAGGCTTAGTGACAACCGCAACCGTTAAAATACCTTGCTCTTTAGCCATACGCGCCACGACCGGTGCTGCGCCTGTACCTGTACCACCACCCATACCAGCGGTGATGAACACCATATGGCTACCGTCAATTTGTTCCATAATTTCAGCGGCGGCTTCTTCGGCTGAGGCTGAGCCAATATCAGGATTAGCGCCAGCGCCTAATCCCTGAGTAATGTTAGCGCCAAGTTGAATAATGTTAGGGGTTTGTGCTTTGCTTAACGCTTGTGCATCCGTGTTTGCAACACAAAAGCTTACACCTTCAAGCTGGGCGGAAATCATATTATCAACGGCATTACCGCCTGCACCCCCCACACCTATAACAGTGATGGTTGGTTTCAACGTAGCATTGCGTGGAGCTGGTGTAATATTAATCGACATATTTTCCCCTAGTCGTAGCGCGTTTCTTGCGGCTCTTAGCGATAAAGCGGAATTTTCCGCACCGTCAATAAACTAATTTTTGTTGTTATTTAACCTTACTATATCGTCACGAAATTCGATTGCAACGATTTAGGCGCAGTTTTTGTCCACGAACTGTAAAAAACCGCTATAAAAATAAGATGGAAATAATTCAGGCCCCATCACCAAATTATAATATTCGCGCTTTGCCGATCTCCATGCTGCTTTTGCACTATACCGGAATGCAATCAGGGCAGGCGGCTTTGCAACGCTTAACCGATGCGCAAAGCAACGTCAGCGCGCATTATCTGGTAGATGAAGATGGCCGCATTTTTGCACTGGTAGATGAAGCAAATCGTGCATGGCATGGTGGTACAGGCTCTTGGCGTGGTATCACCGACATCAATAGTGCCTCAATCGGGATTGAGATTGTGAATCCTGGGCATGAATGGGGGTATCGCGCATTTCCACAGGCACAAATGGACGCGGTGATACAGCTCAGCCAAGCTATCTTAAACCGCCATGCTATCCCCGCACACAATATCATCGGCCATTCCGATAGTGCGCCAACCCGCAAACAAGACCCGGGCGAGTTGTTTGATTGGAAGTTGTTGGCGGATAACGACATTGGCCAATGGTACGCACCCACAACAGCCCAAGCAAGCGCTGTTCAGTTAGCCGATTACGGTTATGATATTACCCATCTTGAGCAAGCCATTATCGCTTTCCAACGCCATTTCCGTCCTGATAATCTGAGTGGCATATGGGATGATGAATGTGCGGAAATTCTTGCATCCTTGCTTAACCAAGCGTAAACCATAAGCGAAATCAGATGGTCGGGTAACCGCGTTTAGTTTAACCACTAACCGAGGAAAGTCCGGGCTTCATGGAAAAAGGTGGTGGGTAACACCCACCGGAGGCAACTCCAGAGACAGTGCCACAGAAAATAGGTGGCTATTTTTGTAGAAGGTTCAATACGAAGCCAGTAGGCCGAGTGAGCCATCAACCCGCGAAGCGGCGTTTTATTTGAGCGAAACTATGTCGCGCAGAGGAAACGAAAAATAGTCAAAGTGAAAAGGTGCGGTAAGAGCGCACCGCGCTTCTGGTAACAGAAGTGGCAGGGTAAACCTCACCTGAAGCAAAACCAAATAGGAATGATAATGGCGTTTTCCACGCTTTCATTCGGGTAGGTTGCTAAAGGTTGCGGGCAATCGCAACCGTAGATGAATGGTTACCGCCTTGGCTAACCCCAAGGTACAGAACCCGGCTTATAGACCATCTGATTTCATCATTTACTTCACGATAAAGAAGCGGATGGTTTGCCTAATGGTAAATTTATGGTTACAACCTTAATCTGCTAAATGAATAATTAGGATACCGCATGACTGCCGAAAACACTGCTGATCAAACTGCCACCGCAACTCAAAATGTAGCAGGTGACGTCACGGGTAAAGTGGATTTAAATCCAGCTTTAGCAATCGAAAAAATTGATAGCTGGATAGATAGTGCTGTGGCGTTAGCACCTAATTTCGCTGTAGCAATTGTTGTTTTCTTCATCTTCTACATCATTTCGATTATTATTAAGCGCATCACCATCAAAAGTATGATGAGCCGTCAGCGTGATAATTTGGGCGAAATCTTGGGTGGGCTATTTAAGTCTATCCTTATCATTTTAGGCTTCTTTGTGGCGGCTACTATTGTGATGCCAAGCTTAAGCCTTGGCGATTTAGTCGCTGGATTAGGTGTAAGCTCAGTTGCAATTGGTTTTGCCTTTAAAGATATTCTGCAAAATTGGCTTGCTGGATTACTCATTCTTATTCGTCAACCCTTTGAAGTGGGCGATCAAATCGTTGCAGGGGCTTATGAAGGAACAGTCCAGCGTATCGAAACGCGCGCAACACTCATAAAAACTTATGATGGTCAAAAAGCCGTTATCCCCAATAGCGAAATTTACACGAATGCCGTATTGGTTAAAACCGCCTATGAAATGCGCCGCAGCCAATATGATATCGGCATTGGCTATGGCGATGACATCCAAAAAGCCTGCAAGATTATTAAAGAATCATTGCTTAAGATTGAAGGAGTGGAAAATACACCCGCACCCGAAGCTTTGCCTTGGGATTTAGCGGCTAGTTGGGTAACCATCCGCGCCCGTTGGTGGAGCAATAGTAAGCGATCCGATGTGGTGGATAAACGCGCGCAAGTCATCATGGCCATAAAATATGCATTGGATGAAGCTGGCATCGATATGCCTTATGATACACAGGTACATTTATTCCACGACCAGACCGATGAGCGTGATGGAACACCGGGTGAACAACGCGAAGGCTGGCCAGCTCCTGAAGATAAAAATGTGAAACCTCGTTGGAAAAAAGAAATCGAGGTGAAGCAAGAAAGCGAACCGGCTAAAGCAGAAGTAAAAGCGAAACCTGCGCCTAAAAAACCTGCGGCAAAAAAGCCGAAAACTACTTGATTTTGCAAGGCATAGCGTTATATTGCGCGCCCTTGTGGTTATTAAGCCACGTCACGCAACTAACCCCTCTTTGGCTTTTAAAGTCTAAAGAATATAGAATTGAAGATTATTATGACCGCTGCTACAGCTAAAAAATACGCAAAAGACCTCCCCGAATCATTCCAATCAAACGACTCGTTCGCCGATATTTTCGAGAACGAATTAGCCAACTCAACCGTTGCCGAAGGCAGTGTGGTTGAAGGCACCGTTATCGCGCTGAATAAAGATTTCGCTGTGGTTGATGTAGGTTTAAAATCCGAAGGTTTCATTCCTTTATCTGAATTTGGCCGCGAAGCTGAATTAGCCGTTGGCGATAAAGTTGAAGTGTATGTCGATCGTTACGAAAACCGATCAGGCGAAATCGTGCTCAGCCGCGAAAAAGCCATGCGCGAATCCGTATGGGAAGATTTAGAAAAAGCCTGTGCGAAATCAGAGCCGGTTGATGGCACTATCTTTAACCGTGTTAAAGGTGGTTTCACCGTTGACCTTAACGGCGCGGTGGCTTTCTTGCCGGGCAGCCAAGTGGATATTCGTCCAACCAAAGATATTGCTCCATTGATGAATGTTGAGCAACCTTTCATGATTTTGAAAATGGACCGCAAACGTGGCAACATCATCGTTTCACGTCGTGCGCTACTTGAAGAATCACGCAGTGAAGAGCGTCAAGAGTTGCTCGATAATATTTCTGAAGGCAGCAAGCTTGATGGTGTGGTTAAAAATATCACCGATTACGGTGCGTTCGTTGATCTCGGTGGCGTTGATGGTTTGTTGCACGTTACTGATATGTCGTGGAAGCGCATTAATCATCCGACCGATGTGTTAAAAGTGGGCGAAACGATTAAAGTTATCGTTACCAAATACGATCCAGATACCAAGCGTGTCAGCCTCGGTATGAAACAGCTTGAAGAAAATCCATGGAATGAAGTTGCTGGCAGCTTTGAAGTGGGTCAAATCTGCACAGGCCGTATTAGCAATGTAACCGATTATGGTGCATTTGTTGAACTTGGCGAAGGCATTGAAGGTTTAGTTCACGTTTCTGAAATGTCTTGGACGAAGAAAAACGTTCACCCAAGCAAAATCGTATCGGCTAGCCAAGAAGTAAAAGTAATGGTTCTCGATATTGATCGCGAGAAGCACCGCATCAGCTTAGGCATTAAACAAACTGAAGATAATCCTTGGAACAGCTTTGCTGCATCGCAAGAAGCCGGTAATATCGTTGAAGGCGAAATCCGCAACATTACTGACTTTGGTCTATTCGTTGGCTTGTCAGGCGATATTGATGGCTTAGTCCATTACTCGGATATCTCATGGGATAAATCCGGTGAAGAAGCGGTTAAAGACTACAAAAAAGGCGATATGGTTAAAGCGCGCATTCTCAGCATCGATGTTGAAAAAGAGCGTATTAGCCTCGGTATCAAGCAACTGGAAGATAACAAAGCCGCTGAAGCCGTTGAAGGTTTAGGTAAAGGTGCTACGGTTACCTGTACTGTTACCGATGTTCAGCCCGGTGGTATCGAAGTTCAACTTTCTGAAGGCCTCAAAACCTTCGTGAAGAAATCGGATCTTTCACGTGATCGTCAAGATCAACGTCCAGACCGTTTTGCCGTTGGCGATCGTGTTGATGCCAAAGTTACTTCGCTCAATAAGAAAGAGGGCAAAGTGAATGTTTCGATCAAAGCGCTCGAAATGGATCAGCATAAACACGCCATCGAAGAATATGGTTCTGCCGAAAGTGGTGCAAGCTTAGGCGACATCCTTGGGGCGGCGCTGAGCGAAGCGAAAAAAGGTAAAAAGTAATACCTTAAAAACGGCGCAACTTTAAACAGGTTGCGCCGTTTTCTTTATTAATAGACAGGATGTAGCATGGCCTTAAACGCAGATATGTTGTTAGAACGTATTCACTTAAAAAACCAAGCACGCCGTTGGCGCTTAGTGGCTATTATCATTGCGATTATTGCGGCGATTGTCTTTTTTGAAAAGATGGGCAAATTAAATAATTTTGTAAATATACAAAGCCATATTGCTCGTTTTGAAATTGACGAAATTATTTTTGATGAACCAAAGCGCTTAGATTTACTCGATGAAATCAAAGATGATGATTCAATCAAAGCTCTTATCTTGCGTATTGACTCACCAGGGGGCACCACAGTTGGATCTGAGGCGCTTTACTTAAAACTGCGCGAAATTGCTGCGAAAAAACCTGTGGTTGCTACTTTGCGCTCTATGGCCACATCGGGCGGATATATGGCTGCTATTGGCGCAGATTATATTTTAGCTCGCGAAGGCACCATAACAGGCTCGGTAGGTGTGATTATGCAATCAGCCGAAATGACTGAACTTGCTGAAAAACTCGGCATCAAACCCATCGTGGTGCGTTCTGGTGCATTAAAAGCTTCACCCACACCTTTTGAAAAATTAACACCCGATGTGCGCGAAATGTTAGATGGCGTGATTCAGGATTTCTTTGATTATTTTATTGGGTTAGTGGCCGAGCGCCGCCAATTAACGCCCGAACAAATCGCCTATATTTCCGATGGGCGTGTGGTATCTACCCGTCAAGCCCTTAACGCGCATTTAATTGATGCGATTGGCGGCGAAAGCGAAGCAAAGCAATGGTTGGAAAAAAATCATGAAATTGCGGTTACGCTAGATGTGCGCGATTATGAAGTTCCAGAAGAGAAAAGTGCATTCAAAGAAATATTCGATGGAGCGGTTGCTGGTACGATTTTTGAAAATCTTAATGCAGCATCACTTGACGGACTTGTATCAATCTGGCATCCTACGGCTCTCAAATAACCCTTACATTTTAAATGGTTGCATCTATGACAAAATCTGAACTTATACAACGACTCGCCAAGCGGTTTCCTAAGCTTATGCAACGTGAAATTGAACAGCTAGTGAATACGTTTTTAGGCGAAATCAGTGGTGCATTATGCGATAATGGGCGGGTTGAACTCCGTGGCTTTGGCGCGTTTTCAGTTCGCACGCGTGATCCGCGCAAGGCACGTAATCCTAAAAACGGTGCCGAAGTGAAAGTAGGCAAACGTCATTCAATTTATTTCCGCACGGGTAAAGAGTTACGTGATGAAATTAAAGATTTAAATGTGAAAAATAGTTAAACGTGTTTGCTTCCTTATTTCGGGTTATTAAACTCACCTTAATTATTTTATTATTATTGATTGTGGTGGTATTTACGGTTTCAAATCGTGGCGATGTGGTTTTATCGCTCTATCCGCTGCCTTATGAAATTGCGCTTCCTACTTATCTTTTCTTCCTGCTTACCCTTACGGTTGGTTATATGGTAGGTACATTTTTTGGCTCAATGCACAGCTTTCGCCATAAACGGATTGCGAAAAAAGAGCATCAAAAGGTTGAGGCTCTGCAAGAAGAAGTGGCAGCATTACGCGCCCGTGAAAATACTGCGCCCGCTTATAAAAAAGGGCCAAACATTAACCCTTCAAATCCTGTATTATTGCCTGATTCCCTTTAATCGCGATGACGAAACCATTGGTTAAAATCTGTGGGTTATCAACCATCGAAACGGTGCAGGTCTGCATTTCTGCGAAAGCAGATTTCATTGGCTTTGTCGCCTATCCTAAATCACCGCGTCATTTATCGCCTGCAGATTTTGCGCGGCTTGCGATGCATGCAGGGCAAGTTCCCACGGTGCTGGTAACAGTAAACGCCACTGATGCATTACTGGATGATTATATGGAGCATTTTACTCCCACTTATGTACAATGTCATGGCGCGGAATCACCGCAGCGCTTAAAGGACATTCGTTCCCGCAAAATAAAGATTATCAAAGCTCTCGCCATTGCGGAAGCGGCTGATTTAGAAAAAATCGTAGAATTTCAATCTCACGCCGATATTATTTTGCTCGACGCCAAGCCCATATCGGGCGAGCTGCCCGGCGGCAACGCCAAGCAGTTTGATTGGGGTTTACTCGCCAAAGCAAATCTTCCCCAAAATTGGATGCTCTCCGGCGGATTAAACCCCTACAACATTGCCACCGCCATCACCCAAACCCACGCCCCCATGGTCGATGTTTCCAGCGGAGTGGAAAGCAGTGCAGGGGTTAAAGATGCAGAATTAATTCGAGCGTTTCTGCACAATATCAAAAAATAATCTCATTTATGAATTTTTTGTGACACTGTTGTAATGCATTTGCATTTAAATTATATTGAAAGGGTTACTTGAACATTTTTTGTTCTTTTTTTTAACCCTTCAAAAACATAACACATGTTTAGTGAAGTGAAGTTTTTTACGATTGATGATCTTGTCCATTTCCAATTCAAGTCCAACTGGAATGAAGATGGGACGAGGTTGTACTTCAGAGCATTAGGGATGGAATCATTAAATTTAACATTTAGTGATGACACTTACAAAGGCTCCAGTGGACACAACGTCGCACTAGAAGTCGTAAAGATTCTAGCGAGTAATCTCGCGTGATAATAATAAGTCGTTTGCTGAGGCAAGCGGCTTATTTTTTTGGATTATTGGCTACACAAGAGCGTTTAAAAGCATTAGATTGCTGCTTATGAAAACCCCTAGACAAAACTCCCTTCCCGACGAAAACGGCCATTTTGGCATTTTTGGTGGCCGCTATGTGGCTGAAACTTTAATGCCGCTGATTTTAGAGGTCGAAAAAGCCTATAAATCCATCGCGAATGATGCCGATTTTTGGAGTGAGTTTGATGCGCTTGCCGCCGATTATATTGGCCGCCCATCGCCGCTTTATCATGCGAAGCGTTTAAGCGAACATTTGGGCGGTGCGAAAATTTATTTCAAACGCGATGAGTTAAATCATACCGGCGCGCACAAAATTAATAACTGCATTGGCCAAGCGCTGATTGCTCGCAAACTGGGCCGCAAACGTATTATTGCCGAAACAGGCGCTGGCCAACATGGAGTGGCTACTGCCACTGTCTGCGCATTATTTGGCCTTGAATGTGTCGTCTATATGGGTGCCAAAGATATGGAGCGCCAAAAGCCCAACGTATTTCGCATGAAGCTGCTGGGCGCTAAAATTGTGCCCGTCACCAACGGCTCGGGCACGCTTAAAGATGCCATGAACGAAGCCCTGCGCGACTGGGTGAGCAATGTTGATTCCAGTTATTACCTCATCGGTACAGCCGCAGGCCCGCATCCATTCCCCGAAATGGTGCGCGAATTTCAAAGCGTGATTGGCCGCGAAACCAAAGAACAAATGATGGCCAAAGAAGGCCGCTTGCCCGATTCGCTAGTGGCCTGCATTGGTGGCGGCAGCAACGCCATTGGATTATTTCATCCTTTTATTGATGATGAGTTAGTGCAAATTTACGGTGTTGAAGCGGCGGGCAAAGGCTTGGAAAGTGGCGCACATGCCGCCTCACTCGCCAAAGGAAAGCCCGGAATTTTACATGGCAACCGCACCTATTTGCTGCAAAATGACGATGGGCAAATTCAAGAAGCGCACAGTATTTCTGCTGGCCTCGATTACCCTGGCATCGGCCCCGAACATAGCTACTTAAACGATATTGGACGGGTTAAATATGTGAGCGTAACCGATGATGAGGCGCTTGCCGCCTTCAAACTCTGCACCGAAAAAGAGGGTATTTTGCCAGCATTAGAGCCCGCCCACGCTTTAGCATATGTCACTAAAATTGCGCCCACATTACCCAGCGATCACATCATGGTAATGAACCTTTGCGGCCGTGGCGATAAAGACATATTCACCCTCGCAGAAGCGTTTGGAGTAGAGCTATGAGCCAGCGCCTAGCCGCTAAATTTGCTGCGTTGAAGGTGGCTCAAAAGAAGTCATTTATTCCTTTTATCATGGCTGGCGACCCTGATGCAAAATCGAGTTTAGAACTCCTCAAAGCATTGCCAGCAGCCGGTGCTGATATTATTGAAATTGGTATGCCTTTTTCCGATCCGATGGCTGATGGGCCGGTGATTGAAGCGGCTGGAAATCGCGCCCTCAGCGGGGGCATGAGCCTAACCAAAACGCTTGATATCGTGGCGGAGTTTCGCCAAAGCGATACGCAAACTCCCATCATCCTCATGGGTTATAGCAACCCGCCTTACATCATGGGTTGGGAAAAATTTTGCGCAAATGCTAAGCAAGCGGGCGTGGATGGGGTTATCCTCGTGGACTTGCCGCCCGAAGAAGAAAATGAAGCAACTGGATTTTTAGCCGCCAACGCAATTGATTTAATCCGCCTCGTCACCCCCACTGCCGATGCGGCACGCCGTGAGGTTATTTTAAAATCCGCCAGCGGATTTGTCTATTATGTTTCGGTTGCAGGTATTACCGGCGATAAATCGGCCAGCTCCCCTGCGCTTGATACGGCCATGCGCGACTTGCGCGCTCAAACTTCGCTGCCACTCGCCATCGGTTTTGGCATTAAAACGCCCGAGCAAGCCGCCGCCGCTGCACAGCACGCCGACGCAGTCGTCGTAGGTTCCGCCATTGTAAAATGTTTAAATGAAAACGGCACTGATGCCGCATTGCAGTTAGTGCGTGATTTGGCTAATGCGGTGCATTCACTATAAATTAAGCCGCTTCATCAAAGGCTAGAATGACATCAAGCAAGGGCTGGCCATAACGATCTAGTTTGGTTTGGCCGATGCCGCTAATGTGCATCATGGCATCTAGGCTGTTAGGTTTTTGGGTGGCAAGTTCTATGAGTGTTTTATCGTGAAACACCACATATGCGGGCACTTTATTCTCTTTCGCAAGTGCTGCACGGGCTGTTTTTAATTGTTCAAAAAGGGATTGGGCAGCAGCATTAGGCAGTGCTTGTGCGGCCACTTTAGAAGATGATTTTTGGCTGTTTTTAGAGTCAGATTTCGCAGGCATTTCGCGCAAATGGAGCTCGGATTTTGCTTTCAAAAAATCAGCGCCTTGGGGGCTTATGGCTACGCCGCCATGTGCGCCATCTACTGCCAATAAATTCTGCGCGATGAGTTGACGAAAAATATTTTGCCATTGTGGTTTGGTATGTTCTTGCCCAATGCCGAACGTGCTTTGCGCATCATGCCCAAATTTTTGCATGCGATCATCCGCTTTGCCCAACAATACATTGATTAAATACATCACACCAAAACGCTGACCGGTGCGATAGGCACAGGATAACGCTTTTTGCGCGGCGGTGGTGGCATTAAAGGTGGAAGGCGGGTTATCGCAGCTATCGCAATTGCCGCAGGGCTCGGCCTCATCGCCAAAATAGCGTAACAGATGTTGGCGGCGACAAGTGGCCGATTCGCATAAAGCAAGCAGCGCATTGAGCTTTTGATGTTCAATCCGCTTTTGCGCATCAGGCGCATCAGAGCCTTCAATCCATTGGCGCTGTTGGGCGGCATCTTCCAGCCCATAAATCATATAGGCCTGTGCGGGCAAACCATCGCGCCCTGCACGGCCTGTTTCTTGATAGTAAGCTTCAATATTTTTAGGCGTGTTCATATGCACCACAAAACGCACATCGGGCTTATCAATGCCCATACCAAAGGCAATGGTGGCCACCATAATCACCGCATCTTCACGCAGGAATTGCGTTTGATTGGCACTGCGAATTTCAGACGCTAACCCAGCATGATAGGGCAGAGCATTTAACCCCGACTCGCGCAAAAATGCCGCCATCTCATCCACTTTTTTACGCGAGATGCAATACACAATTCCACTTTGGCCAATGTATGAGTGTTGTATGAAATCTAGCACTTGCTGCTTGGCTTTGGTGCGCGCCACAATGCGGTAATGGATATTGGGGCGGTCAAATCCGCTGATAAATTGTTGGCCTTGTGCTAGGTGCAAACGCTCCACAATATCTTTGCGCGTGGGGTGATCGGCTGTTGCTGTCAGCGCGATGCGCGGCACATGGGCGAAGCGCTCAGCCAGCAGCGATAGTTTCACATAATCGGGTCGAAAATCATGCCCCCATTGCGAAACGCAATGCGCTTCATCAATCGCAAATAGCGCAATAGTGGCGGTGTCTAGTTCGTTCAAAAACTCGGGCATTACAAGGCGCTCAGGCGCGACATAAAGCAAATCAATCGTGCCTTCTTGCAAGGCGCGCTTGGCATCACTCACCTGCCCAAATGACAGCCCCGAATGAATGGCCGCCGCGCGAATACCGAGTTGATCCAGCGCGATAATCTGATCTTGCATCAAGGCAATTAGCGGCGAAATAATAATACCGACGCCTTTGCGCATTAGCGACGGAATTTGATAGCACAGCGATTTTCCGCCGCCAGTGGGCATTAGCACAAAGGCGTTTTGGCCGCTCACAACGCAGTCAATAATTTCGGCTTGAGGGCTACGAAACGCGCCATAGCCATAGGTCGTTTTTAAAATATCTAATGCGGTTTTAGCCATTAGGCAGCACCAATGGACGCAGCTGATATTGGTTATCCCACGCATTGCCATAAATCGGTTCGCCTGGGTCAATCTGGTTTTGCAAACCTAAAACGACACCCTCTAACAGTGCCTCCACGCAGGCAGCAATATTCGCGTCAGCTGACGAAACACGATGTTCAATATGTTTATTATCCAAGGGCTTATCAGGCAGCCGAATTGCAACGGAACGGTTATTAGGCCCCCAGCTTAAATGCGTAGGTGCATTTTTGCCTAAGCTGGTGAAGCGCTGCGTATCAAAGGGCGAAAAGATTTTTAAGTTTTTGGCCATGGTTTCGAGCAGGCCGCCAATGCTATGCAACATGGGCTCACTATAGTCGCCAGCTGGCGTGCGTGTAAAAACATTCGTGCCATTTTCATCTTCTAAATGCAGATGAAAATGAATTGAGCTACCATAATCATTAGGGAAGGGTTTGGCTGAAAAATCAGCATCTAAATACGCATTGATAATCTTGCGCAAATTGGTGGCACGAGTAATAAATTCAGCCACATTTTTAACCGGCCGCATCGCAATTTCATATTGCCCCACGCCGCGCTCTTTTTCCGATTCATGGCAGTGGTGGCAAATATCATTCAACGTATCAAGTATCGTCGATTCTGACAAATGGTCGGCCACATAAAATTCAAGCTCCATCGCAAAAACGGGATGGAGCTTGAATTGTGAAGTTAGAATTTCGAGTGGGCTAGGCAACGACCGAATTTATCCACTCTTGTAATTTAGACTTTGGCAATGCGCCAACTTTAGTGCCAATCACTTCACCACCTTTAAAAATCATCATCGTAGGAATGCCGCGCACGCCATATTTGCTGGGTGTTTCAGGGTTGTTGTCAATATTCACTTTTGCGACAGTTATCTTATCGCCCACTTCACTAGCAAGCTCATCTAAAATGGGGCCAACTTGTTTGCATGGACCACACCATTCAGCCCAAAAATCAACCAATACGGGTTTGTCGGATTTTAATACGCGGCTTTCAAAATCGCCATCATCAATATGTTCTGCGCCCATGAGGAGTCTCCTTTATTTATTTAAAATAATGTAGGTTAGTTTGGCGAAATTGCAAGGGGCATCAAAACAGGTTTTGCTGTCCATAAAATAGCCGCTTCAATGCGTTTAGATGGATAGATAGGCGCAATGGCATTCACATACACTTGCATTTGCTGAGCAAAATAATCAGGCAATTGGCTGGCTGATTCAGGCACATGAATGCTGGTCTTATAATCCACAATCAGCACCTTTTCTGGGCTAATTACCAAACGATCGATTTGTCCGGCAAGCACTTGACCGTTCGGCAGTAGCGCAGTAACCGGTACTTCCGCTAACGATCCTTCGGCAAATACGGCGGCAAACTGCGGATCGTTCAAAACCTGCATAACTTCTGCAATCCATTGCGCAGATTCTTGCGCTAACACGCCTTGTTTTTTCAATAAAATTTCAGCAGAAGCCGCACGCTGTTCTGGCGCTATCTGCGGTAATATTTCAAGTAGATGATGCATCAGCGTTCCGCGCTTAGCTTGCTTGCGCATTAAGGGTGAATCAGCAGCAGGCTCCTTTAATTCAGGGCGTGAGGGGGTAAGCGGGCGAGGCGGCAAAGGTTCAACGGGCATTGGCGCATGAATCCAGCTTGGCAAACGCGTTTTTGACAGCGGTGATGCAGCACCATCAGATTTCGTTTCATCTGCTTCGACTGGTTTAAATTTATCTTCTAAAATCCAATGGTCATCATGCTCTTCTGTGCCAATTTTTTGCATAGCCGCTGCAACTAATCCATACCAACTATCTTTATTAATTTTAGTGCTATTGCCGCCTAAATAACCACCAATGTAAAGCTCATCCGCCGCGCGCGTTAAGGCCACATATAATAACCGGCGATGCTCGCGCAATTCATCGGCTTTGCGTTGCTCTTTTAACGCCTGCACAAAACCAGAATTCTTTGCGCCATCTTGTGGCAAAAACAAGGCATCTTCTTGCCACAAAATTTGATCCTGCGCTTTTCCAATTGAGAGCGTATCAGGCAAAATAACGATAGGTGATTGCAAGCCTTTGCTATGATGCACCGTCATGACGCGCACTTGGCCAGTTGCTGCTTCCATCTCGCGTTTAATGATAATCTCATCACGGCGCACGGCATGCATAAACCCTTGCAAACTCGGTGGATGAAGCTGCTCATAATCGCGGGCGAGTTTCAATAATTCATTAAGCGGGTCATGCATGTGAACCCCTAATCGCGCAACCAGCTTTTCGCGCCCGCCTTGCGCTTCCAATAGATAGGCAAATAATTCATAGGGCCGCAAATAATCCACCTGATTTAACCAGCGTTTAAGCGTATCGGCAATATCAGGACGCTTGGCTATCACCGCATCCCAAAGGCTCATTTTTTCACGCCCATAAGCAAGGTCAAATAATGCATCTTCGCTCACATCAAAAAACGGCGATTTTAAAACACAAGCCAGCGATAAATCATCTTGCGGTAATAAAAGAAAATCAGCTAATGCCAGCACATCCATCACCGCAATTTGATCAAGCAATTTTAATCTATCTTCGCCTGCGACAGGAATATTGGCATTTTTTAACGTGCGAATAAGGCGATAATAAAACGGATTTCGCGAACGCACTAAAATTAAAATATCGCTAGGCTCAATCGCACGTCCTTTTGCTGCAATGAAACGTTTATCTCCTAACCACTCGCCAATAGTATGGCTGATTTGATTAGCGAGTAGCGCATCGGCACTCACGGTTTGGCGCGCATTTTTGCTATCGGGCACTTGCCACGGAATGCGTGCCTCATCTTCTTTTTGGGCTATCACAGGTGGCCATAATTCTACCCGACCAGGCTGCTCGCTTCGGTCGGGTTGATGGTGAATATCTGCGCCCAGTTCTAACACCCCATCACGCGCATTTTCGTCACTAAACACCTTATCCACTAGGCGCAAAACTGCGGGGGTAGAGCGAAACGATAATTCTAACGATACCGGCTGCCATGCTTCGCCAGCCGCTTGAATCTTTTGCGCAAAATGCTGTTTCATTTCCAAGAATTTTCGTGGATCAGCGCCTTGAAAACTATAGATAGATTGTTTTTCATCGCCCACCACAAACAAGGTGCGTTTGGCTTTATTGGCGCTATGCCCGCTAAAAAATTCTTCGGCAAGTTGCTTGATAATTTCCCATTGAATAGGCGAGGTATCTTGCGCCTCATCCACCAGCAAATGCTCTAACCCATTATCGAGTTTATATAAAATCCATGGGGCAATATCAGGCTTTTGAAATAGCTGATGCGTTTGCGTAATTAAATCATCAAAATCTAGATAACCGCTATCGCGTTTTAACCTATCATAAAGCGCCAATAATGCCTCACCCAGCGATAAAGTAGCCAACGACCATTCCGCCGCTTCAAGCGCGAATAATTTTTGCATAACAGCAAATATGCGGTCACGTTCTTCAATTAAAATTTCAGCTAATTCGATATGTTTTTTAGCTAATGAACCGGTAATCACATAACTATCGGCAAATGGTTTATCTAAATTTTTATTTAAAAAGCCTCGTGCCCAACTTTTAAAATCATCTTCAGTAATATTATGTGAATCAAGCTCCCATTTTTGAATCCATTCATCATAAATGGGAGCTTTATCAGCGTCTCGTGATGAGCTTGCTCTTAAAATATCAGCGGCTAGTTTGAAAGATTTAATGCGTTGCGGGATTGTTTCATAATATTCCGCCAGAATCGTTTCGCGGGTTTCATTTTGCGCGATGCCAAGTTGCGCTTGAATATGATGCCTAATCTTTGCCGCGCCTTTGCCAGCATCTTCATTAAACCAAATTTCGAGGATTTTTCGTTTTTTAATTATTTCATCTAATAGCGTATCTAACTGATCTTCACTTAACCGTTCGGCAAATAAGGTTAGTGCTTTACTCAAACCCTCAATATCTTTGGGCAAGCGTTGCTGGGTGAATAATCGTTGGCGTGCTTGCGTTAAAAGTATCGATGATTGCGAATTTTCCATTAAACGAAAATAAGGAGAAACTCCCGCTTCTAATGCAAACCGTTTCAACAAAGATTGGCATAGCGAATGCAGGGTCATTATACGCACGCCTTCCGGCGCTTCTAACACACGAATAAATAATTGCTGAGCACGAAATAATTCATCTTCGCTGGGTGCTCGGCCAATGAGTCCGTTTAGTTCACGTTTTAAATCATATTCTGAAAGTTTAACCCATTTAGCCAATTCTTTTTGCAAGCGCGTCACCATTTCGGCGCTGGCGGCGTTGGTATAGGTAAGTGCTAGAATTTTCTCAGGCGCAGTGCCATCTAATAATAAACGCAAAATACGGTCAGTGAGCACCTTGGTTTTGCCTGTGCCTGCATTGGCTGTAACCCAAACCGATTGGGTAGGATCAGCCGCTTGACGCTGGCTTTGCGTAATCATGATTTCTTTGGATTTGCCCATAGGTTAAACCAACCTAGCGCATCGGCTCTAAGCGTAAAGATTTATTTTGATAAGGTAGATTCGACCGCTGCGTTTTGCGTGGCTGCTGTAAATTTTGACCAGCTTTGCCCGTCCGCACGACTCGTAGGTTGCGTGTGCTCTGGTTTGGTTGGCGCAAGTTTATCCGCAGCAGTTTCAATGGGGGAAGGAATAGGCGACGGGACAGAGGATTTATCGCGGGCAATAATGTTGCTTTGCGCTTCGCGGCGATCTTCATCATTTTCGATGCGCTCTTGTTGTTCGCGCGTTAAATTAGTTTGGATGTTAGCCAAGGCGCTATCGGTTGGTGCAAGGCCAGGATTAACAGGTATATCTTTTGTAGGGGCAATTTGGCTTCCCTGCATTCCACGCGTGGCACCTTTACCCATTTCAAATTCATCTGCGTAATGCCTTGCTGAAAGTTTGGTCTGACCTGAGCCTACTTTAAGTTTATACTCCTCACGCGTGCTATCGCGTTCAATATAAGAAAAAACAGCGCCTGCCGCTGATGCAGCCCCAGCAATGATGCCTGCAACACCACCAATAATTAATACAGAATAAACAGCTACTGCGGCCAGAGCAACAAAGGCAGCACCCCAAAAAATCGCTTCATAACGCAACATGGTGCGTTCGCGGCCTTCGGTTTCTATTTCATGTTCTACAGAATGACTCATGATGTCACTATAGGGTATGAATTTTACAGTTTGATGACAACGCGTAACTTTGCTAAAAGAGCGCTAACGATAATTACGATAAGAGCAACCATGCCGCAGCAAGCAATTATTACCGAACTCGAAAAACGCCGTGAATCCGCACGTAACGGTGGGGGCGAGGCTCGCACCGCAAAACAACATGAAAAAGGCAAACTCACCGCACGCGAACGGATTGAGGTGCTGGTTGATGCTGATTCTTTTGAAGAATTTGATATGTTTGTCGAGCATCGCTGCGAGCATTTTGGCATGGAAGATAACCGCATCGCAGGCGATGGCTGCGTTACCGGCCAAGGCACCATTAACGGGCGCTTAGTATTTGTTTATAGCCAAGATTTCACTGTTTTAGGTGGTTCGCTTTCCGAAACAAATGGCAAAAAAATCTGTAAATTGATGGATATGGCCATGAAAGTGGGTGCTCCCGTTATTGGCATGAACGATTCGGGCGGCGCGCGTATTCAAGAAGGGGTCGATTCGCTTTCAGGCTATGCTGAAATTTTTCAGCGCAATGTGTTAGCCTCAGGTGTAGTGCCGCAAATTTCGCTCATTATGGGCCCTTGCGCCGGTGGCGCGGTTTATTCACCCGCATTGACGGACTTTACCTTTATGGTTAAAGGCAGCAGCTACATGTTTGTGACTGGCCCCGATGTGGTAAAAACCGTTACGCATGAGGTGGTTAGCCAAGAAACGCTCGGTGGTGCTGATGTACATACGAAAAAGAGCGGTGTAGCTGATCGCGCGTTCAATCACGATATCGATGCCTTATTGCAAACGCGCCGCTTATTTAACTATCTGCCTCTATGCAACCGCAGCGGCGTGCCTTCACGCCCGACTCCTGATCCGGTCGATCGCATTGAAATGTCGCTCAATACGCTTGTTCCCGAAAATCCGAATAAAGCCTATGATATGAAAGAGCTTATCTATCGCATTGTTGATGAAGGCGATTTCTTTGAAATTCAACCTGAATGGGCGAAAAATATTGTTATTGGTTTTGGTCGAATGGATGGTCATACGGTAGGGTTCGTTGGCAATAACCCCATGCATTTAGCAGGCTGTTTAGATATTGATGCCAGCCGCAAAGCCGCGCGTTTTGTGCGCTTTTGCGATGCGTTTAGTATTCCATTAGTCAATTTGGTTGATGTTCCTGGGTTTTTGCCCGGTACCGCCCAAGAGCATAATGGTATTATCAAACATGGCGCGAAACTGCTTTATGCTTATGCCGAAGCCACTGTGCCTAAAGTTACCATCATCACCCGCAAAGCCTATGGTGGTGCTTATATTGTAATGAGTAGCAAGCACTTACGCGGCGATGTAAATTATGCGTGGCCAACAGCCGAAGTGGCGGTAATGGGCCCCAAAGGCGCGGTAGAAATCATCTTCCGTGGCAGCCTTAAAAACAGCGCTGAGGCGGATAAAAAAGTGGAAGAATATCGCGAAAAATTTGCTAGCCCCTTTGTTGCCGCATCACGCGGTTATATTGATGATATTATCCGCCCACAAAACACGCGTGCGCGCATTTGTCGTTCACTTGGTATTTTACGCAAGAAAAAGCTCGAAAACCCGTGGAAAAAACACGATAATTTACCTTTATAAAGAAAGAGAAAATTATGGCTAAAATCGAAGTTTATAGCACCAATTATTGCCCCTATTGTGTGCGCGCGAAAGATTTATTAAAGCGCAAAGGTGCTGAATTTACTGAAATTGATGTCACCAATGATGATGATGGCCGCATTGCGTTAGTGGAGCGTGCAGGAGGTCGCCGTACCGTACCTCAAATTTTCATTGATGATGCCCATATTGGTGGTTTTGACGATTTGGCCGCATTGGATAAAGCGGGTAAATTAGATAATTTGATCGCGTAAAATAATCAATAAATGATGATTTTCGGCGTGTTGTTTCAAACACACTAAATGCGGCTTTTAAGCCACGCGCCTGTGTGTAACTGCTCTAAATCACTGAAAAATTCACGTTTTTATAACATCTTTATTTGACAGTTGGGCGTAAATGCCTAATTTGTGGCAAATACGTCTATAAATTTTATCCCCAGACATACAGGAGTTTTCTATGTTGAACCGAATTTTAAAAGCAACTGCACTAATGGCCACTGCGGCTGCTGTGCTTGTAGCCCCACTCACCGCATCTGCATTTAGCACTGATGATAAAAATGTGCTTGTTGATCAGCGTGATAACATCGTGCGCGATGCTCGCGGCAACTGCGTTTACGTTAAATGGACTGATAACGGCAATAATTGTGACGAAGGTATCTACTTCACCACTGATGAGCGTAATATCTATTTCCCATTTGATAGCTCAGAATTAACACCAAAAGCACAAGCTAAATTGGATTATATCGCTGAAAACGTGCTTGCTAAAGGCAATGTGGTTGAAGCAACGCTTGTGGGTTATGCGGATCCAATTGGTAACCCAACTTATAACGTGGCACTTTCGAAGCGTCGCGCTGTATCGGTTAAACAGTATTTAGCGTCTAAAGGGTATTTAAACACCACAGCAACTACCCTTATGGGCAAAGGTGAAACATCACAATTTGCACCCAATTGTGGTGGTAATAAAGCGTGTTTACAACCAAACCGTCGCGTAGAGATCTTGTTTAAAAAAGTAAACTAAATTTACTTTATAATTTAAAAAAAGGGGGGCGTTAAGCCTCCCTTTTTTTATGCTTTCTGCCATCAATCTGAAACATAATCTTCATGCAACCGTAACACTTTACTCGCGCGTTATTTAGTAGAATGGAATGGAATAAATAGGAGTTTCATTGAACGAAAACGAACAGCTTGAATTTGATCCACACGCGATAGATCACGGCAGCGCATCCAAAAAGATGAGCTGGAGCGCCTTTAAAGGGCACATCCGTGGCATCGTGCGTGGGTTGATTGTTGGCTGCACCATCGGTGCGGTAGTCGGCTTAGGCGTGTGGGGTTTGGGTGCAATTGGGCTTATCGGGGCTTTAACCGCAACTGCCGCACAAACTGCCGCCGTTTTTTCCGTAACTGCAGGCGTCCTTGCCAGTAGCTTGATGGGTCGTATCGGTAATGCCGCAGGTAACGCTGCAGGTCAACTCGCTGAACAAGAGCTACGCTTGCGCTACCCCGAGCTGCCTGAGCTTTCGCCTGATGCTCCACAACCTGGCTACGGTCACCATCTTGAGATTCCAGCCGATCGCGATAAGGGAAAATTCTTCCACCCGCGCGTTGGCATTGCAGGCGCTATCATGGGCGGGCTATTTGGTGGTATTGCAAGTATTGCTGGTTTAGGTTCAATCATTGCCATGCACACTACCGCAGTTGTAGCCTTACCAGTACTTGCTCCGGTCATATTAGGCGCAGTGATGGGCAGTTCGTTTGGGGTAAATCGCAGCGTATTTAAAACCATCTTCAACTTCACTGACAATCTGATGCACGGAAAAGTGGGAGGCCCCACTCAAGATGATCTTGCTAAAAACCGCGAGCTATACCGCTTGCAAGGCGACCCCGGGCCCGAACCCGTTATCACCAACTTGCAAAGGCAAGAAGAATTCTACCGTTTAGAAAACGGCTATTTCAAAAAAGCGTTCGAAGCGGGCTTTGCTGGCAACGGGCGCGGTTTGCTAGGTGGACTTGTTATCGGCGGCGGTATGGGCATATTACTAGGCGGCGTGGCTGTTGGCGCGCTTGCATTATTTGGTGGCTTTGCCATTACCGGTGCTGGTGCGATGGCTATCATTGCGGGCATATCTGCTTTCACCATGCATAAATCAGCGGATTTCTTTTCGGAAGCTATGTTTGAAGGCTCAAGCCATGATCACGTACACGAAGTCTATCACGAGCGGGTTCGGTCTTTGCGCAAAGGCGAAAATATCAGTTTCGATCAAGCCGAGATGAATATTGTTGAGCGCCGCCAATCTGACCCTGAATTAACGCCGGCCGCTTCACAATCGAAAGATGCGTTTAAGCCGCGTGTTGCATTGGTATTAGGGGCTGTTGGTGCTGCCATAGGCGTTGGTTTAACCCCAGTTATAGGCCCTATAGCTGGGGCTTTAGGGATTTCAGCGGGTAAAATATCATTAGGATTAAGCGCTTCAACTTTTGGTATGGCGGGCGCGTCGTTTGGTATTGGTCCCAAAATTACGGAGAAACTGCATAGTTTATCAGACGCCATTTTTCACGGCGCATTCAACCCCGGTGTTGACCATCCAGATATTAAGGTCGAGGGCAGAATCCCCCTTATGTCGCCAAATTCTGATTTAGCAGAACATTTCAGCGTGCATCTTAAAAAATCAATCCCACAGATTGATAGTAACCGCGATGTGTCAGCTATCTATAAAGCACCCGCTGAACCACAATCCACAGTCCAATCCGAAACACCTCTAGTTACGCCAGAAGTTAAACCAGAGCGTAAGCCCGCATTTACCGATATTATCAATAAAGGTGCGCGCAATTTAGAACAGCAAGTGTCGCAATCTATCGCTGCGCCGTCAGGGTTGGATCGCTAGATGGCATTTGAAACCGCAAAATCACTTCTAACCGGTGCATCACGTGGCGCTCTACGTGGCGCTGGCGTGGGTTTAGGCATCATGATGGTTGGTGGAATTATTGGCGCACTAACCATTTTCACCGCTGGGGCAGGTACATTAGGATTAGGCGCCCTCGCATTTACCGTTATTGCAGGCGCTATTGGAGGAGTCGTCGCCATTCCGCCGCTTACATTATTGGTTACCGGTTCATGCGCCGCCATTGGAGCATGTTATCGTGGCGTATCCGATTTTGTCGATATGGCTGAAACGGTACAGGAAAAAGATACCCAAGTAGCCATCACACGCCAAGCAAACGAATCCGCAAAAAAACCGCCTAGCGTTAGCACTCATCTGACTCAGCCCATCATTGAAGATAAATTGCCCAGCTCAATCGATTCTAAAGAAATTCCTAAAAACTGGGTCAAATCCGTGAACGCGCAAAAAGACAAATCGATGGCACAATCACAATCAGTTCCTAGCAAATAAACTCTTTAAATTATTCGCCAAAACCTAATTTTACTTTAAATAATAGTGCGCCATTAACAAAGGCGTTTTTGTTGCGCTGGCATACGCACGTTTTCGACAGCGCATACAATAATCTTTATATTATCATTTGCTCCAGCGCAAATATCAATCCACGCTCATCAGCAATCTCGTGCATTTCAATATAATGTATTAGTTCCACTTAGAAATACTCTGCAAATATTTACCGTATGGACTAGACGAAAATTCCTGCGCTAAAGCGTGTAATTGTTCACGCGATATGGTTTGGCGCATAAATGCAGCCTCTTCAATACAACCAATTTTCAAACCCATTTGTTTTTCAACAATGCGAATAAAATTACCTGCATCAAGCAAGTTTTCAAATTGTCCTGCATCCATCCATGTGGCGCCACGGCTTAAATATTTAGCATTAATATTGCCCTCGTTTAAATATAAACTATTTAGATCCATAATCTCTAACTCGCCACGAATTGATGCCGCTAACGATTTTGCCTTTTCAACCACGCTATTATCATAAAAATATAATCCAATAGCGGCCATGTCACTGGTTGGATGCGTAGGCTTTTCTTCAAGCGATGTAATTGCACCGCTCTTATCACGATTAATAATTCCAAACGAACGGGGGTCGGTCACGTGCGCCCCAACCAGCCAAGCGCCTTTTTCTAATTGCATGCAATCATTAAAAAATTGGGTAAAATTAGCCATGTGCAAAATATTATCGCCTAAAATCATGCATACCGCATCATCGCCAATAAAATCTTCACCAACAATAAAAGCATCAGCTAAACCTTTAGGCTCAGCCTGCACTTCATAGCGAATACGCACTCCTAAACGTGTGCCATCGCCAATTGCATCATATAATAACGGCACGTCACGCGGGGTGCTAATAATTAAAATATCCGTGATTCCCAAAAGCAAAAGGGTGCTAAGCGGATAGTAAATCATCGGTTTATCATAAACGGGTAAAAGCTGCTTACACACAAAATCAGTAATCGGCTTTAGGCGTGTGCCTTTGCCGCCTGCTAAAATAATACCTTTTTTAATCATTACTTTCACCACGTGTTCTAACCGGTTTTAACTTAACGATATAACATTTGAATGCAAATGCATTCAAAGCGAACCAAAACGTTATCTTAGCAAAAATTTTCCATTAATAATTTACGCATTTAAAGAAATTTATGAATAAAAACTAATGCCACCAATATAACTCAAACTTTTCTAGCTTCATGATCAATAACAGACTCTAACCTCAACACTGCTATATTTTCTATTTCAACACTTTACCATACTAAACATATTTTAAAATCTGTTACTTAAGCTAGTATAAAGATATGTGAGAGATATCTGGAAAAAGAAATACATATATAATTTTTGTTAATACCGAGTAAATGATATATCGAATGTGTGTGATACTAAATCTTGAGAAATTTATTCAAAAATTATGTTATATAACAATTTAAATAAGTTGTTTTTAAAATAGGTTAATAGAAGGAATAAAGGATGAAAAATCAGCTTTCTATTGTTACTGTAGCTTTTAATAGCGCTAAAATTCTGCCTGCATTGTTGGATGAAATATCTACGCTTGAGCATGATATTATCATTATTAATAACAGCAGTGAGGATAACCTCGTTGAAATTGCATCCCGTTATAGCAGCGTTAAAATAATAGAAAATCAGAACACTGGCTATGGTAGGGGCGCGAATATAGGTTTCTCCCATACACATAGCAAATATGTAGCTTTAATAAACCCAGATGTGAGACTGGAGCCAAATATTTTTCAAAAACTAATTGATGTTATGGAATCAAATGAAGAGATTGCCGTTATTGCACCAAGAAGTTATGAATATAAAAATTCAAAAAAACTATATCAAAAATCTCTTAGCTTTGACAATAATGGGCTTTGTTTTATAGATACAGTTTCAGGGGCATTCATGTTAATTCGCAAAGATGCGTTTGATTCTATAGTAGGTTTTGATAATAATATTTTTTTATTTTTTGAAGAAAATGATTTATGCAGGAGATTATCTAAGCAAGGATATAAAATTGCTATTCATGAGCATTCTGAATATGAACATGAAGAAGGTAATTCTTCAGGAATTAATGCCACAATTAGAAAGATTAGAGCTTGGCATTTTGCATGGTCTGGCTGTTATTTTACCGAAAAACATAATGGTAAATGTGCAGCTATAAAAAAAGCTGTAAGAATAATTCTTTTAAATGGAATAAAAGCTATTATAAAAACGGCTGCTTTTCAACATTACAAAGCTACTGCCCACTTTTACAAGTTACGTGGTGGTTTTGATTTCTTAATTGGCAAAAAAGCATTCGATAACGATGGTAAAGCTAGATATACATAAAAAATGAAAATACTATTTGTAGGTAATAGAAATTTAAAGCATTGCGGTGCTCGATACTATGATTCTGGTACAAAAATTATTAACGGATTAATCAGAGAAGGTCATAATGTTTATGTGATGTGTGATCGTGACATTGCACGCAACCATAAAATCCTCGGAATTAAATCTTTTGGAGTGAAATACTGCAATGAATTCTTCCTTAAAACCTGTATAAATTTTAAACCTGATATGGTTTTATTTCACCATGCTGATTTAATAACCATTGAAACTATTAAAGAAGCAAAATCAGTTCTTACTCATGCAAAATTTGCGCAGTTTAATGTTGATATAATCTTTAGCCCACATAATATTGAAAATATAAAATCTAAGCTGCCCTATTTAGATGCTAGCTTTCATACTACGGCGGGAAAAGCACTTAAGGTTTTCTCTGGTTACAGAGCGATTATTAGCTACATTCCTAATCCGGTTGATTCATCGATAGACACCCCTAAATGCCATGAAAGTTCTAATCAAGAATACGACATATTTTGGGCAATGAGGGTAGGCAAAAGAACATTTAAAGGTGATAAACGTTTAGAATATCCCTTATTTTTAGAAAAAAATGAATCAGTAAAAATTGATTATTATGGGATGAATGGCAGGCCGCTATTATTTAATGCCGAATATTATCAAAAAATATCAAATTGTAAAATGGGGTTAAATATTAGCAGCAATAAAACGCTAGACGATAGTGAAGTAGCTAAACCAGAAGACCTATATCTTTACTCATCCGACAGAATTTCCCAATATATGGGAAGTGGGCTTTTAACATTTGCATCAAGAGAAAACAGCCTACATGAATTATTTATAGAAGATAAAGAAATAGTATTTTTTGATTCAAAATATGAATTATTAGATAAAATTATGTATTATAAAAAAAATGATTCTGAACGTAAAAAGATAGCTGCAGCAGGCTGGCAAAAATCGCACACTCATTTCAACGAAAGGATCATTTCGAAATATATGGTGGAAACCACAATGCAAAAAAAATATAGTGAAAATTATCTTTGGCCAATTGATAAATACTAAAAGCATAATATATTATCGTTGCAAAAGGTTACCGATTAAAGAGTAATAATGAGTTAATTTTGGAAGATAATTAATTCTTAGCCAAAGCCATCAAGCGTGCTAAATTTTTAATTAATCATCTAATATTAAGATCAAAAAAAACTATGATTTAGCCAATAAAAAAACAGCACAAATAACTAATAAGTTTATATAATCTTAATTTAAATGATGTTTCAAAGGTAAATCAATTAAGTGGCTATCATTAATCTGTATCAAAACCGTTTGTGTCTCTGAGAAAAAATAAACTTACTAGAAATACCTAAAACTGGTGCCACCTACAAGAATCGAACTTGTGACCTCTTCATTACCAATGAAGCGCTCTACCCCTGAGCTAAGGCGGCCGATGTTTAGGGGTTCATACAACAATGCGGTATAGCTCGCAAGTATCTTAATGAAGCCTCACTACATTCAGATATTATTTAAAAGAGTCTTACGTAATGCACATTGAAAAAACGCTAGAAATAGTCTATAGTTTCTAGGCATGAAAAATCCCTCAGATAAGCCAGCATCACTTGATGTAAAAAAGCCAAAACCGCAGCTTGCCGCTGCATTGCGCGCGAACTTAAAGCGCCGTAAGGCCGCTGCCCCTGCGAAGAAGGGCTCCAATAGTGAGCCATAAGCCACCCAAACATCCCCATACTGCAAAAGAGAAAAAAGCGGCACGCACGGCAAAAAATCGTGCTTTGTTTGAAATTTTTACCGTTGCCAATCGTGCAGCCGATAAATCCGATGTGGGGACGCCTGAAATTATCGCACATGCAGAGCCACAAAAAACGATGGTAGAGCTAAAAGAGGAAGATGCGCTGGAACGCGTACAGCAAATTCGTAACCGTATTTCAGGCCGAAGCCGCGCCTCAAAAGATAAGTGGAATCGCTTTGCCGGCACTTCTGGCGGCGGTGGTCGCGGCCGATAATTATGCCTGACAACCTCTAAAATTAATGCTACGCAAGAGCGATGGAAAGCGATATAACACAGTTTGTTCAATCGGAAATGGGCTTCATTTTTGCTATTGGAATGATTGTAGTGGGGCTGGCCGATTTAGCCAGCGGCATCTACATCATGCGCCACCGCCCCGATTTAATGCCCCTCCCGCCCGAAAAAATTAAAACCTTCATGACCGCCATTTATTTCATCGCAAGTCTACTGGTGCTTACAGGGTTTTACATGCTGTATTTGAGGATTTAAATGATGAAAGCTCTGGTAAAAGATAAAGCGGAACAGGGCATTTGGATGCGGGAGGTGCAAAAGCCTGTAATCGCACCACATGAGGTGTTGATTCGCACGCATTTTACCGGCATTTGCGGTACCGATATTCACATTTATAATTGGGATGAATGGGCGCAGAAGGTCATTCCGCTGCCACTCACCATTGGTCATGAATTTGTGGGCGAAATTGTGCAAATGGGCAGCGAGGTGCATGGCTACAGCATCGGCCAAATTGTGAGTGCTGAAGGGCATGTAACCTGCGGCCATTGTCGCATGTGCTTTGCCGGCAAACGCCACTTATGCCGCAATACAGTGGGTATTGGCGTGCACCGCAACGGCGCTATGGCTGAGTTTGTGGCCGTGCCCTACAGTAATTTATGGAAAACGCGCCCTGAAATTCCTGAAGAATTTTATGCCATATTCGATCCTTACGGCAACGCCGTCCACACCGCTGCCAGCTTCGATTTGCTGGGCGAAGACGTGCTTATAACCGGTGCTGGCCCTATTGGCTGCATGGCCGTAGCCATCGCTAAACATTCCGGCGCGCGCAAAGTGGTTATCACCGATGTAAATGAATATCGCCTTGATTTAGCCCGCCAAATGGGTGCCACCCAAGCCATTAATGTGCAGCATAAAAGCCTTCGACAGGTGATGGACGAAGAAGGTATGATCGAAGGGTTTGATGTAGGGCTGGAAATGTCTGGCAACTCTCAGGCCTTTGCCGATATGATTAAATTTTCGCGCAATGGAGCTAAAATTGCGCTACTGGGTATCCTGCCACAATCCACCCAAATTCCGTGGGATGAGGTGTGTTTTAAAGGTCTTGAAATTAAAGGCATCTATGGCCGCGAAATGTTTGAAACCTGGTATAAAATGCAAGCCATGTTGCAAAGCGGCCTCAATATTTCGCCAGTACTAACACACCAATTTGCCTATAGCGATTTTCAAGAAGCGTTCGACATCATGCGCACCGGCCAAAGCGGAAAAATCGTACTCGATTGGCGCAACATTTAATAGCGTCGCTTGCCTTAAAAGGCACTGTAAAAATCAATAGAACATAGTACGGTGGAATCGCTCAACTTATAAGCGGCACTTGCGCCACTTCCCGTGTAACAAGCTGTCACTTGTGTGTTAACTGCGCCTGTATAGGGCAAGCCATCATCCATTTTAACATCAATGTTATATAATTCTTCAGGCGTAATAATGCCGCTCGGACTCGGATAGAAGTTTGCGCCACTGGCAGAACCATAAATGAGCATATTGCCATACTTTCTTCCTGAACTATCACCCCCAGTCGCAGGCCCGCCTGAACTACGCCCTTCAACCGCCCAATAAGATCCAGAAAGTGATCCGTTGGGCACATTACTAGAGGGTATTGGAACAAAATTTCTTCCTCCCGTATAATTACCCTGAATAATGTCTGAATTTGCGAGATGCTTCCAAAAATTTAAATTTTCCATCTGCTCGAAGTCATTCATATTTAAATCTTCTAATTTAAAATTCCCATTTCCATTGCAGGTTACTTGTGTAGTCGAGTCAATCGCCGCACAATCTGAACCCTTGCCATCGCCACCATCGGCTGTTCCCCAATATGCGGTAGCATTTGGCATGTCACCCGGAAGGGCGTTATATTTGAGTTTAAATGTGTTGACCGCAACTTGGTATTTAGTAAATTCTTTTGGAATAGATTGTAGTCCAGAGCTGCGAATTAACGCTGAACCTGCTGTCACGCCGCCAATAATCAACCCAATGATAACCAATACAATCGATAGCTCTAAAAGTGTAAAACCGTGTTTCATGATACAATAATAAGTGTTATTTATTAATAATAAATGAATTTTCTAATAACGCGGCAATTCGCCACCTGCGAGGGGTTTGTCGGTGGCAAAATGGGCTTCGGCTTCTTCTAAATCTTGTGTGGCGCGGGTGATGATGGCGCTTACAAATTCAACCACTTCTTTACTTTCATCATCGGCAACAACGATTAACAAATGGCGTTGTAATAAGCGCGGGTGCAAAGTTTTTAATGTCGCATCATTGAGCAACAAGCGAATTAATGCACTGAATACACGATTATATATTTCGGGCAATTTGCTGACTTTATACAAGGCTTCAATTCCGCGCCCGCCCTTATCGCGCAGCAAAATACGTGCATTGCTTACCGGAATGCCCGCGAGCTGCGATAACGCATGTTCAACCAACGATAATTCGCCAATACATAACGAGCGTAATAAAAGCGAAATGCTCAAACGGCCTTGGCTGGCTAGTTGATGCACCAAATGGGGCATGCCTTCGCCTTTTACCTGCTCCAGCGTCATGCCTAAGAGCGAATATAACTGCGCCGCTTCAACTAATTCATCGGGTTTTAATTCTTCTTCAAGCGAATGCGAAAACTGATTAAATCCAGATTTTACCGCCATTACTTTTAGTTTTTGTTGGCTTATCGTGCTCAATTCTATGCGCTGTGCAGCGAGCTTTAACAATTCTTCGCTTGGCTGAGTATTCTCTAAATTTGCAATCAATTCTTCTTCATCAATTTGCGCATTGTTATTGCGTAATATGAGCGACAAAATATGAGGTAAACGTTTGCTCATCAACGCGCTTGATACGTTTGAAGAGAGTGCTTCGCGCCGCGCAATCGCCTCTAATCGCGGTGAATGCACCGTGTCGGTTATAAGCTCGGCCAAATCCTCTTCCGATAGTAAATAGCTATGCTGCAAAATGGGGCAGGCCACCGCGTCGGACAAATCACTCGCCAGCGCCATCACAATATCATGCGGCAATAATAAATTATCTTTTAAAATCTGTGATAATTTTTGGCGTAAATTTTCATCTTTATCTTTGACTAATGCGCGAAAAATATCATCGGCTAATTGCTGTTCTTGTCGATTAAAAAAGTTGTTATGATAAGCTTCAGCCAGCCGCTCCACCATGTGATGCTTCGCATCATTATCTTTGCCGCGCAGCTTTTGCAGGGTCTCTTTCCCAAAAAAGGGGCTATAGCCTTCGTTACTCATTTGAGTATTTTATCGTGTTGAAGCACATTTAACCATTTATTTTTGCGCATAAAGAGTAATAATGCACATTATGGCTCAGCACTATACCCATGCACGCGATGCATTTAACGGATTACTCCATGATAATATTACCCTTATGTCGGGCGGCTTTGGCCTATGCGGCATCGCCGAAAATGCCATTGAGCAAATACGCGATTCGGGTATCAAAAACCTCACCGTAATCAGCAATAATTGCGGCGTGGACGATTTTGGACTTGGCCTTTTACTGCGAAATAAGCAAATTAAAAAGATGATTTCATCCTATGTGGGCGAGAATAAAGAGTTTGAACGTCAATATCTTAGCGGCGAATTAGAATTGGAATTTAACCCGCAAGGCACATTAGCCGAACGTATCCGCGCGGGCGGCGCAGGCATTCCCGCTTTTTATACGAAAACGGGCGTAGGCACTATCGTTGCCGAAGGCAAAGAAACCCGCGAATTTGACGGCGAAACCTATGTGATGGAACGCGCCCTAACGGCCGATATCGCCATTGTCAAAGCATGGAAAGCTGATAGTGCCGGCAATGTAATTTTTCGCAAAACGGCACGCAATTTTAACCCCCTTATGGCTAAAGCCGCTAAAGTGAGTGTGGTGGAAGTAGAAGAGATTGTGCCCGCTGGCCAGCTTGATGCCGATGCTATTCATTTGCCCAGCATCTATGTGCAGCGTTTTTTCCAAGGTGAAAATTACGAAAAACGCATCGAATTTCGCACCGTTACCGCTGCCTAAATAAACACAAAAACAAAGGCCGCCTCCCAACGGGAGACGACCTTGCTATAAACACCCTACACTAAATTTTTACGAGTTTGTCAGACTCGTAAACTCTTCTTCAAGCTGCTTAAGCACCTCAAAGTCGCTTTCTTCGCGACTTTGATTGATGAGTGCCAAGGCATCAAGTAGTGCCACAAAAACTTCAGCCTCCTCAAGAGAAAAAAGTTTTTCGGTGGTTTTATTTTTAGCAACAGATTTTTCAATCTTAATTACTAAAATTTGCCCACCGATGTTACGCGCATTGATGACAATTTCGCTGTTAGAAGTTTTGACATGCACCCAAGCGCTTGCCAAAATCGCTTCAAACGCAATGATTTCACCAGTAATGGCAGTGCTTGCGTTCGTTTTGCTGCGAATAAAAAGCGTATTATCGTTACGCGATACGGAAAGGCGCTGGATGGCCTCTCGAATGGATTTGCTCAACATTTTTTATGTTTTAGCGGTGAAAGAATGCACCAGAATGGTGCGAGAAAATTTCTATCCTTATCAAAGATTACAGAGTCAAAATTAGCCCGCGCTAATGTGAATGTGTGACGGCAAAATTGCTGTGTAACCTAAAAAAAGAGGTAAGAAATATTCGCTCACTATACCCCCAAATCATGACAGTTTGATGACATAGGCGCTGAAAATTGAATAAAAATAAAGGCCGCCTCCCAACGGGAGACGACCTAAATTTAATGCAGCAAAGCTTGCTGTTACCAAGCGTTTCCTTTGATTCGCTTTATCACAAACTTTGAGGAGCGTGCTCCACAAAATTCGTTGATGTGGCTGTCATCGGCCTCGGGTGTCAACAGAGACATCTGCTGCAGCAATTGTCGTAGCCAAGTGGTCTTGGCGGCGGCCTGCTGCGTCAGCTTGGTGGAATATTCCACGCGCGGATCTTTTCGCTCTTTGGAGGCGTTACACTCTTTGAGCGCGCGAAACAACACCCAAACGAAGTCATCGTAATGCTTCGGGGTAATGTTGCGCACAAAGTGAGTGCCCTCGCCTTCTAAGCAAAAGCATATGTGCTCATCTTTAGGACAAAAGGTGATTTTCATCACCTTATCCCAATTGCTTCGAATGGTGAGGAAGCCATGCGCTGGCTTGTAATCCTCATCATGCGAAATAACACCGTATAGGCGCCAGTTGGCAAGCTTTGAGTCTACCTTAATCCCGTCCCCATTATCGGTTACGGTTGCGCTTACTTGGGCATACTTTGCCAAGTCGCGCAGTAATTGGAAATCGATCATGTGATTCGATTTAAAAAGTGACAATCTCCAAAACGGAAAATTGTAATTTCTCACCTCCCATTCTACATCACCTTAATAAAAAGATGAGCGTCAAGCGTGTGAATTTAAATGACGGCAAAATGCTGTAAAACCAAAATTGAGGTAAGAAATATGCAATCACTATAATGCGCGTTGATGACAGTTTCATGACAGCACCACATAAAAGCAAAGGCCGCCCCCCAACGGGAGACGGCCTTGCAAAATTTACCGAAAGAGCAGATGTAGCCCGTTTCGCTGTAACGCATTGGCGAGCAGAAGCCCCTCCAACACCACCTCACGATCATATGATCCGAGATGATTTTGGTTGAATTCCACTTCCGCAATCCAGCGACCAAGTCGGTGGCAGAAGTTGGCTGTTGGTGCGGTCACCTTGAGCTTAGCTTTAGCATCCGCCGCAAGTAATGCGGGGTTTTCGGATACCTGTAGCTCAGCCACAAGGGTTGTCTCGTCCTTCTCACGCACCTGAAACCAAACGCCTTGCAGCGTATTGTCAGGTGCGTAAGTGGCGCGTCCGTGAACTTGCGACTTTCTGCCACCAACCACTTTAAAAGTGATAGTGGATTGTGTCGCTTCATCTAGCCTTTCGGCGATGATCCCATTAAGGAGCATCTTTACCTTATCTTCCATGCTGGAGATTTTTTAGGTGATTTAAAAAAAAGGGTGAATTTTTCTACCAGTACAGTTTCGCGACCGTTAAGGAGCGTCTTTGAAATGAGGGACGTCGCATCCAAAAAGCGGCGTAAAACTATAAAAGTAAGAAATATGCCATCACTATAACCACACATGATGACAGTTTAATGACAAAAAAAGCCGCTCTCCCCAAAAGGAAGAACGGCTTAATGTTTGGCACTGCTAGGCGCTACGGCAGCGACAGAATATAAAGCGTGCCAACAGGAATTTCTTCCTTTAACACCGCTTTAATTTCCCGCTCGCATGCCCGCAAAATGCTAGCAAAATTATTTCGGCTGAGCATCTGCTCATCAACCGGAAGGCTAACGATGCGGTTGGCACTTCGCGCCTTCGCGGTGATGATCAACCCAGCCGTCGTTTCGGTGGCATCAACGGTCACCGTCAAATGCGTGTAACCCGGCTGCTCAATCACCAAACGAATTTTGTTCGTTTGGTTTTCGCAAAAGTCAGCTGTTCCCGTCATCGTGTAGTCACGGTGCTTGCTAATGCATTGCATTAGGTTAGGCATCGTTTTGCGATACGTGCCCTTATTCTTATAGGTCGCTTGCAACAGCAGCTCCCTAATTACTGAAAAAGTCATGCTTATATATTTTAAGCATTAAAGAAATCAACATACCAAGCGCGGCATGAGGGTAGCAGTTACCACAAATCAACCCATTTGCATGAGGTGAATAAATAGAGGTGACAGCGAAAAAAGCTGTAAAACCAAAAGAAAGGTAAAAGATACCCGCAGACTATAGCGCCCAATCATGACAGTTTGATGACAAAAAAAGTCGCCCTCCCCGCAAGGGAAGGACGACTGAGTTAAAACCTATTCACCAAGGTCCAAGCGCATAGATGCTTGGGGCATCCAGCACGTTTACATGCGCATAGTGATGCTGCATTAAACGTGATAGCTTCGCGCCTTGCTCTAGTAGCTCTGGCGAGAAACTTCCTAAGCAATCAGCTTCCAAAATCGCCTTGCGGATTAGGCTTGAAAGCTGGCTAACCTCACTTTTATATAAGTAAAGTTCGCACTTCGCAAAGGCTCCCGTAAAGAAACATTTGTGAATTTCCTTGGTCGAAGGCAGCATCACGAAACGTAACTCTCGTTGCTTTCCTTCGAAAATGGAAATGTCGAAAAAGGAGACTAGCTCATTTTCGAACACAGCCAGTACTTCCAGTCTCCATGAGAGGTAGCTGGACTTGAAGATGACAAGATTGCCACCTTCAACCGGTGAATGCCACGCGTTTTTGAACAGTTCGCGCAACTGAGCTTCATCAACCATTATTTTTAGGTATAGAAGTGATACAACATACCAGAAATGGCATGAGGGCTATCTTAACTTATACAATCAAGCACACAAGCGAAGTTGGCGTTGAGTGAAAATGTGACTGCGAAAAACGCGGTGAAACCTGAAAAAATAAAGGTAAGAAATACTCAAACACTATAACTGCATTTGATGACAGTTTTATGACAGCGGCTTTTTTAACCAAAATTGATACATGGATTTAAACGTATCGGGGTTTTGTTGTTCATAAGCATGCCATTTTATAAGGTAATCAGGATGATTGGGCGGGGGTAATGTGGCCTCAAACGCTTCCAACTCTGCGCGGTGCATGAGGTTGATGCCACAAAATTCCAATCCTAAATCACTCACAATTTTCCCAATTTGCGGCCACGTGAATTGATGTTCCTGAACATGAAAAATTAAATCACGACATTCCGAAAGCGAAAAGAAATCGGTTGCAGCATAGAGATCGGAAATGATGGGAGTCAGCGCATTATCGGCACCCGTTTGTTGCCGCTGAAATTCATAATTTCGTTGCATCAATTCGCGGCGATAGTGGCGCAACGCATCATCCGAATCGCCTAAGTTGCGCGCTTTAATCTCCTCGCGCGCGAGCGTCACACTGCGTCGCGCCATTTGGCTGTAAAGGCCAATGCGCATCATACCACCTGGTTTTAAAATATCGGTAAGCACCTTCCAGCCGGCGATGGGGTCGCGCATGTGATGCAGCACGCCCACGCTTTCAATCATATCAAATGTGCGGTTAAGTGCGAGTAATTTTAAAATATCGGCCTGCATAAATGTGAGTTGGTCACAGCCATATTGCTCGGCCTTGCGTTGTGCGTAAGCCAAACTGGAAAGGCTAATATCAACCGCTAATAACGCACTTTTACAAAGCGATGCGGCAAGCATGATGGGGTGCTGCCCCGTGCCGCAACCCGCAATCAACACCTCGCCCTGTTTAGGTAAAGTTGAGCTAATAATTTCAGGCTTAACACCAAAACGCGCCACATATTCAGGCAGTGAAATGGGCGTGTAATCGGGCACCTCATTCCAACGCGGGTAGGGCGCGGATTCATATTGTTCGCGCACTTTTTGGCTGGTGGCATCGTCAATTTCATCCAAGCGCGGCAAGCTCAATTTGCGCTTTTGTTCATCTTGCGGGTTATGGCATTGCTGTTCAATAATGCGTTTTAAAATAGCATCATCTGGCTGCCATTGTGCTAGCTGCGGCGCGCAATCTTCCTGCGCTAAAGGGGTATAACTGCCCAATAATGTGAGTGCATCATTATCAATTTTAGGTAAGCTTGCCACCAGTTTTACGCGCAAAGGTTTTAATGCTGCAGCTTCTTCTGCCTCCGTAAAAAATACATATTCATTATTAAATCCGAGTGAGCAAAGCGCCCATTGCAAAGGTTGAAACGGCGCACGAGCAGCGGCATCACATTCCAGCAATAAATGCCGGCGAATTTGGGTGAGCAATAGCTCTAATATTGGCTGAGTAATCGAATCGCGATGCATCAGCGGCAGCAAAAGCGATTGTTGAAATTGCTGCAAAAAGCCATCCTGTTTAATCAGCTTTCGCATGGCGATAATCAGGTCGCTATAATGCTCAATTGATGCCAGCTTATTGCATTCTACCATCCACGGCGCAGCGTGTTGATGGCGAATAATTGCCGCGCGAATGCCGTTCATAAGACCGGTTTTTAATGCCTCTTTTAGCACCGGTTCCAATTTTAATTCCACCTCATAAAATGCGTCCATTAAATAGGTAACGCGTTTATAATTTTCCCATACGGCTTCTTCCTGCGGCGAAATTAAAAACATTTGCACTGCAAAGGGCAGGGCTGCTTTTTTATCACCAGCAATTAAATGCAAACGACACGCGCGAGCAAAAGGCGGCTGCCAATCCGGCTTTAGCGTGGCAGCGCGTGTGTAAGATTGTAGCGCATCTTTGTTCGCGCCTGAATATTCTTGCGCTAAACCCAAATGATAATGCGCCGATTCATGTCGCATATTTAACATTACAGCCTGTTGAAATCGCGCAATCGCATCAGGGTAATCTTGCAACTGTAGCGCCGCAAGTGCTAAGCCAAAATAAACACCAAATTCCGTATGACCCTGCGCCAATAAATGCGCAAATAATTCGCGCGCTTCGCCAAATTTGCCGTGCTGTAACCAACTATCAGCTTGCTTAAATTGCTTTTGAAATTGTTTTGTCTGATTCATAAATACGAGCATAACCTATGGTAGCGAAACACGAAAAGGATTTATCAATAAAGCTTCCAAATGCCCCATAATATTATTTTCAAACCTTCACGAAACTTTAATAAACCCTTGCTATTCTAAAGGCTGTTTCTTGCTTCAAATCTTTGAAAGCTTTAGTTGGTATTTTCCATCTCTAGTAATGAATGCCTAGCATTCTGCAAGAATTTTTCACGCTCAAAATACAAGAAAATGAGCAGGACTTTAGAAAATGCCAATTTAATAGTATCAGCCATTGTAGCGATTGCGATCGTGCTGACAATGGTATTCATGGCAACAGCTACCACTACATCCACTTCGCAAGAGGTGATGGAAGTGGATAAAGCATATTACCAAATCCGGCGCAAAAGTCGCTCCAGCGGTTGCCGCATTTCCGGTAAGGTGCTTGGCGAAACTGTGCGCTTCAAAAAACGCTACAGCCGTTGCCCTTGCCAAGCTGGAGACCAGATTTTGGTGCAAATTAACCAAAAAGAAGGATGGTTTGGTATTAAGTACCAGAACATCCATTACATTGGTCAAGCACCAAACCAGTGGTAAAAAAAAGGAGGCGTCGCGATGCGACCCTCCTTTTTTATTTCCAGATCTTTTTGCCTTCAGAGGTAAAGCCGTATTTTTTCCAGTTTTGTGAAACTTTTTCAATCACGGCTTCGTCCATGGCAATTTCTTCGCCCCATTCGCGGGTGGTTTCGCCTTCCCATTTATTGGTGGCATCCATGCCCATTTTGCCACCTAAACCTGAAACGGGTGAGGCAAAATCGAGGTAATCAATGGGCGTATTTTCTACCAGCATGGTGTCGCGTACGGGGTCCATCTTGGTGCTCATCGCCCAAATAACTTCCTTCCAATCGCGCGCATTCACATCGGCATCCACTACAATCACAAATTTAGTATAAATAAACTGGCGCAGGTAACTCCACACCGCCATCATAATGCGGCGGCCATGGCCTGCATAAGCCTTTTTAATACTCACCACCGCCACACGATAGCTGCACCCTTCTGGCGGCAACCAAAAATCGACAATCTCAGGAAATTGCTGTTGAATCAGTGGAATAAAAAGCTCATTCAATGCTTCGCCTAAAATGGCCGGCTCATCTGGTGGTTTACCTGTATAGGTGCTGTGATAAATTGCATCTTTCCGCATCGTAATAGCGCTCACCGTGAATACTGGGAACGGTTCCACGCTGTTATAATAACCGGTGTGATCGCCATAAGGTCCTTCATCACCATATTCGGTGAGTGATACATGCCCTTCAATCACCATCTCTGCATTGGCGGGCACTTTCAGCGGAATGGTTTTGCAATTCACTAACTCCACTGCTTTGCCACGCAATAATCCGGCAAATTGATATTCGGATAAATTATCAGGCACAGGGCAAACTGCGGCCAAGGTGCTGCCAGGATCCGCTCCTATCACAGCGGCTAAGGGCAGGGGTTCAGCCTTTTTATCTTTCCACCGTTTATGATGTTGCGCACCGCCGCGATGCTTCAACCAGCGCATCAATGTTTGGTTTTTATTCAGCACCTGCATGCGATAAATGCCTAAATTAAAGGCATCCTCGCCTTTGCCGCTAGGGCCTTGTGTTACAATCAGTGGCCATGTGATAAGCGGTGCAGGTTCGTTCGGCCAACAGCCTTGAATGGGCAGTTTGCTCAAATCAATATCATCGCCCGTTAGCACCATTTCTTGGCAGGGAGCTTTGCTAACGGTTTTAGGCTTCATCGTGAGCGCTTTTTTGGCCAAGGGCAGCAGTTCCATCGCGCCCTTCAAACTATCAGGCGGGGTGGGCTGGCGCAGAAAGGCTAACTCCTCCCCAAACTTACGCATGGTTTCGGGTGTTTGGTTCATACCCATAGCCACGCGCTTCACCGTACCAAATAAATTAATAAGCACGGGCGTGTTATGTCCCACCACGTTTTCAAATAGCACAGCAGGGCCGCCTTCCGCAATCAACCGCGTGCCGATTTCGGTCATTTCCAAATGCGTGGAAACCGGCTCAGTCACGCGCACCAGCTCGCCTTGTTTTTCCAGAGTTTTCATAAAATCGCGTAAAGACGAATAAGCCATGCGCCACATTACGCACAGACGTAAACTTGGGCAAGTGCTGTTTAGCTCTTGTCCTATTGTTTTAAGCCGTTATATCTGAGCTATGAATGATATTGTTTATAACATCGTCACCGACGAAGCACTGCCCGAACGCCGTATTATTGCCGTATTGGTCGATAACGAATTTGGGGTATTGGCGCGCGTGGTGGGCTTATTTTCAGGCCGTGGATATAATATTGATTCGCTCACCGTAGCCGAGGTGGACGAGGCGCGCAGCCTATCGCGCATCACCGTTGTCACCACCGGATCGGAAAAGAAAATTTCGCAAATTAAAGCCCTGCTCGATCGCATGGTGCCGGTGCTGGCAGTGCATGATTTATCCATCGAAGGCCCCCATGTTGAGCGTGAATTGGCACTCATGAAAGTAGCAGGCAAAGGCCAAGACCGTGTTGAAGCCTTGCGCTTAGCCGACATCTTTCGCGCTAATGTTATCGATTCCACCACCGAAAGTTTCGTGTTTGAAATGACAGGCGCGTCGAACAAAATTGATGCATTTCTCGATTTAATGCGCCCGCTTGGCTTAATTGAAACCTCGCGCACCGGTGTAGTTGCCATTGCACGCGGCAAAGAAGGCTTGTTGGAAGGTCGCCGCCGCGTTGGCGAATTGCGACAATAACCATGACAATCCGCTACCGCTCCACTCGTGGCGAGTCGCCTGAATTATCGTTTAAGCAAGTGGTGCTGGCAGGTCTAGCACCCGATGGCGGCCTTTATGTGCCCACCGCATTACCCCATTTTTCGGTAGATGAAATAGCGAGTTTTAAGTCACTCAATTATCCTGCATTAGCCACTAAAATCTTGCAACCTTTTTGCGAAGGGGTTGATATTGCACCGCTCGCGCACGACGCTTATGCTGACTTTCGCCATCCTAAAACCGCACCGCTCACCCCATTAGGCGATAATCATTATTTGCTGGAGCTTTTTCACGGCCCTACATTGGCTTTCAAAGATTTTGCTCTTCAATTACTAGGGCGTTTATTAGAGGTTTTATTAGCCGAACAGGGCGAGCATGTCACGGTGCTGGGCGCCACATCCGGCGATACCGGATCAGCCGCCATCGCCGGTTGTCGTGGGCGCGGCAATATGAATATTTTCATCCTGCATCCCTATGGTCGCGTATCCGATGTGCAGCGCCGGCAGATGACCACCATTGAAGATGCCAATGTATTTAACCTTGCCGTCAAAGGCAGCTTTGACGATTGCCAAAACATCGTTAAAGCGTTGTTCACCGATGCTGATTTTCGTAACCAACAGCGTTTAACCGCTGTTAATTCCATCAATTGGGCGCGCATCATGGCGCAAATCGTCTATTACTTTTACGCTGCTTTACAACTAGGCGCGCCACAGCAAAAAGTGAGTTTCAGCGTGCCAACCGGCAATTTTGGCGATATTTATGCAGGCTATCTTGCCAAGCGCATGGGGCTGCCGGTTGATAGGCTGCTCATCGCCTCTAACCGCAATGATATTCTCACCCGCTGTGTGCATGAAGGCCACTATCGCGTTGATGGCGTAACACCTAGTTTAAGCCCTAGTATGGACATCCAAATTTCCAGCAATTTTGAACGCTTATTGTTCGAGTTTTATGATTACGATGCCACGCAGCTACGCGCACTGATGCAGCAACTCAAAACCGAAGGCGGTTTCACCCTCTCATCAGCCGCGCATGCGAAACTTAAAAAGCATTTCGACGCAGCAAGTGTGGACGATGCCCAAACCCTAGCGCAAATTCAGGCCACTTATAAGCAACATGGCGAAATGCTCGACCCGCATAGCGCAGTGGGGGTGATGGCGGCAGAAGCACAGCTAAAACCAGATGTGCCGATGATTACCTTAGCCACCGCCCATCCGGCAAAATTTCCCGATGCCGTGCATCAAGCCATTGCCCAAAATCCTGCCTTGCCCCCCCACATGGCCGACCTGTTCGATAAACCCGAACGCATGACCCAAATCGCCGCCGACACCGCCAGCGTTAAAGCCTATATCCTGCAAAATAGCTAAAATTTTATCAAAACCTTAATAAAACTGAAACATTTAGTCAGTATAGTGAAGGTAGAGAAATAAAACGAAAGTTTGGATTATGTGGAATTTATTCCTAAGAGGTGGAGCAGCAATAATAACCAAAAATTTTGGTGATGATGCCCTTAGATTTGCCGCCAATGCGTTTAAAGGTACTGCAAAGGGTGCAGCTTCTGGCGCTGATGATTTGGGCAAAGCCGCAGCAGGTGCTACTGATGATTTGGGCAAAGCCACGAAAGAAGCAGGGTTCTTGACAAAATATTGGAATGAGCGCTCTTTTACAAATAAAGCAGTCGATGTAGGAACAATTTATTCTGTTAAGCAATCACATGAAGATATTGCGAAAAGCACAACTGAACAAGAAGCTGGCTTAGAAACAACAGAGAGAAACATTATAGCTGGTATGAATGGAGTATTAGCCACAAGACACCCAGCTTTCCGTATTGTGGGAATGATAGCAGCGCCAATCATTAGTCAAGGGTACAAATGGAATGCACAAGTTAACAATTGGATGAACGGAACTGAAGGCGCTGACCCTCAACAACCCGCGCCGCAAGAATATGCTTCAGCGCCAGATCAAGCGCCGAAGCAACAAGCACCAGCTGCATCATCGCGTGTGGTGAGTGTTGATCCAAAAATTATTGAACTCATCAGAACTGCACAAGCAGGCAATGGTGTAGCAGATGTTGCGAGCCAATCCACACAACGAGGCCAAACTAATGGCCTAGTGAATAGCTGAGGTATAAAATGGCAAAAGTAAACATCGTATCCCCAAATTTGATTAGTAATTCTGCTCCTTTCGTAGAGGCTGAAGTATTAGCTTCATCGGTGCTATCAAAAGGTGCTATGGCTGTTGGCATGACTTCAATGCGAAGTGTCGGTGGCGCTGTGGGTGCGGTAGCTAATGCAGGAGTTGATAGCTATAGTCTTTATCAAAACCTTGAGCGTAACGATGAGTTTGGTGCGCGCGGAGTTAAAGAAGACACGGCAAAAGTTGCAGGTAAAGTAGTAGTTGGTGCAGGTAGTGTTTGGGCTATGGCAACTGCAGGCGCTTTTGTAGGAACTGCTATACCTATCCCTGTTGTAGGAACAGCAGTAGGTTTTGTAGCAGGCGCTGCTGCTGGAGTAGTCGTTGCCTATATTGGTAACGAGGCAGTGGATGGTATAGTCGAAGGCACTTCAAACTACCTATCAGGCGAAACCTCTGAACAGGCTTTAATTCGTACTGAAAAAGCTAAATATATGTCGCAATGGGGCGGAGCAGATGGAGAAAGTGGCCTTGAAGGTGCTTTCCGCCAATCAATGGATGATATTTTAAAACTGCAAAATGACATCGCACAAACCAACAAATTCATACAAGAACACCCAGAACAAGCTGCAAAATATAATGCTCAATTGGCGCAATGCAGATCTGATCTCAATTCACGTACCCTAGAATTAATCGGTGAAGGTGGTATTTATTCCGATTATCAAAAATTCATCAAAGATGCTGAAAGCCTAGAATTTATCAGTGTCGACGAATCAGCAACTGCAATTGAAAATATGGATAAAGCTTTTTCGCAATTCACGCATAAAAGCATTGCTCTAGGCTCTAATCCTTATATGGATGCAACTTTTAAAACCACTGCTCAAAACCAAGCTATAGTTATCGATGGCACGCAGGGCAATGGTAAGCTTGATCGAAAAGAAGTTGAGAATATGCAGCAAATTTTGAAAGATGCAGGTTTTCAAGCGGGTCATTTTGGCAAAAATGGCGATGGGGTTGATGGCATTTTGGGTAGAGTTACCAAATCAAAAATCAATGCAATTTCAGGTAATGACGGCGTGTTAGATGATCAAGATTTAAATTCATTGCTCCAAAACGCACATGTGACTAAAGCCGCAAACGGCAATTACACACTCGCCAATGGCGTGCAAATTCCGCGTGACGAATTTGAAGGAATGCTCAGCGATGTAGCCCTAGCACTCAACGGCAACGGCACCAACGCACCAAGCCAAACTCAACGCTCATCAAACAGAGAAATAGCGTAACGCATGCGGAAGAAAAAATGGTAGAAACAGTTAACAATTCAATTCCTGAGGCTCCCACATTAGAGCAAAAAATTATGACTTCGGGTGTAGTGGACAAGGTGCTAACCTATTGGGGTAAAGCATCAGGTACTTTATTAGAAGATAAAAAAACACGCGAGACAATTCATTCAGCACTCGATAACACACAATTATTAACGGCATTATTAGGCCCTAAAATTGCAGGAATGGCTGACGGTTTCAAGATATTCTTAGGCACCGATACCGAAGTTTTACGCAAAGAAGGTTTAAAAGGCGAAGTTGGTACAAAACTGTTAAATGATGGAATTACATCTGCCACACGCCAGCTAGGGTTCTATGCTGCACGTAAATATTTAGGATTAAACGATCCGCAGGCAGCAGCAACCGTAGGCGGATTTATTGGTACATTAATCGGCGATCAAGCCTCAAAGGTAGCATTTAAGAAATTAGGTATACCACACGTACCAACTGCTGAAGCGCCCACGCAAACAGCGCAAGAAATTGCAAATGAAGCAGTTGAAAAATATAAAGCGCAAGAGGCGGCAAAAGAAGCCCCAGCGCCAAGCCAAACCAAAGAGCAAATTATTGCTGAGCATGAGGCGGCTATAGCACAGGCAGCACAAAAGGCGGAACTTGAAGAGCTACGTGCAAAGTTTACGGCTATGCAGCAGGGTGAAACACCCACACCCACAACTGCCCGCCCAGCAGAAACGAAAGTGACAGTTGAAAATAATGAACCCGATTTAGCAGCTGAACTAATAGGCACAGACGTTACGCTTGCCCAAAATGCTACCGCGCCCGAATCTGCCGAGGTGCAAAAGAACAATACCACTACTCAAGTGCGCTTTAACGATGCGATGGAAGCCGCGCGACGTGCAGGCTTAACCGTAGTAAAACAAGAGCATGAATCTAAATGCGGTGACCCCATGATGATGGCGGCAGCCTTGGCCATTAAAAATCAAAAAATATCGGTTAATTTTGGCAAAGGTGAACATGTCACTTCTGCCAAGCTTCCCGGCAGTGACAAATCTCAGGTTGAGAAACTAGCCATGCAAAAAACTAGGGTTCAAAGTGTAGAGGCTAATCCAAAATCATTCAGCTTAAGCTAGGAAAAGATCATGAGTGAAAACCAAGCCTCCGGATTTATCGAAAATCTTTTTAACACTGCTGTTGATGGTGTGCCGATTGTTGGTGATGCCAAGGAAATTTATGGTACCGTGCAGGGCATTCGCGAAAAAGGCATTATTAATTCTAGCATTCGTGGCGCACTCAGTTTTGTGCCCAATGGCCCATGGACATCGGTGCTGGAGGGCAGCGCCCGCTTTTCGGGCGGCAAAGGCTGGGAACAAACCATAGCCGATTGGATAACCGGTGCCGATAAACCGCAAAATCCAGCTGATGATTTACAAGAAACACTCACCTCCAAAGACCGTAAAAAAATCAACGAGATGTCGAAAGACACGATTGATCAGCTCAAAAAAGGTAAAGATATTGGCGCGATAGTGGCCGAACAGCTTGAAACCATCGGCAAAATAAAAGACCCACAAAAACAGGCCGCTATGTTAATGGAATATAGTCTGCTCACCGAAGCAGATGTCATGGTAACCATCAATAAAGATGGCATTATCAAAAAAGAAGAATATGCCGCCATGCAAAATTTTGGCAAAATTCGTGAAGAGTTCGATAAAGGCCTCGCTAATGGCACCATTGAAAATGTAGCGGCGGCTGTAGCGAAAAATTTAAATAAAGGCCGGACTTAAAATTAGCATTCCGCGCTTGCCCCAATTGCGCTAACCTTTTATACCCCTGCCCATGGGATTTAATTGCGGTATCGTCGGGCTACCTAATGTCGGCAAATCAACTTTATTTAATGCATTGTTGCAAACGGCGCAGGCCGAAGCGGCGAACTATCCATTCTGCACTATTGAGCCAAATGTGGGCCGCGTTGCCGTACCCGATACGCGGCTTGATGCGCTGGCGGCAATCGTTAAACCGCAAGCCGTGCTGCCCACTCAGCTTGAATTTGTTGATATTGCAGGCTTGGTTAAAGGCGCCAGCAAAGGCGAGGGGCTGGGCAATCAGTTTCTTGGCCATATCCGCAGTGTTGATGCCATCGCATTCGTGCTGCGCTGCTTTGAAGATGACGACATCACCCATGTGGAAGGCTCAGTCGACCCCATCCGCGATGCGGAAATTATTGAAACCGAGCTGGTGCTTGCCGATTTAGAATCCATCGAAAAGCGCGTCTATTCGCTTGAAAAACGCGCCCGCGGGCAAGATAAAGAGGCTAAAGCCCTCATCCCCATCGTACACAAACTCTCTGCGCATTTAGCCGAAGGCCATCCCGCACGCTTGATGATACCCGATGATGCGGAAGAGAAAAAACTCTTCAATAGCCTGCAACTGCTCACCGCAAAACCCATCCTCTATATCGCCAATGTCGAAGAAGAGGCCGCGGCGAAAGGCAACCCTCATTCGGCCAACGTGCAAGATTATGCCGCCAAACATAACGCGCCCTGCATCATCATTTCAGCCGCCATCGAAGCTGAGCTTTCTAGCTTAGATTCTGAAGACGACAAACGCGAATTTTTAGGCGATTTAGGGCTGGACGAATCCGGCCTTGCTAAAATTATCCGCGCGGGCTATTCGCTGTTGGAACAACAAACGTTCTTCACCGCGGGCGTGAAAGAAGTGCGCGCATGGACGGTGAAAAAAGGCGCCACCGCCCCCAATGCCGCCGGCGCAATCCACACCGATTTTGAACGCGGCTTCATCCGTGCCGAAGTCACCGCCTATGAGGATTATATCCATTATAAAGGCGAACAAGGCGCTAAAGAAGCCGGCAAGCTACGACTCGAAGGCAAAGACTATAAAATGGTCGATGGCGACGTTGTCCATTTCCGCTTTAACGTCTAAACCAAACCCAAATATGAAGATTGTATGACAGGCGCGCATTGCCCAACGCTTTGCGCTATAGTGTAATGGATTAACTTTGTCTTCCTCACTTGCTTTTGCTTTGTGGAACACTTTACTTGCTGTTGAACCCAGCCAGTCTTTACAATTCACGAGCTTGCTTGTGTAGGAATTCGAAGTACTTTTTTTCTAATTTTAAGTCGGCCGAAAGGCACGACTAAAACCTCTTTTATGATGACACATTTCATCAGTCGCATCGCGTATGTGACTTTAATCATTCTCCTCACCCTGTGCGCGAACACGGTGAATGGACAAGCCGTGAAGGAAACACGTGCTCTCCCAGACAACTGGAAGGAGTATGGATTCATGAGCGACGTGGGCACCTGCCCAACATGTGTTCCAAAAGGAGTATTTAACTACTCCCTAACGAAATACTTCTGGCTAAACAAGGACCGAGAGGACCTTCAGAAGCTACGAGTGCAGACAGGAGCGCAAGCAGAATCCATCGACAGCCTAACTCAAGAAATTGAGCGGCTACGAAACGAGCTGACCGAAAAGTCCTTCACGCAGCCGGACACCATCCGCTTGCGTGACACGCTGACCCTCCGTGACACCATACCTGGTGACACGATTCGGCCTGACACGGTGCCGCCAAAGTTCCGCCGCCTTACCGGTGGTGTGGGTATTGGCGTTCTAACCGCGCGCGAAAGCGCAACGTTAGAAAACGCGTGCCTCTGCCCCGACGAACCCATTGGGTTCAACGAGCAGGGCAAGGGCGGTTTGTTCATTTTAAAGGCAGGCCTCCTGCCCAACTTTGAAAAGCGCTTCAGCCTATATGGCGAGGTCCAACTAGGTGGTTGGACAGGCAAACTTGATCAGGGTCCCAACCCTGGGAGAAGCTGGCCCGCGACATCAAAGCTAGAGCTTGGCTACCAAGCGACCCTGCGCGACAGCCTGTTTGGCCAAGCGTTGGGTTTAATTGGTGGCCTGCAAGGTACCTCCAACAACTTCAACCCCGCCCGCGCAAGCTGGCGCGGATTGCAAGGACGTGTTGGTGCGCTCTGGCAGCTGCCGAGCAAGTCTCTGGTAACGGTGATCTACACCACGCCAGGCTTACTCAGCAGCTCGATCAATGGTGACAAGGCCAGCAGCGCATCCCTTTGGGATGTTGAGCTGGCCTACCACGCCGAAAAGCTCAGTTTCATCGCTGAGTTTACCCGCAACTTCACCTTAAGGGGTGCAGATGCGGGTGGTGTGGTCGCTAACACTTTAGCAATTGGGGGTCTATATCGCTTTTAAGCGGTTTGCCCCTTCAGCTTTCCCCTCCCGCGTGGAGGGCTAGCTGAATTAAAAATTCCTCCCTGAGATTGACGCAAGTCAGGTTCGCTCAGGGAGGTTTTTTTTGCCTAAATTTTGGCTCATCCAGCTTTATGAAGTTTTTGTGACAAGGCCGCTCATCGCTGGAATGTGGCGTGGTTATGCTTTATAATTGTTTAATCTTCTTTAACCTCTGTGAAATTTTTCATAGGTGTTTACCAGCAGCCACTTGATTGTTCGGCCGCTCTTTTTCTACCTGTGTTAACCGCAGTGTTTTAGTCGATATCAAGTTTACGCATTTCGCATAAGCTTAACTCCAAACTTTTTCAGATTATGAGAAACTTTCTCATCGGGCTACTTGCGACATTCGCAACAGTCCTGAGCCTAACCGCTCAAATGCAACTGACAACCTTCACCCCGCAAGGGATGACGGTCATCAATGACATCGAAATCGACGATGCAGACAATGTCTGGATCCTCGGTAATCTCGGTGTTAGAAGATATACGCAGACGGGGGCGTATACCGGAATCAGCATCCCCGCTGGCCCCACTGCACAAATCGCTTCCCGAGACGGGGAGTTTTTTGTACAACAGGAAGTGATGCGGGTTTACAACCCGCTAGGTACATTCCTACGCAGCTTCAACGGTGTGCCGAACGCCACTGCTTTCACCCTCCCTAGGGCTTTATTAGCACTTACGAAGGCAGACACTTTGCGTTTGCAAACTGAACAAGGCACCGTTTTTGGGAGAGGGATATTCTCTTCGAATGTGCTTACCCAGAGCGCTGCCCAACAGGGTGAAGCAGTAGCATACGTGCTGCAAGACACTGTTTTCGTTTTGCAAGCTACCAGCCCAACAGCAGTTGCTGCAAAAATTGCGGTTTCAGCCGAAGGCGCCGCTTTTGACCCAGAGGGGAACCTGTTCCTCACAACAAAATCTGGGGCATTACTATGGTATAAGCTGACCGGGAGGAATACGGAGCTTAATACCTTCACCAGCTTTGCGTTCCGCGGCTCCAGCACTCTTGCTGAAACGCCAAGCGGCCCTCTGCAGCAACCAACGCGGATAGCAATATCCTCACTGGGGTTCATTTACATCATTGAAAGCGGTGCAAATCGTGTTCGGGTAATAAGCAACCCATTCCGCGAGGATCCCTTCCCCGTGGAGCTCACCAGCTTCACCGGAAGCCGCCAGGGTTCAGCACATGTGCTGAACTGGGCAGCCGCAACGGAAGTTGCTTTTGACCGTTACGAGGTTGAGTCATCGCAGGATGGCGAAAGCTTCAGCATCGTTCACACGGTGTTCGGCAAAGGCGACAACAGCAGCTACAGCCTCCGCATCCCTGCGCAAGTAGGCACCACCTATTACCGCTTGCGGATGGTGGATTTGGACGGCTCGCAAGAGCTTTCCGATGTGGTAGCGATTAGCACGGCTGAGGGCGATGCCTTCATCTTCGGACCTAACCCGTCCCGAGGTGAGCTAACGTTAAGCCAGCCGGCCACGCTGTATAACGCTATCGGGCAACCGGTCGCGCTATTGCAAAGTGGCAGCCAGCAACTCAACCTTCCTGCGGGAATGTATGTGTTGCAAAGTGCGGATGGTGCAAACCATCCACTGATTATCTCAGGAAACTAAACCTGTGATGTCGACTTACGAAAAACTCTTCCCACCTTAACCGGTTGGAAGAGTTTTTTTTGCCCAAATTTCGCAATTCGATGTTCCGTTCATCTAACACTTGCCCACATACATATTAGCCATTAAACCTTGTCGCATGACTCATCATGAAACGGATATTTGTATTATTGGCGCAGGCCCCGTGGGGTTATTCGCTGTTTTTGAAGCCGGAATGCTCAAAATGCGCACCCATGTGGTGGACACGCTCGAGATGATTGGCGGCCAATGTTCGGCGCTATACCCCGAAAAACCCATCTATGATATTGCCGCTCACCCATCTATCACCGGCCAAGGTCTAACCGATGCGCTGGCTGAACAAGCCGCGCCGTTTGATCCGGTTTATCATCTAGGTCAACAGGTATTAAAGTTAGAGAAAACCGAAAATGGCTATCGCGTCGAAACATCTAAAGGCGTTTCCATCCAATGCAAAGGCATCATCATCGCCGCAGGGGCAGGCGCATTCGGCCCCAACCGCCCGCCCATGGAAGGGCTTGAGCAATATGAGGGCAAAGGCATTTTTTATATGGTGGCCAAGCGCGAAGATTTTCGTGGTAAACGCATTGTTATTGCAGGCGGTGGCGATTCGGCTGTCGATTGGGCGATTTCCCTATCAGAGCTGGCCGAACATATTTATTTTGTGCATCGTCGCCCCAAATTTCGCGCTGCTCCCGATTCGGTAGCCAAGCTCGAAAAACTTGCCGAACAGGGTAAGGTTGAACTGGTAGTGCCCTATCAGCTCGATAGTTTACAAGGCGAAGATGGAAATTTAACAGGCGTAAAAGTTAAAACTTTAAGCGGTGAAGAACGCCTATTGCAGGCCGATATTTTGCTGCCTTTCTTCGGTTTATCCATGAATTTGGGGCCTATCGCTGAGTGGGGGCTAAATTTAAATATGAGCCACATCAAGGTGCATCCCACCACGCTGGCCACTAATATCGATGGCATCCACGCGATTGGCGATATTGCGACTTACGAGAATAAATTAAAGCTTATCGCCTGCGGATTTTCCGAAGCGGCTATGGCCTGCCACGCGCTTTATAAACGCGTACATCCGGATACAGCATTACATTTTGAATATTCTACCAGCAAAGGTGTTCCGGCTTAATTCTAGCCGCGGCCTTTACCTAAAAGCGCGCTTAAATCGACGCCAATTGCCTCCGCATTTTTCTCAAACTGCTTCGTCAGTAAATTAAATGCATCATTGCGCGCTGCAAAATTCCCAGGATGAAGTGGGTAAGATTTATTTAATGCCAGAACAGCTCCATTATAACTTTCTAGCAATTTTAAAACATCTTCATTATCACGCACATTAGCAAACACTTTGCTTGCATGGGTTGTGTGAGGTTTTTCATAACTCATAAATATCTCCTGTTAGATTTACTCTAACAAACAAACGTTAAGAAAGTATGACAGTCTCTTGCATCAGTGCTTTTTTAGGTTTATGCACAGGCTATGACAGCACAGATAATTGATGGAAAAGCCATAGCCGCGCAGTTGCGCAGCGACTTAAAGCAGCAAGTTAAAAGCATGAATATTACACCAAACCTCGCTGTAATTTTAGTAGGCGATGATGCAGCAAGCCATGTTTATGTGCGTAACAAAGCCAAAGCGGCTAAAGAATGCGGCATTCATTCGACAACACAAATTCTACCATCAAACACCACACAAACCCAGCTTTTAGAGCGTATTGAACAGCTTAATTTCGATGCGAACACGCACGGTATTCTCGTTCAATTACCCTTGCCTAAGCATATTGATTCAACCTTTATCATTAACGCCATCGCGCCGCAAAAAGATGTGGATGGCTTCCATGTCATCAATGCAGGAAAATTGGCAACGGGGCAAGATTCGCTGGTGGCTTGCACGCCCCAAGGCTGCCTTATCTTGCTGCAATCGGTGCATAAATTACTGGCAGGAAAACATGCGGTGGTTATCGGCAAATCAAACATTGTAGGTCGGCCTATGGCGCAGCTTTTGCTCAATGCGGGCTGCACCGTTACCATTTGTCATTCTAAAACTAATGATGTTGCCACTGAATGCCGCCGCGCCGATATCGTCATTGCCGCCGTTGGCCGTCCGCTTATGGTAAAAGGCGATTGGATTAAGCAAGGCGCAACCATTATTGATGTCGGCATTAATCGCACCGATACAGGTAAATTAGTGGGCGATGTCGAATATGATGAAGCTGCCAAAGTTGCCGGTGCTATTACCCCAGTTCCGGGGGGTGTGGGGCCAATGACGATTGCATGTTTATTGGCAAACACGGTTAAAGCCGCCCAACAATCTTAATTGCCTTTTGCCTCAATAAAAACACGTTTTACGGTAGGTACCTGGCTACGCAAGGTTTGGCTTAAATTTGCGGTAATTTGCTCCACTTCAGCCGCCGTTAATGTATCATCAAAATCCAAACTGGCATTCACCAAAATTTCCTCAGGGCCTAAATGTAGTGTAGCGATGGAATTAATGTGAGTAATGCCTTTAACATCAGTTAAAAGCGCACGAATTCTGGCTTTGTCTTCAGGGGTAGCGGCTTCACCAATTAACAAACCTTTCGTTTCAAACGCGAGGAAGAAAGCCGTTAACGCTAATACACAGCCAATGGCGATGGAGGCAATACCATCAAATACAGGCATGTTTAAATATTGCGCTAAAAGTAATCCGATAAACGCAATGATAAGCCCTAACATCGCCGCCGAATCTTCAAATAAAACGGTAAAAATAGCAGGGTTTTTGCTGCGTCTTATCGCTTGCCAATAACTAAAATTTCCTTTGGTTTTACGAAATTCACGGAAGGCAAAATAGGTGGCTGCCCCTTCAAATAACATCGATAATCCCAACACTAAATAATTCACCCAAGCGTTAGTTATCAGTTCAGGATTTTGCACTTTATGAATCCCTTCATAAATCGAAATTCCTGCACCTAAAGCAAAGATTAAAATGGCCACTACAAACGACCAAAAATAAAGCTCGGCTCCATAACCAAACGGATGATTTTCATCAGCCGGTTTTTGCGATTTATGTAAACCCAAAAGCAGTAATCCTTGATTGCCCGTATCAATAAGCGAGTGAATGCCCTCACTCATCATCGCCGACGATCCAGTAATATATGAGGCGGTAAATTTCGTAATGGCGATCAGTCCGTTTCCGAATAATGCCGCGTAAATAACAAGTTTTGTTCCAGTAGCCATGCACCCTATCTATAGGATTATTAAAATTTGTGAAACCTTAAAACACCTGCTTCAGCGAAACTTTACCACTGCCGCGCGGCAATGGCTTTTGTTGCGACTCGTGCGGGCTCCAAGCGGTTAAAAATACTGCTTCAACCGTCACCGCATACAATCCATCTTCATCCTTAACATAAGCCGCTTCTACCTCGCGCCAATAATTGGCGGTAGTGAGGCCTTTAAATTGTTCGCTTAACACATTACTCTGTCCCATCTGCTGAATTTCGCGCAACAAGGTGCTAAAATCGCGGTAGGTGAGGTGAATCAATTCGCTATCGACAACCGGCAACGCAAAGCCTGCGCGTTGCAGCAATGCGCCTGCATCGCGCACTTCGGCAAAGGGCGCAATACGCGCATAAGCCTTGCCCGATTGTGCCGCCACGCGTTGCATGGCTTGGCGTAATTCAAACAGTGTGCGCGGGCCGGGCATGGCGGCTAAAAATAAGCCATCGGGTTTTAACGCGCGATTGGCTTGAATCAACGTGCCCACCACATCATTAACAAAATGCAGGTTAAAATTGCTGATAATGGCATCCAGCGTTTGATCCGCAAAGGGCAGGGCCTCTTCATCAGTTATCACCGCTTTGCCCAGCTCAATCCATGTGCTAATTTTGCTAGGCAAAACGGTATTACGAAGCTGGCTGGTTGGCGCATGTAAATCGGCGGCAAGGGCAAAATGACGATCCATATCCAGCAGCCTATCAGCCAAACGCTCAGCAATTTCAGCATGCAAAAAATTCACCTTTGCAAAATGGGGCAGGTGGCGCGCTTGACGCAAACGGTATAACGAACGGTTAAATAAAGTCATCTACGCTTACATTTACGCCACAAATTGCAAAATATCACTGGATTTTTTGCGCCACAGCCCCTATAACGCCGCTCTAAAAGTTAAATCATAGAGGATGTTATGGCAGTTCCTAAAAGTAAAATCAGTAATTCACGTCGCGGCATGCGTCGTTCACACAAGAATGTGAAAGCCCTTTCGCACATCACCGAATCACAGCCAACGGGCGAGCAAACCCGCCGTCACCATATATCTGCTGATGGATATTACCGTGGCCGTCAGGTGACTGAAGCCAAGATTAACACGTAAATTTAGCGTTTGATGTCAGGCAAATTCACCATTGCGCTCGATGCAATGGGCGGTGATCATGCGCCTGCCTGTGTGGTCGAAGGTGCCGCCATTGCTTTGCGCAAAACACCTAATCTCGAATTTATCTTTGTTGGCGATGAGGCGCAAATTTCCCCTCTGTTGTATTCGCATACAGCCTTAAAGGCAATCAGCCACATCATTCACACCACTGATAAAGTCTCATCAACCATGAAGCCGTCGCAAGCCTTGCGCCAAGGCAAGCAAAGCTCCATGCAGCTCGCCATTAACGCCGTTAAAGCAGGCGATGCAGGCGCAGTAGTTTCAGGCGGTAGCACCGGCACACTCATGGCCATGTCAAAGCTCGCCTTGCGTATGTTGCCCGGCATCAATCGCCCCGCCGCCGCCGGCCTTTTCCCTACTGAAAAAGGCGATGTCGTCATGCTCGATTTAGGCGCAAATCTTGAAGCCAGCGCCGAAGAACTCTTCCAGTTTGCCATTATGGGCGATGCCTATAGCCGCGCAGTGGTAGGCACAAAAAACCCCACCATCGGCCTGCTTAATGTGGGTGAAGAAGATAATAAAGGCCACCCCGAAATTCGCGAGGCAGCAGATCTATTGCGCGCATCCGATTTAGGTTTAAACTTCGTTGGTTTTGTTGAGGGCAACCATGTGCCCATGGGCAAGGTTGATGTGGTGGTTACCGATGGGTTCTCCGGTAATGTCATGCTCAAAACAGCCGAAGGCACCGCCAAATTTATTTCCAAACATCTTAAAGATGCGTTCAATAATAATTGGGTGACCAAGCTAAGCTACCTTATCGCGCGAAAAACAATGGGCGATTTAAAAAAGCGTCTCGATCCGCGACGCTATAATGGTGCTATGTTTTTAGGCCTCAACGGAGTGGCCGTCAAAAGCCATGGCGGGTCAGATGCTTATGGTTTTAGCCACGCCATTCGTATGGCTGCAGCCTTGCTCACTAACGATGCAAACCAGCGCATCATCAACGAAATGCAACGCGCAAGCACGAATCCAGCAATCACGCAAGATCAGGCGGCTACCCATGATGCGTAGCGTTATTAAAGGGTTTGGCCATTACCTACCTCAAAAAATCGTCACAAATAAAGATTTAGAAGTCACGCTTGACACCACCGATGCATGGATAAAAGACCGTACCGGCATTGAACAACGCCACATTGCTGCTGAAGGCGAATTTACTTCGCATTTGGCTACGCATGCTGCGCATAACGCCTTGCAAGATGCTGGTATTGAACCTGAAGCGATCAACGCCATAATCGTGGCCACCACCACACCGGATGAAACGTTTCCCGCAACGGCTGTGCGTGTGCAACATGCACTTGGCGTGCCGCCCTGCATGGCGTTTGATATGCAAGCGGCCTGCTCAGGCTTCATTTATGCCCTTACGCTGGCCGACGGTTTGCTTAAATCGGGCGCGGCAAAAAACGTGCTGGTTATTGGTGCCGAAACCTATTCGCGCATTGTCGATTGGACTGATCGCGGCACCTGCATTTTATTTGGCGATGGCGCAGGCGCAGTAGTCTTAAGCGCTGAAGCCAATTCAACCCGTGGCATCATCCACAGCACCCTATCAGCGGATGGATCATTAGCCGACATTCTCAAAACCACAGGCGGCACCTCCACCACGCAAACTGCGGGCAATGTATTAATGGAAGGGCGCGAAGTGTTCCGCCATGCCGTTGCCAAGATGATGGGCGCCGTGCAGGAATCGCTCACCGCCACAAGCAAAAATGTTGATGATATTGATTGGCTTATTCCCCACCAAGCTAATGCGCGCATTCTCACCACTATCGCCACCAAACTAGGCGTATCGCTTGATAAAGTGGTGATGACCACCGCACTGCATGCGAATACGTCGGCGGCCACCATACCACTCGCCCTATCGGTTGCCCACCACGATGGCCGCCTCAAAAGCGGAAATTTAGTGAGTATGCCCGCATTAGGGGCTGGACTTACGTGGGGCAATGTTTTAATTTACCTTTAGAAAACAATACCAAACTGATAAGGGTTACACATGTCTGAATCTGAAAGAAACCTCACCCGTGCCGATCTCGCTGCTGCAATCTACCGCGATGTAGGGCTTTCATTATCCGAATCAGGCACCATGGTTGATGCGGTGATTGAAGAAATTGGCGATGCCTTAAAATCCGGTGATCAAGTAAAGTTATCATCATTCGGCACGTTTAATTTACGCCGCAAAAAAAGTCGCATTGGCCGCAACCCTAAAACGGGTAAAGAAGTGCCAATCACACCGCGCACGGTGCTTACCTTCAACGCATCAAACATTTTAAAGAAAAAAGTGAATAGCGCACTGGGCAGCTAAGGCTGGTACGTAACATGGGCGCGATAGAAAAATCTTCCAAAGCGTTTCGCACCATTCGCGAGGTGGCTGATGAATTATCGCTTGAGCCGCATGTGCTGCGTTTTTGGGAAAAAGAATTTCCGCAAATAAAACCCATGCAACGCGACAATGGCCGCCGCTATTACCGCCTTAAAGATGTCGATAAAATTCGCCACATTCAAACCCTACTGCATCACGAAGGTTATACTATCAAAGGGGCTAAAGCGGTGCTTTCAGGTAAAGTTACACCAAGCGATTCACCGCAAACCCCTATCGCCAAAAATCACTTGCATCGCGAGTTAAAAGAGTTACATCAATCCCTCCTCCATATACGGAAAAAACTTACTTCCGCATTATCTTAAACCAAGCACCATCGGGGTGTAGCGCAGTCTGGTAGCGCGTTCGGCTGGGGGCCGAGAGGTCGCAGGTTCAAGTCCTGTCACCCCGACCATTATCTTCATCAAATGTTAAAGTTTAAAGATTAACCTAGGTTCTATGAAAATATTTTCCGATATTTATGAAGGCGAGTTGATAATTTCTGATGATCATCAGATTGTTACTTTTCCACATTTAGCGCGCGGAGCTATTCCAAATTCTAATCACTTTTATAGGACAGCGATGATAATAATGCTCGTTGGAGTTTTCTTGACTTTAAAAAGTGGTTCGTACACTGCCTTATTTATTCTTGCTCCAATAGCATTAATTCACGTTTACTACGGATATACAAAATCAAAGGATAATGAAGTTACATGGCATATTCGTTTAAACCAGACAGAAATTATTGAAAATTATTATGGTTGGAAACGATCAATCGCGTGGAAAGATGTGGTTAAATTATCCTATCATATGGAAAGTAATTTATTCGGTTTGCTATCTGCGCAACCCGTATTGATTTTGGAAAAACGCGTAGGCAAAAAAAAGAAGTTAGTGTTGCTATATCTCAATGATAACAGTCGTGAAAAGTTTCGTGAATATTTGCGCACACTAGCCAACAAACACGGCTTCCAACTAAAAATTGATATGCCTCGAATTACTCCAATAGAGTTAGAGCAGCTATAATGAAATCTAGACCCTCAATTCACGCCTATCTTGCTGGTCCAGATGTATTCTATCCCAATGCAGTAGCGATAGGGCAGGCCAAAAAATCACGACTTGCCGAATTGGGCATCACGGGTCATTATCCATTTGATAATGTGTTGCCCGATGAACTTTTCAAAAACCCACAAAAAGCGGCGCGTACCATTGCCGATATGAACGAGCAACAAATGGATTTTTGCTGCAAACCTGAACACATTGGGATTATTTTTGTAAATATGAACCCCTTCCATGGACCATCATTAGATTGCGGAACAGCTTTTGAAATGGGTTATATGTCGGCACTATCTAAAAAGGGAAATGTGATTATTATGGGTTACAGCGCCGAACAGCGAAATTTTGAAGAAAGAGTTATTCAAGATATCTATAATGGCGAAGGTATCACCCATAAAAACGGTTTAACTTATGGCTCTGATGGCAATTTAATTGAATCTTTTGGCGGCGCCGATAATTTAATGATTGTAAGTGCTATTGAACGTACAGGCGGCAAACTTTGCAATACGTTTGAAGAGGCTGCGCTACTAGCCAAGGAAATTGCGCAATCAAAAATTAATCTACAAAGTAATGCTGGACCTGAGAGATTTATAAACGATAAGCCATTTGACAGATCGCTTTTGTAATTTTACTCAATAACCCTGCCTTTTTGAGGCGCGCGATTTAGGTCGAGTAGCTTTAGAACATCATTGCTGCCCGCAAGTGCACTGGGCATGAAGGTGGTTTCATTACCATACGTTAGCGGCAGTTTGCTTTCCTCGCCCACAAGCTCGCCCCCTGCGGCGCGTAATATGGCGTGTCCGGCGGCTAAATCCCACTGTTTATAGCCTCTACTATGGCGTAGCTCTAAGGGAATATCGGTAAAATCGGCAATGTCTGCTGCATTCTCAGCTACTTGACACAACCGGAACCCACCCACGCCTGACACGGCTTTATAATCGCGATTTGCCAATGTGTCTGGTCGGCGATCCGCTTTAAAATGCACGGCGGCTCGCAAACCAGTCTTGGCATTTAATGGCAATCGCGAAGCCTGCAGTTTTTGAGGGCTACTATCACCCATTTGTTTGAACGATTCTGTACCCAAATCATTGGTATAATAGATGGTTCCTTTATCATTCATGGCCGGAAAATGCGCCGCCCCCCAAATAGGCTGTCCATCTTTAACAAGCGCCAGATGAATACCAAATTGATCATTCTGCCGTGCTCCGCTTGCGTAGCGTATAGCCGTATTCGTGCCATCTATCGGATCAATCACCCATTTTAAACGACTATTTAAAGCTGAATGCTGATCATGCGCATTCCCCTCTTCCGATAAGATGGGAATATAGGGCGTTAAAATTTCAAGCGCTTCACACATCATGGAATGTGCAAGTTTATCGGCGTGGGTTACCGGTGAATCATCCCCTTTAATATTAATCGATACCGGAGTTTGCAGCTCGGCTAAAATAACTGTGCCCGTTCGTTTCATAATGTTTCGAATGGCGTTAAAATTAATCTTTTGAATATCCATACTTACTTATAATAAAATGAGATTAAGGTTTCGTTAATCCACTGCTTTTTGTTGCAGATATCGCTTATAAATTCGCCCTTGCCACAAACATAACAGGGGAGTCACCCCTATTTCCATGCCAATAGCAAGCTGCATGGAAAGCGATGGCGCACCCATAAAAAGTGCGCTAAATAAGCGTGCCAATCCACCCGAAAATATCATTAGGGTGAGCACGCGCACCAAAGTACGATGCTGTTCAATCCGCGCTATCATCCACCAAAAAATCGCCCCAATTCCAAATAATAAACCTGATAGATAGCGCACATGGCTATCAAGCGAAAGGCTGGTGGATTCACCTAGCATCTGATTGCCATATACCATGCCGAAAAATCCTGCGCTTAACGGAACTAAGGCCGCTACTGCAATCGCGGCCTGTAAAAGTCGCCGTTCTAAATGATAATTCATAATCTCAGTTTCACTGATTCAAACCCGCAATACAAATAGAAAATTTATACCGTTTGCCACACCTTTTTCCTGAAATAACGAAAGCGAAAGAAATTTTTATGACTCACACTTCAACAGGCTTTACGCTGCATTCCTTCCACACAGCTACAACTGAAGGCGCCTCTATTTTGGAAAAAACGGAAAAGAAATTTGGTTTTATCCCTAATTTTATGGCCGCCGCAGTCGAATCGCCAGCGCTCATTGAGGCCTATAACGGGCTAATGCATGCATTTGAGGAATCCTTTTTCACAGCAACGGAGCGCCAAGTGGTTTATCTTACAGTAAGCGTTGAAAATAGCTGTCATTTTTGCGTTCCCGCACATACCTCGGCCATACAAAAAGATGAGTCAATTGATGATTCGATAGCCACTAATCTGCGCACGAATACACCATTGGATGATGCCAAATTGCAGGCGCTATCCGATTTTACGCGAGAGGCAGTTATGCAAAAAGGCCATGTCAATCAAGAGGAGTTAGAAAAATTTCTCACCGCTGGCTACACGCGCCAACATGCGCTTGAAGTGATGATTGGCATCGCGGCTAAAACGCTCTCAAACTACACAAATGCACTCGCCGACACGCCGTTGAATGATGAGCTAAAACCAAATGAATGGACAGAAACCGAATTTTACGAAGGTGCTGCTTAGCCTAAAGCTACAAAACCGAAATCTAGCGCGCAATAATACATCATTAACGTAAATTTTCTGCCTTTTTGGTGTATTTATTACTGTTCTAGTCGTTGCAATCCATCGCATGGGTGCTATACAAAAGCTCAATGTTAGATGTCGCTACAACCTATTTTCCTATCCTTGTATTCCTTGTGATTGCAATTGGATTAGCCACCATCATGGTAGTTTTGCCGCGCCTTGTGGCCAAGCAAAAACCCGACAAAGCCAAGCTTTCACAATATGAGTGCGGGTTTGAGGCGTTTGATGGTGCCCGCTCGCGCTTCGATATTCGCTTCTATCTTGTCGCCATCTTATTCATCATTTTCGATTTAGAAATTGCCTTTTTGTTCCCTTGGGCTGTAAGCCTTGGCGAAATTGGCGTCTATGGATTCTGGTCTATGATGGCGTTTTTAGGCTTACTCACCATCGGCTTTATCTATGAGTGGAAAAAAGGAGCATTAGAATGGGAATAAATCCGCAAAGCTCTATCACCGCCAAAGAATATGAAGATCTGGTTCTTAAAGGCGTGCAAGATGAATTTAACGATAAAGGTTTTGTCGTCGCCAATCTTGATAATGTAGTGAACTGGGCGCGCACAGGCTCGCTCTGGCCGATGACATTTGGTCTAGCGTGTTGCGCAGTGGAAATGATGCAAGCCGCCGCCGCTCGCTATGATATGGATAGGCTCGGCCTCGTATTCCGTCCTAGCCCTCGCCAATCCGATGTGATGATTGTAGCTGGAACCCTCTGTAACAAAATGGCGCCTGCGTTACGTAAAGTATACGATCAAATGGCTGAGCCTCGCTGGGTTATCTCCATGGGTTCATGCGCCAATGGCGGCGGCTATTATCACTATAGCTATTCCGTGGTGCGCGGGTGTGATCGCATCGTGCCGGTGGATGTCTATGTTCCTGGTTGCCCACCCACCGCCGAGGCGCTGATGTACGGTATTTTGCAGCTACAAAAGAAAATCAAGCGCGAAAAGGTGTTCGCGCGATGAGTGATGTTTTAACCTTAAGCGAATTAGGCGAGCAAATTGCCGTCAACCAAGGTAGCGCCGTGCTGGATTGGTCGCTTAAATTGGGTGAGTTAACCTTGCTTACCGATGCCAAGCACCTCATTAAATTACTCACCTATTTGCATGATAATCCCAAATGCCTTTTTCATCAGTTGATTGATCTTTGTGGAGTCGATTACCCCGCGCGCGAAAAGCGATTCGATGTGGTGTATCATTTGCTTTCAACTTTGAATAATCAACGTATCCGTATTAAATTACATACAGACGATAGCACGCCAATACCTTCAGCAACATCTTTATATCCGGCTGCCGGATGGTATGAGCGTGAGGCGTGGGATTTATACGGCATCTTTTTTTCTGATAATAGCGACCTACGCCGCATCCTAACCGATTACGGCTTTGACGGCCACCCACTACGCAAAGATTTCCCCCTCACCGGATTCGTCGAAATGCGCTACGACCCACAAGCCCAACGCGTAGTGTATGAGCCGGTGCAGCTTCAACAAGAATATCGCAGCTTCGATTACCCCAGTCCATGGGAAGGCCCCAAAGCCTATATCCTACCCGGTGATGAAAAGGCGGAGAAAAAGGCATGATTAATTTTTTGAAAGCCGCTTGGAATGGCCAAGTAAAATTATGGAAAGTTTTTTGGCTGCTTAATATCTTAGTAAGCATCGTCTATGGTTATATAGAAAGTTTATTTGAACTTAGCCCTACGCATGAAAAGATTAGCTATGGAATTGTTGCAATTTACTCTATTTATTCTTGGATTCTCATTTGGAAAAATTCATGGAATTGCGAATGGGAAGGGTGGGGATATCTCGCGAGAATTTACCTGCTTCTACCTTTAGTTTTAATCGCTTTTTTACTAAGCCCTGTTTTTTTGCTTCCTGGATTAATCATTGCGGCAATATGGTATTTTGTTCAAAAGCGTGGGGGCAGTATCACTAATGAATAGTTCAATGATACTACGCACAGAAGATCGCCAGAAGGTGGAAAAGCTTCGTCAAAACTTTACAGGCCATCCAGCTGAATGGTCAAAATATGTGAAATTAAGAAGCGCCCCCATTGGGGCAACTGGCCTTAAATTTGATGAAGATATGCCTCTTTCCGATGCAAGTGATTTTGACTTATTGGTTATGCAAAATCGGCCAGTTCAGCCCATAGGGTTACATCCGATAGCATTTCTATTCATAGCGATTAGTTGTTTATTGCTGTTTATAATATTTCAAGATGTCCTAGTATTATTCATACTTCCGCCGCTACTTTATGTTCCTGCTAAGCTAGTCAGCAAAAAACTCAATGAAGCTGACCAAGCTAAATTTGCGAAAAAATATCCACCAGCACAAGGCGCTCTATAATGGCTGAAGTACTCGCAAAAAAAGGGCCGGTTGAGCTCAAAAATATGACGCTGAATTTCGGCCCGCAGCATCCTGCCGCGCATGGTGTATTGCGTATGGTGCTTGAGATGGATGGCGAAGTGGTTGAGCGTGCCGATCCGCATATTGGTCTGCTCCATCGCGGTACAGAAAAGCTCATTGAGCATAAAACCTATCTGCAAGCGCTGCCCTATTTTGATCGTCTCGATTATGTGTCGCCCATGTGTATGGAGCATGCCTACGTGCTGGCGATCGAGAAATTATTGGGGCTAGAAGTGCCATTACGCGCACAATATCTGCGCGTTATTTTCGCTGAAATTACGCGCATTTTAAACCATATTCTAAACATCACCACGCAAGCGCTGGATGTAGGCGCGATGACTCCGTTATTGTGGCTATTTGAAGAGCGCGAGAAAATGCTCGGTTTTTATGAGCGAGTATCTGGCGCGCGCTTCCATTCTGCATGGTTGCGTCCGGGTGGCGTGCATCAGGATATGCCCGCAGGCATGGAAGCTGAAATGCTCACCTTCTGCGATGGCTTTTTAAAAGTGCTCAATGATGTGGATGATCTGCTTACCGAGAACCGCATTTGGAAACAACGCACCGTTGATATTGGTGTTGTCAGCGCTGATGAAGCGCTCGCATGGGGCTTTACCGGCGCTATGTTGCGCGGCTCAGGCGTGGCATGGGATTTGCGTAAAGCGCAGCCTTATGAATGTTATGGCCAGCTCGAATTTGATATTCCCGTCGGCGCCAATGGCGATTGCTGGGATAGATATTTAGTGCGCATGGAAGAGATGCGACAATCGGTTTCCATCATCCGCCAAGCAATTGAAAAATTACCTGCTGGCGCCGTCATGGCAGATGAACCCATGGTCGTGCCGCCTAAACGTGGATTGATGAAACATTCTATGGAAGCCATCATCAACCATTTCAAACTCTATTCTGAAGGTATCATCGTGCCAGCGGGCGAAGTCTATGCTGCGGTGGAGGCGCCCAAAGGCGAATTTGGTGTGTATCTGATATCCGATGGCACCAGCCGCCCATACCGATGCAAAATACGCGCTCCGGGATTTGCGCATTTACAAGCAATGGAATTTATGAGTAAAGGCCACATGTTAGCCGATGCGGTAACCATTATCGGCACGATGGATATTGTATTTGGGGAGATTGATCGATAATGGCACATGGCGTACAAGTGATAGAATTTATACAGCCCGATAATTTTACTTTTACGGCTAAAAATAAAGAGCGCGCACGCAAAATTATTTCGCGCTATCCCGCAGGCCGCGAGCAATCAGCAGTCATGCCATTACTCACCTTAGCTCAGCAACAGCATGATGGTTGGGTGCCGCAAGCCGCCATTGAATATATCGCCAGCGTGCTGGGTATGCCGCCGATGAAAGTTAAAGAAGTTGCCACCTTCTACAGCATGTATAATCTAGCGCCTATCGGCTATTATCACGTGCAAGTATGCGGCACCACGCCTTGTGCTTTACGCGGGGCGGAAGCGATTATCACTGCAATTGAAATGCAGCTAGGCATTAAAGTAGGGCAAACTACAGCCGATGGCAAATTCACCTTATCTGAGGTGGAATGTTTGGGCGCCTGCGTAAACGCCCCTATGCTGGAAGTGACTACCCCCAAAAAAGATGGCTATTACGAAGATTTAACGCCACATTTGGCGCAAACCCTCATTGCCGAGATGATGGAGGGCAAATTGCCTGAATTTGGCTCGCAAACGGGTCGTATGGGTTCCGCACCTGAAACTGGCGCGACTACTTTGCTCGTAAAGGTCGGAAAATCAGCGCAAAAAACCAATAAGTCAGCGGCTAAATCCTCAAAAACAAAAAAACCACTCAAGCCAGTTGCCAAGCCTACCGATTCAGGAGAGCGTCCTCCTGCTCCAACCTCCAAAGCAAAAGAGAAGGCAGCTAAAACAACGGTTCAAAAAGATACTGCAACGAGAGCAGAGCCCAAAAAATCGGGCAAACTCACTTCCGTCAAATCCACTAAGGACAAAAAATAATGCTTCAGGATAAAGACAGAATTTTCACCAACCTCTACGGCTTTGAAGATTGGAAGCTGGAGGGCGCTAAAAAGCGTGGCGATTGGGATGGTACTAAAAAGCTCCTGCAAAAAGGGGCCGATACGCTGATTGATGAAGTCAAAGCCTCAGGCTTGCGCGGTCGTGGTGGGGCGGGTTTTTCAACCGGTATGAAATGGTCTTTCATGCCTAAAGAAAATAAAGATGGCCGTCCAAGCTACCTCGTCGTCAATGCCGATGAGGGCGAGCCCGGCACTTGTAAAGACCGCGACATTATGCGCCACGATCCTCACAAGTTGGTAGAAGGCTGCTTGATTGCAGGCTTTGCCATTCGCGCCGTTGCCGCTTACATTTATGTACGTGGCGAATTTGTGCGCGAGATTGAGCATCTGGAGCATGCAATAAACGAAGCCTATGAAGCCGGCTTACTGGGCAAAAATGCATGCGGCAGCGGTTATGATTTTGATGTGTTTGTGCATGAAGGTTCGGGCGCTTATATCTGCGGCGAGGAAACCGCGCTGATTGAAAGTTTGGAAGGCAAAAAAGGCCAGCCGCGCCTTAAACCTCCATTCCCTGCTATGGCCGGCCTTTATGGCTGTCCTACTACCGTTAATAATGTAGAATCGATTGCTGTGGTGCCGACTATTTTGCGCCGTGGCCCATCTTGGTTTGCTGGTTTAGGCCGCGAAAATAACACCGGTTCTAAAATTTTCTGCATTTCAGGTCACGTTAATACACCATGCAATGTGGAAGAAGAAATGGGCATTCCGCTTAAAGATCTCATCGAAAAACACGCCGGTGGCGTGCGCGGTGGTTGGGATAATTTGCTGGCGATTATTCCCGGTGGATCGTCCACGCCCATGCTGCCCAAAAGCATCTGCGATACCGTGCTGATGGATTTTGATTCTTTGCGCGCCGAAGGCACAGGCCTTGGCACCGCTGGTGTGATAGTGATGGATAAATCAACCGATATCATCGCCGCAATCGCCCGCCTTTCCAAATTTTACATGCATGAATCTTGCGGCCAATGCACGCCGTGTCGCGAAGGTACAGGCTGGCTCTGGCGTGTGATGGAGCGTATGGTACAAGGCCGTGCCCGCCCTGAAGAAATTGAAGGCTTGCTCGATGTAACGGGTCGTATTGAAGGCCACACCATCTGCGCCTTGGGCGATGCCGCTGCGTGGCCCATCCAAGGCCTCATCCGCCACTTCCGTCCCGTGCTAGAAGAGCGCATCGAACAATACCAACGCAACATGGTGGCTTAAGTGATAAAACATAAATTAAATATCGTTATTTACCAAGAGGGTAACCAATTTGTATCACAATGCTTAAATGTAGATGTAGCGAGTTGTGGTGATAGCTATGAAGAGGCGAAAAAAAATTTACACGAAGCAGTCGAATTATACTTTGAAGATAACACCAATCCGCAATACATACCCATTGGCTCAATAACCATAACGGAAGATTATTTGGGCGCTTAGATGAGTTCTTCGCGTGAAATAATTCAATTACTGGAAAGGAAAGGCTTTACATTAAAATCAGTTAAAGGCAGTCACCATAAATATGTAAAACAGGATAGAATCGTTATCGTGCCTCATCCTAAAAAAGATTTACCGGGCGGCACTTTACGTTCTGTACTTCGACAAGCTGGTTTAAATAATAAGGACTTACAATAATATCATGCCAAAACTAACCATTGATGGAATTGAGATTGAAGTTGAAGCTGGCTCAACCGTTATTCAAGCCTGTGAACAAGCGGGAATTGAAATTCCGCGTTTTTGCTATCATGATCGCTTAAAAATTGCGGGCAATTGCCGTATGTGTTTAGTGGAAGTTTCACCCGGCCCGCCTAAGCCTGCCGCCTCCTGCGCGCTGCCGGTTTCTGAAGGTATGACCGTTAAAACCGATACGCCCATGGTGAAAAAAGCACGCGAAGGCGTGATGGAGTTTTTGCTCATCAACCACCCGTTAGATTGCCCAATTTGCGACCAAGGTGGTGAGTGCGATCTGCAAGATCAAGCGCGTGTTTACGGAACAGGCTATAGCCGTTTTGCCGAGCATAAACGTGCGGTTGAAGAAAAATATATGGGGCCACTCATTAAAACCCATCTTACGCGCTGTATTCATTGCACCCGCTGTGTGCGTTTTGCCGAAGATATTGCCGGCGTGCCAGAATTAGGCGCTGTAGGTCGCGGCGAACATATGGAAATCACCTCTGATGGCAAACCCTTCGCTTCTGAACTTTCCGGCAATGTGATTGACCTTTGCCCCGTAGGTGCGCTCACTTCACGCCCTTATGCTTTTGTTACTCGCCCGTGGGAATTGAAAAAAACCCATAGCATTGATGTGCATGATGCTATGGGTGCCAATATTCGCATTGATGTGCGCGGCAATAATGTAATGCGTATTTTACCACGTTTGAACGAAGCGGTGAATGAAGAATGGCTGGGCGATAAATCACGCTATGCGTGCGATGGACTACAGCGTCAACGCCTCGATACCCCTTATTTGCGTCGTAACGGAAAGTTAGAGCCCGCTACTTGGCAAGAGGCTATCGATGCTATCGCGCAAAAATTCAAAAAATCAGGCGGCGAAAAACTGGGTGCAATTGCAGGTAACCTCATTTCCGTTGAGCCGCTATTTGCACTAAAATTGCTGCTCGACACATTAAATTCGCCCCATCGCGATGCACGCCAAGATGGTGCTTACACCCCATTTGAAGAGCGCGCTGATTATTTATTTAATTCCGGTTTTGCCGCCGTTGAACAAGCCGATGCCATACTATTTATTGGTGCCAACCCACGTTTAGAAGCACCGGTATTAAACGCTCGTATTCGCAAAAGCTGGCTCGCCAACGGCACCGATATTTTTGCGCTGGGCAAAGAAACCGATTTAACCTATCCGGTTGAATGGTTGTCGGATAATGCCAAAGGTCTAACCGATTTACTGGCCGGCAAAAGCGAGAGTGCAAAACGATTAAGCCAAGCGAAGAAACCTTTAATCATCTTGGGTCAAGCCGCTTTGATTCGCGAAGATGCGAAAGAAATTTATGCGGCCGCTCGCACTCTTGCACAACAACTTGGCGCCATTAGCAAAGAATGGAATGGCTTTAATGTATTGCAAAACCACGCATCCCGCGTGGGTGCATTAGATATCAATTTCCTACCAGCCAAAGGCGGAAAATCCACTGCCGAAATGATTGAAGCCACCCGCAGCGGCGCCATTGAAATGCTCTATTTGCTGGGTGCCGATGAAATCGATATGTCAAAACTTGGCGGTAAATGCTTTGTTATCTACCAAGGCCATCACGGCGATGAAGGCGCACATCGCGCCGATGTAATTTTACCCTCAGCCGCTTATACCGAACAAGATGGCACCTATGTTAATAATGAAGGCCGTGTGCAACGTGCCTATCAAGCATCATCTGCTCCCGGTGAGGCAAAACAAGATTGGAAAATTATCCGCGCTATTTCGCAAGCTCTGGATGCCACATTGCCCTTCGATGATTTTACGACATTACGCGCTAAAATGATTAAAGCGCACCCGCATTTAAATGCGTTAGAGCAACTGCCGCGCGAAACATTATCGAATATTCGCCCACGTAAAACCTTTGAATTTGATGCCGCACCACTCAAACCTTATTTTGCTAATTATTATGTCACCGATGCGATAAGCCGTGCATCTGCAACCATGGCAGAATGTTTGGCAACCTTTGCACACACACCAGCAGGAGGCAAGAAAGCAGCCTAATGGATCAGTTCTTCCTCATTTTAGAGCCTATCATGCCGCTGCTTGAAATCATCGGTAAAATTCTACTGGTTGCCGTGCCGTTAATGATTGTGATGGCGTATCTCACTTATGTTGAGCGTAAAGTGATTGCTGCGATGCAATTGCGCAAAGGCCCTAATGTGGTGGGCCCGTTTGGTTTATTGCAACCTTTTGCCGATGCGCTAAAACTGTTCATGAAGGAGACGATTATCCCTTCGCAATCGAGCTCTGTCGTATTTATTTTAGCGCCTATGCTCACCTTTATATTAGCACTATTAGGCTGGGCGGTGATTCCCTTCTCGCAAGAATTTGCCATTGCGAATATCAATGTTGGCGTTCTTTACTTATTGGCCATCTCATCGCTAGGCGTTTACGGTATAATCATGGCGGGCTGGGCGAGTAACTCTAAATATGCCTTTCTTGGCGCCATCCGTTCGGCGGCGCAAATGGTTTCCTATGAAGTTTCAATCGGCTTTGTCATTGTATGCGTATTGTTATTGGTTGGCTCGCTCAATTTAGTCGATGTGGTAGAAGCGCAGCGCGAAACATGGTTTATATTCACCGGATTATTCCCCATGTTTATTCTATTTTTCATCTCCATATTAGCCGAAACCAACCGTCATCCATTTGATTTACCTGAGGCTGAAGCCGAATTAGTGGCAGGCTATAACGTTGAATATTCATCTATGACATTCGCCCTATTTTTCCTAGGCGAATATATGAATATGATTCTCATGTCGGCCATCGCGACGGTATTATTCTTAGGTGGATATTTACCACCGCATGAGTCGCTCGATTTTATTCCGGGACCCATTTGGTTTGCGCTTAAAATTTCATTCGTACTCTTTGCATTCATCTGGATGCGTGCTAGCTTGCCGCGGTACCGTTATGACCAACTCATGCGTTTAGGCTGGAAAATTTTTCTACCTCTATCGCTGCTTTGGGTCGTTATGACATCAGCCTATGTGGTGTATGGAAACGAGCTTGAGCAAGCCAACGAAACGGTTATTGAAGCGGTTGAAGATGTTGGTGAAGCAGTGACGGAGCAAATTGAGACTGAAGTAGAACAAATGAAAGAGGCGATTGAACAAAAATGAATCTACCCCGTTTTTTAAATGCTTTTTTTCTGATTGAAATCGCTTCAGGTCTATTCATGACGCTGAAATATTTCTTCAAACCTAAGGTAACCATCAACTACCCTTACGAAAAAGGCCCACTTAGCCCGCGTTTTCGGGGCGAGCATGCCTTACGCCGCTATCCTAGCGGTGAAGAGCGTTGCATTGCCTGTAAATTATGCGAGGCCATTTGCCCCGCACAAGCCATTACCATCGAAGCTGAAGAACGCGAAGATGGCTCACGTCGCACGACACGTTATGATATTGATATGGTCAAATGCATCTATTGCGGTTTTTGTCAGGAAGCATGCCCAGTGGATGCCATTGTTCAAGGACCTAATTTCGAATTCGCTACCGAAACCCGCGAAGAGCTTTGGTATAATAAAGATAAATTACTCGATAATGGTGAGCGCTGGGAAGATGCCATTGCCGCAAATCTGATAGCCGATGCGCCTTATCGATAGGATGAATGATGGAAATAGCTAGCTTAACATTTTATATTTTATCGGTGGTGATGGTGCTTTCAGCACTGGCAGTTATTTCCTCGCGCAATCCAGTGCATTCGGTGCTATTTCTAATATTCTGTTTCTTTAACGCGGCAGGCTTATTTGTGCTTCTAGGCGCGGAATATATCGCTATGACTTTGGTCATTGTATATGTAGGCGCCGTAGCTGTCCTATTCCTATTTGTCGTGATGATGTTAGATATTGAATTGGCAAAGGCCCGTGAAGGATTTCTTAAATATTTGCCCATAGGATTAGGCGTGGCGGCGTTATTTTTTGTTGAACTCACCATGATTTTTAATGCGTTGGAAAATATTGAAATCATTGCAGCGCCGGCACTTCATGCCGCACCCCTTGCTACCGATGTAACCAATACGCAAGCCATTGGCCGCATTCTTTACACCGATTACATCTATGCTTTTCAAGTGTCGGGTATCATTCTGCTCGTAGCGATGATTGGTGCGATTGTGCTAACCCTGCGCGATAAAAAGCGCTCTTTAAAGCAGAATATCAACAAGCAACTGGCGCGTAAACGCAGCGACGCTATGAAACTGGTATCGGTCAAATCAGGGCAGGGAGCCGCCTCATGAATGTGAGTCTTTTTGAATCCATTGGGGTAACGCATTACCTCACTGTGGCCGCTTTGCTATTTGTAATCGGCATTTGCGGCATTTTCCTTAACCGAAAAAATATCATCAATTTGTTAATGTCGATTGAGCTTATGTTGCTCGCGGTCAATATCAATATGGTGGTATTCTCAGTTGCATTAAACGATTTGGTTGGGCAGGTATTTACCGTTTTCATCCTCACCGTTGCAGCGGCAGAAGCCGCTATTGGCTTGGCTATTTTAGTGGTATTTTTCCGTAATGCCGGTTCAATCGCTGTGGAAGAGATTGGTGAAGAAACCCGAGCGGAGGCCGCGCTATGATCCTGCTTGCTCAGCTCGTCGTATTCTTACCACTTATTGCAGCGCTACTTGTTGGTTTCACGTGGAAGCGTATTGCACACCCCACCGCCCAATGGATAACCAGCGTTTTAGTTTCAGCCAGCGCCATCTGTGCATGGATTTTATTCATTCAATTAAGTAGCGGCGCGGAGACTTTTACCCTCGATATCGCCTCATGGATAAGCTCAGGCTCGTTTGATGTGCGCTGGGCGTTGCGGGTGGATATGCTGTCCTCAGCAATGATGCTTTTAGTAACGACAGTCTCGGCGCTCGTGCATATTTATTCGGTAGGTTATATGAGTGAAGAACCCGCCAAGCCCCGTTTTATGGCTTACCTTTCGCTATTCACCTTCTTCATGCTAATACTGGTAACTGCAGATAATTTAGTGCAACTCTTTTTAGGGTGGGAAGGGGTAGGGCTATGCTCCTATCTGCTCATCGGTTTTTGGTATCATAAAGAATCTGCTAACGCTGCTGCGATGAAAGCATTTATTGTGAATAGGGTAGGCGATTTTGCCTTTGCCTTAGGCATTTTCGCCATCTATCTCATGTTTGATACGGTCAGGTTTGATGAGATTTTTGCTATCGTCTCCACGCAGGCTGATGCGACTATTAGCTTTTTAGGTCAAGAATTCCACGCCTTAACCGTAATTTGCATATTGCTATTTATCGGTGCCATGGGCAAATCCGCGCAACTTGGTTTGCACACATGGTTGCCTGATGCGATGGAAGGCCCAACACCTGTTTCGGCGTTAATTCATGCGGCCACCATGGTAACCGCCGGCGTGTTTTTAGTGGCGCGCATGTCGCCACTATTTGAACTATCGCCTATCGCCCTACAAATGGTCACCTATGTGGGCGCCGCCACCGCTATTTTTGCCGCCACGGTAGGCTTGGTGCAAAATGATATTAAGCGCGTGATTGCTTATTCTACTTGCTCGCAACTAGGCTATATGTTTTTCGCCTGTGGCGTATCAGCTTATGCAGCGGGCATGTTTCATTTGCTTACGCATGGATTTTTCAAAGCGCTATTATTCCTCGGTGCAGGCTCTGTCATTCACGCGCTGCATCATGAACAAGATATGCGCAAGATGGGCGGCATCGCGCGCAAAGTGCCCATCACATGCGCGGTGATGTGGATTGGCTCGTTGGCGCTAGCCGGCATCCCCCCCTTCGCAGGTTATTATTCTAAAGATATGATTATTGAGGCTGCTTATGCCGCGCATAGCACGCATGGCATGTTTGCCTTTATCATGGGCTTAGCAGCAGCATTCCTTACCGCTTTTTATTCATGGCGTTTGCTCTTCCTCACATTCCATGGGCAACCGCGTATGGAGCGCAAAGCCTTAAACGCCGCGCATGAATCACCCAAAGTGATGACCATTCCTTTATTATTACTAGCAATCGGCGCGGTTACAGCGGGTGCCATCGGCTATCATATTTTAGGTATGGTGGACGCGGATGGCGAATTTTGGCGCGGCGCTATTTTTGTGGCTGAGCAAAATAATGTGCTAGAGCGTGTGCATCATGTGCCAGCTTGGGTGCCTATCATTCCACTCGTCTTAGCAATAAGCGGCATTATTCTCGCATGGATTTTTTACATTAAAGCACCAAGCCTACCTGCCAAAATTGCCAAGACTTTTTCTCCCATTTACACCTTCTTGCTCAATAAATGGTATTTTGATGAGCTTTATCACGCGGTGTTTGTTCGCGGTGCCATTGCTCTGGGTTTATGGTTCAGTTATTTCTGGGATAAACGTATCATTGATGGGCTGGGGCCAAACGGGTTTGCTTCCGTTTCAAGCTGGTTTGCATTACGAACCGGTCGCACCCAAACCGGTTATCTCTATCACTATGCCTTTGTCATGCTGGTGGCCTTGGTTAGCATCATTAGCTGGTATTTAGTGGGAGGGGGCATTTAAATGGAAACCAATTTATCTGTTTTAACGTTGCTCATGCTACTGCCACTTGTTGGCGCTAGTGCAATATTTCTTTTCGTGCGTGAAGCGGAAGGCGAGCTTGCAGCGCGCAATGCCAAACTCACCGCTCTGTTTGTAACACTCATTACATTCATCGCTTCTGCTGCGCTCATCTTGCCGAGTTTTGACAGCACCACAAGCGATTTTCAATTTGTTGAAAAACATACATGGCTTGCCGATGGCATCAATTATCACTTAGGTATTGATGGCATATCGCTCACCCTGCTTATGCTCACTACCTTTTTAATGCCCATCTGTATTCTATCGAGCTGGAATGGTGTTAAGCATCGGGTACGCGAATTTATGCTCAGCTTTTTAATATTAGAGAGTTTTATCATCGGCGTGTTCTGCTCGCTCGATGCGCTTCTATTTTACATATTTTTCGAAGGTATGTTGATTCCGATGTTTTTAATTATCGGAATTTGGGGCGGCACAAATCGCGTTTATGCATCGTATAAATTCTTCCTCTATACCTTGCTCGGATCGGTATTATTCTTACTTGCTATTTTGTGGTTATATTTCACCTATGGCACTACCAGTATTCCTGAGCTAATGACGCTTGCGCCGCAAAGTTCAGGTGTAATTCAAAATGTGCTTTGGCTAGCGATGTTTGCCTCTTTTGCGGTTAAGGTTCCCATGTGGCCAGTACATACATGGCTGCCCGATGCGCACGTGCAAGCACCCACCGCAGGATCGGTTATTCTGGCCGGTATTTTACTCAAAATGGGTGGCTATGGGTTTATTCGTTTTCAGCCTACCCATGTTGCCTGAGGCCTCACATTATTTCACTCCGCTTATTTGGGGGCTTAGTATTATTGCGGTTATTTACACATCGCTTGTAGCACTGGTGCAAGATGATATGAAAAAGCTTATCGCCTATTCTTCGGTGGCGCATATGGGTTTTGTCACCGCAGGGTTATTCGCCTTTAACCAACAAGCAATTGAAGGTGCCGTAGTGCAAATGATATCGCATGGTCTTATTTCAGGTGCGTTATTTATTGCTGTCGGTGTGGTGTATGATCGCGTACACAGTCGCGAAATCGCGCGCTATGGTGGTGTCGCTAAAATTATGCCATGGTATGCATTCTTCTTTTTATTCTTCACCATGGCGTCAGTCGGCCTGCCCGCAACATCTGGCTTCACAGGCGAATTCTTAGTTTTAATCGGCGCGTATAAAGCCAGTTCATGGCTTGCCTTCGGCTTAGCAACGGGTTTAGTTTTGGGTGCTGCCTACGCATTAATGCTCTATCGTCGCGTAAGCTTTGGTGCTTTGGTGCGCAATGAGCTTAAAAAATTACATGATTTAGAGTTGCGTGAAACGGCCATGTTTGTGGCACTCGGGGTGATGGTATTATGGATAGGTATTTATCCTGCGCCGCTACTCAATGTTTTACATGCGCCGGTTGAAAATCTGTTACAGCAAACCACGATAGACAACCCTTCGCCAGTGCTTTCAGAAATGCCCGCGCTTGACGAGCCAGCAACCCAAGAAGAGGCTACCACGCCTTCACCAACATCAGAAGAAGAATTACCCCAGATTGAGGGAGAGAAACCATAATGGTAACGTTAATGGATATGCTACTCATCGCACCCGAATTTGTGTTATTTGGGTTTACCATTGGTCTCATGTTATTAGGGCTTTATGGGGGCTCAACAGGGCGCAATTTAGTTTCCGCCATTGCACCAGCGGCAGTTCTGGTGGCGCTCTTTCTCACTTTCAAATTTTTGCCTGCACAACCAAAAATCTTTATGAATGGCTTGTTGCAAGTTGATGGCTTTACGCAATTTGCTAAATCACTCATCTTAATTTCCACCTTATTGGCCATGACGTTGAGTGTTTATTGGAAGCGTCAGCAAGAACCTGATGCCGAACGGTTTGAATTTCCATTACTCATGATGTTGGCAGCTTTGGGCATGTGTTTGCTCGTTTCAGCAGCCGATATGCTATCGCTCTATCTAGGGCTTGAATTGATGAGCTTATCGCTCTACGTGCTTACGGCCTATCACCGCGATAACCGCATGGCTACCGAAGCGGCAATGAAATATTTCGTACTTGGCTCGCTGGCGTCGGGCTTAATATTATTTGGAATTTCCTATCTCTATGGTTTCACGGGCACCACGAGCTTTGTTGCAATGCATGAGTTTTTGACCACGCTTGCCCCCATCAATCAGTTAGAAGGCCAGCAATTTGGTGTGCTATTAGGCATGATATTCGTGCTGGTTGGCTTTAGTTTTAAAATTTCAGCCGCTCCGTTTCACATGTGGGCGCCCGATGTTTATCAAGGTGCCCCCACGCCCGTTACAGCCTTTTTCTCCACTGCGCCAAAAATTGCTGCACTACTCATTTTTGTGCGGTTATTGATTGAGCCTTTAGGCGAATGGCTGGTGCAGTGGCAGCAAATCATTATTTTTCTATCGCTGGCTTCGATGCTTATCGGTGCGTTAGGTGCCATTGCACAAAATAACATCAAACGTATGTTAGCATTTAGCTCTATCGGTCATGTAGGCTTTGCCTTGTTGGCCGTAGCCGCAGGTACCCAAGAAGGGGTTACAGCCGTTTTAATCTATTTAAGCATTTACATTTTTATGAGTATTGGCGCATTTGGTTGCGTGTTGCTTATGCAGCGCGAAGGCCAAGCGGTTGAACATATTTCTGAATTAAGCGGTGTTTCGCAAAAGCATCCGTTCTTTGCTATCATGTTGGCTATATTCATGTTTTCGCTTGCAGGTATTCCACCACTAGCTGGCTTCTTCGGAAAATTTTATGTGTTTTTGGCAGCGTTAAATGCAGGCCTAATTTGGTTGGCAGTTGTTGGTGTATTAAGCAGTGTTATCGCCGCATTCTATTATTTGCGTGTAGTTAAAATTATGTATTTTGATGAATTACGCGACGGCTTTGACGCTGAGCCCACCATTAGCTTTAAAGCTGTGATGATAATTTGTGCAATTTTAACGGTCTTTTTCATCGTCATGCCCGCCCCATTAATTGAGGCTGCAACCAAAGCAGCAGGTGCGTTGTGGCTATAAAAAATAAATCAAAGGGTAAAAAGCGGATACCTTTGATAGATGATTATCACTTACTAAGTTACGAACAAATTGACAGCACCAACATGGAAGCACGCCGTTTGGCTGAAGGCGGTGGCGCGCATGGGGCGTTCATTTGGGCGCTACAACAAACCGATGGCCGTGGGCGTGGCAGTAAAAGCTGGGTGTCGCAAAATGGCAATTTATTCACCTCCGCCTTGCTGGCACCCGATTGCGATTTTGCACTTTATCCGCAGCTTTCATTTGTTGCTGCTGCAGCCGCGCATGCCAGCATCGCGCCTTTATTGCCCCAAGCCAAACTGCAATTAAAATGGCCCAATGATGTGATGCTGGATGGTAAAAAGCTGGCAGGTTTACTTCTGGAATCCTTCGAAATAACCAATGATTTTGGCATTAAAAAGCGCTGGGCGGTTATCGGCTTAGGCATGAATATTGAACATTCACCCACTCAGGTCGATAACCCTGCCACAAGCCTCAAACAAGCCGGCGTTGAGCTTATCTCAGCCAAAATTGTGCTGTCACGCTTCATCCACCATTTCACGCAATGGTACGAGCTTTGGCAAGATGAGGGCTTCGCGCCCGTGCGCAAATACTGGATGAATTATGCCATGCATAAAGGCACCGAAATGGAAGTGCGGGTCGGCAATGATTTTCACCAAGGCACCTTTGTTGGCCTCGATAAAAACGGCAATCTAGAGCTTAAAACCAAACACGGCAAAATCGCCCTTTCTGCTGGCGAGGTAATTCTATGATATTAGTGATTGATGTCGGCAACACCAACACCTGCTTTGCGCTTTACCAGCATGATGCGTGTCTTGGGCAGTGGCGGCTATCCACCAATCGCTTGCGCACGGCTGATGAATTTACCCTATGGTTAGAAAATTTCTTGCAGCGCTTGCAAGCCAAAGCATCAGATATCTCGCAAGCGCTTATTGCTTGCGTAGTGCCTAGCTGCCAGTTTCCCATCACGCGTGCTGTTACGCAACTCATTGGCAAAGCGCCACAACTCGTCACGTCCCAACTCATGGCATCCATCGGCGTGCAAGCCAAAGTTGATTCGCCAAAAGAAGTGGGTGCCGATCGTATCGTTAATGCTTATGCCGCTTGGTACGCGCATCAACAAGCGTGCATCGTGCTCGATTTTGGAACGGCCACTACATTCGATGTAGCCGATAATCAAGGCAACTACCGTGGTGGCGTCATCGCTCCCGGCATCAATCTATCGCTCGATGCTTTACAGCACGCTGCCGCTAAGCTGCCTTCTGTGGATATTACTCATCCCGCAAAAGCTATCGGCACCACTACCGAAACCGCGATGCAAGCGGGCATCTATTTTGGCTATTTAGGTTTAATTGAGCGTATTGTAAAAGAAATCCGCGCAGAACTGGGCGAACCTGCTATGGTGCTGGCCACCGGTGGTCTTGCCCCGCTTTTTGCCAAAAACAGCGATGCTATTGATGCGCTCGATAGCGATTTAACCATTCGTGGCCTACATCTTATCGCGAAGAATTTAGCTGAGTAGATTCAGCCCCGCCCACCTTAACCAAACTTTAAAACAGAAAATAAATGTATGACTTTTAATTTTAAACCCTATCACGACCAGATTATCTTTGTGCCATTAGGCGGCTCAAACGAAATTGGAATGAACCTCAACCTCTATCACTATCAAGGCAAATGGCTGATGATTGATATGGGTATCGGCTTTACCGATGATTATCTTCCCGGCGCCGATGTAATGGTGCCCGACACCACATTTATCGAAGAATATATTGGCGATAATCTGCTCGGCCTTGTGCTCACCCACGCGCATGAAGATCATATTGGCGCCGTGCAATATCTCTATGATATTCTCGATTGCCCTATCTATGCCACGCCCTTTACGGCCAATGTGCTTAAAGCCAAACTCAAAGGCGAAGGGGTTGAAGGTTTGCAAATTAACGAGGTACAGCAAGGCAGCACCCTTAATCTCAGCCCGTTCAAACTTGATATGATTGATCTCACCCACTCCATCCCCGAAATGCAGGCTATTGCCATCACCACCGATGCAGGCGTTATCATGCATACCGGCGATTGGAAGATTGATCATACACCCGTGGTCGGCCCCGCACCCAATAAAGCCGCACTCACCAAATTCGGCGATAAAGGCGTGCTGGCCATCGTGTGCGATTCCACCAATGTATTTGTCGATGGCGTTTCTGGCTCCGAAGCCGATGTGAAAGTTGAGTTAACCAAGCAAATTAAAGCCTGCAAACAACGTGTTGTGTGCGCCACCTTCGCCAGTAACTTGGCACGGTTAGAATCCATTATTATGGCTGGCCATGCAGCAGGCCGCAAAATCTTCATGGCAGGTCGCAGTTTTGAACGCATTATTGGCGCCGCAAAAGATTCGGGCTATCTTAAAAATTGCCCCGAGCTATTTGCCGATAAAGAGGCGATGTCGGTTCCGCGTGATGAATGTATGATTATTTCCACCGGCTGTCAGGGCGAGCCGCGCGCGGCACTCACGCGCATGGCACAAAGCGATCATCCTGCCATTCGCTTAGCCCCGGGCGATACGGCAATCTTCTCATCGCGCGATATTCCGGGCAACGAATCGCGCATTGGCTACATCCATAATCTGCTCACTAAAATGGGGGTTGAGGTGGTGTCCGCGCATGATCATGCCATTCACGTTTCAGGCCATCCCGCACGCGACGAGTTGAAAGAAATGTATGGCATGGTAAAGCCGCTTATTTCAATTCCCGTGCATGGCGAAGCCCGTCATTTGCATGAGCATTGCAAGTTAGCGACCAGCCTCGGTGTGCCCGAAACGGTGGAAGCCAGCAATGGCGCTGTCATTTTAATTGAACAAGGCAAGGCTGCCCAAATTGGCAAAGTGCAAAGCGGTTATATCGCGGTGGATGGCAAAGTGCTTACCCCAACCGATAGCAACATTTTTGCACAACGTCGCCGTATGCGCGACGATGGTATCATTTTCATCGCCCTAGCGATGGAAGATAACCGCCTGATTGAAAAGCCCGCCATTCAAGCCCCAGGCTGCATGGACGAGCGTGAAGATGCCGATATTTTAAAAGAAATGAGCGACGAAATTGAGCGCGCATTAGAAGATAGAAAATCGAAAAAGCCTTTAGAGCAAAAAATTCGCACCGCCGTGCGCCGTATCGTCAAAGCTGAACTGGGTAAGCGCCCGTTAATCGAAATTTCGGTCTTACGCGTTTAGCCTAAATCGGTTTGCACATCACCATGTTCGGCGACAATTTTTGCGTGAATCTCAGCATCAGGCTGGTGACCCCAGCCGGTTTCCAGCACCGTGCCTAGCGTATTTAAATCAATCGGTGCGCCGCGCGCTTGGGCTTCTTGAAATTCGCCCAGCTTAAGCAGCGTCATTTTAATATAGGCATGGAAGGGCTTGCCCGCGTTATTTTCCGCCGTAAATAAAATCACCACTTCTTCTTCGCCCGTCAACATCGGTGGTGGTGGGGGAGTTGTCTGCACCATATTAATATCCTCGCGCTTTTTCGTCAGTAGCTTCGTTAGAGAGTCTATCTTGAAAAGATTTAGTTTCAAGGCTATCGCTGCGCGAGCCATATTTTTGCAACAAATCTTCCGGCGTGCGCGGCTCAATTTTCTCAGCATGAGTCGCACCGCTAGGCTGCGTGCCATAACGTTCAGCCAAATTATCCAATTGGGGAGCAATTTCTGGTGCGCTCTCTATCGGTGCTGGCGGCACATTAATATCGGGCAAATTAGTGGGCTTAATGGTTGGCAAAAGCTCTATTTGGGGTGTAGCAATGGGTTCAATCAATTTTTCAGATCGATTCAATTCCGCAGGGCTGTCAGGTGAAGTTGCAGACTCAGGATCCGATAAGTCAATTTTACCAAAGGGTGTGGCTATTTGGGTCTGCACAACCGTATTTTCTGCTACGGCAGATGCTGCTATGGTGGGCGATATAAAATTTACGCCACATTCATGTTCTTGAAAATAATCGCCCACGCCGCGCAATATTTCAGGCGTACGTTCATAAGGATAATGCCGCGCCAATAAATTATCGGCACTGTTGCTTAAATCGGCACTATGCACCTGCATCACAGGCACGGGCATGGTGTCATCGCCTTGCGTAACGTTAAAACGCGCGCTATCGGCTGTCGCATCGGCATTGAATGATACCACCATGTCCGGCGCATGACCCGCCGCCAGCATTTTTTGATAAATCACCTCAGCGCTTTCCGTGGCACGGCCAAGATTGCTATAAATTACATCAGCGCCCAGTTTTTCGGCTTGTTGGCCAAATTCAATGGCGCTGCGCACATTCACATGCGCTTCAATAGCAACGGGCGTGCCTTGCGCGGTGAATGCAGGGCCAAATGTTTTGTAGGTATAAGGCGCACCCTTCGCATCAAACAGATTGGGAATCGCCTCAAATTTCTTGCCGTTAATCACTTCAATGCATTGCTCATCCAGCGGCAAGCCGGCAAGCACGGGCGCACCCTTGGCATCCACCACAGCGCCCAAATCATAACGGCTGCTGCCATCGGCAACCATGCGATAATGCTCGGCATCAATTAAAAAAGTTTTGCCTGCAAATATCTCACGCTGTGCGGCATCTAAAATTCCATCCGGCAAAACTCTTTGCGTGGCATCTTTAAATAGCGTCTCTTTAATATGTTGCGCATCTTGGCTATCAAAACCTATCCCATCAGCAATAGGCGATACTCGCGATCCGGTATTAACCACCTGTGTATAGTCGCGCACAATCGCATCATCTAACCGTAACGGTTGGCCACGCCATTGGGTGTAGATCTCATCCTTTGGCGCTTCCACCGCAGCGATGTATTTGGGACGCATCGCTTCCAGCTCTTTAACCACTCCTTCATCGGGGCTATAATGTGCAATCGGTTCGCTTGGCGAGTTGACTACCGCATCACTGCCGCTAACCATTTCTTTGATGTTCAATGTATCAGCCAAGGGGCCAAGTACCACACCCAACAAACCCGCAATCGCGCCCGATATTAATGCTCGTTTTAATGTGGTAGAAAATACTCCACCCGCAATCTCTGCGTTCTGTGCCTCGCCTAAATCATCAGCTGAGGGTTTGCTATCAAACAATACCTGCTTGCCCACACTTAAAATAATCGAGGTCGCCATTGCTACGCCCACCGCCGCTGCGATGCTGGTGCCAAACACCGCCACCAAACTCGCGCGAATCGCAATGGAGCTTGCGGTTGAAAGTAAAAACTCAACCGGATTATCGGCAATGTAACGAAAGGTACGCACCAAGAAATTTGGCTTATCCACAATCTGTGCTTGCACCTTTTCAGCCGAATTTAACTGCAAATCCTCCTCAACCGGCATTTCAGCCTTGGGGTTATTCGCTTCATAGGTTTGACTGCTCATAGCTGAGGTTACCATATTTATCGATGCCTTCCAGTGATTTCAAAATCGGGCAAGCAAGGCAGTGGATTAAATTGCCTATTGCGTGCATCACGTAATTCATAATGTAAATGCGGGCCGGTTGAGTGCCCCGTGCTACCCACTTGGCCAATCACTTCGCCCTGTTGCACGGTTTGTCCTTCTACTAAACCATCTGCAAAGCGCCGCATATGGCCATAAAGCGATCGCGTGCCATCTTCGTGTAAAATGATAACATTATTACCATATCCATGGTTAATACTTTCAATACGTTGAACCACACCCGATGCTGTGGCCATCACACTCGGATAACGCTTGTAAGTCGCAATATCAATTCCATCATGGTTGCCCCCACGGGCGCCAAAATGATCGCTAATGCGTTGTGGCTCGTGCAATTCCAGCGGCCAAATATGCGCGATGGTTTGGCTACAATCGCCGGTAACATTGGGCATATAAAAAGCTAACTGCTCAGGGTTGCCCGCAGCAAACGGCATATTGCGATGGCTAAATTCCTGCATATAATCAGTCAACCATGTGCCGATGCGTTTACTGCCGCCATCATGCGAATCAATACCTTGTTCAAATAAAAGCTCAAGCCCGCGCGATCCGCTAAAATGTCTACCCACAATAAGTGAGGTTGGGTTTACGATAAATTCTTTACCATTATTGGCAATAACGGTGCGGCCTAATTGCTCATCCAAATCATGGTATAAAATATCTTTCCAACAGAATTTAATCCAGTCATGTTCTACCATGCGTTGAAATTCTTCATTATCTTTAAAATCTTCAACACTATCTACGCCAAGTTGTTTGGCCTTATCGGTCCATCCGCCATTCCAATCAATTTTGCTGGTGCCGTCTGCTTGGTAATAGCCTAAATCGGTTAATTCAGCTTCGCCAAACTGCAATCCACCAATGCGCCCTTCTGGGTTCACTGTAAATCCATCACCAAATCCACCGTAGTTTTCTTTCTTGCGCAATAAATCGAGTGTTTTTTCAAATTCTGCCTCTGTTGGCACATGCAGCGGCGATTCTGGAATACGTCTTTCCTCAATAAATTCGCGTGCATCTTGTGCAAAACTACCAATCAAAATACCCGTGATACCCCCCAGCAATCCTGTTACGAGCGCGCGGGTAACGCCATTTTCAAGCACTTTGCCAATATCAATATTTTTAGCTTCGGCTAATTCGGCCTCGCTCGGCTTTTTGCCATCTTCATATAATGCCGCCACACACGCATTACGATGCTTATATTCGGCCACCATCCCACGCCCAATGGATAATACGGCCGCTGTCACCATTGCTGCGGCCAATCCAACGCCCACAGCAGGAAACGCCCAAACTACCAGTGTTTTAACCGCATAAAATGATACTGCTGATACCGCTGTTGAAGCAATAAACTCTAATGGATGGCTCACCATATATTTCATCGCGTTCATCAATCCGCTCGATGCTGCCACCATTTTAGCCTGCACTTTATGCGCCGAACTTAGACGCAAATCATTGGCTGTCGGGCGACCATTCTCGCTCGACAAGCGCTGCGTCCAACGCGGAATATTACTAGCAGACGTATTCATACTCATATACCATACTAAAAACAGGTTACGGTTTCATGACGGCGCGCTAACTTGTTTAATGTGAATTAAGGGTTGCTGAGCCGCAGCTAGGCTGGCATAACAGGGCATATGCAAAACCCCATCCTCGTTGCGATTGACACACCCGATATCGCCCATGCGCAAACCCTTGTTCAGCAGGTGGCTCCGCATGTGGGCGGCATTAAACTGGGGCTAGAGTTTTTCACCGCCCACGGCATTGCTGGCATGCGCCGTGTAGCTAGCGATGTACCTGTTTTTCTCGATTTAAAATTTCATGATATTCCCAACACGGTTGCCGCTGCCATTCGCGCCACAGCGGGGCTAAATTGCTTCATGCTCACCATTCATGCTAGCGGTGGGGCGCAGATGATGCAGGCTGCCAAACACGCCGCGCAACACTTGCCAAACGCGCCTAAAGTGGTGGGCGTTACCGTGCTTACCAGCATGAACCAAACCGATTTACAGCAAACCGGCATTGCGCACCCCCTTGATGCGCAGGTTACATTGCTCGCCAAATTGGCGCATGCTAGTGGGCTGGATGGCATGGTGTGCAGCCCGCTCGAAATTACAATGATTCGTCAACATCTACCAACCGACTTTGCCCTTGTTACCCCAGGCATTCGGCCCGAGGGCAGCGATAAAGGCGATCAAAAACGGGTGATGACGCCGCGCCAAGCGCTTGATGCGGGCGCAAATTATCTTGTCATAGGCCGCCCAATTACCCAACATGCAAACCCTGCACAGGCCGCACAAGCCATCGCTGCCAGCCTTGTTTGAGCCCTCGCGCGCAAATAAATTCGCAAAAAATCATATAAATCGCTTTATTTCTGTGCGTAACAGTGCTATTTGCACCCTCTTGAAATCTAGTAAACCTATTGGAATATTATGTCTGTAAAAATTCGTCTGGCCCGTGGTGGCACTAAAAAACGTCCTTTCTATCGTATTGTTGTGGCTGATGTTCGCAGCCCGCGCGATGGTAAATTTATTGATCGCTTAGGCACGTTCAACCCACTTTTGGCTTCTGATAACGATCAGCGTCTTGTAATTGATCTTGATAAAGTTAAAGAATGGATGGCTAAAGGCGCTCGCCCAACGGATCGTATGGAAAAAATTCTCGTTGCCGCTGGCGCAATGGAGCCGGTAACTGATTTCGCAGCAAAGCCTAAAAAAGCAGTGAAAACTGAAGGTAAACAAACACGCGCAGCCGATCGTGCCAAAGCCGAATCTGATGCGAAAGCCGCTGCAGAAGAAGAAGCTAAAGCCGCTAAAGAAGCTCCCGCTGAAGAAGCCCCTGCTGCTGAAGCTCCCGCTGCTGAAGAAACTACCGCTGAAGCACCAGCTGAAGAAGCTAAAGCAGCCGAGTAATCGGCTCTTTCTCCTTAGATGTCATCTGATAATCGCGTTTGTGTAGGAGTCATTTCCTCCGCCCATGGCGTGCGTGGTGCATTCAAACTCAAAGCCTTCACAGAAGATGCTATGAGCCTTTTTGACTATGAATCGCTCACATTTGAAGATGGGTCGCCCGTTTCGCTGCGTTATTTAAATCAAGCCGCAGGGGTTCCCGTCGCTAAAATAGAAAGCTGCACCGATCGCACCCAAGCCGATGCCCTACGCGGCAGCAAACTTTACATCCCGCGCGATGATTTACCCCAAACCGATGATGATGAATTTTATATTGAAGATTTAGTCGGTTTAACCGTTAAGCGCGCCAGCGACGGCAAACCCGTTGGCACCGTGCGCCAGGTCGCCAATTATGGCGCAGGCGATATACTCGAAATTCAATTTCAAAACGGCACGGAAGAAATGTTTAGCTTTGATGAAAAAACATTTCCCGAAATTGAATTTGAAAATAAAGCCATCACCTTTATCGCACCTGAGATACTGGAAGCTAAAAAATAATTTAGCGAATAGGTTGTTTGTAATTTTCTGCCATTATGCGGCAAGTGTTTGGGGTTTGGCGCTGAATGCGGCAGCTTGTTCAAGCGCATGTGCAGCTTTAAATAGGGTCATCTCATCAAATGCGGGCGCGAGCAATTGCAAGCCTAATGGCAAGCCTTGTGCATCCAACCCAGCCGGAACGGAAATACCCGGCAAACCTGCTAGCGATGCGGGAACGGTGAAAATATCGTTCAAATACATCGCTACGGGGTCATCCTGTTTTTCGCCAATCGCAAAGGCAGCCGATGGGGCAGTGGGGGTTAAAATCACATCCACTTTTTCATACGCTTTGGCAAAATCCTGCGCAATTAAACTGCGCACGCGTTGCGCCTGCTTATAATACGCATCGTAATAGCCTGCCGATAGCACGTAAGTGCCAATCATAATGCGGCGTTTCACTTCATCACCGAAGCCAGCGGCGCGGGTTTTTTCGTATAAATCAATTAAGCCATCGCCCTTTTCAGTCACGCGCAAGCCATAGCGCACACCATCATAGCGCGCTAGATTGGATGAGCATTCGGCAGGGGCAATCACATAATAGGTAGGCAGCGCATAGTGCGTGTGCGGCAGTGAAATATCAATAATTTCTGCTCCTTGTTCACGCAGCCAAGCCGCACCTTTTTGCCACAAAGCATCAATTTCGCTGGGCATATTATCCACGCGATATTCCTTCGGAATACCCACCTTCAAACCTTTTACGCTTTGCCCAACCGCACTCACAAAATCTTCCACTTCACGATTTGCTGAGGTCGAGTCTTTTTGATCATATCCGCTAATGATGTGCTGCACGATGGCGGCATCTTCCACTGAACGTGCAAAAACACCTGCCTGATCGAGCGAGCTGGCAAAGGCAATCGTGCCCCAACGTGAGCAGCGGCCATAAGTAGGCTTCACCCCCACAATGCCGCAAAAACTAGCAGGCTGACGAATTGAGCCGCCCGTATCAGTGCCCAAAGCAGCCGGAACGAGCCCTGCAGCAACGGCTGCCGCTGACCCACCAGATGACCCACCCGGAACGCGATCTTTACCATCGGCAGCACGCCACGGGTTAATCACATTCCCATAATAACTGGTGATATTGGCCGATCCCATGGCAAATTCATCCAAATTGGTTTTGCCCGGCATCACTGCGCCCGCATCCCACAATTTTTGGGTGATGGTCGATTCATATTCAGGCGTAAATCCGTCTAAAATATGCGAGGCGGCGGTGGTTAAAACACCTTTCGTGCAAAATAAATCTTTCACTGCAACAGGCACCCCTGTCAGCGCCGTAGCATCACCTTTGGCTAGCTTCTCGTCAGCCGCTTTAGCGCCATCAAACGCTTGCGTATCAGTGATGGTAATAAACGCGTTCAGCGCGCTGTTAGTATTGTGAATAGCGCTTTGCGTAGCTTGTGCCAACTCCAGCGCGCTAAAATCTTTTTTGGCTAAGCCATCGCGCATTTGCGCAATGCTAAGCATATTGAGTTCGGTCATTATTCTACTCCACTACTTTCGGCACGACAAAACAGCCATAATCATTGTCTGGCGCATTGGCTAAAATTTTCTTTTGATAGCCTCCATCGGTAACTTTATCCTGACGCATGGGCAGTTTCATTTCGCAAACAGAAGTCATTTGCTCCACGCCCGTTGTATCTACTTCTTGCAGCTGCTCAATCCATCCTAAAATATTATTCAGCTCGCTCGTATAATGCGTAATATCGTCATCGCTCATTCGAATCCGCGATAAACGCGCAATTTTTTGTGTATCGTTAGGGGTAATCGACATAGAAGCAGCCTCAAGGAATGTTTAACTGGAATTTACATTGGTTTTAAAGCATTACAAAACTCATGCAACCTTTGACCGCACTGCAATTTAAAGAATCTTTGCCGCCGCAGGGTCGATTGCTGGCCATTGACCATGGCCAAAAGCGTATTGGTTTAGCCATTACCGATATGTCGCGCAGATTTTTTAATCCGCTTGATACGCTCAATCATCCTAAATTTAAAGTCAACGCACAAGCCATCGCGCAGCTGGTGCAAAAGGAGTCGATTGTAGGATTCATCATCGGCTACCCCCTAAATATGGATGATACCGAAGGCCCGCGCTGCCAGTCAGTGCGCCAATTCGCCCGAAATTTAGAGGCATTCATCACACTCCCCACACTCTTTTGGGATGAGCGTCTCTCAAGTGACATCGCGGAAGAATTAATGGCAAATGCAGGCATTCGCGCCGCCCAACGTAGCGATAAGGTAGACAAACTAGCCGCAGCCGCTATTCTGCAATCCTACATGGAAAGTTCGTACAGCTAATGTCGCAATATCTCATCCCATTATCACTTATTATCTTGGGCTATTTACTAGGCTCAATTCCGTTTGGCTTTTTGCTCACCAAATATGTCACAGGAACCGACATTCGCCAAACAGGTTCGGGCAATATTGGTGCAACTAATGTGCTGCGCAGTGGCAGAAAAGGATTAGCTGCCGCAACATTATTATTAGATGCTTTTAAAGGGTGGTTAGCGGTTATTATTGCGATGGTTGTGTTAAACTATCCCATGTCATTTGCACCGCATGATATTACCATGCCGCTGGCAATTTGTGCAGCAGCACTTGCCGCATTATTGGGTCATATATTTCCTATTTGGTTGAAGGGAAAAGGCGGCAAAGGTGTGGCAACCTATTTGGGTGTTATATTAGGGCTCAGCCCATTAATTTTTTGCATTGCGGCATTTATATGGATAAGCGTTTTTGCCATCACCCGCATTTCATCTTTATCGGCTTTGTTAGCGGTTGCCATTGTGCCCGTTGCATGGGCTGTTACATCGCCCCATCAACTCACCGCTACATTTTCAGTGTTAGCAGGTTTGCTCATTATTTACAGACATAAAGAAAATATTAAACGTTTATTGCGCAAAGATGAGAAACCTTTTGGAAAAGCCTAAAATCACTCAAGATATCACATTAAAAATGCAACCGTCATATACACGTCGCTATTTGACCAAGGCATATATATTTGCATTAAGCCTCATTGCATTGCTTTCAATATCCGCTTATTTATTTGAAAATCATATCATGACGCAGCAATATAAAAATGCTGAAAAAGTGAATGTAGCGGGTCGCCAACGCATGTTATCACAGCGGATTAGCTGGTTAGTAATGGAAGATATTAGCCGTAATTCAAACACCAACCATATTATCGTTACCGATCTGTTAAAGCAAATGCAAGTTGCGCATGAAGCACTATCAAAAGGCAATTTAAAATGGAGCGATGACTCGCCACTAAAAGATGAATTTGAAGCCCATTATTTCCAAAATTCAAAGTCATTAAGTGTCAGCTACGATAATTTCTCGCCCTCTTTAGACGAAGAAGCTAAAGAGTTTTTTGCGGCTGTTCGAAATTATTTATCTGCTACAAATTCTGTGGAGCGGAACCGCTATTTTTCGCAAATGGAAGTTTTATCAAAGCAACCGCTTTTAAGCAAATTGCATCAAGCGGTGCATCTTTTTCAACTTAATGGTGAAAAGCAAGTGGCTTCACTTTTAAATTTTGCAGCATTTATTTTAATCACCACATTAATGGTATTGCTGGCTGAGGCTTTCTTTATTTTTCGCCCTGCAATTAATCGAATTTCTAAGCAACGCGAAGAACTTTTAGAACTCGCACAAACCGATCCGCTTACAGGGTGTTATAATCGCAGAATGTTTGGCAGCATCAGTGTAAAAATGATGGAAAATAACAAACGCCAAAAAGCACAAAGCGCTCTTTTCGCCATTGATATTGATCACTTTAAAGCCGTAAATGATACGTATGGCCACGCCGCAGGTGATGAAGCAATTCGCCACGTGGTGCGCACCATTTTAGCAACCATTCGCGAAGGCGATTTAATGGGGCGTATGGGCGGCGAAGAATTTTCATGTTATTTAAGCAGTATCAATGCAGAAGATTCACTTAAATTGGCAAATAAAATCCGGTTAGCGGTAGAATCCTCGCACGCTACTTTTAATGATATTCCCATTCATTTAACGATTAGCATCGGCATTAGCATCGTGCGCGAATCTGATATCCAAATGCAAGCCGTATCCGAACGTGCCGATGAAGCGCTTTATACTGCTAAAAATAATGGGCGTAATCAATGCATTCTTCACAGCGATATAAACGCGGTATGAAATCGCTTGAATCATTTCCCATTGCTGATTCTTTGCAATTAATACGCAGCGAAAATGTGGGGCCCGTCAGCTTTGCAACATTGCTCAATCGTTTTGGTTCACCGAAATTAGCTTTAGAGCATTTGCCCGAAATGGCCAAGCGCGGGGGCATGAAACGCCCTTATAAAATTGCGCCCATAGCCGATATTGAATATGAAATAGAACAAACCAAAGCTTTTGGTGCAAAATTTATAGTGTATGGCCATAGCGATTATCCCACGCTTTTACAGCATATCCATTCCGCACCCCCTATATTAATTATGCGTGGGCATTCCCATTTATGGCAATCGGAATCAAAACGCTGTTTAGGCATTGTAGGCTCACGCAATGCATCAGCTGCCGGCATTGCCTTTACCCAAAAAATAGCACGTGAATGCGGTGAGCGGGGCATCACCGTTATTTCAGGTTTAGCACGCGGCATCGACACCAGCGCGCATAAAGGGGCATTAGCACATGGCACTGTGGGCGTTATTGCAGGCGGCATTAACACGCTCTACCCACCCGAAAATAAAGCATTATATGCGGCTATGGCGCAAAGCGGCGCCATTATAACTGAGCAATTATTTGGCAGCAGCCCACAAGCCAAAAACTTTCCCGCGCGCAACCGCATCATCGCCGGCATGAGCCACGGATTGTTGGTGGTTGAAGCCGCACCCAAATCAGGCTCGCTCATCACAGCACGTTACGCGCTGGAACAAAACCGCGAGGTGATGGCCGTGCCCAATTCGCCCATGGATCCACGCAGCGAAGGCACTAACACCCTCATCAAGCAGGGCGCGACACTCGTTCAATCCATATCCGATATTGTGCTGGCGCTAGAGCAACCCCTCAATTTAGCTGAACAAATTCAAAATGATTTCACAGCGCAAGCAAGCCCAATCATACATGAATCTGATTTAGATGCCGCCCGAGATGTCATACTTAACCTGCTATCACCCACACCCACTGAAATTGACGAGCTAGCCCGCCTCTCATCCGCACCGCTTAACATCATCCAGCAAATTCTACTCGAACTCGAACTCGCCAACCGCCTAAGCCGCAGCCAAGGTGGAAAAGTGGCGATAATCAGCGAAGATTAATTCTCTAAACGGTGAACCTGTTCATTAATCCATTCTCCTACGTAATGGAAGAAGCGGGTATGCACCATCATATCATCAATGCGCGCTTTTTCTTCTGCATTGAGTTGAGCCAACGCTGATTTCGCCATTTGGCCAATTTCTTCTTCCAGCGCGGCTACATCAACCGTTTTTAAATGCAGCTGCTGCATTTTCTCAAATACTTCTTTTTCACTATGGCAAAACACGCCATCTTCCCAAAACAACATATGCGCAATATTTATCAAATGCGCACGATGATGTTTATCCGTCACTTTATTCCAATGTTCTTCAAATGATGTATTCTTTTTATTTTGCGTCAATAAATATGCTTTTTGCTCACCCGAAAGCTCAACATTCGCTTCCAGCAATGCAATATAGCGTTTTTCTTCCTCAGGCGATAAATTGCCATCAGCCCATAAGAGTGCATTTGCACAACAAAACATGTGATAATAACTAGCGGTTGCAGTCATCTTTAATTCCTTTTAAATTGCTTTGAATAACATTAACGTGAAACATAAAATTTGTGTAGCAAAATCGTTTTTAAACTGCACCATCAACATTAAATTAATAAAATTAATACTTCTTAAAGCTTTTTTTGATAATCTTTAACTAATTGGAGAAAAGCATGGATGAAAAACTCGTATTTATTTTAACAGATCACGATCCAACCTCGCCCTTTATAAATTCACAAGAAGTGTATATTTATAATGAAGCAACCATGGAATTTGAACATCATGGACGCCATACTAATGGTATTGAAGGACAATATAAAAAAACAGAAATTCGATTAGAAGAAAATGGTGGATTTCACAATTTGCCAAATTTTAATATGCTTTCTGTCGAAGATCTTGCCGATAGAATTGGTATGAATGTACAAATGTTTACGGACACACATCTAAGAGACATGGAAGCAGACTTAAAAATAAGAAATGCTTCTAATGCAGCTTACAAAATAATTACACATAAAATTGATGATGCAGGCATTACCCCATCTCACCAAGAAGAAGTTATTATTACATTTGGGTCGGGTCAAACCATGACTGATGTTGAGGATCGTTATACGCCGCAAGATGCAAAGAAAATTCAAGGTTTTGTTCAAGAAGCTTTAACAACATTAGATGGTTATAAAATATCCGACAAACTAACAGAATTTTTCTCTAGCGAAAAATTAGTGGGTAAGACTATTGAGATAGCGCCTGAAACAGATTCTTTGCAATCCAAACTTGACGAAGTGAAATCAGGTTTTGAAAACTTTATAATCGACAGCGCGCAAATCCAGACCGATTCAATACCACTGCCACAACCACAACAACAAGCACAACGCGGCGGACGCAACTAGTTTTTATCTACCATTTAAAAAGAATTCACTTTTCTACTTGATGTTTAATGCAACACCCTGCATTCCTGTAAATAATTAAACAGGAGCGCCCTTTGAGCCATCATTTAGTCGTTGTAGAATCGCCCGCCAAAGCCAAAACCATCGAAAAATATCTCGGTAAAGATTATACCGTGCTAGCTTCCTACGGCCATGTGCGTGACCTGCCCAGCAAAAATGGTTCGGTTGATGTTGAAAATAACTTCGCTATGAAATATGAGGTGGATGCCGATTCAAAAAAGAAAATCGCCGCACTCACAGCCGCCGCTAAAGGAATTGACACCCTCTATCTCGCAACCGATCCCGATCGCGAAGGCGAAGCCATAAGCTGGCATGTGCTTGAAGCCTTGCTTGAGAAAAAAGCCATTAAAAAAGATACTCCCGTCAAGCGCATCGCGTTCAACGCCATTACCAAATCCGCCGTGACCAAAGCCATTACCGAGCCTCGCGAAATTGATATGGATTTGGTGAATGCTCAACAAGCGCGCCGCGCACTCGATTATTTAGTGGGCTTCACCTTATCGCCCGTGCTATGGCGCAAATTGCCTGGCAGCCGCTCCGCAGGCCGTGTGCAATCGGTTGCCTTGCGCCTTATTTGTGAGCGCGAAGGCGAAATTGAGATTTTCAAAAACCAAGAATATTGGGATATCACCACGCAACTTTCCAGTGGCGGTATCAGCTTTGATGCCAAACTCAGCGTGTGGGAAGGTAACAAGCTCAAAAAATTCGATATTTCAAACGAAGCGCAAGCCAACGCCATCGCCAACCACATTCAAGGCCAACAAACCACCGTTATTAGCGTGGATGAAAAAGAATCGCGCCGTAATCCTTACGCCCCATTCATCACGTCCACTTTGCAAATGGATGCCTCGCGCAAGCTTGGTTTTGGTGCCAAGCAAACCATGCAAGTGGCACAAAAACTCTATGAGCAAGGACTCATCACCTATATGCGTACCGATGGTGTTACCGTAGCACCCGAAGCCATCGCCGCCGCGCGCGATTGGATAACCAAGGAGCATGGCGCAGCCTACCTGCCCGAGAAACCACGCTTTTACAGCAGCAAAGCCAAAAACGCGCAAGAGGCACACGAAGCTATTCGCCCCACTGATATGTTTAAAACGCCTAAAGCCAGCGGCACCAGTGGCGAGCAATTTAAGCTCTACGACCTCATCTGGAAGCGCATGCTAGCCAGCCAAATGAACCCTGCCGTGTTTGATCAAGTCGCAGTAGATTTTGAAACGGCAGATAAAAAAGCCATTTTGCATGCCACCGGATCAGTCATGAAATTTGATGGTTTTCTCGCGCTTTATATCGAAGGTAAAGACGACGATGACGATTCCGACAATGATAATGATCGCCGTTTGCCACCACTTAAAATCGGCACAAATCTCGCCATCGAAAAAACAAATCCCGCGCAGCATTTCACGCAGCCACCCCCACGCTATACTGAGGCGAGCTTAGTCAAACGCTTAGAAGAACTCGGCATTGGTCGCCCTTCTACTTACGCCGCTATTTTGGCTGTATTAATTGATCGCGGCTATGTGAATCTTGATAAAAAACGCTTCACACCTGAAGCACGCGGCCGCATTGTAAGCGCCTTTTTAGAGAGCTTTTTTGCCCGCTATGTTGAATATGATTTTACCGCGCAAATTGAAGAAAAACTCGATTTAGTATCCGACGGCAAACTCGATTGGAAAGACCTTCTACGCGATTGGTGGAAAGATTTCATTATCCACATTGAAGCCGCCAAAGAAGTGCCCAATCCGCAGATTCTAGAGGAGGTTGATCGTCAACTCATCCCCTTCCTTTACGGCATTGAAAAGCCCGTGGCCGAAGCACGCAAATGCCCCAATGATGGCGGCGATTTAAGCCTTAAAACCGGTAAATTCGGCGCATTCTTAGGCTGTTCAAACTATCCGGAATGTAAATTCACCAAACCCGTAGCATCGGAAAGCGACGAGGCTGATGAAAGCATCATCGCACTCGATGGCCCCCAAAGCCTAGGCGTGGATACCGAAACTAACACCGAAGTATTCCTCAAAAAAGGCCCATACGGTTTTTACGTGCAACTCGGCGAAGATGCCAAAGGCGAAAAGCCCAAACGCGCCAGCCTTCCCAAAGGCATGATGCCCGAAGAAATGAAGCTCACCCGCGCGCTTGAGCTGCTGGCTTTACCCCGCGATGTGGGTCTGCACCCTGAAACCAAGCAAATGATTACCGCCGCCATTGGGCGCTTCGGCCCTTATCTTAAACACCAAGGCAAGTTCACCTCCATCAATGCAGAAGACGATGTCTATACCATTGGCATCAATCGCGCGGTGGCCGTCATAGAAGAGAAAAAGTCCAAAGGCTTTGGCCCCGAAGCACTTAAAAATCTAGGCGAACATCCCGATGATGGCGCCGCCGTTGAAGTAATGAAAGGCCGCTATGGCGCTTATGTTAAGCATGGCAAAACCAACGCAACATTGCCCAAAGACATCACTCCCGACACCATCACGATGGAACAAGCGCTAGAACTTATCGCCGCCAAAGCCAAATCACCGCCTAAGAAAAAGCCCGCTGCTAAAAAGAAGGCAACAGCCAAAAAGAAGCCTGCGGCCAAAAAGGCAGCCGCTAAAAAACCTGCCGCTAAAAAAGCACCTTCAAAAAAATAAAGGCCATCAGCATACTGCCAACAGCCTTTATTAAATAAGTTTAGAGCTTGTCTATCAGACCTGCTTTTTTCTTCGCAATTTAATGACAATGCGCGCCAGACGCTTTATAACTAAACATCACATCAAACGCTCAAAGGCACTCACTTGGCTAAAAAAACTCGCGGATCATCGTCAAAGAAAAAACCCTCACGCGCTGAGCGCAAAGATAAAACCAGCCAGCATTTGCCGCCCGTGGTCATTGCCGAAGTAGTCGGCAAAAACGAGCATGGCGAGCTGCTAGCCAACCCTGCCGATTGGGCAGATGAAAAGCGTCGCCCGCCTTCCATCCTATTGGTGGAGCCTAAAGATGCCAGCATAGGCGATGCGGTGTTGGTAAAAATTCAAAAATCGGGCAGTTTTGCCTATACAGGCCAAGTATTGAAATTGCTACCCAAACGCCCTGCGCGCACGGTGGTGGGCTTATTCCAATCCACCAAACGCGGCGGGTTGATTGAGCCGGTCAATCGCAAACAACGTCAAGATTTTTTCGTGGGGCAGGGTGATGAACTAAAAGCCGAATCAGGACAGCTCGTCATCGCCGAAGCCATACCCCGTAGCCGTAACAAACAACTTGGCCTACCTTGCGCGAAAGTCGTCGAAGTGTTGGGCGAGCTTGACGATCCGCGCACCTACAGCCTCATCGCTATATTCAACCAAGAAATTCCCGTTGATTTTCCGCTGGATGCCATCGCCCAAGCTGAAGAAGCGATCGAACCAACTCCGCAAGGCCGCGTCGATCTGCGCGACATCCCCCTCATCACCATCGATGGCGCCGATGCCCGCGATTTTGATGATGCAGTATTTGCTGAGCCACACGGCGAAAGCGGCTGGCATGTGTTAGTTGCTATCGCCGATGTCGTGCATTATGTGCAGCCCAATTCCGCACTCGATAAAGAGGCACTGAATCGCGGCAACTCCGTTTACTTCCCCGATAGAGTCGTGCCCATGCTGCCCGAGGCATTATCAAACGGCCTCTGCTCGCTCAACCCCGATGTCGATCGCTATTGCCTTGCGGTGCATCTCTATATTGATGCGCAGGGCGAGCTACAAAAGCATCAATTTGTGCGAGGCATTATGCGCAGCCACGCGCGCTACACCTACGAAAAAGCTCAAGAAGATTTTGAGTCGAAATCTGGCAAAATGCTACCTCAACTCACCCATCTTTACGGCGCTTATATCACGCTACTCAAAAGCCGTGACAAACGCGGCGCGATGGAACTTGATTTGCCTGAATATAGTATCGTCATTGGCAATGATGGCCATGTGGCCGAAGTCACCAAGCGCATGCGCCTTGATAGCCATAAGTTAATCGAAGAATGCATGGTCACCGCCAATATTGCCGCCGCACTCACGCTCGAAAAATTCCTGCTGGCGGGCGTGTATCGCGTACATGAACCGCCTAGCGAAGATAAAATTGAAGAGGTGCGCCAGTTCCTCAAATCCATGGGCTTTTCGCTCAACCCCACCCCTACCGTAAAGGATTTTAATAAATTGCTGGGCAAAGCGCGTGGCACGCCGATGGAAGCATTGCTTTCAGGTGCCATTCTGCGTAGTCAAATGCAGGCCAAATATATGCAAGATAATTTAGGCCATTTTGGCCTTGGCCTTACTCACTATTCGCATTTTACCTCACCCATCCGCCGCTATTCCGATCTTATCACCCACCGCGCTATCTGCGCCTATTTAGCGGGCGAAAAACGCACCCGCGTGGGCCCCGAGGGCGAACCGCTCGCCGCCATGGCCGACCACATCTCCACCACCGAGCGCCGCGCCATGCTGGCCGAACGCGAGGCCAAAGACCGCTATATCACCGCCTTCATGGCTGACCATCAAGAGGCTGAATTTGAAGGCTTCATCACCAGCGTGGGCAATTATGGCGTGTTTGTCACCCTCTCTCAAACCGGCGCCAGCGGGTTAGTTCGCATCAGCGATCTAGGCCGCGATTATTATGTGTTGGAAGAAAAAATCCATTGCCTCATCGGGCGCGATACAGGCCAGCGTTTTCAATTGGGTCAAAGGGTCGTGGTGCGCATTAAACAAGCCGATATTCAAATGGGCAGCCTCAGTTTTGAATTGGTTTCAGCCGATAAGCCACCCGAGTTAGAATTCACGCCAACGGCTCAAAAGCCACGCCGCAAACGTGGCGATTCTAAAAAGCAGGGGCAAGAAAAAAGAAAATTCAAAAAGCGTAAACCCAAACGTTAGATTTTCTGGATTTTTAAATCAAACGCGCTAGGTTTGTCGGTATGACACGCCAAGCACTCATTTATCGTCCTGCCAAATCGGCCATGCAATCAGGTACTCAAAACCGCAAACGCTGGTGGCTTGAATTTCGTAACGAGGATGCCAAATCGGTTGATCCTACCATGGGCTGGATAAGCAGCGAAGATACCACGCGCCAAATAAAGCTCTATTTTGATACTGAGGCCGAAGCCATCGCCTATAGCGAGCAAAACCAGTTGCAGTGGGAAGTGGTGGAAAGCGACGATCGCCTGTTCAAACCCAAATCTTACGCGAATAATTTTGCAACCGGCAAACGGCGTTATTTTGACGGCGCAAAGCACAAAATAAACCTCTAAATAACGCCTTAATTTTATTTTAGTCACACTTCTGTAACCTTTTATTGCTATTCTGATGTCAGATAAGCAAACCAGCAAAAGTGATGCCCTATGAAAAAATTTAAAATTCCCTGCGATTTCAACGGTCAAAAAGTGCCATTCGACCTATTTGTTGGCGAACCACGTGACGATCGTCATCCACTTGCAAATCAACAAAATTGGCTTTCAACCGAGCGTGGCGGCTCCATTCCCAAAGAGGTAATGGATAGCTTCGATAAGCTACATAAAATCTCGATTGAAAATAACGTTAGCTTTGAAGAGCTTTGCATGTATGCGCTAGGAAGCGCTGCTGAAGGCGGTGCTTCCGATGCGGCTGAAACACCCCCAGCAACACCCGATCAAGCCGCTCAATTATAATTAATTTAGAAAATCATGGCAGAAAAAGAAGAAAAATATAACGGCATCATCCTAGGAACTCGACCCGGCGAGGTTGAGGGCGAGGATTCATTTGGTGCCTATGCCAGTCAGGAAATTTCTGATGATATTGAAAGTGAATTTAGCATTCGCTCAGAAACGCGCCAGTTTGAAGATAACCGCGAATTTCGTAGTGGTGCTGTGGCTACTCTCAAAACCCTTGAAGGTGTAGGCAATTTCGTACTTCCAAAGGCTCATTATGATAACATTCAGGAACGCCCCCGCATCAGTTATAGCGACCATTTAAGTATTTATAGCGACAACAAACATCGTATTAATTTTAATCCAAAAGAATATCCGCTATTCGACAAAATAATTTCAGACGAACTGCAAAAATCGCGGCGTCATAATGCCATCGAAAATCCACGCAATCAATATTACAACGCGTATGAGCCTTTGCGTCAAAATTTGGCTGTGTTGCGAAACGCTATTTACACTCAGTTTTTCCCCGATGGCGAATATAACGCTAAAGACCCTGCCGATAAAGCAAAAGTGGTATGCATCCAGCAAATCGCGCAAGAAATAGCCAAAGAATTGAAACGTGAATCACGCGTGAATCGCCTATGGAACATCCTCACTTTAAATTTTTCAGAAGATGACTTTTGCACCAAACGCTTTGGCAAATATGGGTTGGAACATTATGGCGCACAAAAGCTCTATGAAAAAATTTATGCCAAGCAAGAAACGGTAAGCATCAATCCTTTTAAATGGATGCAAGGCAGCGCCAATAAATATGATTGGGGTTTGTCACACCCCGAATTTTCGCCATTCTGCGCGCAGGATATGCGTGAAGCAGTCTTTAACGATAACCGCAACGAAACCCTTGAAATCGAAAATTGCGCGCCCCGCCTCAGTCAAGAGGCAGTAGGCACGCAACAAATTGCCGAACTTTTAAAATCAGGAGAACCCATGGAAAATATTAGCCGCATGAGCGTTGAAAAACGTAAAGAATCGGTGGAGCTAGGAGAAGAAATCCTGCGCCGATTACGCGATATTTGTGCAGGTAAATCCGACAGAGCCCATTCAGGCGCGGAACATAAAGTGCAAGATGTGCAACGTGCAGTGTTGCTCAAAGATTTGGCCGAAAATTATTTGGAACAATATAATGATTTATTGCTGGTTGATCCCAGTATCGCCGAAGATTCTACCTTTGAACGCGCCCGCATGGCCATTGGCAAGCTGGGGCATATGAGCATGCTCGATGCGATGGTGAATTGCGATCATGCCAAATTGCGTGAGATGGAACATCTCTATGATGACTTACCCCGCGACTATAAAGATGTGGAACATGATGTAGAAGAAAACCTGCTTTACGATATCGAAAAAGCGATGGGCGAAATGACTAAACGTCAGAGCAAACATAACGAAAAGCAGATGGTTAATACGGTTATCATCAACGATAAGCGTTCCGATATGCGTGATGCGAGAGCAGAACTGGCGCAAAAAGCTATGGCACGCGCATCAGCAAAAGAGCAAGTTGGCTATGTGCCATCCACGGTATCAGCTGGTTTGGCAGCGCAAGCCGTGCAACGTAGTAATCAGCCTGAACAACTAAATTATAAACCTTCCAAGCAAGATCCGATAGCGCCAGATATTAAAGATAAAATTTATTCAGCCGCTCGCGATAGTATTGGTAGCCTAAGATCAATGATGAGCGGTGGCGTATCCATACCTAGCTCAAGTCGCAATATTATGCCCCAAGTGCAAAGCACTGGTAAAGCAGTTGAAGAGCAACGCCACACACAACGTTTAGCAGCCACTAAAGCTGTTAAATCAGATGGCGTGAACCTTCCGCGTAGCGTCTAGTGCATCTTGCTCGCGTGAGCGTTTAAGTTGCTGCATCGTGACAAATATGAGCAGTAAAACCGCTGGAATATAAAACCAGAAACGTGACGGCTGATCTTGTGGCACACCCACTTCAAGCAACGCATTATCCATAAATATACCCGCTTTTTCGGCAGGGCCGTTAAAGGTGGTCTCATCTATGACCAGCGTGTCGCCATCTGCGCTATAAGCTAAAATTCCTATCGATTTTAAACGCTTCTTGCCATTGGTTTCAGCCGCTCCAACAGGCAGCATAATATAATGCTCAATCGGTTGGCCATAGGCATCTTCGCCTTTTACTTTCACACGCAATTCAGCATCATCGGGTAGCTCTGCAACCACTTGCTCCAAACTTGCAGGGGGCGCATAATCATAAGGCGGATAGATAATATCATTCCACATGCCTGGGCGGAATAAGGTGACCGATACCAATAACAACGCCAATGATTCCCACAATTTACTACGAATGATATAATAACCCTGCAGCACTGCCGTTAATAACAAAATGGCTGTGGTGGCATAGACAAACACCCAAATACCATGCGCAATACTATCCACTCCAATCAATAAAATATCGGTATTGAATAAAAAGATGAAGGGCAAAATCGCGGTGCGGATGGAATACCAAAATGCCTGCAAACCCGTTTTAATAGGGTCGCCACCTGATACCGCCGCAGCGGCAAATGATGCCAGTCCTACCGGTGGTGTCACATCGGCCATAATGCCAAAATAAAATACAAATAGGTGAATACCAATCAACGGCACAATCAGCCCATGCTTTGCTCCAAGTGTTTGAATTACCCCCACCATAATGCTGGAAACCACAATATAGTTGGCGGTAGTTGGCAAACCCATACCTAAAATCAAACAGATGAGCGCCGTTAATATCAGCACCATAATCAGCGAATCACCGGCCAAAGCATCCACAATTTGCGGCATAATGGTGGCCACACCGGTTAATGTTACTGCGCCCACAATAATGCCCGCTGCGGCCGTTGCAATCGCAATGCCCACCATATTGCGCGAGCCCATTTCTAAGCCGTCGCGCAAATCGGCAAAGCCTTGTTTAATCGCATTGCCGTATCGATTGGTTTTTCTGAAATAGGCAATTAAGGGGCGTTGCGTTACCAAAATAAACATCATCATCACGCTGGCATAAAAGGCTGATAATCCGGGCGATAAACGCTCAACCATTAAGCTCCAAATCAACACGACTAAAGGCAATAAAAAGTGCAAACCACTCATCACAGTGGGTTTAATATCGGGCAATACCACCGATGGATTGTTCGGATCGTCCAGCTCAAGTTCCGGGAAATTGGTAGTGGTACGCAAAAGCAAAATATAACTACCCAGCACTAACGCAGCAATAACCCAAATGGCATCTTCGCCTGCGAATCCTTTTATAAAATTGAGCACAAAATAAATTAATCCTGAAACCATAATCAGTGAGCTGATAGTAATACCCCAACCAATCATGCGCTGTTGTATCGTTGCTTTATGCAACCGTGGCAAGGGCGGAATACCCGACTTTAAAGCTTCCAAATGCACAATATAAAGCAAGGCAATATACGAAATAATCGCAGGAATAAATGCATGTTTAATGACCTGCACATAGGGAATATTCACATATTCAATCATTAAAAATGCTGCAGCACCCATAACCGGCGGCATAATTTGTCCGTTAACCGAACCTGCCACCTCAACCGCACCGGCTTTTTCAGCGCTGAATCCAACACGTTTCATGAGCGGAATGGTAAAGGTACCGGTGGTCACCACATTGGCGATAGAGGAGCCTGAAATTAAACCGGTAAAGCCTGAAGCTAAAACCGCTGCTTTAGCAGGCCCACCGCGCAAATGCCCCAGCAACGCAAAGGCCGATTTAATGAAATAATTTCCAGCGCCGGCTTTATCAAGCAACGCGCCAAATAAGACGAATAAAAATACAAAATCAGCTGAAACTCCCAGTGCAATACCGAACACACCTTCAGTCGTTAGCCACATATGCGATGCTACTTTGCTAAAGCTCTGCCCGCCATGCGATATAAGCTCCGGCATATAAGGGCCGGCAAAAATATAGCCTAAAAATACGGCTGATAAAATTACCAGTGGCCATCCGAGTGTGCGTCGTGTGGCTTCTAATAATAAGGCCATACCGATTACCGCACTAATGATATCATTTTGTGAAGGTAATCCTGAACGCTGCGCAAGCTCTTGATATTCAACATATAAATACATCGCTGCGGCAGTACCCACAATCGCAAAAACCCAATCCAAAATGGGCACATAAGTGCGGGGGGATTTTTTAAATGCAGGATAAGCGAGAAATCCTAAAAACAGCGCAAACCCTAAATGCCATACCCGATATTGGTTACCATTTAAAACAGGCAAACCCAGCGTTTTATAAAAGAAAGGCTCATACACCATCGGCGAGGCAACCCAGAGCTGAAACAGCGCCCATGCCACGGCCACCCACAGCATAATCGATTTTGTCAAACCCTGAGGATGGCGTCCACCACCATCATTCTCGAGTAAAAGCTGCGCGTCTGCGTCGGACTGACTCATGAAATCTATACTCTCAATTAGATGTTATTGGCTTATTTGGTTTTATCAGCCGTAGTTTCAATTTTATCTTTTACTTCGATTGAAATTACTTTCTCGTCTGATTTTTCATCCGCTTTCTCATTAATCTTCGCGGTAGGATCAACCAGATTCTTTGCTTTCTCTAACAAGCCAGATTCACGAAAATAACGCTCAGCACCTTCATGCAAAGGCGCAGAATTACCGTCAAAAATCATATTTTCAGGTTTAAGCGTTGAAAATACCGGATGCAGGGTTTTGAAATCATCAAAGCGATCAAATACCGCCTTCACCGTTTCATAAATCAACTCAGGCTCCACATCGGATGAAGAAACAAAAGTAGCTTTCACACCAAAGGTTTTCACTTCACTATCATTGCCTTTATACATGCCACCGGGAATGGTTGCATAACTATAGAAGGGGTAGGTTTCCACTAACTTATCAATCACGGGGCCTGACACGTCGATTAGTTTCGTATCGCAGGTTGATGTTACCTCTTGAATTGCCCCATTTGGATGACCAGCCGCATAAACAATAGCATCCACCTTATTATCGCAAAGCGCTTGGCCTTGCTCGGATGATTTTAATTCTGAAACCAATGCAAAACTATCGCGGTTCCAGCCATAAGCCTGCATCACTTCTTCCATCGTTGCGCGCATACCCGAACCTGGGTTACCAATATTCACGCGCTTATCTTTTAAATCTTCAAATTTTGTAATGCCCGCATCGGAACGCACCACCACGGTAAATGGCTCGCCATGCATTGCAAATACCGAACGCAACTTATCAAATTTACCTTGAGGCTCAAAATTGCCCGTTCCATTATAAGCGTGATATTGCCAATCCGATTGTGCTACACCTAAATCAAGCTCACCCTGACGGATGGCATTGAGGTTATAGATAGATCCGCCGGTGGATTCCACCGAGCATTTAATGCCGTGCTCTTTGCGTTTGATGTTCACCAAGCGGCAAATCGCGCCACCAGCGGGAAAGTAAACGCCTGTCACGCCAGCAGTTCCAATCGTGATAAATTTGCGTGCAGCCTGCGCTTGGCCGCTAAATCCGCTTACAAAACCCATTAACGTGAATAGAAATAAAACGCGTAAAATCGTGCTCATTAAGGCAACTCCCTGTATTTTTATGCTGCCATCATCCGCATTTGCATAGGCTTTGTCAATAATACAGAATTTTAAGTTTGAAATCAGTCCGTTACTAGAAAACGCGGTTCATCTCAGCTATGGAACTCGCCCAATAATCTTCTAATTGAATCAATGTTTGGTTCAAATTATTCATTTTATCATGTGCAATGCGGCGTTCAGTAAGATTTTGGCTCGATTGATCATAAAAACCATCTACAAGCGCCCTCAGTTCTAAGCCTTTCTCGGATAAGCGCACTTTGCTTGAGCGTTTATCGTGAATAGCTTTTTCTTGAATTAAATAATCCATTTCAACCAGTTTCTTCACATTATACGATACATTCGAACCTAAATAATAACCGCGGTGGGTAAGCTCACCTACCGTTAACTGATCATCGCCAATATTATAGAGAATCAGTGTTTGAACGTTATTAATATCGTCAATTTTCTGGCTTTCCAAAAAGCTTTTTATCACCTCTAAAAACTGGCGATGCAAACGTTCAATTAATAATGTCGTTTCTTGATACGTGCCTTTAATATCGCTCATATTCTTTTCCTTTAACTTTCAATATTAATGGTTTGCGCCAACATCATTGGCCTCTAACTGATGAATATACAGAGGGTTTGCGATAAAATGCAACGTAACCTTTGTGCCTTGGCCAACCACGCTTTCCACTTTAATATTACCATGATGCAGATCAATCAGCTTTTTCGTTAACGGCAACCCTAAACCAGTGCCATTATATTTACGATTTAAACCACTATCAATTTGACCAAAACTTTGGAAAGCCGTTTCAATATCCGCAGGCGACATACCAATGCCATTATCTTCAATAATAATAAAAAAGTCAGTCACTTCACCTACCATAATCGAAGTTTCCAAGCGAATAGTAACCTCACCGCCCGTTGGAGTAAACTTAACAGCGTTGGAAAGAATATTTAACACAATCTGAATAAACCTTACCCTATCGGCAATTAAAGGGGGTGTATCTTTGGGAATTTTATTATGAATAGTGATAGAATCTTCCAATGCCCGTTCGGCAATTAAATTAATGCATTTTTTAATAGCTTGCGATGTATTCACTTCTTCAAACACTAAATTTAATTTACCTGCTTCTGCTTTTGATAAATCAAGAATATCATTAATAATATCCAACAAATGAATGCCCGATTCATTAATGTCGCTGGCATATTCCATATATTTGGGACTACCTAATTTGCCAAATAATTGGTTGGTAATAATGGAGGAAAAACCAATAATAGCATTTAAGGGCGTGCGCAATTCATGGCTAACATTGGCTAAGAAATTGGATTTGGATTGGTTGGCATTTTCAGCAATTTCTTTTGCATTATAAAGCTCAGTATTTTTAGTCAATAATTGTTGTTCGCGTGCGTCAATCTCGTCTAACATGGTATTAAATGCACGGTATAAGCTGGTTATTTCATTATGCGGCGCCGCTTGTAAAGGGGCAGGCGCACGCAAGCTAAAATCGCGCTTATAGGATATTTGTTTAGCGATTGATGAAAGCTCAATAATAGGGCGCGATATCATGCGTTGTAGAATGATAGATAATAAATAAGCTGCCAAGGCTGCAACCAGCACCACTAATCCCAACCATTTAATTTGTCGGCTAAGAAAATTCTCAATTTTTATTTTATCGGCTTCAATGTATAAACTACCGATTAATTCCGTACCGGTTTTTATAGCGTAAATGCTTTCAAAGGTCGCTGCATCTTGGTGTAACGCTTCTATTTTTGCCGGACATGAGCTTGATGGATTGCGCGGCAAATACGTTGCAAACAGCCCTTTCGTTGCATCATATAAACACGCACGAATAATTGACCCTTGCGATTCCAATACATTTAAATTGCTACTAGCAGTTATTTGATCGCCAAATAAAACAGTTGATCGGTTGCGATCCCCTAAGATGCGCGCCGTGTTATCCAATTCTTCCTGAAAATCCTGCTGTAAATTGATAATGCCAATAACCGACATGGTGCCAGCAGTAATCATACTTGAAACAATAGCGATCACCAACAAAACCATCGTTAAACGATGGCGTATCGAAAGCTGACTAAATAGAGAATGCTTCATTCTGTCATCACTTCATGTACTTGCATTGCGATAGACACAGCAATAATTGGTCATAAATACTAGATTTATCGTTATTTATTTTTAGCTTTTTACCAATCATAGCGCCTCATTATCCAAGTTATAGGGTTACCGTTGCATAAAATCATTTAAGATAACCTTAATTTGGCAATTAGCTCATTATTCTTCTGCATATGTGCTTAATAAGTTTACACCAAATGAGAATTAACCTCATAAGATGCGTTAAGCAGCTTCGTGGCCGGCTTATCGCATTGCTTGCTAATAATAAACGTAAATCTATCACCAAAAAAGCGATTAGCTTCGGGTGCATTTGCATCATCGGTATGGATGGCATTAATATCTAATCGTTTTAAATAAATCCGATTGAGTCGATCAGAATTGGGCAGCGCAATAATAAAGGAGTAGGCAAAATTATTCTGCAAAATATAATCATTCAATGCGCGATTAATTTTAGTAATGATCTCAGTATTTTGAAATTCCTCGCTTATAATATAATGAAATATTTCACAACATCGCGCATGATGCGCATCCAACGAGCGTAAAAATTTACATGCTTTCGCACCGTATAAATTCAGCAAAGTGTTATTACGACTATCGGGTTCTATTGCCATAACACGCACCCCTGCAATAACCTGATTACCCAAACGTGCGACTAGAATTTTGGATGCGGGGTCAAATGCATCGGCACGCGCGGGTATGTCTACTCCCAAGCGTCGCTTATAAATAAGGCTGCGAATGGTGTAATATTGCTGCAAGTAACCTTCATCAGTGGTGAACTCATACGCCATCTGCTCGTCTTTACGAATTTTGCGATGTCGATTAAATAATAAATCTTCGTTGATGAAGTGTTTCATAAATTAATGATAATAAAGTTGATGAAGTATATCGAATCACACAAAACAAAATCGTTAATAAAGCGCAACTTTTTAATGATTAAGCAATCAAAACCAACCAACTTCAATCTCTAAACCTAAAGATGTTACTGATTAGCCACGATTTTTTAGTTGGCCTAAATGTCAATCTTACCAATGCCTTTTTACGAGTTTCTATTCACAAATGGTTATAAAATGTGCAATAACCCGTAGCGGCATTTAGATTATGGTGCAAAATGTGAATGAATGAGCTAGGAAACACCCATGTGTGGAATCGTTGGAATTGTTGGTAAAGCGCCTGTTGCGTCGCGCTTATTTGAAGCGTTAGGCAAGCTCGAATATCGCGGATATGATTCCGCAGGCATCGCAACGTTTAACCAAGGCGCAATTGAGCGCGTGCGTGCCAGTGGTAAATTGGTTAATCTTGCTGCCGCATTAAAACAAACTCCCTTAGAGGGAAATATTGGCATTGCCCACACACGATGGGCCACGCACGGCGCACCTACGGTTGAAAATGCCCATCCCCATGCCACCTTACAAGTAGCCGTTGTGCATAATGGCATTATTGAAAATTATGCGGAATTAAAAGAAAAACTCATCCATAAGGGCTATCATTTTACCTCACAAACCGATACCGAAGTTGTCGCACAATTACTCACCAGCTATTTAGATATCGGCCAATCCCCTCAAGAGGCATTAAAGCAAGCGCTTAGCGAACTAACCGGTGCTTATGCATTAGGCGTTTTATTTAAAGACGAGCCGGATAATTTATATGCCGCGCGCAAAGGTTCTCCTCTTGCCATCGGCTTATGCGATGGCGAAATGGCGATTGGCTCCGATGCCATCGCTCTATCACAACTCACGAATCGCGTTATGTATTTGGAAGAGGGCGATTGGGTCAAATTATCAGCCACATCCTGCGCTATTTATAATAACCAAGGCCACGAAGTCGTGCGCCCTGAAGTGCTCAGTGGCGTCGCTGCTGAAGCCATCAGCAAAGGCGGTTACCGCCACTTTATGGATAAGGAAATCCACGAGCAGCCCCAAGCCATTAAAGATACATTAGAGCATTTACGACACCCCACATTAGGCAATTTTACACTGCCCGATTTAGGACTAAAAATTGCCGATTTAAAGCGCATCACCATCATTGCTTGTGGCACCTCCTATTACGCAGGTATGGTCGGCCAATATTGGTTAGAAGAACTAACGGGTCTGCCGATTTCAATCGATATCGCATCCGAGTTTCGCTATCGCAATCCCACGATTGAAAAAGGCACGCTTGCTTTATTCATTTCCCAATCGGGCGAAACGGCTGATACCATGGCCGCTTTGCGTATGGTTAAAGAACAAGGCCATCCCACCCTTGCATTAGTCAATATGCAAGGCAGCTCAATGGAGCGTGAAGCGGATGCCGTTTTGCACACCAAAGCCGGCGTTGAAATTGGCGTTGCTTCAACCAAAGCTTTTACCACACAACTTGCTGTTTTAGCCGCATTAGCCATTGAGCTAGGCGAGGAGCGCCAGCACATTACCGATCAACAGGTTAAAGATTATTGGGCTAAATTAGAGTCAGTTCCATCGCTACTGAATCAGGCCATTCAAGCTATCAATGCGGAAAATAAAGCCTGCCATTATTTAGTCAAAGCGCGCGATGTGCTTTATATCGGGCGCGGCACCAGCTATCCGTTAGCGATGGAAGGCGCGCTCAAATTAAAAGAGATTTCTTATATTCACGCCGAAGGATATGCTGCTGGCGAAATGAAACACGGCCCCATCGCTTTAATTGACGAGGCCGTGCCCATCATCGTTATCGCCCCCGCCGATAAATGGCAGGAAAAAACACTTTCCAATATGCAAGAAGCCAAAGCCCGCGGAGGAAAAATCGTCCTCATAGGCGATGCTAAAACGCTTAAAGCCAATGCCGAATATGTGCATTACACGGTGCCCATGCCCGATTGCGATAGTTTCATTTCACCCTTCATTTATTCCATTCCCATTCAAATGCTGGCCTACACCATTGCAGTTTTAAAAGGCACCGACGTAGACCAACCCCGAAACCTCGCCAAATCCGTCACGGTAGAATAAGGTTAAAAGTATTTCTCACTAAATAGGGTTGCAATTTTATCTTTAAATTGCACTGGCCACATTTTCGTACCTAAATGGTGTGAAAGATACCAGTAATTTATTGACACAAAACGCTTTAAAGCCAAACTTATAACTATAGTATAGTGCGATAAAAGGAAAATATTATGGGTTTTAGTGAATCAATTTCTACATGTTTAAGAAAATATGCAACTTTTTCAGGTAGAGCGACCCGAAGTGAATACTGGTGGTTTTATCTATTTTTCGCTCTAACAACTATGGGAGTATGGATTGTATTTTCAATCTTAATCGGGTTTGGTAATCCTATAGTTGAAAATTTTACTAGTATTTTATCTCTGGCTTTCATTCTTCCGGTTTATGCTGCTGGAAGTCGACGCCTGCACGACATTGGAAAAAGTGGTTGGTGGCAACTTATCCTTTTAGTTCCTTTAATTGGTTTCATTTTACTTATTGTTTGGTTTGCTACTGACACAAAACCGGCCGGTGATAAATATAACGAAATTACGACTTCTTAAAATATCGCACTCTATAAAATGCACCGCCCCAGCACGCGTTGCAACATGCGAATATGGCGATATTTGGCGTAGATATAGGCGTTTTTTATTCCATAAATTCCGCCCGTAAATTGCCGGCGCAAAATATAGCATTTGAAGAAGCTGAAAATAAATTCAAAAGGCAGGCGCAGTATATTTTTAAGTCGAGAACCGCGCTTTTCTTGCTCAAAATAAAATTTAGTGCGGGCGCGGGCCTTTGCATCCAGCGTCTCTAAGCTATCAAATGCATAATGCAGCGCGATGCCTTTAAATTGATCAATACGGCTTTCATCCTCTGCCAAAACCACATCTTGAGTGGGGTGTAGCGAATAATGAATTTTATTTCGATTATAAAGCCGAATATAATTGTGATAATCGGCAAATATGCGCGGCTTTTGATGATGCGGATAGACCCCCACCGTTTTTAATCGCACCCCATCAACATGCTCCACTTTATCGGATGCTAAAAAGCTACGAATTTCGGTTTTGAGCTTTTGCGTTAAAAACTCATCTGCATCCAAATTCAGCACCCAATCATGGCTACATAATTGTTCGGCGCTGTATTTTTGTAAGCCAAACCCCTCAAATTTTTGCGTTGAAAATGTAGCACCAAATTGCTCGGCTATGGCTTGTGTATTATCGGTACTGCCCGAATCCAGCACCACAATTTCGTCGGCTAAATCGGCGCACACCTCTAAACAGCGCGGCAAATTCTGCTCCTCATTTTTCGTAATAATAAAAACCGATAGTTTCTGCATGTATTAGCCTTGCGCTTTACCATGCTGCATCAATTTTACCCACCGCTTGCAAACGGAATTTCGCCATTTCTCAATGCGTGTAATGGGGCGATAATGTTTAGGGTCGCGCACGGTTCGGCGTCGACCTAAATGCCGCACCGCTCCATGCTCTAACACACCCATCGCATAGCCCCTTTTTTTAAAGAAAATGCTAATCTCGTTTTCATGTCCGATTGCTGCAAAATTGCTGCCACTTTCGCTATATTGGGCCAAGCGCCGTAATCCTGGGTTAAATGAATAACCAAACCAACGCGGGTGCACATCAGGATTAATCATGCGATACGCAACGCCTTCGTGCTCACGCAACGTGCCATTAACCGCCCAATCATACATTTCGGCGCGATCACGAATAGCCACCTGAATCAGCTTTGGGTCTTGATCAAGCAGCGCAATCGATTCCTGTATAAAATGTGGGCGGTAAAATTCCCAATCATCTTCGCAGTGAAAAATAAATTCGCCGGTTACTTGGCTATAAGCCTTATCAATCGAAGCAATTTGCCCAAGCTGCGTTCCATTTACGATTACTATCGCATCGGCAAAGCCTGCATTTTTAACAACCTGCCGCACCGTTTCATTACCTGAATCCTCAATCACAATCACTTGGTGCAAAGGGTAATCATTATATTTCTTAAAGCTCTCCAAGGTGGGCGCTAATAAATCAAACCGATTACAACTGGTAAGAACCAACGATACTTTTCTGTTTTCCATACCGCCTATAAAACCTATAGCTGTATAAAAATCAATTGCTATGTAGGGGCTTAATGTCGTTTCGATACTGGAATGCACCAGTCTTTTAACCTTACTCACATCTAATTCAAGCTTACATGAAATATCGTTTAACAAGCGCATATGGCTAGTTTAAGATGCACGCTATGGCAGATCGTTCACTTACCGCCGGCGATATCTTATTCCGCGAGGGAGATACCGCTAATGAAGCCTTCATTATTCGTGAAGGTGAAATCGAAATTTTAAAGCATGCCTCGCATGGCGAAGTGCGCTTGGCGGTGTTAGCCGCTGGCGATGTGCTGGGCGAGCTGGCGCTATTTGAACAAGGCATGCCGCGTTCTGCCACCGCACGCGCGCTCAGCAATGCTACCTGCGATGTGATTGCGCGCGAGGAGTTTGAATCACTTTTAGGGCAATGCCCACCGCGCATTATGCCAGTTATCATGATGGTGCTTGATCGGTTGCGTAATACCAACAAACGCCTTACCGAAAGCGAAGCTCACAGCGTAGTATTAGAGGTCGACATCAGTAAAATTACCGTTACTTCACTTAGTGAGCCGGCGTTATTCGAGCCGCTCGAAGTTATCGCCGCGCGCTTACCCTGCAAAATTGGTGGTTATGAATTAGCATCCGGTTTAGAGAAAAAACACCAGCAAAACCATGTAAACGTTGCATCTGCTGAAACTCCGCCTATAGTGTCCTCGCAACATTGTCAGGTAGAGATATTTGAAGGCGGTGTGCATCTGCGCGATTTGGGCAGCCGATTTACCACCATTGTAAACGGCATTCAAATTGGTCGCGGAAAGGGAGCTTACGTTGCCCCACTGCAAAAAGGTGAAAATACGCTACAGCTCGGCGGGATAGGCTCGCCAGTGATGATTAAAGTAGAATGTAGTTAGAACAGAGAGTATAAAAAACATTATGACAGCACTTAAGAAACAGGAAAATACAGTGAGCCTCAAATCATTAATGAAAAACCCCGAAATGTATCAAACCAAATGCTATGCAAACGGCAAATGGATTGAAGCAAAATCAGGCGAAACCAGCGATATTGAAAATCCTGCCACGGGCGAAATTATCGCCACCGTTCCAAAGATGGGCTACGATGAAGTGACGGAAGTTATTAATCAAGCGCATGCTGCATGGGGCGAATGGCGCGGTATGCTTGCTAAAGAACGCGCAAAACTACTACTTAAATGGGCTGACATTCTCGTGCAAAACCGCGACGATATCGGCACCATCATGTGCTACGAACAAGGCAAGCCCATTAGCCAAGCCAAAGGCGAGGTGGATTATGCTGCCAGCTTTATCGAATGGTATGCGCATGAAGCACAAAGCGTTGCAGGCGAAACGGTGCCGCAAACTAAACCGGGTCGCCGCGAAACGGTATGGAAAGAGCCTGTGGGCGTTTCTGCTGCTATCACACCGTGGAACTTCCCCGCTGCGATGATTGCGCGTAAAGTAGGCCCTGCATTAGCTGCTGGCTGTCCTGCCATTTCAAAACCGGCTGAAAATACGCCGCTCACTGCATTAGCTATGGCAAAATGTGCTGAACTAGCTGGCATTCCTGCTGGTATTTTCAACGTTGTAACAGGCAAAGCGTCTGAAATCGGCAAGTCCATGACCGATAACAGCAAAGTGCGTAAGCTCAGCTTTACCGGCTCAACACCCATCGGCAAATTGCTCTATAAACAGTGCGCCGATACTGTGAAAAAGATTTCGCTAGAATTGGGCGGCAACGCACCCTTCATCGTGTTTGAAGATGCCGATCAAGATGCCGCGATTGAAGGTTTAGCCGTTGCAAAATTCCGTAACACTGGCCAAACTTGCGTCTGTGCTAACCGTATTTTTGTGCATGAAAGTATTTTTGAAGAGTTCAAAGCCAAAGTCGTAAAATTGGCTGAAGGTTTAAATACAGCTAATCCAATGGATGCTAAATCTGATGTAGGTTGTTTGGTTGATATGAAAGCTTATGACGGTGTGAAGGGTCTTATCGATCGCGCAGTTGAAGCCGGTGCAAAAATCTTAACCGGTGGCGAGCCACCTAAAGGCATGAGCGCACCATTCCTTGCACCAACGGTGATGGAAAATATTACTAACGATATGGAAATTGCGCAGGAAGAAATTTTCGGCCCTGTAGCAACGCTTATCAAATTTAAAACCGAAGAAGAAGTGATTGAAATGGCAAATGATACGCCATTTGGTTTGGCTTCGTATTTCTTCACCCAAGATATGAAGCGCACTTTCCGTGTGGCTGAAGCCTTGGAATATGGTATGGTAGGTGCAAATTTAGGGCATGTGAGCTCGGTTGCGGCGCCATTTGGTGGTTACAAAGAATCCGGCATTGGCCGCGAATCTTCCAGCTACGGCCTAGAAGAATTCATGGAAACTAAATATCTTGCCATCGGTGAGTTAAGCTAGGTCATTCCCAAGCAAAACATTTAAAAAGGCCAGCATTCAGTTGCTGGCCTTTTTTTATCATTAATATTTATTTATCTACTTCCGGCATGGCCCTCACTAGCCTATTATTATTTGGCAATGAGCTTAAATAAGTTAAGCGATAAATGTGGGCTGACAGATAGCGAAAAGTTAAAGGGCGCTAATAACATGAGAATGGGTGATAATTAAATCTAAACCATGCCACAAAAAATGGATAAGCATTGCAAGGTTTAACAAATCAAACTAGTGATCACAAAAACGCTGTTAAGTTTATTTGCGTTCTCTCATTATTTTTTCCAGCAGTTTGCGTTCCTCTTCAGAATAGCCATTATCCGTATCGGATCTATCTTTGAATAAATTTTCACCTGCTTTTAATAAATCATCGCTATTAAATGTTTCATTGCCATCAGCAATGCTACCCTCATCATTAGCTTCTTGCTTGTGCATTTTGCTTTCCAGCTGTTCGCCTAAACTCGATATATCTTCTAAATATTCAGGCGCAACATTCGCTAAAAAGATAGCACCTTTTTGCGCATAAGGTTGGGTGACTGCTTCTTTTACCCATTCAGGCGGATCATCGTTATTGATGACAAGCGACAGCACTAAATAGCCCAATGAAACAATAAACGCACCGCGCGCAAGTCCAAACAACATGCCTAAGAAATTATCAAACATCCCAATTTCTTCCGAGGATTTTACATAGCGAATGATAATGGAATTAAAAATGGAAAAACAAATTAATGCGCCAATATAGGTACCCACGCCTGCAACTAAATACGCTACCATCTCCGATGTAACATGCGGTTTAATAAGTTCGGCCACATCATCAAATAAATACATGGTTAACATGCCAGCGCCAATCCACGCGCCTAACGATAAAAACTCGCGTACAAATCCACGAAAAAACGCAAGCAAAGTTGATAGCAGCATGATTAATAATATTGCTGCATCAAACATATTAAATTGGGCATCAACCATCTTTAAAAAACTCCTTTGCTAGTTTTTGTATATGCAAAATGGGTGAAATGCCAAGCGATACTCCCTTTTTATCGGTGTTTGGCGCAAATGCTTGGGTGAATCCTAGCTTTTCGGCCTCTTTCAAACGAGCTTGCGCGCGGCTCACTTTGCGAATCTCGCCCGATAATCCAACCTCGCCAAAATAAATAGCGCCTTTAGGCACAGGCGTATCCGTCATAGCAGAAAGTAATGCAGCAGCTACCGCTAAATCAGCCGCAGGCTCGGTCACACGCAATCCACCGGCTACGCTTAGGTAAACCTCCTTATCATGCAACACAATGCCGCAACGGGTTTCAAGCACAGCCAATAACATCGCCAATCTTCCGCTATCCCAGCCTACCACTGCACGCCGCGGATTCGCCATAGGCGAGGGCGATAGAAGCGCTTGAATCTCCACCAATAATGGGCGCGATCCTTCCATCCCTGCGAATACTGCGGCGCCGCTAACCGCTTCGCTTCGCTCACTTAAAAATAAAGATGAGGGATTAGTTACTTCAGCTAAACCACTATCGCGCATTTCAAATACGCCAATTTCATCGGTGCCGCCGAACCGGTTTTTCACTGCGCGTAAAATGCGAAATTCATGGCCGCGCTCGCCTTCAAAATACAGTACCGTATCCACCATATGCTCCAACACGCGTGGCCCAGCAATTTGCCCTTCTTTCGTCACATGGCCTACCAAAAACACCGCGCAGTTGCGTTGTTTAGCAAATCGTATCAACTCATTTGAGCAAGCCCGTACTTGGCTCACTGTTCCGGGCGCCGCATCTAAGCTATCCACAAACATGGTTTGTATCGAATCAATGATGACTAAATCTGGCGTATCTTTTTCTAACGTATGAATAATGTCGCGCACGGACGTAGCAGTGGCCAGTTCAACCTTGCTATCTTCCAGCCCTAAGCGTTTGGCGCGCAGTTGAATTTGGCCTGTTGATTCCTCGCCTGAATAATAATGGCAACGCAACCCATCGCGCCCCATCTTCGCCGCCACTTGCAACAATAAAGTCGATTTCCCAATACCCGGATCGCCACCAATCAACACGGCCGACCCGGGTACGATGCCGCCACCCAGCACTCGGTCAAGCTCGCTAATACCAACCGGCACGCGTGGCGTTTCGATCATCTTACCATCCAGTGCTACTAACTCCAAGCGGCGACCCTTGCCACGGCTCAAGCCTTTGGGAGTGCTACCTGCACCTGTATTGGCTTGTTCTGAAATACAATTCCACTCACCGCAGGCCTCGCATTTGCCGGCCCATTTGCTGGTAACATTGCCGCATTGATTGCACGCATAACTTGCACTAATTTTTGCCATAATAATGTTCTAGCCTATCATGCGCCCGCTGTATAGAATCAGAGTGATTCAATTTCATGAAATACTGTTAGAATACATTAATAAATAGAGAAGAATTCACCATGCGCATTGCCAAAGCCATCGCCGCCAGCGGTTTATGCTCACGCCGCGAAGCCGAACGTTGGATTGAGCAAGGCCGTGTCGCGATTGATGGCGCGGTGATTGATAGCCCCGCCATCACCATAACCGAGGCGCAGCTGGTGGAGGTTGATGGCAAACCATTGTCTGCTCCAAAAGATGCAGGCCTATGGTTGTTCCACAAGCCGCGCGCGGTTATGACTACTAATTCCGACCCCCAAGGACGCCCCATTATTTACGATTATTTGCCAGAGGAATTTCAACAACTGCATCCCATTGGCCGCCTCGATTATAACTCAGAAGGCCTGTTGCTGATGACAAATAACGGTGCGCTCAAACGCGAAATGGAGCTGCCCTCAACCGCGCTTAAACGTGTTTACCGCGTGCGTGTTTATGGTTGCCCTACTAAAGATACATTAGCGCGCATTACCAAAGGTATTAAAATTGATGGCATTAGCTATCGCCCGCTACGAACCGTAATTGAGAAGAAAGGACGCAACAGTTGGCTTCATGTAACGCTAACGGAAGGTAAGAATCGTGAAATTCGCCGTGTGTTTGAATTTTTTGACCATCCGGTAAGCCGCCTTATTCGTGTAGCGTATGGAGGACATCAGCTAGGCGATTTAGCATCTGGTGCCTTGCAAAAAGTAACTTAACTAGGATTTGCCGCTCGATGCGGTTAGGCTAAATTATGGCAATGCGAATTATTTCAGGCAAACATCGCGGACGGCGCATCGAAGCACCCGAAGGTAAGGAGGTGCGCCCTACCACTGCCCGTTCACGCGAGGCGATTTTCAATATTTTGCAGCATGGCGAATATGGTGATAAACAAGTGTTAAAAGGTCGTGTCGCCGATATATTTTGCGGCTCAGGCGCGATGGGGCTTGAGGCACTTTCGCGCGGGGCATCGCACGTGACCTTCGTCGATAAAAACCGTATCTCGCTGGAAGCAGCAGAATTCAACATCGCGCAATTTAAGGAGCAGGAAAATTCAACACTTTTGCGTGCTGATTCTAGCCAATTACCCGCAGCACCCAAACCTTACGATTTGCTTATTTTAGATCCACCCTACGACACAAATTTAGGGCGCAAATCGCTCAAAACTGCGCTAGATGGTGGATGGATTCATGCCGATACCGCTATTGTTTTGGAGCAAGGCGTAAAAGATGAAATTAAAGTTCCAAAAGGGCTGGAAATTTTAGATGTTCGCAAATATAGCAACAGCCATATTCTGTTTATTCAAAAGCTTTAAACCTGTTCAAGCTGCTCAACAATAGGTGGCTTTTCGAGATGATGATAGAGATGCACCATCATCGCCACACCCCAAAAAGGAACAACTAAATTGACTATTGGAATGCCTGAAGCAAGCACGATGAGCAATCCTGCACCCATTACTTTGAGGCGATGTTTGCGTGCGGCAACGCGCGCTTCTTGCTTTCCCACATGGCGACCACCCGCCATCATAAAGAAATAGGTGCCAAGCAAATAGGCATTCAACGCAGGAAATAATATCGGCCAAAATGGCCAAAAAATCGGAATCAACAATACCACATTTAGTAAGATTGTTTTGATGATAAATAAGATATCCTGTCGCACTTCACGCCAAAAAGGTTGGTCGGTTCCCATAGCCATTTGTGGATAGCGAAATTCTTCAATCTTGCGAGCAATATGCTCATCAAAAAAGCTAGCGATAAAAATCATTAGCGACCAAAAAACTAAAAACATAGGCAAAACTAATATGGCCACCAAAGCACCCCATACGAAGAAATCAACAATCCATCCTGCCCATCCCCATGAATCGCTGGCAGCAAGGGTAGGGGCAATCCAAATTTGTGCACCCCATATGCCTAAAGAAATAACGAGTGCAGCAGCTAGCGCCGTTAACACTAAGCACATTAAAAATAATTTTATCATACCAGGTGCGCGTAAATCATCTACGGCTTTAAGGGCGCTTTTTAGTACTGCTTCCATAATATATCCTTACGTGGAAAAACCTAAAATTTGTTCTAATTCGGTATGAGCTTTAGTGGATTCCGCCAATAATGCAATATCCTGCAAATCAGGCACTGATAATGTATCGCGATAATGGCGCTCTATCCAATTGCCCAAATGATCATATAAACGATTATCAAATATCACGCCTTGATGCATCGCTTGCAGTTCAGCTTCGGTTAATACGACGCGTAACCGCAAACACGCAGGGCCACCGCCATTGCGCATGCTTTCGCGCAAATTCAAATAATGCACCGCTTGTAAGCGATTACTATCAGCTTCAACAAAGCGGGTTAACAATTTTTTCACCGCACTACTTTCTTGGCTTTCTGTAGGTGCAATAATTGCCATGCTACTATCAGGTAGCGTAATTAATTGTGAATTAAATAAATAGGTTTGCACCGCCATCGGAATGGAAACTTCACTTTCCAACACTTTTAAGTGGGTGATAGCGTGTCCAAATGCTTGCTCCATCGCATCGACTGCTGCTTCACCCTGTTCAAATGCGTGCTCGTGATAAAATAAGGTATCTTCATTTGCCACGGCTATGACATCATTGTGAAAAACTCCCGCATCAATAGCTTTCGATGCTTGCTGTACAGTCAGCGCATTTTTAACGGTGTGGCGTTTAAGAATAAAATCGCTAGCAAGTTTGGTTTGGCGTGCTGGATAACGTTGGGTGTTTTCGCCATATACCAACACTTCTAAACCTTGCGCGCTATGTTGCTTTGTGAAGCGCATAATATTAGCCGCACCTTCATCCCCAAAACTGCGCTGAGCGGGCAAGGGAGTGTGATGCGAAAAATACTCTTCATCATTAAAAATGCGCGCAAGGTTAGCGGCAGTTTCATGCGCTTCAATAGTGCGATGCAAATGCGTGACTAAATTAGCGGCTGTAAAATGCACATGCCCGTCTTTTGCATCGCAACTAGGGGTAACTGTAGCGGCATTGGCCACCCACATGCTGCTGGCGGAATAAATGCTGGGCAATAATTGTGGCATTTGGGCAATTACTTGCTGCAATACGTGCTTATCATCGCCTGAATATCCAAGCTCTCGCGGTAGGCTTAAATTAGGGCGTTTTAACGGTGGCAATAATCCTTGCACCAACCCTAAGCCTGCCACAAATTTCATTTTTTCTAACCCTTGCAAAGCCGCTGCTTTTGGGCGGGAAACCGAACCTAAATTTTGCTCCGATGCTAAATTGCCGAAGCTTAAACCTGCATAATTGTGGGTTGGCCCAACCAACCCATCAAAATTTATTTCAATCGCCACCATTTACAAGGTGATTCCAGCATTTAGTACTTCGGGAATATCCAGCACTTCGCTTTCCACGCTGGATACCGGATATGCACAATAATCAGCAGCGTAATAAGCGGCTGGTCGATGGTTGCCTGAAATGCCTATTCCGCCAAAAGGCAAGGCGCCCGATGCACCCGTAGTCTGACGATTCCAGTTAATCAAACCTGCGCGCAATTCTAACAAACAACGCTCATAAAGCGCCTTATCTTGTGTGAAAATTGCTGCCGATAATCCATAAGATGTATTATTGGCCTCGGCAATCGCATCATCAAAATTGCTCACACGAATCACTTGCAGGAATGGGCCAAAGAATTCAATATCCTGACGATTATTAACTGCTGTTACATCCATGATACCAGCGGTAATAAACGGCAACCCTTCACGCGGCATCGTCGATTTGAGAAGAATTTTACCGCCTGTTTTAGCTAACTCTTCTTGTGCTTTGATAATATCTTGCGCCTCTTTTAATCGTATGAGCGGGCCCATAAAAGGCTCCGGCTTAGAATCATAAGCGCCAGTCACCAGGTTTTGCGCCATAGGTATGAGCGCTTCAAGCACCGCGTCGCCTTCATCCCCTAGGGGCAAAATCAACCGGCGCGCACAGGTGCAACGCTGACCCGTTGAGATAAATGCTGATAATACGGTATGATAAGCCGCCGCCTTTGCTGATTCTGCATTCCACACAATCAGCGGGTTATTGCCACCCATTTCAAGTGCAAGAATTTTATCAGGATGCGGTGCCAATTGTTTATTTAATAAGGTGCCAACATGCGTTGACCCCGTAAAGAGCAGCCCATCAATTTGAGCATGTTTTGATAATGCTTCGCCAATTTCGCGTTCGCCTTGCACGAGTTGCACTACCTCATTAGGAATGCCCGCTTCATGCATTAAATGCACCATCATCTCGCCCACCATGGGGGTCATATTGCTCGGCTTGAATACCACCACATTACCAGCTATGAGTGCGGGAATAATATGGCCATTAGGCAAATGCCCAGGGAAATTATAAGGCCCAAATACCGCCATCACGCCATGCGGGCGATGACTCAAATGGCCGGTTAAACTGCCGCCCATATCAAAGGTTTTTTCGCCTGTGCGTTCATTGTAAGCCTTTAAAGAGATATTGATTTTGCCAACCATCGCTGCCGCTTCGCCGTTCGCATCCCACAAAGGCTTGCCCGTTTCCTGAGCAATCGCTTGGGCTATTTTATCTTTATAATTAGCCAATAAATCGCGGTAGCGTTCAATAGGTTCAAGCCGTTCGCTCAAACTCAAACGCGACCATTTTAAAAAACCTTGGCGTGCTATGGTAATTGCCGCATCCACATCAGCCACGCTATGACTCTGTTTTTGCCAAATAACTTTTCCATTAGCGGGGTTAGTCGATTGCATCATGCTCATAGTGTAAAGCCTAATCCCAAAGCGGGAATTTTTTGTTGATAAAGTAAAATAAGAATACCCCCTGCAATAGCTAAACCATAAGGTAAAGGTGCATCTTTTTCCAAAACACGGGGTATTTCGCGTTTGGGAAAAATGCGTACATAGCTATAAGCAGACACGGGACGACCTATTAGCAATAGAATGGAAATGGCCCCACCCATCACCGCAGTGTAGAGAATATAATCAAGAATATGAGGCGACCCCACCCATAAACAGCAAGCAGTTAATAATTTGACATCCCCGCCACCCATAACATTTGCAGCGAATAATGCTAAACCAATCGCAAAAGCAATCACTGCTATGCCTAAAGCGGTAATCCAATCGATAGGGGCAGGTGAAGCCACTAAATAAAGGGGATAGAGTGCTAATACAATTCCTACCAGCCAATTTGGTATGATAAAACGTGTCGCATCCAACCAAAACACGATAAGCATTAAGATGACCAGAATATAACTTACTATTAACATTGATAATAACATGAGCTAAAACCTAACCCACCCAAACCTCAAGTGCAATCGAACAAACTATGTCGACTATTTTTTCGTATTTATTTAAAGCCTTAGTCATTTATTGTGCACTCGTTGCCGCGATGTATTTCACGCAACGCAAGCTGATGTATTTTCCAAACCGCACACTTTTGACTCCAACGGAATATGGTGTGCCGGCTGAGGCGATTATACTCACAGCTGCCGATAACACACAATTAGTGGCGTGGATGATGCCCGCTAAGCCTGATATGCCTACAATTTTACATTTTCACGGAAATGCTGGAAATATTGCCGATAGGCGCGAAGTTTATAATGCCTATCAACAAGCTGGCTTTGGAGTGCTGGCCTTAGAATGGCGTGGCTATGGCAGCTCAACCGGCAGCCCAAGTGAGCAAGGATTTTATGAAGATGCGCGCGCCGCACTTGCTTATTTAAAACGTAACGGCTTGCACGAAAACCAAATTATTCTTTACGGTGAATCAATCGGTACTGGCCCTGCAATTCAAATGGCAACCGAAATAGAAGCCAGAGCTATTATTCTTGAGGCACCCTTTACCTCGCTTTGGCAGCGTGCCGCAGATATTCACTGGTATATTCCAACGCGTTATTTGATTAAAGATAGGTTTGATTCAATGTCAAAAATAAAACAAGTGAACGAACCACTGCTGATTATTCATAACCAACGCGATCGCATTGTGCCGCATCATCATGGCGTAACCTTATTTCAAGCGGCGAATGAACCTAAGGAAATGATGAGTATTGATGCAGATGGTCATATAACATTTGATCGTTTGATGGTAGTTCAAAAAACCATCGAATTTTTAAATAATCATCCCCTCGCGCAGTAGTTTTAAGTGGTAATGTATGCCATCTTGCCGTAAAAGAGCACCATGAGAACGGCGAAAATTGAACGTAATACGAATGAGACTAAAATCTCAGCAGAGGTAAATCTTGATGGTACGGGTGCCTATGATATTAAAACGGGCATTGGCTTTCTCGACCATATGCTGGAGCAGCTTTCAAAGCATAGTTTGATTGATATCACCGTGCGTGTGCAGGGCGATTTGCATATTGATGGCCATCATACGACCGAAGATAGCGGCATTGCAATAGGCACTGCAATCAAAAAAGCTCTAGGTGAGCGCCGTGGAATTAAACGTTACGGCCAACGACTTTTGCCGATGGATGAAACGATGAGCCAATGTGCGATTGATATTTCGGGTCGCCCCTATTTGGTTTGGAAGGTCGATTTTTTACGCGATAAATTGGGCGAAATGGATACCGAATTATTTAAAGAATGGTTTCAAGGGTTTGCCTTCGCACTAGGTGCAACCTTGCATATTGAAACCAAATATGGCGTTAATAACCACCACATTATTGAATCCTGCTTTAAAGCATTAGCGCGGGCATTACGTGAAGCGGTTGAATTTGATGCGCGCGCACGCGATGCAGTGCCATCCACGAAAGGCACGTTAGAAGGTTAATATGTTTGGACGTCAATCAACAAAATTATACGCGGTTTTTATTAACCCTAAAGACGATATGCCGCACGAAACGGCTGAATTTGTTGAAGAACATTTCTCAGTATGGGGATTTGTGTTTCACGGTTTTTGGTGTCTTTTTAATGGTTTATGGATTTATGGGTTAGCCGTATTAGCGGTTTGGGCATTTTTTATCAATATGTCGGGTGCGCTAGGGCTTGGTTTTGTAACAGCCACCGTTGTTGAGCTCGGCGTGCGAGTGCTCGTTGGGTTTGACGGCAATGAGTGGCGTGCAAATAAATTACGCCGCAAAGGTTATATTTTATCCGATGTGGTATCGGGCGAATCAGAACTAGCAGCAAAGCGCCGCTTTTATGATAACTGGTTAGCAAGCGCACGATAATGATTAGCATCGCCATTATCGATGTGGGTTCTGGTAATTTATATTCGGTTGAAAAGGCAGTGCGCTTTGTCGCTAAGCCAGATGCAAATATTATCCTTGCCCGCACCGCCGATGCGCTTGATGCGGCCACGCATATTATTTTGCCAGGTGTAGGCGCTTATTCTAGCTGCATGAAAGGGCTGCAAGCGATTAATGGTATGCAGCAAGCACTGGAAACAAAAGTTTTGCAGCAAAAAACGCCATTTTTAGGTATTTGTGTCGGCATGCAAATGCTATTTGAGCGCAGTTGCGAACATGGCATTACCCAAGGGTTGGGTTGGATAAAAGGCGAAGTACAGTCATTGTCGGAAACACTTAGTGATAATCGTTTAAAAATACCCCACATGGGGTGGAACGAGCTTCAAATTAAACAACAGCACCCTCTTTTCGGAGGGATTGAACAAGGCGATCATGCCTATTTTGTACATAGCTTCCACTGCGTACCAACCGAGCCAGTAACAGCAGCCACCGTGATATATGGCGCCGAAATTGTGGCAGCCATTGCGCGTGATAATATCTTTGCTACGCAGTTCCATCCAGAGAAGAGTCAAAAGACTGGCTTGCGCTTAATCGAAAACTTCTTAAAAACATCCTATGCCTCTTAAAATAGAAAAACTTAGTGAGTTTAAACGCGCCGATAAAGACACGCTATGTGAAGCCACAGAAGAGGCGATTCGCGACGGCATTGGCTTTAATTGGAACACTGCTCCTGCGCGTGAAGTGCTGGAATCCTACTGGCGTGGGGTGATGATTGTTCCTGGGCGCGAGCTTTTTGTGGGTCGCATTGATGGTACAATTGCCGGAGCCATTCAGCTAGTCAAACCCGCATCCAGTAAACAGAGTCAGGCTTTTAGAGTGCGCATTTCAAATCATTTTGTGGCTCCTTGGGCGCGTGGCCATGGCATGGCGGTAGGTTTGCTAAATGAGGCTGAGGCCGAAGCCAAGCGCCACGGCTTTCGCGTGATTACGCTCGAAGTGCGCGAAACCCAAACCCGTGCGATTGAAATTTATGAAAGCCACGGCTTTGTCAAATGGGGTGAGCTTCCCTATTATGAAATGATAAATGGCCGCATGGTGGCAGGCTTTTTCTACTCCAAAACATTGGAACGTTAAGATGAACCTTTATCCAGCAATTGATTTAAAAGATGGCCAATGCGTGCGCCTTAAACAAGGGTTGATGGAGGAATCTACCGTGTTTGATACCGATCCCATCGCCCCTGCTAAACGCTTTGCTCAAGCAGGCTGTGGTTGGTTGCACTTGGTTGATTTGAACGGCGCTTTTGCTGGCAAACCCATAAATCGTGAAGTGGTAACCCTCATTCGTGGTGCGGTAAAAAGCAAAATTCAACTGGGCGGCGGCATTCGTACAATGGATAATATCTCGCATTGGATAAGCACCGGTATTGATCGCGTTATTTTAGGCACCATAGCCGTGCAAAATCCACAATTAGTAATGGAAGCGTGCAAAGCTTTCCCCAACCAAATTGCGGTGGGCATTGATACTAAAGGCGAAAATGTTGCCACCGATGGATGGGCGCATGATAGCGGCGTGAATGCCATTGAATTAGCGAAGCAGTTCGAAGATTGCGGCGTCGCGGCAATTATTCACACCGCAGTTGAGCGCGATGGTATGATGCAAGGGCCTGATTTAACAGCCACACTCAAAATGGCGCAAGCGGTAACCATTCCCATCATCGTATCGGGTGGTGTATCCAATTTAGAAGATTTAAAGAAAATTCGATCGGAAAAAGCGCAAGGTATCGCAGGCGCAATTGTTGGCCGTGCGCTCTATGAAGGAATGAATATTGCCGCCGCTCGCGAGATTTTGGAATCATAAGCCATGCTTAAAATCCGCCTCATTCCGTGTTTAGATGTGAATAATGGCCGCGTCGTTAAAGGCATCAATTTTGTAGGCTTGCGCGATGCAGGCGATCCGGTGGAGCAAGCCAAACGCTACGATGCACAAGGTGCTGACGAACTTTGTTTTCTCGATATTGGTGCCAGCCATGAAAAACGCGATACCTTATATGATATGGTTGAGCGCGTAGCTAGCCAATGCTTTTTGCCGCTTACCGTGGGCGGTGGTGTTCGTAAATTGGAAGATATTCGTACCCTGTTAAATGCGGGCGCCGATAAGGTAAGTATCAACACCACGGCCGTGCATAATCCTGAATTTGTACGCGAAGCAGCGCAAGCTTTCGGTAGTCAATGCATTGTGGTGGCTATTGATGCAAAAGCCGTTGGCAGTTCATTCGAAATTTTTACCCATGGCGGGCGCAATGCTACCGGCTTAAATGCGGTGGAATGGGCTAAGAAAATGGTGGAGTTTGGTGCGGGTGAGTTGCTTGTTACATCAATGGATAAAGATGGCACAAAATCAGGTTTTGACATTCCGATGATGCGCGCCATTAGCAGCGCAGTTAATGTGCCCATTATTGCCTCAGGCGGGGTGGGCAATGTGCAGCATTTAATCGATGGCGTTAAATTGGGGGGAGCCTCGGCGGTACTCGCCGCATCAATCTTCCATTTTGGCGAAGTTTCTATTGCACAAGCTAAGCAAGCTATGCAGGATGCAGCAATTGCAGTAAGAGAGATAGCATGAGCAAATTTAAAACACTCGATGTGTTGATGACCACCATCAAAACCCGCATCGAATCTAAAGATGAAAACTCTTATACGGTAAAATTAGTAAACCGTGGCCGCGAAAAAATTTGCCAAAAAGTGGGTGAAGAAGCGGTAGAACTCGCATTAGCCGCCGTGCAAGATGATAAAAAAGAGGCAATTAAAGAATCAGCCGATTTGCTCTATCATATATGCGTGTTATGGGCAGATATGGATATTAAACCAAAGCAAATTATGCGCGAATTACAAAAGCGTGAAGGCCTTAGTGGCTTAGATGAGAAAAAAAATAGAAAGAGTGAATCATGAGCAACCGCCTAGATCAAAAAACCTTAGACCGACTATTTAATGAAGGCCGTACGTATAATGGCTGGGAGGATAAGGATGTATCTGATGCGTTGCTGACGCAGCTTTATGACTTAACGAAAATGGGCCCTACTTCGGCTAACACACAACCTTTGCGCATCATTTTTGTGAAATCGGATGCGGCTAAAGCAAAGCTAATGCCTGCTATTGCTGAAGGCAATGCAAAGAAAGTTGAAACCGCACCAGTATGCGCCATTTTGGGTATGGATATGGAATTTTATGAACATCTGCCCGAACTATTTCCCCATGCCGATGCGAAAAGTTGGTTTGTTGGAAACCAAAAATTAATTGAAGATACAGCGTTTCGCAATTCAAGCTTGCAAGGTGGGTATTTCATTCTTGCAGCTCGTGCATTAGGCCTTGATACAGGTGCATTGTCGGGCTTCGATAATGCTAAAGTGGATGAAGCCTTTTTTAAAGGCACAAAAATCAAATCGAATTTTTTATGCAATATAGGCTACGGCCTAGAATCTTCACTCTATGGCCGCAGCCCACGTCCTGACTTTTCAAAATTCTGCGAAATAATTTAGTTTAAGTTGCTGTGAATTGCTTGGCTCGTTCACGATCAAAATCATCGCTGGTTTTAATGGCAATATATTCTTCTAAATGATCGGGTAATTCATTTACTGAAAAATTAGTGAGGTTTTTATCTACTTCGGTTTCAATTAAATCTTTTACCTGGTGCGAATAATACTTACGTAGCTCACCCAACATTTGCGGTGGAGCAACCACGATTAAACGGCGCATATTCTTATGTTGCATATGTAACATTTCGCACATATCGCGCGCAATTTCTTCACGCTGCTTTTCTTCTTCACTGGTTGGTTTTTCGTACGATTGAAGCACATTAAAACTTGTTGATTTAGTGTCGGTTTGACCTTGCTGAATGTCAGCATCGCCTTGCTTGAAATCAAAATCTTTTTCAGATTTTTGTGTTAGCGCATCTTTGGGACCTTTATTAATATAAAGCGTCGCACTTTCACTATCGGCGATAAAAATATGTGTATCCATGAGGAAACTCCTTTTTGTTTACAGTAAAACTATGTTACCAACATGGATATAAAATTTCGATACGGAGCTTTCAATGACCTACGATGAAGCGAATATTTTTGCTAAAATTTTGCGTGGTGAAATTCCATGCGATGTGTTTTTTGAAAATGATTCGGCGATGGCTTTTCGCGATATTTCACCGGCGGCACCTTCACATCTATTAATCATTCCTAAATGCAAAGCGACTTCATTTGATGATTTTGTGCAGCGATTTCCGGATCAGGTGGCAGATTTTTTTGAAGCCGTACAGCACGTTGCACAGCAGGAAAATTTAGTTGAATCGGGTTATCGTCTTATCACCAATCACGCGGGCGATGCCAATCAAACCGTAGCACATTTTCATGTGCACCTGCTGGGTGGTAAAAACTTAGGTGGCCTGTTGTCTAACGATGATGTGTCATCGCAATCAGGTAATTTGCTTTAGTGGCGCAACTTATCGGACACTAACAAATATCCGCGTGTTTGAGCGCCATCTTTAGCAGCCATCGCATGATATAAATCGGCAATATTGATCCAAAACCACGGATGTTTGTGGCCTGCCACATCCAACACTAAGCAACTATCGGTTGCCTCATGATAAGCTGCAATGGGCGAAAAGTGTCCGCCCACATTTTTACCTATGGTACGACCATGATAATTGGCAATGATGAACGTGTTTTTATCATTTAAATAAGCCATTAAATTATGGCGAAAACGGGTAAGGGGGTTTTCCCTACTTGTTTTTGGCTCTTGTGTAATGTCAGCGCGCATCACTTGAACATTGAGTAAATATAATTTTAATTTAGAAGCCAGCTCTTCTAAATTTAAACCAGGCTCAAACACCACATCCCCCGTCGTTTCGCAGGCAACGGTAATACCTTCTACCCAAGCGCGAGGCTTCACACGATCGGTATCTTCATTCAAAAACGTCATTTGTGAATAGCTGTTATAATGCATGGTATCGCCACCTTTAACAGCAGGTGCTTGCACTTCTAATCCAGAATCAATACGCAAGCCTGTTTTAAGCCGCAAAGCATTTAACACCGTAACCGCACTGGCCACACCACAAAAAGTAGGCTTCATCTGCGGTTGAAAGCGATGGGCTAGCTCGAAGAAATCTTTATTATAGCGCGATTCAAATAACCTTCGCTTTCCTTCTGTCGTATCCCAAGCCACCGTAATTTGATGCTCTTTATTTTCGCTATATTTCATGTCCCACCCTGAATTTTTAATATCTGTTACATATGATTTTTTATTTCTAAAATGACTATAACAAAGCTATGTTACAACTATCTTACGGAATTGAAATTTTCTGCCATTTCATGAAATTGTCACGGTGTTTAAACGAAATTAAGGATTTACTATGCAAACGAATAAATTAGGAAATACCGATTTAGATGTTAGCCTCATTTGCTTAGGCACCATGACTTGGGGTGAACAAAATACCCAATCTGAGGGGTTCGAACAAATGGATTATGCTCTCGAACAGGGCATCAATTTTTTCGATACCGCCGAGCTATACGCCGTACCGCCTAAACAAGAAACCCAAGGCTCAACCGAAACCATTATCGGCAATTGGTTCGCTGAATCTAAAAAGCGCGATAAGGTGGTGCTAGCAAGTAAGGTAGTAGGCCGCTCTGGCATGCGTTGGTTTCGCGGGGAGGAATCGCGCCTGTCGCGCGACCATATTATGCAAGCAATTGAAGCTAGTTTAACGCGCTTAAAAACGGATTATATCGACCTATATCAGCTCCATTGGCCCGATAGAGCGACCAATTATTTCAGCCAGTTAGGATATCAACATAAAGAGAATGACGATGCAATCGCACTTGAAACCACGCTCTCAGCGCTGAATGAACTCGTAAAACAAGGAAAAATTCGCCATGTCGGTCTTTCGAACGAAACGCCATGGGGAATGGCAGAATGTCTACGCTTAGCGCGTGAATTAGGCTTGCCCCGCATTCAATCGGTACAAAACCCTTATAATTTACTCAATCGCACCTATGAGATAGGTTGCGCTGAAATTTCCATTCGCGAGCAATGTGGTTTGCTGGCTTATTCGCCACTTGCATTTGGTATGCTTACCGGCAAATATAATGATGGCAAATGGCCTGAAAATAGCCGTTTAACACTGTTTGATCATTTTACGCGCTATTTAAACGACCGCGCCCGATTGGCTGCGAAAGACTATTGTGCCATCGCCGAAAAATATAATTTATCGCCAGTGCAAATGGCGCTAGCTTATGTTAACCAGCAGCCTTTCGTAACCAGTACAATCATCGGCGCGACAAGTATGGAGCAGCTAAAAGAAAATATCGCTACAGCTAACATCACCCTGCCTGATGCCTGCATAAGCGAGATTCAAAAGGTGCATGAGCAAAACCCAAACCCCGCTCCATAGGCAACCAAAGGAATGTTATGACCAACGATGCAAAAGACAGCAACGGCAACCCGCTAAATAATGGCGATGCCGTAACCTTGATTCGCGATTTAAAAGTTAAAGGCTCGTCCCTCAACCTCAAACGCGGTACTAAAGTGCCCCGCATCGCGCTTACCGCCAACGCCGATGAAGTGGAGTGCCGTATCGGCAAATCAACGATTGTGCTGCGCACCGAATTTTTGAAAAAAGCATAATGTAAATTTACACTTGTCGAGTGCCAGTTTAGCTGCTAGCTAGATTGCCGTGGAGGGATGGCAGAGCGGTTGAATGCACTAGTCTTGAAAACTAGCAAGGGGGCAACTCCTTCCGGGGTTCGAATCCCCGTCCCTCCGCCACTGATTTTATTATTATATATCAATAGTTTAGATGATTTGTGAGAGGCGCGCCACTGGCGCTACTGACGCGATAAACTCCCGATACAGATCCCCCTAGAGAATGCAAAAAGAGAGAGAATTTAGCTTAAATTAGCGAATGTTCTCTGTTGGCCATTTGCGAGGGGGACTTGGAAAGCGTGCGCCGCGTCTTTCTTAGAAACAAATCCAAACGACTATGCAATTCGTAGTTTAATTTCCTGAAGTGTTAGCCGCTGTTCCTTGAGTTCATGGATGCGGCCAATTCGCTCAATCATGTTGCGCGCATAGAGTTGATAGCCTGAATCTGTGACTTCGCTTACGTGGAGAAGCCCTTCTTTCGTCCAATGTCGTATCGTCGAATTGCTTTCTCCAACTGCCTTGGCCAACTCGCCTATTTTCAACAGCTCATCATTTTCTTCTGGTGACGCATCTTCTCCCCTTGCTGCCTTAAGATAAATATCCAGCGAGCGATTCACGGCCTGGGTAATAATTTTTAGATAGTCATTTTTCGAGCCGCCTAATTGCGCCTGCTCTAACGAACCAATATAAGCCAGTCGATCTCGTTTGCGAATAATGGCTGGAGGATAACCAAGCATTAGCAATAACATATTCATGAGCAAGCGGGCAGTACGCCCATTGCCATCCACGAAAGGGTGTATTGTCACCAATCGATAATGTGCTTCCGCAGCAAATTCGATAGGATGTAGTTCTTCATATTGCCCAAACCAGTCCTTAAATTCCTGCATCAGGTCAGGCACTTTTCGTGAGTTTGGTAATACCACCGCCGAACCTGAAATACGCACAGGCACTGATCGATAATGCCCCGCATTATCATCATCTATACCTTTCAGAATAACGTTGTGAATATGAAGTATGTCGCTTTCGGTTAGACCAGAAGGTTTCCTAATCACTTGCTCCTTTACCCAATCGAGTGCCTGCGCATGGTTGCTTGCCTCTAAGTGTTCTGTCAGAGATTTGCCGCCGACGGTCAGGCCTTTTTCTACAACTAATGCAGTTTCGCGACGAGTGAGCGTATTTCCTTCGATTGCGTTACTAGTATAGGTTAGCTCAACTCGAAACCAATCATCTAAATTGCGCAGCAGCGCATCCGGCATCGGCCGAAAGCTATCTAGCTGACTCTTTTTATCTGTAAGTATATTATATTTCATATGACGAACCATAAACTATAACGTTATGGTTATCAAGGTAATCGGCTGTCATGATTTAACTATTTAGGTGGAAATGATTGGATATAATTTGGTAATTATATTATAATACAATCGGTTGGATTCCATCTCCTTCTAGGTTGCGAAAGTTTCTCCGCCCGCCACTGATTCCTTAGTTTCTAACACATTCAGAGAGCATCCTGCAAGAGCCGCGGCGTGTGCGCCACTTGCGGCATTGAGCATACGCACAACTCCTGCAGCTGCCAAATATGGAAAGAAAGAGTTCCCCAAACTTCTAAGCATATACATAGGAGTTTACTCTGACGCTGATCGCAAACACATCGAATCAATCAAATATCTCTTCAAATGCAAAGTGAATCTATTTGATGCTAAAACTGCGAAAGTTTGGAGATAGTTCATGAAGACGGAAGATATAGACTCGGTATTTCACTATACTACAAGCGTGTCTGCTAGCTGAGAACCAAGCGCACCAGCACCAATTAAAACCACTTTTGTATCGGTGGTGGGCAACCCTGCTGCTTGTGCTCCAACTTCAGAACAAAAATCTCGATGAATATGACCCATGGAAATTTCGATTTCAGATGAACGCTATGCTGAAGCCGGAACTACTTTGCGCGAAGTTGCTGATGTGGAATTAATTGGTGACGAAGTAGCAATAGCTTCTGCACCCAAAAGCCGAATAGAAGAGAAGATTCGTAAAATTATATTAGATAGAAAACCATCAAGCACGAGTTCTCACGTTATAAAATATACAGCCAGTAAAATGCAAAATGATTCCAATAATCCAGAAATTAGTTCACTGTAATATATTTGAAGTTTGAGCTGCATTTTTTATGCATTTATATGTAATTGTAAAAACCCCACCGTGAACATTGTCAAGGCGGGGTTTTTAGCAATCTATTACGCAGTTTTCGAAACCAGCTATCAAGCGTCGCTCGAATGCGGTTCCAGTAATTTGCCAACGCACTTACGACAGCACCTCCTTCGAGTAATGGTAACCACAATCCTTCAGGATGAGGTATGCCAAAAACATGGAGAAGAGGTTCAGCCATAAATGCTATCACCACTAGGATGATTGTGGAAAACCGTAGTAGCTTGGCAGCAAACCAATGATGAAACCATAAAATGACAACAGCCATTCCAATGAGTCCTACACCCAAGTTATGAGGGGCTTCATGGTTTGAATTTGGACTGTCAAAAACATGCAGACCAAGCCCAAGCAAAACAACTACAAAAACTGCAAGAATAAACTGAACAAAAAAATTCTTTTTCATATCAATGAATTTATCTACAGCAAAGGCTGACTCCAGGAGCGGAGGGTGTATCCTCAGCTATAGAATAATGAACAATCAAATTGAAATGTTATAATATAGCATTTTAATTTGGAATGCAATTTATAAAATTGAAGGTTTTAACCAATTATGGTTTTGGTTAAAATGCTGCGTAGTTATTTGGTTTTTCTATTTTTAAAATGCTCTATGCATTTATTTAGTTTGTACAATCTGCGCAAAATCCTGATAATTCAATTGCATTAGATTGAGGAGTAAAATGATGCTTTTGCACAAGTTGATCAATAGCATCAGCCGTCTCTTTATTGCAGCTCTCCTGCGCCCAGCCGCAATTTTCGCATATCAAAATTTGGCATAAATGTTGTTCTAAAGGGTGAATGCATCCTATATAAGCATTATTCTGATGTAATTTATGCACTAATCGATTTGTCTGTAAAAACTCCAATGCGCGATACACGGTAGGGGGTGTTGCAGAATATCTACCGCCTTTAAGCTCTTCCAAAATATCATAAGCTTTAATAGGAAAGTGTTTTTTCCATACTAATTCCAACACTTTGCGCCGAATTTGGGTGAAGCGTAGCTTTTTGTCATCGCACAATAACTCAGCTTTGTGCAAAGCTTTTGCTATACAGTCATCATGGGATATACATTCTTGCATCGTGCTCTCTTGTTTACAGCATAAATATGTTATAAAATAACATGGTTTGAAAGCAGAATGCAATGGAGATTCGTACATGCTCGAAATTGAGAATATTAGTTTTTTAAGACAGAATACTCCTATCATTCAATCTCTATCTTTTTCATTAGAAGCAGAAAAGAAGATGCTGGTGTTAGGCCCATCTGGCAGTGGAAAAACAACGTTATTAGCAATAATAGCTGGGCTATTGATGCCATTTTCGGGTGATGTAAAATATGATAACCAATCATTATATGCTAAAAGCGTTGGAGAAATTGATGACTTTCGAGGGCAAAATTTAGGCATTATTTTTCAAAACCATCATTTAATTAAACCATTAACAGTGGTGCAGAATGTACAATTAGGATTAAAATTTGCCAATAAACATATAGAATCAGAAAAGCTCATTAAAACGCTTAGTAGATTGGGCCTCGAATCAAAGGCGCAACAAAAAGCTTCCACATTAAGCATGGGAGAAGCGCAAAGGCTTGCTGTGGCTCGTGCAGTAATTGGAAACCCAAAATGGATTTTATGCGATGAACCAACTTCTGCTTTGGATGATAGCAACTGCCAATCCGTATTAAGCTTATTAGAGCAAGAGGCACAAACATGTAGAGCAGCTTTAATGATTATAACGCATGATAAGCGAGTAAAAACACATTTTTCAAATCAGCAAATTGTTAATCTGGGAGAAAGCGGATGAAAACTGCTTCTCTTGCTTTAGCTTATATTAAATATAAACCACTCAGTGCAGTATTAACCGTTATTATGATGGCAATGGGCGTGATGCTGGTTACTTCACTCATTCTGCTAACTCACCAACTAGAGCAACGCCTTTATCGCGATTCAGTAGGAATTGATTTAGTTGTAGGGGCAAAAGGAAGCCCGCTTCAGTTGATATTATCATCCGTGCAACAGATTGATATTCCTACAGGTAATATTTCACTCCAAGATGCGCAGAAAATTCAAAAGCACCCGCATATTAAGCAAGCTATTCCATTATCATTAGGCGATAGCTATCAAGGACATCGTATCATAGGCACTGAGGCAGCTTACATCGATCATTTTGCAGCAACGCTATCTGATGGAAAAATGTGGCAAGAGCCAATGCAAGCCGTTATAGGCAGCCAAGTAGCTACAAAAACGGGTTTGAAACTGGGCGATCGCTTTGCGGGAAACCATGGATTAATGGAAGGTGGCCACACTCATGATGATTCACGTTATCTCATCACTGGAGTTTTGAAAAAAACGGGAACCGTATTAGACCGATTAATTATAACATCATTAGAAAGTGTATGGAATTTACATCATGAATCGTCGCACGAACAAGCTGTTACAGAATCAGATCATAATGGCCATCATCACAACCACAATCATAAACTAAAAGCAGAACATGAAGATAAGGCAAACGAAAATCTTGAAATTACCGCGTTACTGGTTACCTACCGTAACCGCTCTGCAATAATAAGTTTTCCGCGTTATGTTAATCAGCAAACTTCAATGCAAGCTGCAAGTCCTGCATTTGAAATGGCGCGGTTGCTCGATTTGTTGGGTGTAGGCAGCGATACGTTATATCTCTTTGCAAGTTTATTAATTACTATTTCTTTGATTAATATGTTTATTGCGTTGCTTAATTCCATACGAGAAAGACAATATGATTTAGCCATTTTCCGTACATTAGGAGCTTCGCGTAATGTATTGTTTAGATTGGTTTTAACGGAAGGCTTAGTATTATCTTTGGCGGGAAGTTTGATAGGTCTCGTTATGGGGCATTTAATGATCGAAGCATTGGGCACTTTCACATCAAAAGGACAGGAATTGGCGCTTACAGGATGGTTATTGATACCCTCCATTTTATGGTTTTGGCTAGGGCTTATCATTGCATCGGCGTTGGCAAGTATGGTTCCCGCTTGGCAAGCGAGTAAAACGGAAATTTTCACTCTCTTGCAACAATCATCTTAAGGCTTATGTGGTCAAATTTTAAATATAAAGAGGATTTGCTTTTATTTTTAGCAATAACCCCCTTTATTTTTGGAACTGTCTATTTCTACAAGCAATATAGCGACCCTTCACTTGAGATTATAGCCGAAAATGCACTGCCATGGCCTGCAATTGAAGAAGCATATGCAGCATTAAATGGACGTGAATTTTTATATGAAGGAACGCTCAAAAAATTACAGAAGATGGAAAATAAAGTAGTCGCAATTTATGGCTATATGTATCCTATAAAAATATCAGAAAAGCATGATCATTTTCTATTAAGTAAACAATCACATATCTGTCAATTCCATCTGCCTTCCCATTCAGGAAATATGGTAGAAGTATTGATGACAGGCAAAGGCATTCGTTATACAAGAGAACCCATTTTGCTTACTGGGGTATTTTCAATACCAAATGATAAAGAATTAGGTATCACATTTCGATTAGAAGAATCGGAGTTAATAGATGATTAAATATGCTCTAATTATTCTCAGTTTATTATCATGCGCAGCTATATATATAACTATTTTGCCCCCTCAAAACGCAACAAAAGAAACGGCTTTCAATAATGATATAATCGAAGATTGGAAACCTTTAGAGGTTACAGGCGATGCTATTGCTTGGGAAATATTTGGAGCGACAAGAGAACATGAATCCTGCACGCAGAAAGACGAAGATGGATATGATATTTGCCTTGTTAAACCTGAATATGGTAAACAAGTGACGGATTTAAATGGAAAAAGAGTTACCATAATGGGCTATATGTTTCCTTTAGAACAATCGGAAAAACAAAGAAACTTTCTCATTGGCCCTTATCCTATGAGCTGCCCTTTTCATTACCATGCTAGCCCAACGCAAATGATAGAGGTGTTTGCCGATGAGCCAATCGCCTTTAGTTATGAACCCATAACATTAAAGGGTAATCTTAAACTAGACTACAATGAAGAAACCGGCATGTTTTATTATTTAAATCAAAGCAAAAAACTTTAAGCTTAAAAGTAAATTTTTTAAAGCATTTTTAAATTTATTCGGGAAGGGTTATGGTGCTTGTTAAGGTATCTAATTTAGTAAGTGCTAATTGATATTGGGTGTTAGCTTGAATTTCTTTTATTTTAGCATTTGCTAGTGCCTCTTGGCGCAGATTAATTAAAAAGAAATCACTTCCACCTGCACTAAAGCGATTGCGTTCGGCAGTTTCCATTTGCTCGGCAAAATTTATTTCTTCTTGCGCAAGTTCAATAGCTTCATTGCGTGCTCTTAGTTCCATCAATAAATTGGCAAGTTGCGTTTGAAGCTGCTCTTTGCGCAATTGTTCTAAATAATCTAAGCGCCTTATTTCGGCTTTTGCCTCACTCATTCTGCCTTTCGCCAAATTTTGCTCCAAAGGTATTGAAACATTAAGCTTAATAACAGATTCGGCTTGCTGGCGAGATAAATTACCTCTGCCTAAATCATCTGAAAACTCAAGTTGCAAATCTGCTTTAGGCAATTGTTGGTTTTCGCCTAGCGCATAATTTTGCTCTTGTTCCAATTTCGCTTGTTCAAACCGAGCTAGTTCAGGATGCAGATCAATTAATTTAACGAGTAATGCTTCTTCTTTCATCATTTCAGGTAGGGGGAAAGCCTCGGGTAAAACCTGCTGACTAGGAATAATAGGCTCGCCTTGAACATTGCGGTAAAATAAACTTAACTCAAATGCAGCTTCTTTAAACTTACGCTGTGCCTCCACAATATCACTTTTACGTTGCGTAATATATTGTTGATTTTCTGTTAAATAAATTTTTGCAATATCGCCTTTTTGGTGACGTTGAACTAGACCGCTTTGTCGGGTTTGCATTAACTCCAAAATTGATTCCAGAACCTGCAATTGCTTGCCTATAGCAACCCATCTCCAATATTGACTTATCGCCTTTAGCTCAATATCTAGCTGTGTAATAAAGGCATCAATATCAGTCGTATCTGATTTTATTTTTGCGATAGTTAATGCCGCTCGACGCTCATCAATCATGTTATCTCTTAATAAAGAAAGTTCCGCTCCAACAAGAATTTCTCCTTGGTTATTCGTAATGAGTCGATCCTCATAAATAGGAAAATTACCATCAGAAATTCGATAGCCTCCGTAAATGTTACTATTAAAGTCAGATAGAGGTTGAACAACTCGTGTGTCAATTTGTTGGCCATCATAAAACCCGCTTAAACGACTTGTAGCATTTTGCTCAACAGTAGCATCAAACGCGCCCCTTTTTTGTTGAATGATAGCTTTAGCCGCTGCTTGCTTTTGTGCGGCCGCTAAAATTTCAGGATAATGAAGCGCAGTGCTCTGCTTAATATCCTCTGGCATTAACGCTGTATTGGCTTGTGCCTGCATCGCAAAAAATAAACTGATCACTATTAACAATCGCGTCATCAATCTTGCCTCGTTTTGAGCGTTTGAGTGGCAGGTAACTTTGGCGGAAAGTTATTTAAATTTCGCCATAATTCATATCCTAGCTGAACAGTTTCCAATAGTATCCAGCCTTTCACCTGTGCTCCCATTCGCAAAAAATGGTCATTAGGCCAAGGACCATCTTGCATATCTGGCACAATCATAACTCGAAAATGCCCATTTTGAGAAACGGATGGGTCTATCGAATGCACAATACCGCCAAACGTGCCCACCGCCTTAGAAGGCCATCCACTAAACTGTACGATAGGCCAACCTTCAAACTGCAGACGCACTTTTTTGCCTACTGAAACTAAAGGCGTGTCATTACCATCTACAAATAATTCAACTGCAGGCATTACATCAGAAGGCGCAAACCGTGCGATAACATCGCCTTGTTTAATAGTTGTCGCATTATCACCTGCTAGCACCTCGACAATACGGCCATCTCGAGGTGCACGAATTATTTGCATATCTTGCTGAGCGAGCATCACTTTTGCTTTATTTAATTCTGCCTCAGCCTTTGCGACTTCTGTGAGTTTTAGGTTTAATTGAATCTTGGCTTGTTCATAAGTGCGCTCTGAGCTTAATCCTTGTTTAAATAGGGATCTTTGACGATCTAAATCTAACTGCGCTGTATTTGCGATGAGTCGTGATGAGGATAAATTTCGGTTTAATGAATCCCGTTTCTCTTCAAGCCGCATAATGAAATCAGCATCATTATCAACAATTTCCAGTAATGGATCATCTTTATTAACAATGCTGCCATCTTGCACATACCACTTTTTAATGCGGCCAGAAACCAGCGCATTAATGGGCTGTGGGCGATCATTAGGGTTTAAGGTAGTCACTTGTCCAAAGCCATAAGCAGTCTGTACCCAAGGCACGATGATTAATGCAACAAGAGTAATAATTGCTGTAAAAAAAATAATGTAAGCAACTGCTTTTAAAGGCGATGGCGTTTTAATCGCATCTATATGTGTAAATCTGCCCAGTAATTTTTCTGAGAATTGAGTGTGAGGATGTTTAGTCATGAATCTCACTTTCACAGCGTTTTAAATCAGCAATGTTTTGGAAGGAGATCTGATTCTGCCAATCAATAAATAAGTAGCGGTCAAAACTATCCAAGTCATATCGATTTGTGAAATACAATAAAATGATTTCATCTTGCTCTAAAATATAGTTGAAAATCCGCTTTCTGCGATGGTCCGATAATGCATCAAATAACTCGTTTAGTACCAAAATAGAAGGTTTAGCTAACAAAGCTCCTGCGAGCTTCAGGCGCAGTACTTCGGTTGCTCTAAGCGGGTAGCCGTTGGCTAATAAATGCGTATCTATTCCATTGGGTAGGCTTTCAATTAATCTTTCCAATTCCACCACTTTCAACATTTCGTTTATTTCAGCTCGCGAAGCATTGGGAGCATGAATACGCAAATATTCCAATATATTAGCTTCGATTAGACCTGCTTTATCAATTACCAAAATATAATTGCGTAACGAAGCTGGGTCATAATCTTGAATATCTTGTCCATTTATCGTTATATGACCACTAATAGGCGCACGATATCGTTTTAATAAATCAGATATTGAATGCTGAATGGCGCTATAACTGGCTTTAATTAAAATTTTCTCGCCTGATTTAATATGACAATTTAATTGCATTTTATTATGCCCATAAGTTGAAACAACTTGGGTAAAGACTAGCTCAGTTTCTTTAGCAGGCTTATACAGCTTTTCACCTTCAATTGCTTCTAAATCAATGTCGTATACACGACTGATTTCTTCTAACGCTACGCTTAGATCATAAAACTGTACCAGATAATAACTTAATCGTGAGATTGCGAAAAAAACCGCCGATAGAACCAATTCTGCTGCCACAAGTTGGCCAAGTGTCAACTCTGCACGTACAACAAGAATTCCGCCTAATCCAAGAAGAGCCGAACTGGCTATTGCATATAAAACAAGCAAAGCAATTTGCTGCGAAAATGTGTTTCTAAAATGAGATTTACGTGCTTCTAAATAGTGGCTCGTTAATGTGTTCGTACACTTAATTGCATATTCGCTACGTGTTGATGACTTATAAAAATCATTAGATTGGGCTACATCCTCTAAATGGCGCGCCGTTTCATATTTAGCTTCCGACAAACCAATCGCTGTGCCCATCGCAGACAACCCCCACACGCGGCAAATCAACCAAAGCGTGGCAATACAAATTAAATTAAAAAGCAAAAACCAAGGATGATACAAAGAAACCAGAACAATCCCTACCATCATTTGCAATACAGTGCCCAAAAACCCCGCCACTAGACTAGAAATCACTTTTTGCACATGCATAATATCAAAGTAACGGTTAACCAAATCGTGCCCGTTTATTTTACGGAATTTTTGCTGTTCTGCATTCATATTCCGCAGTGTAAATTGCGCTGTCATGCTGGCATAAAACCTTCTTTCAAAAAGCTCTAACGCATAACTTTGCAGAGCAACTAAAAGTCCGGAGATTAATAATAAAGCACATAAAATTAGCGATAGCGTCACAATAGCTCTAATTGATGCAATATTAGCAACGGTGTTAATGAGCATCTGAACCGAGATTGGAACAGCCAAAGTGAGCAAACTAACTGCAATCGCGTAAACAGTTGCAAGATAAAGAAAACGACGATTGGAAGTATCAACTAATAATCGAAAATGATCGCGGAACATTTTGAAAAATGATATAGAATTCACGCTATTATCCACTTTGACTCCTTGTATTTGCGAAAGACAGATACTGTATTTTATCGTTGGGAACAATAGAACTTTGTATCTAGTAATGGCATAAGCAAATAAATTTGTAATTCATGGCGCTTTTTCGTTGTATCATTTGATATCGCAAGGGCTAAGTTAAAAGGTGATAGCTTTATGAAGACTTTATAAAAATGGCTTAGTTCCATATATAATTTATTTTCATGAAAGATATGATTGAAATTCAACAAAGGAGAATTTTCATGTCAAATCGTATTAATGCTACATTCAAAACCCAAAATGCAGCTCAAGCAGCTCTATTAGATTTAGAAGATTTAGGTGTTACCGAAGAGCAAATTAGTGCCATCGTTAGCGATGAAACGCGAGGCAATAGTTTTAATATTGAATCCCATACACGTGCAGCAGAAGGCACGGGAATTGGCGCCACAACTGGCGGGGTAATTGGCGCGATCTTAGGTAGTTTAGCAACTGCAACTGCTTTAGCCATCCCTGGTTTAAATATAGTCGTGAGTGGTGCATTAGTTTCTACATTAGCAGGTTTAGGTGCGGGTGCTGCAGCAGGAGGATTAATTGGCGGTTTAGCCGGTGCAGGCATTACCGAGCACGAAGCTAAAATTTATGAAGATGAGATTAAAAACGGTGCTATTTTAATTTCAGTTGATGCTAAAGATAGCGATCAACGTGACCAAATTAAATCGGTGTTTAATCGCACAGATGCGCATAATATTGCTGCGTAAATAAATGACTTAAATTAAAGCTAAGCCTTTAACTTATAATTAGAGGCTTAGCTTTTTTTATGTAATAATATTAATGCATTTATAAACTTAGTTTTTAAATGGCTTTTTCAATTAAATTTTTAGAAATTTTATAATGGCTATTTTTTCAAAATGTGTGTGATGCCTGTATATGCAAGACATTCTCTATCCCTAAAGACTTTAAGAGCCATAAATATTGGCTTCCCATCATATTTTCAGAGTAAAAAACTGCAAATTTACATCTTCGTTTGCGTGAATTAAATTTGTAAGGGCTGTGCCTGCGGTGCAAAAATTACCTTTGCATTTGAAAATACATTTATTTGATCCGCCTTTGCTTATGCTAACTTCACCAATTTTAATATCTTCAAAATAATAATTGATACGATCGCTAAGGGTTGGAAATTTCTGGCATAAGAGCTTAAAGAACTTGAATTTAATATCCCGAATTCTTATTTTTAGGCGTTTTTTGGATGATGTCTGAATTATCAAGTTAGTTACCGTAAATTGTATTTTAGCTCTATAAAATCCAGTATTTTGAAATTTAATAGTATTGAAATCGTTTTTAGGAAATTCATTAATCTTGAGCTTTTGCATATGACTGAAAGATTTTTAGAGCAATTTACATAAATTTATAGGATAATAATTTTAGATATCATATTTTAAAGGAGTAAGCCCTATGGCTAAATCACAGGATTCTCAGAAGAACGTTAAGAAAAAGCCGACTCGCACCGCTGCAGAAAAGAAGGCGCTTAAACAAGAAAAGAAGAAAGGTAAGTAACTTAGATGGTTGATCAGCTTCGTTGGCTACCATGTGCTCTACCCAAAAAAGGTGATACATTGCGTTGGAATGAGCCCATTTGGGCAGAGCCTAACAAGCCACGCGGCAAGCCGGACAAAATAGGTGAGCAGCAAATTATGGCCAAAGTCGTCAAGGTTGAAGAATTTATTGAATGCAGCGTCATTAGTGTTCAAAATTTAGGGCAGGGTAATGTGCCGATTAAAGTAAAAGAAAATGATAGTATTAAACGTAAAAAATCAACCCTCGCTTTAGGCAATTGCCATAAGTTATTAAGCTAAAGTTTGTTTATTGTGATGCTATTTGCTCTTTAATCGAAACATAATCTACTTTTCCCGTACCCAAAAGCGGAATTGAATCTACTTTGTGAATGGTCTTGGGGAGTGATAATTCGCTAATGCCATGTTGCTTTACATAAGCCACAATAGCTGAGCGCTCGGCATCGGCTTTTTCTGTCATCATAACCAGTTGCTCGCCTTTTTTATCATCCGGTAATGAGATAACCGCATGTGCGTGTTCGGGCCATAATTTTGCCAGATAAGCCTCTACTGCTGTGAGCGAAACCATCTCACCACCAATTTTTGCAAACCGTTTAGCGCGCCCTTTAATCGTTATAAAGCCAAATTCATCTACTTCCACAATATCACCCGTATCATACCACTCATGCTCAGGCGGCACGAGTACACCTGGATTTTTGGCTAGTAAATAACCTTTCATTACATTAGGGCCGCGCACCATAAGTTTGCCACCTTCATCAATTCCTGGCACCTTTTCAAGTTGATACGTAATACCCGGCATCAAGCGCCCAACCGTTCCCCCTTTATTTTGCATGGGCGTATTAGCAGAAATAACGGGTGAAGTTTCGGTTGCGCCATAACCTTCCAAAACGCGCACCCCATATTTTTCTGACCAGATACGGCGGGTCTCATCTTTAAGCTTTTCTGCCCCAGCAAAAACATAGCGCACGGCATAAAAATCATAACTATGAGCAAAACGTGCATAGCCGGACAGAAAGGTATCAGTGCCGAACAATATGGTTGCATTGGTATCATAAACCAGCTCAGGCACGATGCGATAATGCAAAGGGGAAGGATAAAAGAACGTTCGAATGCCGGAAAGCAATGGCAATAATGTGCCGCCCGTTAAACCAAATGAATGGAAAACAGGTAGCGCATTAAAGACAATATCGGTCGCGCTGAAATCAATACGTGAAGCTAACTGATAACGATTAGCCTGAATATTCACATGGCTGAGAACCACTCCTTTAGGCGTGCCTTCTGAGCCTGAGGTAAAGAGGATTACCGACGCATCATGCGAATTGGCTTGATGCGCTTTATTTTCAGGGTTTAAATGTGCGCGCAAGAAGCCAGATAATTTATTGATAAACGTTACATTAGGGGCAATATCTTCTAAGAAAATCACCTCAACGCCAGCAGCTTTAATCGCCTCTACTAAAGGTTCAAGCTTGGCTGTTTTGATAAATACACGCGAGCTATAAACTTTCTTAATTTGGGCGGTCTCACATGCCTCTACTACACTTTTTAAGCCAGCAGAAAAGTTGAGCATCGCAGCCACCCGGCCATAAGCTTGAAGCGAAAAGAAGGCAATAATTGTGCCGCCCATATTTGGTAGCAATAAACCCACATGCTCGCTCTTTTGAGTATTTTTCGCCAATTTCTCGCCTAAAATTAAACTGCGCATAATGAGTTGACGATAGGTTAGCGGATGGCGTTTAACATCATCGACCATCACATGCCCCCCGCCATGGGTAGCCATGGCATCGCAAAGGCCAAGCCACAAAGTTTGTTCAATATGCGATGTTTCAAAAAGCATCTCAGTCATTAAATCATAAAGCTGGTTGCCAATAGCAGCGCGACGTTTGCGGCCTTTAATTTCTTCATCCACCGTAAATTTGCGAGGCGCCATCATATGAAGCGTAATTTTAGGAAATAAGCGGATGCGTACTTTGCCTCTGAGGCGCGAAAGGGGGGTATATTGCGCGCCTTCAATACGCACCGGCAAAATTTGGGCATTGGCCTTATCAGCAATCATGCCAGGGCCTTCATAAACTTTCATGAGCGAGCCGGTTACAGTAATACGGCCTTCAGGGAAAATAACGCAGTGGCCACCTTTTTTTAAACGTGTAATCATAGCTTTTGTAGCCATCGGATTAGTAGGATCCAGCGGAAAGGTGTTGGCAAATTTAAGGAAAGGTTTAATATACCATTTGTGGGCGATAAAACTGTTTATCGCAAAAAATGGATTACCGGGTAAATATAAAGCTAATAGCACCGCATCCAAAAACGATAGATGGTTTGCAACGATTAATACGCGTTCACCTGCGAGTTTAAAATTATCCTTACCCTTTATTTCAATGCGAAATAAAAAGGATAAAATGGCTTTTAATAAACTACGCATGATTCACCCCTTTGCGTTTTGACTGTTCAATTTTAACGATACGTCTTACCAATGCTGCAACTGGGAAATTTATGAGTCCTGTGATTAGAAATACCACCATCACACTCCAACTTAGCGATAAGAGTACAAGGGTAAATAAAGCAGATGCAACCATGAATAACGCATTCATAATATTGTTTGCGGCAACCACGCGTGCGGTTTCGTTCCGATCGGTGCGGTCTTGCATGATAGCGTAGAGCGGAACAATATAAATACCACCGGACACAGCGATGAAAAACAAGCTGATAATGATAGCCCACGCTCTCCAACTTTGTAAAAAGCTCGTAGCATTATTTAGAACATCGGCATTTATGGGCACATAATTTGAGGCAAAATAATAAAGTGCAATCGTAAAAACGGCCATACCTAACGCCGCGGTTGAAGCATAACTACCGGTTACTTCACCATCAAATAAGCGATTGCATAGCATCGAACCAACGCCGATTCCTATTGAAAATACAGCAAGAAAGAGAGTTACCACCTGCTCATCAGAAAATAAAATATCTTTAGCAAAGGTTGGAAATTGCGCTAAAAATGTAGCGCCAACAAACCAAAACCACGATATGCCGATGATGGATAGGAAAACATCACTGCGTTTACGGCTTTGCTGAACAATTTTCCAAGTGGCGCTTACAATATTCCAGTCAATATTAATCTCTGGTGCGGCGGCTCTGGCTAAGGGAATGGATCGACTTGCCACATAACCTAAGCCCGATAAAGCAAACATTAGCAGCGATACTTTAAACACGCCCCCCTCAGCCAAAATTAGCAAGCCACCGATAATGGTGCCTAATAAGATGGCTAGAAACGTCCCCGTTTCAATCAGCGCGTTGCCACTAATCAGCTCATCTTTTTGTAAATGCGCGGGTAGAATACTGTATTTTAATGGCCCGAAAAAAGCCGATTGTGCACCTAAAGCAAACAATACAATTAATAATAAAGTGATATCACCAAAATATAATCCTAATGAGGCCGCGGCCATAATAAAAATCTCAGCTATTTTAATAATGCGAATCAGCCGTGATTTCTCATATTTATCCGCTAATTTTCCTGCCGTGGCTGAGAATAGAAAAAAAGGTAAAATAAACAAACCTGCAGCCAGCGTAACCATTAATTGTGCATTTAAATTTGCCTGTTCGGCCAATACATAGGTAATTAAAACGACCATCGCATTTTTAAAAAGATTATCATTAAACGCTCCAAAAAACTGCGTAACAAACAAGGGCAGAAAACGGCGGGTTTTTAATAATGGGTACATTAATTGCTTATTCCAAAGTTGGTTTTTTATATTCTGGACGAATTAAATGTTCAAACAAGCCATAATCCCAGTTGCGCATGGCCATAACCAGTGTAACTCCCTGACGATCTTCGAAAGCAAGCGACGCATCCTGCGCATTCGTGATGCTAAATTCCTTAGCTAGGCGCTCTAATTTGCGTTGATATTCAGCAGCGCTTTTTTGGGATAGCGTGCCATTTAGCACACGCAATGTCTGACGATCGCCATCAAATGCGCTGGCAAAAAATTCTTGTCCGATATGCTCACGAAAAAATTTCTCTAAGGGGCCGTTGGCTATCCAATGAAAGTCAGTACTTACTAATAGTTTGATGCGATTTTCAGGCATGAGCGCAATAATGCCCATTTGATCAAGCTTAAACAGGCGGCTAAGGCATGCTTGCTCATCCAAAATAAAATAGTCAATAATTTCTTGCGCCGTCCAATGATTAAAAACGCACACAGTTACCAAAACTAAATGCAAATCATTCGATATTTCAAACTCTTGAGCGTAGCTTAGCTGATTAATCCGCTCGCGCTTAGCCTCCATCTCATTCACCAAGTCGGTTAAATCCATTCCTAGCATTTGGCAGATAGCTTCCAACCTTACTAAACTAAACTGATATTCGGAAAACATGCGTTTTACACTCGCTTCAGATAGGTTCAATTGCATTGCTACATCAAAATAGGTTTTGTTTTTTGCCTTTAAGCACGATTTAAGAGTTTGTATTAGTTGCTGAGTCTGTGCCACACTATCTCCAGTAATAAAGTATTATATGATAATACCAATAGTTTAGTTAAACTCAACTATTAACTTAAAAGTTTAATTATAATGTGCCTTGTGAGATGGTAAAGATGCGTTAACAACCAAGGAGAATCACAATGAATTTATTAACACGCATCACCGCCACTCTAAATGGAACCATTGAAAATATGGTTTCACATGTTGAAAACCACGATGCTATCGTTGCAGTAGCTTTGAAAGATACCCGCGCAGCTGTGGCTAAAGCACGCGTGCGGCTAGATCGCGTCCGTAAAGACGGAGTTTTAATGCAAGAGCGTTTGAATGAAGCAAAACGAATGGAGCAGCTCTGGGCTGATCGCGCGATTGCGGTAGCCGTTGAGGACGAATCTAAAGCGTTGGAATGTATTGCCCGCCGCAACCAATGTCGTGAACAGGCAGTGCAAACCACTCAGGCTCTTACTCGGCATGTTGAGCTGGAAAAAAAGGTGGGTCAATCCGTAGCGACGATGGAAAAGCGATTGGCCGATATTACGCAGCAACAAAATTTGATGCGCTCACGTCAATCAACCGCCGATGCGCTTCGCGTCATCAATAAAATAGAAGGCAGCAGCCAGTATGGTATTGAAGATACATTCGAACGTTGGGAAATGCTCATTACCGAAACCGAATATGCGAGTGGGCCCGTCTCACAAATGGATGCGCTTGACACTGCATTTTTAAAGCATGAACATGCAACTGAGCTAAAGGCAGAGCTAGATACGCTAATAAACAGCACTAAAGCGAAAAAGGAGTAGTCACTCATGGATACAAACCCAAATCAACCAACCAAAGCAATGGAGCAGGGGGAAACCCCTGCGCCTCAACCCAATAGTTTCAACATAAAAAATGGTGAAGATGCTGCATCTAAATTATTTGATATGATTAAAAGCTTCACCACATTTGCAAGCCTCATGCGCGTTGCAGGGGGCTTATTAGTATTAGCTGCCATGGCTGCATTTGTAATGAAAGGATGGTCTGAAGGTAACGATATCAGTCGCTATATGATGCTATTATCGCAAACCTTTATATTAGCCGTTGCAGGGTTGGCCTTAAGTTATGTGGTGCGCGAAAATAAAGGTGCTCGGGTATTTTTTGGGTTAGGGCTTGTTTCCATAACGGTTAATATGGTGACACTAGGTGCACTCATATTTTCTACTACACAATGGGGTAGCTCATTAGTTGCTTATCCAGATTTTGCCAAATGGCAAGCGGCCGATTTCGCGTCAATCACCGTTTCACTCATCGCTACATTGATCATTAGTTTGCCCATAGCATGGTTCAGTTATAAAATCTTCGCGCGTAATTCAGCAAAATTATTGGTTGGGCTGAGCTTATTTTCAAACTTATTATTGCTAGTTCCCGTACGTGAATCTGGGTTAGTAGCAATCTTAGCGATTGTAGCTTTTCTAGTACCTATCATCATGCTTCGCAAAGCGTTTAATGAAGATAAAACCCTGCGCACTACAGAAGGATTTTTCTCAATCGTTACGGTGTTTTTGCCTGCTATCATTATTGTGTTGCGCAGCTTATGGTTATACCCAATTAATGAAGTGATGCAAATTGCGATAGCGGGTACAGCATTCATTGCGCTACGTGTTGTGTCTGCAAATTTTGATCGCAAATCACAGGCTAATGATATAGCAATATTTTTTAGTGCCGCTCTAGCATATTCGATTGCTAGCTCTTTATTCAGTATCGCTTATGATTTCCATTATGCGATGATTCATTGGAATGTGTTTGGTATTGCCGCTGCACTTTTACTGGTTGATATCGCTAGTCGTTACAAAAGTAAGGTTGGGTTTTGTACCTTGGCGGCGATTGTTTTAAGTGCATGTAGTATCATACCTGCGGTTTTAAATAATGCGATGATAAGCCCCATATTATGTATATTGGCGGGTATAGCTATCATCTATATAGGCCGCTATGCTTCACATAAAACAATCACTTATCTGGGTGGCATTACTATTATTGGTGGCGTTGCGCAGCATATCTACGATCTATTCAGCTTTATTGATTTTTCAAATTGGATAACCTTAGCCATTACCGGTTCTATCATCATCATCGCGGCATCGTTATTCGAACGTCATGGTGCGGTACTTAAAATTAAATGGGATAATTACATGGCGAAGAAAAATAATTAACATTGCAATTATAAATGGAAAAAAAGTTAGGTAGGGTAATTCCTGCCTAACTTTCTTTATTGGAAAGTTGTTCCATAATACGATGCGCGAAAATGCCATGCACTAAAATAGAGATCAAAACGCACATTAACGCTACGCGCCATAATTGTTCTATATTGCCAAACTCGTAATAAGATTCCGCATAAGCTAAATAATAAAAAGTGCCAATACCGCGAATTCCCAAAAAAGAAATCGCAAATTTATCAAGCACACTGCCTTTCGTAAAATAGAGGCACGCATATGCCAATAAAGGTCTTAATACTAAAACGATACTTGCGCTTACTGCAACTTCAAGAATAGTGATGCCATCAAGCCCTTTATTCACGCAATAAAATCCAAGCCATAAAAGCAAAAGCGCCAATAAAATTTGTTCAACCTGATCTGAAAAATAATGTGTTTTCTTGAGCGCGGTGGTGGAGTTTCTAGCAAAAAACAATTTTCTGCCAGCTAATGCAGCAATAAACACCGCTAAAAATCCATATCCATTACATAATTCAGTGATTCCATAGGTAATAAAAACCGAAGCAAATAAAATAAGCCCTGCGCTGAAATTTTCTTTTTTCACATCGCTATAATAACGATGAATAAAATGCGATAATACCCAACCGCTGGCATAACCTAAGATAGCCCCCACTGCCACACGATAGACTAAATCATATAGCGCCCACTCTCCCAGCCAAGCAAACCCAACATCACTATTAAATTGAAGAAATCCTGCGTTAGCCGCTGCCAATGCTAAATAAATAAAGGGAAATGCCAGCCCATCATTTAATCCTGCTTCGGAGGTAAGCGTTACATTAACATCATTTTCTTCCCCTTTATTGGGGCCATCTACCTGCACCGAGCGTGCCAATACCGGATCAGTTGGGGCGATGCAGGCTGCCAATAAAATGCTTCCCGGCACAGATAAATAAAGCAGTTCGGTTCCTAATAACGTTACAACTACAATGGTTAACGGCATCACTACCCCTAACAAAACCCACGTATGCTGCCACGATTTTATCCCTATTCGACGATCCAAAGCCAGTCCCGCGCCAGCAAGCGATATAATAACTAAAAGTTCGGTAATATGTTCAAATACTTTCATATCGCTGTAAACCAGCATCGAACTAATAATCGGAATTTCAAATGGCAGTAATGCTAGTAAGCCGCCAACTACTACAAAAGCGATAGGGGCACTAATAAAGCGCTGACTTTTCAACAATGGAAATACCGCTAGCGATAAAAACGCTATACCAGCTACAAGATAAAAAATATCTTTTGCATCCGGGCTAAAAAACATTTCATACTACTCCCAAAGTTTTCTTTATAAGCGGTAGTGGTAATCTAAATTTCAAGTTCAAACCAGAACAAAGGATGATTTGGCTTTTTTGCTTACACCCTTTAAGCTAATCGACATACGCAATAAATTTGAAATGAGATTTCGTTGGCATTAATCAGCCTTGATAACTGGAGTTTAGAAAATAGCTATCGTCAGCTGCCATCTGCTTTTTATAGCGATAGTTTGCCTCAACCAAGCGCGGCGCCCAAATTGGTTTGCGTCAATAAAATGCTCGCCACATCATTAGGGCTAGATTTTTTAAATAACCATCACGCGCAATTAGCTAATTTTGTTTGTGGTAATCACTTGATTAATGGCTCAAAGCCGATTGCTCAGGCTTATCTAGGCCACCAATTTGGCCACTTAAATCGATTAGGCGATGGGCGTGCACATTTGTTAGGCGAATATTTAACCCCAACCGGCCATTACGTTGATGTAACCTTAAAAGGCTCAGGTCGCACTGCTTACAGTCGCAATGGCGATGGCCGTGCTACCTTAAGTTCGATGTTGCGCGAATATATAATGAGCGAATTTATGCATGCGCTGGGCATTCCCACTACACGTATACTCGCGATAGCCACTACCGGTGAAAAAGTACAACGCGAAACGATGATGACAGGCGCGGTGGCGATGCGCATTGCATCCAGTCATTTACGAGTAGGAACCTTTGAATTAGCCGCTCAATTAAACGATATTCAGTCACTTCGCCAATTGGCCGATTACACTATTAATCGCCACTATCCAGATATAAAAGAATGTAAAAACCCTTATTTGGCATTTTTAAAAGCGGTGTGTGAGCAGCAAGCAAAACTCATTACACAGTGGATGCGTGTAGGCTTCATTCACGGCGTGATGAATAGCGATAATATGGCCATTAGCGGTGAAACAATAGATTACGGCCCGTGCGCCATGATGGATGAATATCACCCACGCACCGTATTTAGCGCGATTGATAGCCAAGGGCGCTATGCGTTTGAAAATCAGCCCCCCATCGCGCAGTGGAATCTCGCGCGATTGGCCGAAAGTTTAATGCCGCTTTTGCACGAAGAACCATCTAAAGCAATGACCTTAGCGCAAGAAACCGTCATAGAATTTCAACCACTTTATGAAGCCCGCTGGGTAGCAATGATGCGTCAAAAATTAGGTTTATCCAAACCAATCGCGCAAGATGCAATCCTTATCGATCGCTATTTAAAATGGATGCAAAAAACAGCCGCCGACTATACCAACAGCTTTCATGATCTAAGCCAGCCGAATCTAATGCAAAACGCAGCCTATCAATCCAATGAATTTCAACAATGGTATCGCGATTATCACACACGTTTAAAGTTAGAAGATAAACCAATCGAAGAAATTCAAAACCTAATGCAACATTTCAATCCAGCGGTCATTGCTCGCAACCATAAGGTTAATCAAGCGTTGAATGCGGCACAAAATGAAAATGATCTGAGCTTGTTTAACACCTTATTAGAAGTGGTTAGACATCCGTATAATCTTACAGAAAACGATAAGGATTATCAAAATCCGCCTCAACCGCATGAACGGATTGAGAATACTTTCTGTGGAACCTAAATAAATTTAGTTTTATTGCCATTATTCAATGGCTTATAAATAATTCATCTTACGCCAATTTTTCTACTTTACAATATTCTAGTTATATGAGATACACCGATTGCGCACATGCCTATGGCTGCTTTGTAGTTATGCAATGACGTGAATTTACGTTAACCTGGGGAGCAATCCCCACCTTATCATGAGTTTATGTTATGAACAACTACACTACAGAGAGCGTTGCTCTCGAATCTCTATCTATTAATTTTTCAAAAGATGTTTTGGCTACCGGTGACCGAGCTTTTGGTCTGAGTGACACGACTGTTCGCGAATTAAATTCTGCTATTCCGGTAGCGGTGTTACAGCCTGAATTGGTGCAAGCTCGTGCTGAATTATACGAGCGGGTATTTCCGGGTCGTGTAATGTATGCCGTTAAATGCAACCCCGATCCTATTATGATTAAAGCGATGTATGCGGGTGGTGTTAACTGCTTCGATGCAGCAAGCCTGTTTGAAATTGCATTAATTCGTGAATTGGTTCCTTTTGCATCCATTTATTTTATGCATCCCATTAAAGCGCCCGAAGCGATATTAGAAGCCTATCACACGCACCGTGTGCAATCTTTCGTGCTCGATTATCAAGGCGAGCTCGATAAGATTGTTACCACTTTGCCCGAAGCTGATGATCTCGAATTATTCGTGCGCATTGCAGTGCCTAAAGGCAATGTTGCAACCGATTTTTCAACTAAATTTGGTGCTAAATTTGATGAAGCGGTGGCGCTATTAAAAGCCGCTCGCCCCCAATGCGCACGTTTAGGTGTTAGTTTTCATGTAGGCACGCAATGCACTGATACCATCGTTTATTCCAATGCTGTTCTATATGCTTCAAAAGTAATCGAAGCAGCAGGCGTTGAAGTGGAATCGCTTGATATTGGTGGTGGATTCCCAACTGAATTAGATCCCAATATGCCGCCTCCATCGGTTGAAGCCTATATGCAAATGGTAACCAATGCGATTGAAGCAGCCAATTTACAAGGCTTAGAATTGCTATGCGAAGTAGGCCGCGGCTTAGTTGCAGATGGCGGCTCGTTGGTCGTGCGCGTAGAAGGCCGTAAAGGTGATCTATTATATCTTAACGATGGCACGTATGGTGGTTTGTTCGAAGCGGGTGGGTCTATTGGCTTGCCTTATCCATCGCGCCTAATTCGCAAAAGTGTTGATGATTCAAACGCGCCTGTCACTGCATTTCGTTTTGCTGGGCCAACCTGTGATTCAGTGGATATGATGAACGGCCCATTCATGTTGCCCAATGATGTTAAAGTAGGCGATTGGATATCAATTAATAAACTTGGTGCTTACGGCGAAGTATCGCGCACCAACTTTAATGGTTTTGGTAAAGTTCAAAAAATTATTGTAGCGTAAGTATTTCCCAACGAGGCCGCTCGATAGAGGCACACAATTATGACAAGTTTAAGCATTTTTGTGGTTCTTTATTTAGCGGTCTCGGTTGGAATCGGCCTTTACGCAGGTTTGCACGTAAAAAATTCCACTGATTTTGTCGTTGCTGGGCGTTCACTGCCCATTTACATTACTATCGCTACTGTATTTGCCACTTGGTTTGGTTCTGAAGCGGTGCTGGGCATTCCGGCAACTTTTATTGATGAAGGGCTAGAAGGCATTAATGCAGATCCGTTTGGCGCAGGATTATGTTTAATATTCGTCGGCTTATTTTTCGCCCGCAAACTTTATCGTATGAAGCTTCTCACCATCGGCGATTTCTTTCATCAGCGTTTTAGTCGAACCGTTGAATTATTGGTAGCGGCAGCGATTTGTATAAGTTATTTAGGCTGGGTATCGGCGCAGGTCGTAGCATTAGGATTAGTGATAAGCATTGTTTCGAATGGCTTATTTTCAATGGAAATCAGCATGATAATTGGCATAAGCGCGGTCATGCTTTATACTGTTTATGGTGGTATGTGGTCGGTGGTAATAACCGATTTCATCCAAATGATTTTAATATTAGTAGGGCTGCTTACCGTAGCGTGGATAATATCCGGAAAATTTGATGGCGGGGCAATGGAGGTCATTAATCACGCATCCGAAAACCAAAAATTTGATTTTTGGCCAGCGCTTGATTTGGCCTCTATTTTAGCATTTACAGGCAGCTTTATTACATTAGCATTAGGTTCCATCCCACAACAGGATGTGTTTCAGCGCGTGATGTCCGCCAAAGATGAAAATGTTGCCGTTAAAGGCACTGTCATCGGTGGCGTATTTTATATATTATTTTGCTTCGTACCTATATTCATTACCTACGCTGCCATTATGTTACAGCCTGAGCTTTTAGAAATTCATCAAACTGTCGATGGCGATACGCAGCGTATTTTGCCTGAATATATTTTGAACGAAATGCCCGTTTTTATCCAAGTATTGTTTTTTGGCGCGCTAATGTCAGCTATTATTTCAACCGCTTCGGGAACATTGCTGGCACCTTCGGCAATCTTTGCTGAAAACGTGCTTAAAGATTGGTTTAGTTTAAATGAAAAAAACTTGTTAAAAGCGCTACGTATTTGCGTGTTCATTTTCGGTTGTATCGTCACGGCATATGCTTATTTCAGCCACTCGCTAGGGCTTAGTATATTTGAGATGGTTGAAAACGCTTATCTCATCACCTTATGCGGTGCGTTCGTGCCCTTAGCCTTTGGGGTATATTGGCAAAAATCAACCAATAATGGCGCAATAAGCTCCATCATATTAGGCGTTGGAAGTTGGGCAATTTTAGAAATTATAAATTGGAATTTAGGCTTAAATGGCGAATCTTTACTGGTTCCACCCCAGCTAGCAGGATTAGCAATGGCAATTATTGGCATGGTTTTGGGTAGCCTATTTTTACCATCATCAACAAAACCCGAACCCGCTATCTAAAGTTTTATTAAAAATTGTGGCAATTCAATGGCAAAGCTATTGGTAAATTAAGAGTCTGTTAAACCTTTAGGCGTATCCTTAATAAGAAAGGATATTATGTTTGCAATTCTAGGTTTTCTGCGAAATTTAAGACAAAATGAACAAGGCGTTACTGCAATTGAATTTGCAATTATTGCACCGGTTTTATTCTTGATGATGATGGCGATTATCGAAGTTTCACTCATCATCTTTGCACAAAGCACATTAGAAGCAGCGGCATTTAATGCTTCACGCATTGGAAAATCAGGTTATAGCGAAGCGGGCAGCACGCGCGATGAAACCATATTAGCCTATTTTGACCGCTTTGAAGATACCGTTTTCGATACGGCAAAATTTGATATTTCATCGCTTACTTACGCAAGATTTGATCAAATCGGAAAATCCGAGCCTTTTGTCGATAATAACAATAACGGTATCCGTGATGTTGGTGAAAACTATACCGATGTAAATGGTAATGCTACATATGATGACGATATGGGCGCAGCTGGGGTAGGTGGCACAAGCGAAATTGTAGTCTATACAATTAATTATCCATGGGCGATTCTCACACCAATCATGCGAAACATCATGGGCGAAAATGGTGTTATGCAATTAACCTCGCGCGCAATCATTCAAAATGAGCCTTTTTAAATATGCAGAAAAAATCAATATTCCGCCGTTTAAAACAGAATCAGCAAGGCGTTGCGGCGATTGAATTTGCATTAATATTGCCTCTTTTAATGACCCTATCATTGGGTGGCTTTGAATTAAGCCGATTGCTTTTAGTGAATCAAAAAGTGGATAGAATTGCCTATACGGTATCCGATGTCGTTACCCAGTCTACCTCACTTACACGTGCACAGTTAGATGTTATTTTTACCGTTGCCGGCCAAATTATGGAACCTTTTACTTTCGATTCTAACGCGCTCATCATTGTAAACTCTGTTTATAAACAAGATGAGACATCGCCTAAAGTGCGATGGCGATATTCCGGCGGTGGAACATTAGCGCGCATGAGCAAAATAGGTGCGCTAAATCAGGCAGCGCAATTGCCAATTGGGTTTGATTTAAATGAACGCGAAAATATTATTATTTCCGAAATTTTTTATCGTTACGAACCTCTCTTTTCATTTGGTGTAATCGAGGCACGCGATATTTATCGAACCGTTATATTTAAACCTCGTTTGGGTGCGCTTACCACAAACCCAACATAGTGAATAGGATATAAAAATATGAAAATTTTACCCCAGTTTATTCGTCGGTTTTTTACTAATGAATCGGGAGCAGTTCTTCCTATCCTTGGCCTTACACTAACCCTTTTAGTGGGTGCAACCGGTGTTGCAATTGACATGGAGCGCACCCAGCATGTTCAAAATAAACTTTCAAATTCTGTTGATGCAGCAGGGCTTGCTGCAGGCTCAACTATCAGCACATTAAACCTGCAAGCCGAAGTGGAAAAATATCTGAAAGCAAATTTTCAAGATTTCTTAAATTCCAAAATTACGTCTATCACCACTTCGACCAGCGATGATAAATCAACGATTTTTATATCTGCCACTGCTCAAGTGCCGACGACATTATTAAAAGTGCTATTAATTGACCACACTAGCGTAAAAGCTGATGCCGAAATTATTCGTTCGAATAAAGGATTAGAATTGGCAATGGTGCTGGATAATACTGGATCTATGAGCGGTTCAAAATTGAGTGATTTAAAATCCGCAGCTAAGGATTTAGTTAATATTCTATATGGTAATAAAACGACTATTCCCGATTTATTTATTGGTCTTGTGCCATTTTCACAAGCGGTCAATATTGGCAAATCTCGCACTTCATGGGTCAATGAAGGCTCGCAATTATGGGGGCCTGTTGAATGGGAAGGATGCGTTGAAGCGCGCTATTTAAATAACGAAGACGTTACAGATACCCCGCCCAATCTCAAACCATTTGAAAAATACTATTGGCAATGTGATCCGAGTTATAATGGGTGGTATGGCAGTAACAGTAACCGCACCAACTGCTATCTTAACTATTACACCCGCTTACGCAACGATATCGGACTGTATCGCGGCCCCAATAAATATTGCGCGCAACCGGTTACCGCACTAACTAGCAGCAAATCAACAATTATAAATGCCGTGGATGAAATGGATGCTGCTGGAAATACCCATGTTAATTTAGGAGCTGTTTGGGGCTGGCGCATGCTATCTCCGCGCTGGAAAACATTTTGGGGAGGTGAAATGAACAGTAAAAATCTACCCTTAAATTACAATACCAAAGACATGAATAAAGCGGCCATTATTATGACCGATGGTGACAACACCATGAGCACAGGGGTATACACCGCATATGGCGATTTAGAGCAAGGGCTATTAGGCAGTACGCGCTCATCTAACGCTGAAGTCGCTTTGGATAATAAATTAATTCAGGTATGCAACGCAATGAAAACCAATAATATTCAGGTTTACACTATTTCGTTCGGCACTATCAGCACATCCAGCCAAAATATGATGCGAAATTGCGCATCACAACCCGATTACTATTTTAATTCGCCCAATAGTAGCGATTTACAAAGAGCATTCCGAATGATTGGCGATTCGTTAGCAAGTCTGCGTATCAGCAAATAGAACTGGATTATGTTGCGGTCTATACTTATGATAAAGCATCATGAATAATCAAATTAAATGGATGACACGCCCCATAACATTATTGTTGATTTTGTGTGTTTTCAGCGCTTGCGCTAATATTGAGCGCAGTCGGGCGAGTGGAACCGAAAAGCTATTGTTGCAACAAGCAGCGAGTGCAAAAAATAACGGCGAAACGAACAAAGCAATCGATTTATATCGCCGAGCCGTCGCGCTATCACAAACAAGTGTGCAGGCTCAGATTGAGCTGGCCGCCCTTTATCGTGATGAAAATAAAAATGATAAGGCCTTGAGCTTGCTTTTAGATGCCGCAAAAAAACAGCCTAAAGATGCCGAAGTTAATTTCGCATTAGCACAACTTTTTGTGCAAATGCAAAAACCTGAAGAAGCATTAGTTTATTTTGATAAAGGACTGGGGAGTAATTCCAAGCATTTGGATTTAATAAATGGAAAAGGCGTTGCGCTTGATATGTTGGCGCGCCATTCGCAAGCACAAAAGCTTTACTATCAAGCCCTCGATCTGCATCAATCGGATACTGAATTTGTGCAGAATAATTTAGCGATGTCTTATATTATGATGGGCAATTACCAAAAAGCAATTTCACAACTTACCGCTATCGATAAGTTGGATCAATCAGCTACCATGCGATACAATTTAGCGCTTGCCTATGGTCTAAATGGACAAATGGATAAAGCAAAAGCCTACGCACCAAATGATTTTTCTAATCAAGAATTTAAAGATGATATGGATTACTATCGCGATTATAAAAATAATCTAAAATCAAAATGAACTACTGATTTAAAATACTTATAACCGCAGGTGCTAAAACAATAACAAATAAAGTTGGCAAAATAAAAATGATAAGTGGAATCGTCATGATTGCAGGCAATTGTGCTGCTTTTTGTTCGGCGCGTAACATACGTTCAGCCCGAAAATCTTTTGATAAAACACGTAATGCTTGGCCAATGGGCGTTCCGTATTTCTCCGTTTGTTTCAACACATTGACGATACCGCGAATTTCTTGAATATCAACGCGTTCAGCTAAATGGGTTAAAGCCGTTGATCGATTGGGCAAAAATCCAATTTCTACTGCCGTAAATCCAAGTTCATCCGCCATTTCAGGATACGTGTTGCCAAGCTCTTTAGTTACGCGATCCAATGCAGCAGAGAGACTTAATCCGGCCTCAGCACAAATCAGCATTAAATCTAACGTATCAGGTAATGCGCGCACAATTTCGGCATAACGTTTTTGGCGTTTATTATGGAGCAGTAAATTTGGTAACATGGAAAAAGCATAGCCACATAAGATTAAAATAAACCAATCGCCTACTTGCTCCGAAGTAAACGGACTATTCCAATTGATATCTGCAAATAATAATCCAATAGCCAAACCCACTATGGGTGCTACTAATTTAACAAACATAAAAATAACCGCACCATCTTTAGTATGATAGCCCGCTTGGATTAAACGATAGTTTAATTTTTCAAGTTGGTTGCCTTTTACATTAGCTAATTTATCTACCACTGCGCGCATCCAGTTTGGCGGTGCTTTGCCTGTATCTTTTGCAATCTTTTCGGGCGCTAAATAATCAGCCTTAAGTTTATCGCGTCTTTTTTTAATGGCTTTAAGCCGTGGTTTAATACTATTACTGCGCCCTAAAGCGGTGCCAATTGCTACCACCACAATAAAAGCAGCGATGGCAGCTAGTAATACGTAAAAATCATCAACCGTGATTGATTTCGGAATGATATCTTCAATATGTAATGGTCTACCTGGACTCATAACCTACCTAAATTCTAAACTGGGTCATTTTAGTCATGACAAAAACACCCGTTGCCAAACTACACAACGCACCCAAAGCTGCAATATTGCCGCGATAATCCTCAATCATGGGCGATAGATAATCAGGTGACATAAACATCAATGCTGCGAGTACAAAAAAGGGTAGAGAACCAACAATCATCGCAGAAGCACGGGCTTCGGAAGACATAGCCTTAATTTTTAATTTTAACATATGACGCGATCGTAAAACCTCGGCTAGATTGCTTAAAATCTCACCTAAATTGCCCCCTGTTTCGCGTTGTAGAGTTACACTAATTACAAAAAAATCGAACTCGGTCATGTTAAGGCTGCGTGCCATATCGGCCATAGCTTTTTCGGCGGGCACGCCTAATCGGATTTGGTCTGAGATTTCGCCAAATATAGGCCCCACCGGATCGGGAATTTCTTTTGCCACAGTCATCATCGATTCTGTTACTGGCAAACCAGCTCGTAACCCTCGGACAATCAGTTCAATCGCATCTGGAAAGAGCAAAAGAAACTTTTTATGTGTTTTTTTAATTCGCCGACTTACATAGAAATGAGGCAGACCAAAGCCCATCGCAAATCCCATCAAAAGGGCGAAAATGAAACCTTGTTTAGCGAAAACAGCTAATAGTAAACTTAAGATAATCGCTGCCCCTAAGCTGCGCATTATAAACTGTTTCACTGTGAGAGTAATATTTGCAGTTTGCAACCGGACACTCAAACGCTTGCCCATTTTTTCAAGTCCAAACTGATTTAAAGATGTGTCTTTATTTCGCCGTAAACTAAGCTGCTTTTCTTCAATCTTTTCTTGTAAGGTTTGCGTTTTAACTCGCTTTAAGCGCGATTTATATTTTTGACTATTTCCACTGTCGTTTAATGCAAAAAAAATGATGATGAGGATTAATAAAACACCACCAAAGATAACTATATCTTGCACTAAGGTGTCCACTACATTAGCTCCAGTAATGCTTTATCTAATCCAAAATATTCAGCTTTATGGATGAAATGGGGGCGTAATCCACTCGCTTTAAAATCACCAATTAAATTACCTTTTGAATCAATTCCTTCAAATTCATAAGTGTAGAGATCTTGGGTAACGATAACTTCACCTTCCATACCCACAATTTCGGTCACATGGGTGACACGGCGCATGCCATCGCGCATACGTTGAATCTGCACAATCATTTGCACCGCACTGGCAATTTGATGACGCACTACATGGCTGGGTAATTTAAAACCTGCCATATTCACCATATTTTCTAAACGCGTTAATGCTTCACGCGGATTATTAGCATGTAAAGTGCCAAGCGATCCATCATGGCCAGTATTCATCGCTTGCAACATATCCAGCGCCTCGCCGCCACGCACCTCGCCTAAGATAACTCTATCAGGGCGCATCCGTAATGCGTTCTTCACTAAATCACGCATGTTAATTTCACCCTGTTTTTCTAAATTAGGAGGGCGCGTTTCAAGCGATACTACATGTGGTTGTTGCAATTGCAATTCGGCGGCATCTTCAATGGTTACAATGCGCTCGCCATGATCAATCATACGCGACAAGGCATTGAGTAAGGTTGTTTTACCCGAACCCGTACCACCTGAAATAATAATATTTAAACGACTAGCAGCGGCAATCTTTAATAATTTTGAAAGGTCATGCGAAATATTATTTTGGTTTGCCATCACATCAAGTGTAATCTTCTTTTTCGAGAATTTACGGATCGATATGGTGCAACCTTTTAAGGCGAGCGGCGGCGCAATCACGTTAACACGACTACCATCCGCCAAGCGCGCATCACATACCGGACTTGATTCATCAACTCGGCGACCCACAGCCGTTACAATGCGTTGGGCAACATTCATTACATGTGCATTATCACGAAATTTAACGGATGTTAGCTCAAGCTTACCTTTGCGCTCGACATAAATTTGATGCGGGCCATTTACCATAATATCGGTAATTGCCTCATCTTCGAGTAAGGGTTCCAAAGGGCCAAGGCCTAGCATATCATCAGCAATTTCTTGCGCGAGTGTTGTAAGTTCTTGTTGATTGATGAGCAAACCTAATTCAGCAGTAATTTCTCGAATTAATTCGATAATTTGCTTTTCCAGAACCGATTTTTCAATTTGATTCGCTGCTTTCAGATCAATCTTTTCCATCAGGCTGCTATAGATTTTATCTTTTGTAAGTTGCAGTGCGGTCTTTTCTTCTGCGGTAACGCCGATGGCATTTTCTTCTTCATCACCATCTAGTTCAGCCATCGCCTCTAATCTGCGAAATGCATCATTATGTGAATCATCGGGGGAGGAGGGTTCGCTAACTAAAGGCGTTTTAGGTGAAAGTTTAGGCTCATCCTCAACCTTTTTAATAGGCTTGGTTTCTTCATCTAATGATTTGCGTCCAAACATTTTTTAATCACCTTTCCCCAATAATTTGCCAATTAAACCACGTTTTTTGGCAGGATTATCATTAGGCTTAGAATCGGTAAATAAAGCCGTTAAATTTTGATAGCCATCTATAATAGATTGATTTTTCGTGCAATCTACCAGCATTTCGCCCGATGTATTTGCCATGAATGCATCACGCGTAAAAGGCAAAACAATATCGGGTTCTGTCTCCGCATTTTTTGCAAAATCCTTGCGCGTCACTTCATGCTCGGCGGCTAAACCAATCCGATTAAGCACTAGCTTTGGTTTGTTTTTTGCCAATATTTTTACGATATAATCACGCAGACGTAAATAATCGCGCAGACTTAATAACGAACATTCAGCCACAATAATAATCTCATCTGCTTGCGCTAAAATGCTACGCGTAAGTGAACTTAAACTATTAGGTAAATCTACAATCGTGAAAGCAAAATTTTCGTTTAATTCACTTACCAAGGCTTCCGCAGCTGATGCACTACTTGAGAGCATTTCTTCAAAACTTTCTTCCGCACTTAATATTGAAAGATGATCGCTTACGTTTTCCATCACGCGCTCTAGAAATAATCCATCGATACGATCTGGTTTATTAAGAGCGTCGCGCAATCCATGGTTTGGAGTAATATCAAATGTAAATGCAGCAGAGCCAAAATAGGCATCCACATCTAAAAATGCGGTTTTTAAATGATGGTTATGTGACAGTATATAGGCAAGATTAGTTGCTACTGTCGTAGCGCCAACTCCACCACGCGCACCAATAACAGCAATCAATTTTGAATCAGTCGGTTCAGCTAATTCTTGTTTTGATTTTAAGCTAAGCGTTGCATCCAGTGTTTTGGCATCGACAGGTTGCAATAAATAATGTTCAATACCAATTGATTTTAGCCATGAGAAGAAGCTGAACTCATCAACACCACCCGTAACAATAACTTTCATATCGGGTGTACAAACATCCGCCAACCGATCGAGTAATTCAGGCGCTTCTTCAGCAGAAGGAATTTCGATTAAGAGTGTGTGGGGGGCAGGTTGCTCTTTAAGATACACAATAGCCTGGCGCACATCACCATAATGCACACAGCTTTCCGACCAACCGTGGTTACTGGCGACTGACTTAGCCGCATCACGCGTTGATGGTTCTTTCACAAACGCAACAAAGGGAGTTTTCTTTTGAGGTTTAAGTGCCATTAAGGTGTTGTTCCCGTTTGATTGTTATATTCGATAGGTTTAATTTCGCCTTTATATAAACGCTCTAAAGGCATGATATTTGATTCGGGCAGGCTACGATAATCGCCATGCGATTCTAATAAATCATTCGGGTTAGCAAGCATTAAACCTAAATTGGTTGCGGTGGCACAGCCAAAGTTACTCATAGCACTATTATCATAATTGATCACAGCACTATGGCGCCAATCAGGGCATCTTTCAGGATAGGAAATGCCGCGATAACGCACTGCAACGGATGCAAATGCAGGCGCAGTATCTTGTATCACTACCGTGTTTACCTGCTGCGTTGAGAATCCTTTACGCCACAAACTATTTTGCAGTTGCTGATAACCATTTCGATTTAAAAATTCAGCGCGGTTAGTAATAATTTCAGCCTCTAGTAAATGGTTTGAATTGATTGGCGCTAACGCATTATCTAATTCTTCCCAAGCGTAAGGTTCAATCTCAGCATCCATATCGGAGAGGCTAAAATAATAGAGGTTCTGCTGTGGCGAAACCATTTGCTTGGTTGTTGGTGTATAATCATACTGTGGGCAGCCGGTTAGAATGCCAAGCATCATCACTAGCGACACACGAAATAACAGTTTTTTCTTTTTCATCTCAAATTCCTTTTCCTACCCTATCGAAACATAAAGCCACCCGGGCCTTGTTTGTTGCGACGTGGATTATGCGTGGTAAATTGGTTCACATTTTCAACAATGCCTACTTGATTACCATCAAATGGTTCTTCACTATAAATTTTGCCTGAACCAATACGCTCCGCATCGGTTGCGGGTTTATACCCATCGACAGGAGTTGCAATACGCTGATTAGCCGATACAGGGCGCACGATATAAGGCGTTGCAATAATCACCAATTCAGTCTGTTCTTGACGATATTCACTCGAGCGGAACAAAGCGCCTAAAATAGGTAAATCACCTAAGCCAGGCACTTTTGATATATCATTGGCATCTCGGCGGTTGAGCAATCCTGCAATCGCAAAACTTTCACCGCTTCCCACTTCTACTGTTGTAGAGGTGCGGCGCGTTGTAATAGAAGGAATCTGAAAACCATTAGCAACAACGGCATTGATATTTGAAATAGAACTTACTTCAGGTGCAACCGTTAAGCTTATTTTGCCTTCATTTAAAACAACGGGTGTAAAGTTTAAGCTTACACCAAATGGACGATATTCAATCGTAACAGTGCCCTCTTCGCCCGATACAGGAATTGGAAATTCGCCGCCCGCTAAAAAGCTGGCACTCACCCCCGATTTAGTAGTTAGGTTAGGTTCTGCCAATACCGTCATTAAACCATCGCCCTCTAACGCGTCAATTACACCATTAATATCAACACTATTGGTTGAGTAACTTGTGTAGAGCGAGTTATCATTTCCATTACGTAAAAAATCGCCAGCGGCATTCACCACATCTCGCCCACTGGCTAAACCAAAAATAAAGTTACCCGTATTTAAAATCGCCTCTAAATTTATACCAAAACGCTTTAATTCAGTGCGTGATACTTCCGCGATTTTAATTTTCAACATGACCTGATCACCCATGCTGGTATTTAGCATATTAATTACACTTTGCCCTTCGCCGCCTAAAAAGCTGGTGGCAACGCGTTGTATGCGTTCCGATTCATAAGGCGACTGCACATTACCTTTCAAAACAATGGCTGTATCGGTTGAGTCGAGGGTAATATCGGTGCCCTCAAGCGATTCTTTTAATGTGGCACGCAGCTTACTTAAATTATGTGTCACCACAATATTGGCTTGAATAATCACATCATCTTTATCGCTCACGGCGATGAGGCTTGTTTCGCCCACACTTCGCCCATTTACATACAGTAAAGTGGGGGATACCACCTGCACATCTGCTACATCCGGATTAGCCATAACCACCGATGCAGCCGGAGTACCTAAACGAATAACCTGACCCTTATTAATTTCAATCTTATAGTCGCGCGTTAATGCATAACTGGGGTGTGAAATTAATGTAAAAACGATAAACCCCATCATTAAAATAAATGGTGTGAAAGCGTACGAAAGATTTTTTTGAAGCATTAGATTCCTCTGAGTGTGGGGCAGTATGTTCATATTAATTACTAAACTCTAATAACTCGCGCTTATCACCGCGAATAACCGTTACATTGCGAATTGTGCTATAAGCACGAGGCGATAATACCGAGCTGACATCGCTATCGCGTGTGGCCGAACCATCATAATTTTTAATGTCCTGTGCTTGGCGCTGTTCATAAGTTTCAACCGCAAGACTGCGCAAGCTAAGCGAGATTTTACCCAAATCTTTAGCCACATTAATTTTTTGTGCCTGTTCTTTGGTCACTTCTAAAGTAACGGTTTTAGCAAGAATTGCCTGATTTTCAGGATTATCCAATTGCTGATCAACTGCTAATACGCGCACATCTTCAATAAATGTTTCACTTGCTACAACATCTTCATTATTTTCGGCCAAACCCGTAACCGGAATATTATGGGTAAGAATAAGATCAACTTTATCACCAGGAAAAATAAATCCTGCATTGCCTGTTGTTGGGTCAACTGCAATAGATATGGCACGCTTACCTGCACCCAATACCGCAGCCATAAAACCACCTTCACCCGCTTGCACCAATAAATCTTCCGTTACAGGTTCGCCCTCGCGCACATAGCGCCGCACGACTGAACCGGCATAGCTGGCTTTATCAGCTTTACCTTCAACCAAATACGATGCGTTAATATTTTCGCTTGGCCATTCAACCCAAGTAAGATCTTTATCGGGGCGAATAAAACTACCCGGTGCAATATCCGAACTGGCCACCATCACGCGCGACATTACCGTTACCTGATTAATTTTGTCAGCATCTGAGTTTAGTCGGTTACGCAACACAAATGCCACGCCAAGTGCAACAATAGCTGCAATGCTAAATAACAAAAGTGAGCGTCTATTCATAAAAATTCTCCAAATTTCAACTCTTATCATAGCAGCATCAAGTTTATGAAATATTAAGATAGCGGCTATTAAAGGATTGTTTTATATTAACATTTATTAATAATTATATAAAATTTACCATAAATTTTAAGGAGTTAGTTTTTTTATCCACAGTTTTGCTCCAAAAAAACATGTTACAAATGTTTCATGTTACTCTTTTGCACTAGACGAGAGCGGTTTTAAACCTATCTACAAAAAATGGCATTACATATGATGAAACTAGTTGTGGGAATTGAATCGCTAGAAGAATTCGCGCATCTTCAAAGTCGCTCTTCACAAAAAATTCGCTACTTAGGGCGTGAGGTAAATGTGTGTTATACACGCTATCAACCCAAAGATGCCGAAAAAATTCTCAATTCGGGTGGCTCCATATATCGAGTAATTAAAGGCGTTATGCGTTGTCGACAAAAAATAGTAGGTTTTCAACAAGTGCAAACACCAATGGGAAAAAAATGCCAAATTTTAATGGATACTGAAATTATTCGTACGCATCCCTTACCTCGGCGCGCTTTTCAAGGCTGGCGCTATTTACAACCTAACAAAGCCCCTAAAGATCTCTCACCCTACCAGGCTGGCGAAATATTGCCCACTGATAAAATGGAACGCGAATTAAGTGAATTAGGTTTGCTGTAAATAACCAAATTTATTTTCAAATGTTACGTTACAAACGTATCAGCTTGCGCTAATAATTGATGTTCTAAATCATCCATATTGTCACGTATCAAGCTTGCATCGGCAAAGGTAGCTACATGAAAAGCCGCGTCGCCTTTATTGAATAACGGTATCATACTCATGCCGATAATAATGCCATCATGCGTAGCTTTAATTTCAAAATTATGAGCACCAAATGGATCGGAAATTACACCTAATATTTGGCCTTTTTTAACATAAGCCCCAAGTCGTTTGCGCACATGCATAATGCCACTACTGGGCGCGCGCAACCAGTGGCTATCATGCGCGAAGAATGTTTTTATTTTGCGTGATTCCGCAATTTCTTTCGGCGCAATCATGCCAATTTTTTCCATCACATTAAGTACACCACGCACGCCGCAACGTGTTACCGTCTCCGTAAAGCGCAGCGCTTCGCCGCCTTCAAAAATAAGCATAGGAATGTTTTTTTGGCGCGCAGCTTCGCGCATTGATCCATCGCGCAATGCAGAGTGAATCATTACCGGCACGCCGAATGATTCGGCTAATTCTTTGGTTAATGCATCATCAAAACACCCGCGCACTTGGGGCAAATTATTGCGATGAATCGCCGCTGTGTGCAAATCTACTCCATGCGTTGCTTTCGAAACAACCTCTTTCATCAACACATGCGCCACTTGCGATGCTAGTGATCCACTCTCGCTACCGGGAAAAGTGCGGTTTAAATCGCGCCTATCCGGCAGATACCGCGTTTTAGTGTTAAATCCAAAAACATTAATAATGGGGATGGCGATTAAAGTGCCTGTTATATTGCGCATCCGTTTATGGCGCAGCAAGCGTTTCACAATTTCAACACCGTTAATTTCATCGCCATGAATGGCGGCGCTCACAAATAATACGGGCCCATCTTTTTTGCCATGAATAACTTCAACGGGAATACCGGTTGATGTAAAATCATAAAGTGCCGCAGTTTGTAACATGATGCGTTTACGCGTTCCGGGAGCAATCGATTCGCCTGCAATTTCAAAATGAGTCATAATAAATCTTAAGGTTGTATAGCATTATTTTGCTAATTAACCTTAATATCCAATCGATAAAATGTCATTTCTAGTCGCGCAACTTATGGAATTGATTTGAAAATTCTCACTTACAGTGGACTGTTGCGGTAAAAATGTCTGTCTTATGGCTAAAGTGAATAGTTAATCAGCGCACCTGTAGCGGCTAAACCAAGCTGCCAGCATACGCGCTGCATAAATGCCATCTTTAGTATTTTTCATCAATAAATGGTCGGCTCCATCCAAAGCGATGAAGCTTTTAGGGTGCATTGCGGCTTCAAATAACTTTCGCGCATGATGAATATCGACAATTTCATCAACCGGTGAATGCATAATTAAATAAGGCTTAGCTAAATGATGTACGGCCTCAGTAATATTTTGCATCTTAGCATCTTCTAAAAACTGTTTTTTAATGGTAAAGTTGCGTCCTGCTAATGAAACTTTAGCCATGCCTGTTTCTTGAATTTCGGCTAGCTCTTCATCAAATTGTTTAAAAACATTGGTAGCATTAAAAGGCGTGCCAATCGTTGCCACTGCCTTAATATTGGGAATATGCTTGGCGGCTACCAACACCGCTGCACCCCCAAGGCTATGCCCAAAAAGCAGATCAGGCGCTTGGCCAATATCGGTTAAATACTGTGTAGCGCATAACAAATCTTGCACATTCGAGCTGAAATTGGTGTTCGCAAATTCGCCTTCGCTCAGCCCCAAGCCTGTAAAGTCAAAACGAAACAGCGCAATGCCGTGCGCATTTAATTCACGCGAAATACGGTTTACCGTGCTTAAATCTTTTGTGCAGGTGAAGCAATGCGCAAATAATGCCGTGGCTTTCACCGCGCCATCAGGCGAATCCAGCCGAGCAGCAAGCTGTTGTCCATCTGCGCCGCTAAACATAATTTTTTCTGATGTCATGTGTTTTTTATAAATTATTTAGCTAAAGTTTCCATAATTTTTCATTATAAATAAAATGGATATGTACGGGCTGGCTTTGGCGCATCACGTGTTTAATCACTTTATGATCATGCGCTAAGCCGCCCGTATAGGTTCCAAAAGCAGGCATTAGCAAGCGATGCTCATTTGATAAAAAACATTTACCGCGCAGTTTTTGTCCTGTCACTTTATGCGTAGCTTTAGGATGAAAATGCCCAATAATTTGGGCACAATTTTCCTCTTCCGGCTCATGCACTAGCAATATATTATCTAAATATAGGCTAGATTTTCTCTGCCCGCAGATGTTTTGCGGAATTTCAGGATCGTGATTGCCCAATACCCACACCCAATTTTCTACGCCATTACAAAGCTGATTAATGCCTGCAATCAAATACTTATCTAACCGACTAACAGCGGCTACATCATGAAAGCTATCGCCCAAACACACAACCGTTTTGGGTTGATAGTCAGCAACAAGCTGCTCAATACGCTGCAACGTATCCGACGTATCATAATGCGGCAAAGGGTTTGCAAATTGGCCAAGATAGGAGCCTTTTTCAAAATGCAAATCCGAGATGATAAGCATCTGATGTTTAGCCCAATAAAGCGCACTCAACCCATCAAGCAAAAACAACTCACCCGCAAATTTCAGCGGTTGGGTGCGCTGATTAGTTTCGAGAATCGGCAAGGGCATCGCGTATCTCCTGCATTAAATCATCGGCCTGTTCCTGAGTAGATTTTTCTTCTAATAAAGCATCCACACCTTCACCTTTAATTTTTTCACGTTTAACATCCAGCACAATGGGAATAGCCATAGGCGATACATGTTTTAACTGTTTAAAACGAATAGACTGATAAAACCGATTGAGCAAATAAGACAAACGCGAAATATCCAGCAATTCACGTTCAGCATCTTGGCGTGTTACATCAAGCAAAATATGGCCTGCATCATATTTGCGCAACACATCGTAAATTAAATCGGTTGAAAAAGTTACCTGCTTCATGGTTTTACGGTTGCCCGCATAATTTTGTTCGGTCAACCCACTGATGGTGGCTACATGCCGAAATGAGCGTTTTAACATTGGCGAATCGGCAATCCAATCTTCCAACTCATCACCAAGAATATCAGGGGAAAACAGGGTGCGAACATGCGTTTCATCAGGTGCAATAAGCGAAGTAATTGAAAGCCCATAATCAGAAATGCTAAAGCTGAGCGGCTTAAGGCGCATCCGCTCCATACGTCGCGTCAACAACATGCCCAGCGTTTGGTTCGCTTTACGGCCTTCAAATGTATAAAACATGGTAACTTCGAGTTTGCGGTAAGGAAATTGCTCAACCAGCAAACTATTTTCTGCCGGAATTTCCGAAAAATCACGTTGCAGTTCTAACCATTCTGTTACATCAGCGGGCAGAATTTTCCATGCATTAGGTTGGTTAAGCAAATGCCTAACACCATCGGCTAAAAAGGTTGATAGCGGCATTTGCCCGCCTACATAGGAAGGAATTTTAGGTTTACCACCTTTAGCAGGCCATGCTTCCAGCGTCATATCTTCAACCCCTTGAAATGCCAGCACTTGGCCCGCAAATAAAAACGTATCGCCAGGGGTGAGAGTTTGTGCAAAATACTCTTCCACCGTGCCGAGATATTTGCCCTTATGCGCTTTAGTTAAACGCTTAACACGTAAACGCCCCGCTTCAATTATAGTGCCAATATTCATGCGGTGGCGCATCGTCACCATACGCGATGTGGGGGCAAAAGCGCCAGTTTCTTCATTTTGTTTCAAGCGCTGGTAGCGTTCATAATTGCGCAGTGCATACCCGCCATCAAGTGTAAATTGAAATAGGGCATCAAACACCTCGCGCGATACATTTTTATACGGTGGCGCATTGATAACTTGCGCATAAATGTCATCTGCAACAATGGGCGCAGCACAAGCGCAGTTCATGATATATTGTGGGATGATATCAAGTGAACCTTCCAAAAATGGTTCACCATCTAACTCACCCCGCTCAATGGCATTCATAGCACTTTGGCACTCTAACGCCTCAAATCGGTTTGAAGGCACAAGCAATGCTTTGCTGGGTTCATCTAAGCGGTGATTAGAGCGACCAATACGTTGTAACAGTCGGCTCACGCCTTTAGGCGCACCCATTTGCACGACTAAGTCAATATCACCCCAATCAATACCCAATTCTAAAGCAGAGGTGGCGACAATCGCACGTAATTTTCCGCTGGCCATCATCTCTTCGGTTTTGCGGCGCTGCTCTTTATTGAGCGATCCATGATAAACGGCGATAGGAAGGCTATCTTCATTGACATCCCACAAATTTTGAAACACCAACTCAGATTGCGCGCGGGTATTTACAAATACGATCGCATTGCGCGCAGCTTTAACCTGCGCATACACATCTTCCATAGCATATTTAGCGATATAACCGCCATAAGGCATACGATTTTCAGAATGTAAGAGCGTGATATCAGGCTTCACCGTCATTTTAGATTCAATCAAAGCAGCAGGCTTATTGCTGGTGCCAAGCCAAGCCGCAAGGGCAGGTGGGTCGGCCACGGTGGCCGATAACCCAAAACGAATATGATGGGGGGCAAGGTGCGATAATCGCGCTAATGCTAATGTGGTAAAGTCGCCGCGCTTATTGGGTGCAAAGCTATGCGCTTCATCCACCACTACCGCTTTAATACTGCCAAAAATACGCGGTGCATCCACATAGGTAAGCATCAACATCAACGATTCGGGTGTTGTAAGCAAAATATTGGGCGGGTTTTTCTGCTGGCGGCGTCTTTTATGCGATGGGGTATCGCCTGTGCGCGTTTCGATAGTGATGTCTAGCTTCATATCCTCTACTGGCTGCATTAAATTGCGCTGAATATCATTCGTCAATGCTTTAAGCGGCGAGATATAAAGTGTGTGTAACCCTTTATGCGGGTTATCCGCTAAATCTATCAGGCTAGGCAAAAAACCCGAGAGCGTTTTGCCGCCCCCCGTAGGCGCAATTAAAAGTGTGGATTGCTGGTTAGCAAAAGCTTCTATCATTTGCATTTGATAGTCGCGCAATTGCCATTTACGTTTTGAAAACCACTTCGCAAACCTTATGGGTAATTTATTTTTCACGCTTTATATATAGGGCATGACACACCCAAAACAATGGATAGAAGTGCGCGATGAAGGGTTATTTTGCATTCCTGCTAATGCGTTTATTGACCCGCGCTATGATGTAGAAAACGCCATTGTTACTCACGGCCATGCCGATCATGCGCGTGGCGGACACATCACATGCTATGCAACTGGCACCACCATGCGCATTATGCAAACTCGCTATGGTGAACAACATGCAAAGAACCAAATCAGCATGGAATATGGTGAGGTGAAAGAAATTGGCGGTGGTGTTAAACTATCCTTTTTTCCTGCTGGCCATATTTTAGGGTCTGCTCAGGCATTATTAGAGTTTGAGGGCGGGCGCATCGTGTGCAGCGGCGACTATAAACGTTCGCCCGATCCTACATGCAAGCCATTCGAACCCGTGCCTTGCGATGTATTTGTAACAGAAGCCACATTCGCATTGCCTGTTTTTAGGCACCCATCACTCGAAGAAGAATGCCAAAAACTACTCGATTCGCTAGCACTCTTTCCGCACCGCTGCCATCTAATCGGGGCTTATGCCTTAGGTAAGTGCCAACGGGTAATGGTAACGCTTCGTCAGCTTGGTTATACTAAACCTTTCTACCTTCATGGCGCGCAAGTTAAGCTTTGCGAACTATATGAACGCGAAGGCGTTGATTTGGGCGAATGGATAAAAGTTTCCGATGTGAAAGATAAGAAAGATTTAGCGGGTCAAATCGTGCTCGCGCCGCCTTCCGCATTAGCGGATAGTTGGAGCCGTAAATTGCCTGATGTGATGACGGCGATGGCATCGGGGTGGATGCAAATACGCGCCCGTGCCAAGCAGCGCCGCGTTGAACTTCCTATCATCGTGTCCGATCATTGCGATTGGGATGAGTTGATTCAAACCATTCAAGAAGTCAACGCGCCTGAAATATGGGTTACGCATGGCCGTGAAGAGGCTTTGGTTTATCAAGCTCAGCAAATGGGATATAGAGCGCAAGCACTTTCATTGCTAGGGCGCGAAGAAGATGAGGCTGACTGATGGAACGCTTTTCATTGCTATTAGATCGCCTTTATTACACCAGCAGTAACCTTGCTAAATCCGACTTGATTAAGCAGTATCTTGCAGAAACATCAGATCCCGATAGAGGATGGGCCATTGCTGCATTGGGTGGCACACTCACCTTCGACTTATTCAAACGAAACCTCATCAAAAAACTGATAACTGAACGTGTTGATCCTTATCTTTTTGAGCTTTGCTACGATTATGTAGGTGAAACCAGCGAAACCGTCGCCCATTTATGGCCTATTTCAGAAAATAGGCAGCTTCTCAATCGGTTACCCACTTTAAGTGAAGTGGTAGATGAATTTAAATCACGCGATAAACAGGGTGTTTCTGATTATTTAGTGCAGCTTTTAGATAATATGACAGCCGAACAGCGCTGGGCATTGCTTAAACTTGGTACGCGCGGTTTACGGGTTGGAGTATCAGCTAGATTCCTTAAAAAATCATTAGCAGAATATGGCAACGTGCCGGTTGAAGAGATTGAACAACTTTGGTACGGCTTGCAACCCCCTTATGAAGATTTACTAGCGTGGTTAGAAGGCCGCGCAGAAAAACCCGATGTGTCCGATAAAGTAACCTATCATCCGGTTATGCTATCGCATCCATTAGAAGAACCTGATTACAAATCAATCAATCCTGAGCATTGGCAAGCCGAATGGAAATATGATGGCATTCGCGTACAATTGGTCAGCACGCCTGAGGGCAAAGCGCTGTTCACCCGCACGGGCGATGACATCAGCCACAGCTTTCCTGAATTAGTAGAGCGCATCGATTTTGAAGGCGTGCTAGATGGCGAATTATTGGTGCTGCGTGACAATAACCAAATTGGCTCATTCAACGAATTGCAGCAGCGATTAGGCAAAAAAAGCCCTACCAAAAAATTGATTACTCAGTATCCATCCGGTTTAATTATTTACGATGCCTTAGCACTTGAGGGAGAACCCCTTACTTCATTACCGTTAACAAAACGGATGGAAAAATTACATGCGTGGCATGCGAAACATCAACCTGTAAAAATTCTGCTTTCAGAGCCGCTCATCTTTAATGATTTTGACCAACTTTTATCCTTACGCGAAACCACCATTGAGCGCAGCGACGATAGCTTGATTGAAGGGTTAATGCTTAAACGTAAAACTTCGGCTTATTTATCAGGCCGCCCCAAAGGGCATTGGTATAAATGGAAGCGTGAGCCGATGCTGGTTGATGCCGTAATGATGTATGCCCAACGTGGCCATGGCAAACGCTCGTCTTTTTATTCTGATTTTACATTTGGTTTATGGTTAGAAGATAAAATTCTACCCATCGGCAAAGCCTATTCAGGTTTTACCGATGAGGAATTGAAAAAATTGGATAGATGGGTGCGCCACAACACTACGGCAAAATTCGGACCTGTGCGTGAGGTAAAAAAAGAATTGGTATTTGAAGTGGCGTTCGATTCAGTGCATGAATCAGCTCGACATAAATCAGGTTTGGCTTTACGCTTTCCGCGCATAAGCCGAATCCGCTGGGATAAACCTGCAAACGAAGCCGACCAGCTAGAAAATCTACGAAAGTTTATCTCTTAAAATGCAAACGCAGCCCAAAACTTTTAAAAATCGCGAAGCACTTATTGCCCATGTAGCTAACATTTCGCCATGGTTAAGCGATAGAAATGTCAGTGAATGGGTGGGTGGCCGCGCTGAAGCTGAAAAGCGATTAGCGAAGATTGACCCGTTGCATTACGGCAGAACACGCAATTTTATTGATGGCAAGATTACTTATCTTTCCCCCTATATTCGTCATGGCATTTTAACTTTAAGTGAAGTGCGCAAAGCAGCGTTAAAACAATGCGATGATCCAAAGCAAATCTATAAATTTATTCAAGAACTCGCATGGCGCGATTTTTGGCAGCGCATTTACGAACAAAACCCACAATGGATATGGCAGAATGTAGAAGATTATCATACCGGTTATACGCATGATGACTATGCCGATGAACTACCGCAAGATATTCGGGAAGGCAAAACCCCCGATGCTGCAATGAACTATTTCATTCAAGATTTAGTGCAAACAGGATATGTGCATAATCATGGCCGAATGTATCTAGCGGCCTATATCGTCCATTTTCGCCGTATAAAATGGCAAGCAGGTGCCAAGTGGTTTTTGCATCACTTACTTGATGGCGATCCTGCCAGCAACAATCTTTCGTGGCAATGGGTTGCCAGCACATTCAGTGGAAGACCCTATATTTTCAATTTAGAAAATGTTCAAAAATACGCCAATGATGCAATGGATACTAAACCCGAATCGAACCCATCATTAGATGCAACCTATGAAGAGCTGAACGCACGCCTGTTTCCCAATCGCGGAAAGAAAAAAGATGACTAAATTACTCTGGTTAAATGAAGATGCTTTACGTGATACCCATCCGGTGTTTGAAGCGGTAAGTGCGGATACCCATGCAATTTTTATTTGGGATGAAGCGTATTTTAAAAAGATGGATTATGGATTTAAAAAATTAGTTTTTATCTATGAAACACTTTGTGAGCTGCCAGTAGAAATTATTCAAGGTGAAAGCATTGCAGTAATAACCGCTTTAAAACCCAGCGAAATTATTGTGCCTTACACACCTAATCCACATTTAAAACATGTGTTCAACCGCTTAAGCGACAGTTACGAGGTTAATATTATGAAAGATGCACCATTTACAGAGGTGAAAAAACTGCTGGAATGGAAAAGGTTCTTTGCTTATTGGAAAAAAGTTGAAAAACAGTTGCTTGCACCAAAATAATAATTCTAGCTAAATTATTAAATTTTTTTAACCAGCATTCGCTCACAAACTACCCTAGATAGAGATTATTGTAATATACAAAGCTTTGCTGCTTGATGCACTATAGGCGTTATGTTACTTGGTTTTTATAATTATAAGGTGCAGTTTCAGCATGGTTTCTACCTACACTCAAAAATCTTCTAAATCTTTTATCGTCTGGATAGTCGTTTTAGCGCTTATAGCTGCTGTAACCTACTATTTTTATACAAATAAAGGCGCCAATAGTGCAGATAATGCTGGTTCGCAACAAACACCCGAAGTAGAAGTGCAAATTTTAAAACAATCCAATCAACGCGTCTGGAATGATTTTTCAGGCACTTTAAGAGCTACTGAAATGGTAGAGGTTCGACCCCTCGTTGGCGGCACAATTACTGACATAAAATTTAGCGATGGTCAAAAAGTAGAACGTGGGGATTCACTTTTCGTAATCGATACCCGCCCATATGAAGCTACTTTAGCGACGGCAATAGCGGCGCGCGAATCGGCTAAATCACAATCGGAACTTTCGCGATTAGAACTTGATAGAGCGCGAAAGTTGATCAAAGATAAAAACATTTCGCAAAGTGTTTTAGATGCCCGTAAACGTGATTATCAAGTGACACAAGCTGCTATCAAAGCGGCTGAGGCTGAGGTAACGCGTGCGCGTTTGAATATTGAATATGCCCATATCAAATCACCCATTTCAGGCCAAGTGAGTCGACCTGAAATTACAGTGGGAAATGTAGTCGAATCAGGTCCAAGTGCGCCTGTTTTAACGCGTATTGTGGCTAAAGATGCCCTCTATGCCGAATTTGATGTGGATGAACAAACCTACATCAGTGCTGTGCGCAATAGTGAGCAGGGTGAGATGCCAGTAGAAATGCAATTAACGGGCGATAATTCGGTAGTTTATCGTGGCACAATCTATTCATTTGATAACCAGCTTGATACGGCTTCAGGCACCATCCGTGCGCGTGCAATTTTCAAAAACACCGATAATGCGCTGATGCCTGGTATGTTTGCAAATATTCGAATGGGAGGTGCGGCAAAACAAAACCTTTTGCTGGTTCAAGATAAAGCCGTGGGAACAGATCAAAATAAGAAATTTGTTTATGTGATAACGCCAGAAAATAAGGTTGAATATCGCGAAATTACCTTAGGCTCGTCTATCGGTGCCAACCGCATTGTTAAAGAAGGTCTAAAAGCAGGTGAAAAAGTTGTGGTTAATAGCCTACAAAAGGTACGTTCGGGAATGGATGTAAAACCGGTAAATATTGCATCAAAAGATAAAGATGAATCAGGCATTATCATTGGTGAGGCACAAAATAGCGCGGGATCTCAAACAAAAGATCCGCAAGATAAACATTCAGAAAACTCAAGCTCACTTGACGAGGATAAATAATTATGTCGACCCTATTTGACTCACTAACACTTGGCGACATTGCTTTAAAAAACCGCGTATTAATGGCGCCTCTCACACGCAACCGCGCCCATGAAAATGGCACCCCAAAAGCGATGGCGATTGAATATTATCAACAACGCGCCGGTGCGGGATTAATCATAACCGAGGCCACGCAAATTTCTGTGATGGGCAAAGGTTATATTAATACACCCGGCATCTATACTGATGAGCATATTGCCGCATGGAAACAAATTACCGATGCAGTGCATAACGATGGCGGCAAAATATTTGTCCAACTATGGCATGTTGGCCGTATTTCACACGTATCGCTTATGCCAGCAGGCGAAAAACCCTTGGCGCCATCTGCTATTCGCGCTGATGCCCAAACCGTAACTGAAAAGGGCCGTGTGGATGTTTCAGAACCGCGAGCAATGACGATTGAAGAGATTGCCTCAACGGTTAAAGATTACAGCATTGCCGCAAAGAATGCGATGAAGGCCGGTTTCGATGGGGTGGAAATTCATGCAGCTAATGGTTACCTGCTCGATCAATTTTTGCAAGATTCTTCTAACAAACGCGATGATGCCTATGGGGGTTCGATAAATAACCGCGTGCGTTTTTTACATGAAGTGGTTAAAGCCGTCATTCAAGAGATTGGCGCGGGCAAAACAGGGTTTCGCTTATCACCGTTAGGTCAATTTAATGATATGGGCGATCGTAATCCGCTAGCGTTATTCAGCACCGTTATTGATACCTTAAACACCTATAATTTAGCGTATCTTCATTTGGTAGAACAGTTTCCAGGAATGGAAACCAGCGAAGATGAAAAAGAAATTTTAGCGAAACTAAAAGCTAAATGGGAGAGTAACATTATTGCGAATGGTGGATTTGAAGGGCGAGAGGATGGCGAAAACTATATTGCCAATAACCAAGCGGATGCCATTGCCTATGGGCGCTTATATATTGCTAACCCCGATCTGGCGAAACGCTTTGAAGTAGGCGCCAAGCTTAACGAACCTAATCCCGACACATTTTATGGTGGTGATGAAAAAGGCTACACCGATTATCCAACATTAACCGAGCAAAAAGCCGCTTAAATTCATTGGATAATAGAGAGTAGCACTAGGTAACATTTCATGAATATTTCAGGTTTTTTTATTGATAGGCCAATTTTTGCGAGTGCTATATCGATTGTCATTTTTTTGGCAGGCTTTATCGCCATGTTTCAATTGCCTATATCCGAATATCCTGAAGTTTCCCCTCCATCGGTGGTAGTAACAGCGAATTTTCCGGGTGCGAATCCCTCCGTAATATCACAAACGGTGGCCGCACCCTTAGAGGAGCAGATTAATGGCGTTGAAGGCATGATTTATATGTATTCACAAGCCACCGCTGACGGACGCATGTCATTGCGTATTACATTTGAAATTGGTACGGATGCCGATCTTGCCCAACAACTAGTGCAAAACCGCGTAAGTCAGGCGCTACCGCGATTGCCAGAAATTAGCCGCCAAATTGGCGTTACCGTTGTTAAAAGCTCGCCTGACCTAACCATGGTGGTGCACTTAACCTCGCCAAACGAGCGCTATGATATGCTCTATTTGCGTAACTATGCGTTATTGAATGTGAAAGATCAGTTAGCCAAAATTAAAGGCATTGGCCAAGTGAATCTGTTTGGCGCGGGCGATTATGCCATGCGCATTTGGTTGAATCCTGATAAAATAGCTGAGCGTGGTTTAAATGCAGGCGATGTTACGCGCGCCATACGCGAACAAAATTTGCAAGTTTCAGCCGGCTCAATCGGTGGTGCACCTTATAGCAAAACAGTCGATATCGAGCTGCCTATCAATGCGAAAGGGCGGCTAGAGTCACCGGAAGAATTTGAAAATATCATTATCAAAGCGGGTGAAAATGGTGAAATAACACGTTTAAAAGATGTAGCACGCGTTGAGCTTGGTGCTTCCGAATATTCACTGCGATCGTTACTGGATAACAAAAATGCGGTGGCAATCCCTATATTTGCGTCACCTGGCGCCAATGCGTTGGATATTTCACGAAATGTTCGTGCTCGCATGGCAGATCTAAAGCAAAATTTCCCTGAAGGAGTTGATTTTAGTGTAGTTTATGATCCAACTGTTTTCGTAAGCGATTCTATCAAAGCGGTGATTAAAACCCTACTTGAAGCGATTGCTTTGGTGGTTATTGTGGTTATCGTTTTTCTACAACGTTGGCGAGCGGCCATCATCCCATTGCTTGCAGTGCCCGTATCCATTGTAGGTACTTTTGCGGTAATGTATTTACTTGGTTTTTCAATCAATGTTCTCACTCTTTTTGGAATGATTTTAGCAATAGGCATCGTGGTTGATGATGCCATCATTGTGGTTGAAAATGTAGAGCGTAATATTGATGACGGGCTTGATCCGCGTGAAGCAACCTACCAAGCTGTGCGTGAAGTAACCGGTCCGATTATTGCGACCACATTAGTATTAGTTGCAGTGTTTGTGCCGATTGCATTCATTAGTGGTTTAACGGGTATGTTTTACCGTCAATTTGCGCTTACCATTGCTATTTCAACCGTTATTTCTTCATTTAATTCATTAACCCTTAGCCCTGCTATGGCGCGATTATTACTGAAACCTAAAAATAGTGAAAAGCAAGATTGGCTAACCCGAGCAATGAACACAATTTTTGGACGTTTCTTTAAGTGGTTTAATCGCTTCTTTGCCAAGCGTTCTGAAAACTATTCGAATGGCGTGAAGGGTTTATTAAAAAATCGGGCAATTACGATGGTAGTGTATGGTGCACTTTTGGCAGCTACTTACGGCATATTTCAACTCGTTCCAGCCGGATTCATTCCCACACAAGATAAACAATATTTGATTAGCTTTGCACAACTGCCTGATGGTTCAACTCTTACGCGCACGGAAGAAGTCGTTCGAGAAATGGCGCAAATTGCATTAGATACACCGGGTGTATCGGGGGCGGTTGCATTTCCGGGTTTATCTATCAATGGTTTTAGTAACTCATCCAGTGCAGGTATTGTATTTGTAACGCTTGATAATTTTGATAAACGAAAAGATTCCAACCTATCAGGGTTTGCAATATCAGAAAAATTACAGCTAAAATTTGGAGGCATTGAAGAAGCATTTATTGCCATATTTCCACCACCACCCGTGCGAGGCTTAGGAACGGTTGGCGGCTTTAAATTGCAAGTACAAGATCGCACCGATCAAGGTTATAAAGCGCTTAATGAGGTCATCGGTAAGGTGATGGAGAAAGTGCAAAAGGCGCCTGAAATGACTGGCGTGTTCTCAAGCTTTAAAATTAACGTTCCGCAACTCTACACGGAATTTGATCGCACAAAGGCTAAACAATTGGGGCTTAATATTAGTGAAGTATTTGAAACGATGCAGATTTATTTAGGATCGCTCTACATCAACGATTTCAACAAATTTGGTCGTACTTATCGCGTGATAGGGCAGGCTGAAAGCCAATTTAGAGATGCTCCAGATGATATCTTAAAGCTCAAATTGCGTAACACTAACGGTGAAATGGTGCCATTAGGCGCTATCGTCAAAGTGAATGAAAGTTTTGGTCCAGAATCAGCGCAGCGTTACAATGCATTTCGTGCAGCCGATATGACGGGAAACAGCGCCGAAGGTTATTCATCTGGTCAGGCGCAAGAAGCCATTACAAAAATTTTAGATGAAACTTTACCGCAAGGCATGCAGTTTGAATGGACAGATTTAACTTATCAACAAGTGCTATCAGGCGATTCCACTTTTTATGTGATATTTGTTGTTCTACTTCTCGTCTTTTTAGTTTTAGCTGCTCAATATGAAAGCCTAACCCTACCGCTAGCAATTATCTTAATCGTTCCGATGAGTATGCTTTCAGCACTTATAGGCGTGTGGATTACAAATGGTGATAACAATATTTTCACTCAAATTAGTTTATTTGTACTCATGGGGTTAGCAACCAAAAATGCAATTCTTATTGTAGAGTTTGCCCGCGAGCTTGAGCATACAGGTAAAGCCATCATACCTGCTGCTATTGAAGCATGTCGTTTGCGTTTACGTCCCATTTTAATGACCTCTTTTGCATTTATTATGGGAGTATTGCCCATGGCTGTTTCAACAGGTGCAGGTTCAGAAATGCGCAACGATATGGGCATAGCGGTATTTGCAGGTATGTTAGGGGTAACTTTCTTCGGGCTGTTCTTAACACCGGTATTTTATGTTATTCTACGCAAATGGGAAACACGAAATCACGCTCAACAAGTACAGTAAACCTGCGCGAATTAAACGGATTTTAACGACTCTAAATGGCGTTTTATAAGTGAAACGTTGCGAATATTAGCTTTAAATCCAACATCAAATATATCACCCACTAAGGGTACAATTCCGATAAGCCAATCGATAAGAATATTTATCACCATACGAAATTTTATCCAAAAAGGTACTCCAACATGATGAGCTTCCTTGATTATATAAGCAGACACCATACTGGTAATGGTATCACCAATGCCGGGAATTAACCCAATTAATGTATCCCATCCTAAGCGGATTGACGTGCCGGGCAGCACCCATTTTGCATCCATCGAATGTGCTATATTTTCAAGTCTTGCAATCAATTGATCGTGAGAAATAGAAGGTGTGATTTTTTTCATACGTTACCCTATAGAGATAAATAAAATTTTCTTCAATAAAGATTTTTCATATTTATTTGTTTGATATTACTGACTATTATTCGTATCGTATCAGTATGATCTTATTTAAATCATTAATGTTAAACTAAATGAAAGTTAAAAAAATGTTCAATTCAAAATTATATATTGTTGCTGTTCTACTTGGTCTTTTCGGTTTGAGCGCTTGTAATACGGTTGCCGGTGTTGGCGATGATGTTGAAGCAGCTGGTGATGCAGTTAGCGATTCAGCAAAAGAAAACAAAACTTACTAGTAAGTTTTAATTGTAAAAAAAAGGGGATGCATTGTTGCATCCCCTTTTTTTTATGAAGCTAGCCATCTGAAAGCAAACCAGCCAGAGGTAGCACTTAAAGCCGTTGCAAACGTGCCCCATACTAAATCTTTTATAGTTATATCTAAAGGCCAACCTTCTAACACACCATAACATGTAAGATTATAGGTGCCATATGCGCCTAATCCTAATACAGCTCCTGCAATAGCGGCACTCGTCCATGCAGCATTTCCATTCGGTAGAACTGCCAAATATAATATAACGAATGAGTAGATAATATAAAATGCCAGAAAGGGCCATTTTATAAAGCTATCGCGCATTAAATTTCCAATTGCATTTTGATAAGCGTCTTTTGACACCACGCCAAGCCAAATTGCATCAGCAATTAAAAATGTAATTAAAATAGCGCCATAAGCGCCAAGATAAATTTTTAACATAATCATTTCTTCTTATTTTGAAATTTTAAGAATTAAGAAGTTAAATCATTTTCCCGAACTAATTTAATTTCGATAGATTCATCTTCAAAATTTGTGGGCGTTTTTTTTTGCGCGCTTGAAAAACCAGTAATGAAAGCGCTAATTGCAGATTCAACGACTTCACCCGTTGCTTTAATTGTTTTTTCCGTTGTAGGGGTGATTGATTCACGCTTAGTCATCAACGCAATTGAAGCACGACGACTCAATAAAATCATACTGTAAGTAATCACAATTAAAATAGCACATATTACTCCAAATGAAGCCGCTTGGCTCATTAGATTTAATAAAACAAAATTATATAGGCCAAAGAGTAATGTTAAAACAGTTGCACTGAGCATTACTGCACTAACCACTGCGTAAATGATCGTTGATTTAATATCACCTAATAGCTCTAATAGGGCAAGCCGACTTGGAATCGACTGCCCTATCATAGCAAATAATGTTTTGCGTAGAAAACCCATCTTATTTGTTACGGAAAAGACTAGTTAATAATACACCAGCTGCAAATGCTGTTGCAGCACTAACAAATGGACGATCCTGAATTAAATTTTCAGTATATTCTTTACCACGAAGCGCTTGCTCTTGCTTAGTTTCGAAAAACTGACGAGCAGATTTGCCTGCATTGTTAGCCATCTCAGCGATATCTTCGCGAGAGAAAAGTGATTTGCTTAAACCATTTGGAGCAGAATCTTCAATTTGATCTGCTAACATATTCTTAAGTGAACTGATTTCTTTTTTAAGTTGTTTAACTTCTTGTGCTGCTGTTGACATTATAATCTCCTTATTTGTTTATAAATTATTGGTTAATTTAGACTGAAGCCGTTTCGGGGCGAGTAGCAATAATATATACCGCATGTATAATGCCTGGAACATATCCAAATAATGTTAGTAAAACATTAACCCAAAATTGCGCGCCTAATCCTACTTGCAAAAATACTCCGAGTGGTGGTAGCAGAATTGCTAAGATAAGTCTTACGATATCCATTTTTGATGCCTTTCGATAAAGTTTCGTTTCGTTCCTCTTCATAATGTTAAAACAGGTGTAAAAAAGAAATATGCCAAGACAGGTCACATATAAAGGATGCATAAAGGTTAAAAAGATGATTGTGCAAATAAATTTTTCAAGATAAACATGCGACATGAGCCAAGTAAAAAGCACGATTTTAATTGTAGATGACGAACCACAAATTCGCAAATTACTCACTATTACATTAGAAAGCGAAAATTATAAAGTCGTTGAATCTGAAGAAGGGGCTATGGCTGTTCGCTTAACTGCTTCCGTAAAACCTGATTTAGTAGTATTAGATTTAGGCTTACCTGACATGGATGGCAAAGAGGTAATTGACGGTATCCGTGAATGGTCGCAAGTACCCATCATTGTCTGCTCTGTACGTGACGGCGATAATGAAATTATTGATGCTTTAGGTCGTGGTGCGAGTGATTATATGACTAAGCCATTTAATCCAGATATCTTGATTGCACGTATCGAAGCCAACCTTCGTAAAGCAGCGACTCAAGAAGCAGGTGAGCCAGAACTTTGTAATGGTCGTTTACGTATGGACTTAGTGCGCCATGAAGTATTTGTTGATGATGTGAAAAAAGATTTTACCCCTAAAGAATATGAGTTACTGCGCTACTTCTTAATTCACCGCGGAAAAATGATAACCCATAAACAGTTATTACGGGATGTATGGGGCCCTGCACATGCGGATGATATGCAATATCTTCGTGTATATGTAAGCCAGTTACGCGATAAAATTGAGCCTACCCCTAAAGAACCAGCTTATGTAGTTACTGAGCCAGGTATTGGTTATCGAATGGAAGTATTTGATAATTCAACGGGTCAAAAACGCTAAATTTAGAGATAGCTTCGGAAAGGAAAGAGTAATTTTCCCATTACTTTTTCAATAAAAGAACGTTTTTTCCAGTCCGTTAAATCGATCTTTTTAGAATCCATTTTTACGTTATCGAGCAGTTTTTTTACATCTTCATAAAAAACTTTGTCAATACCTGCAATCATCGCTTCGCGGTTATGTTCGATACTTAACCCATCAAAATTACAGCTACCAATAGCTGCCCAGTTATCTACTAGCATTGCTTTTAAATGAATCACTTGTGGCTGATAATAGTAAACATGGATATTTGATTTTAATAAAGTTCCCGCTAATTCCTTAGCTACGTAATAAGGCGAAGTTTTATCTAGCTTTTGTGAAAGAATAATTTCTACTTTAACCCCTTGTTGCGCTTTATTAATTAAACAATCTACAAGCCTTTTTGAAGGTGTAAAATAAGGCGTTACGATACTAATTTCTTGTTCACATGCATTCAATTGTTCTAATAATTTTTCAGTGAAAAACTGGCGATTGGAATCAGGAGAGTTTGCAAATAACGATAATTCATCTTCCGTTTCAAAATGAGGATGTGAATCTGTGTCATCATCTGAATTAGAAAATTGTCTCCAACTTTTTTCAAAAATATGAACGATTTGAGGTATTAAATTACCCTCAGTTTTCACCATTGTATCAAACCAACTTGTTACTTTATTGGTTAAACATACGCCGCCTATATATGCTTCATTATCGTCAACAATAAGAATTTTACGGTGATCGCGCGGTAGAATTTCATGGGGTTTAAGCCAATTTACCGGACGATAAATTTCTATCTCCACACCCTCGGTAAGAAGTTTTTGGTGCAACGTTGTATCTAAAAACTCGCGAGCGCCCCATCCATCTAAAATTAATTTAACAGAACATCCATCTTTGATTTTTTGTGAGAAAATGTCTGTAAAACGACGACCCGTTTCATCATCAGAAAGGATGAATTCCTCAATTTTTATAGATTTTTTTGCATTCTCACATGCGGCTACCATTGCATCTAAAGCAGTAGTTGATGGCGTATAAAAGGTTAAGGATGAATTTACCATCTACTGTTCTTTTGAACTCACAGAAAAACCTAACCGTTCTAACTCTGCATTTTCTGTCTTAGTTTCAATATGGATTAAAACATCACCTTTTTGGATTTGTTCGATAATCGATTCATGCTTTTCTTCAGGCACAAAAATACCATTTAATAAAAGCGCCACACCGGCTGTACCTGCGCCGATTGCACCTAAAGTTGCCGCAATTGGCCCAGAAGCAACAATTAAAACCCCTGCAGTGACAAATGCAACAGGAGCAAAAACAGCGCCAAATAAACTTAATGTGCCAGTAGGAGCTTTATCCAAATCATTATTTGAGTTGCCCATTGAGCCTTCTTCAATTTCAACCCCTTCTGGCGATTGCGTCACATAATTAATATGTTCTTGCGCGATGCCAAGATTATTGATTTGTTTACGAAGGCTAGGTAAGTGATCTTGTTTTATTGTTTTGTAATAATGATACATAGCATAATCCTTAGTTTTATGTGGTTGTAATTAAATGGAATGGTTATCAATTTATTTAAAAAGATTAAAGTTCATCTTCGATAATTTCTAATAAATCTTCAACCATAAAGGGCTTGGTGAGATAAGCTGCCGCACCTAACTCTTCTGCTTTAGCAATGGTATCTGAGCCTTTTCTTACCGTAAGAATAATCACTTTTGGCGGCGCGTCGGGAAATAGGGCTAAAATATCAGGTAACACATCAAGCCCGTCACGATCAGGCAAACCAAGATCGAGAATAACAATATCAGGCATTGTTTGTTTGCATAATGCCAAACCTGAATTGGCACTTGAGGCTTGATGCACAAGCGCCCCTTCACCCTCTAATGATAAACGAAGAAAAGTACGTATAGATGACGTGTCATCAATCGTAACAATGGTTGAGTTTTCAAGTATCATGCTACTTTATCAACCTCTAAATCAGGATTAAATGCTCTGTAGTTAGGGAAATATAATGTGAACATTGCGCCGCCTTCTGCATGGTTTTCAACGGTGATTTTGCCACCTTGCTTTTCAATTACTGCTTTACATATCGCTAAACCCAAGCCCGTACCAGCAACTTGACTGTCAGATTGTTTTAATCTTTCATATTTATCAAACACCGCTTCAAATTTATCTTTTGGGATGCCTTCGCCTCTATCTCTAACCGTATAGGTAAAAAATTCGTTTTTAGCTTCACAGGTTACAGTAATCTCGGTTAATGCGGGTGAGTATTTTGCAGCATTATCAATAATATTTTGTAATAATTGTTCTGTCATCATGACGTCATATTGTACTTCTACCGTGGTTTCAGGCTCAATAATTACTAAATCATGACTCTTTAAACGCTGTCGAAGCCTTTTACCCACACGTTTGACCGATTCAACAGGGTTATACCATTGCAAATTAAAGGAAATCTTGCCGCTTTCAAGTCTAGTCATATCTAAAATATTAGAGATAAAACTATTAAGTCTCTGAGCTTCTTCAAGTGCTGTTTCAGTTAGCTCTATTGCATTTTCATCACTTAATCGACCTACTTTTAACATACGCTGATAAACGCTAAGCGAACCAATGATGGACGCTAACGGGGTTTTTAAATCATGCGAAACGCTAGATAATAGCATAGCACGCAATTTTTCACGTTCTTCACTAACACGACTTTCACTCATTAAACGTGTTAGCTCCAAACGTTCAAATATATTTGCAATTTGATCGGCTAATGCCGTTAACAATCGTCCAAAGGAAGCATCAAGTTTAAGATGATCATCCGGTTTAATACCTAAAATACCAATTTCTCCGTTTGGGGTAATTAAAGGCTCAAATCTCCATGAAGCACGTTGAATATTCAGCGTCCCTAAGCCCGAAGTACGAACTTCACGCCAGCTAAATTCAAGCGCTTCTGTATCATTCTTTTCAAGTGAAATATCTTTAGGATAAATTGAGATTAAATTTTTACGATTCATTAATGAGGGTAAAAAGAATGTTACATCCATATCAAGCAAATTGCGTAACTCAGAATGTATTAAGGGTAATACCGTTTCTAAATCATTAGCCTGATTGGCAATACGATGTAAGCTATAAAGCGCCTGTGATCGACGTTCTTTACGAATAAGTGCTGTTTTTGAAGCCTGATTATAGGCACCCATAAATGAAATCATAATCGCTGATAATAAAAATATAGTGATGCTCAACGCACTCGCCGAATTATCCACTCGCAACGTATAAAACGGTTCAACATAATAATAATTAAGTGCGAAAAAACTTGTAAATGCAGTAACGACACCAGGAATTAAACCAAAGCGCAACGAGCTAATTACGCATGCGATAATAAAAAATGCGGTAATATTAAATTGTCCGCTTTGCCAGCTAGGTTGCGTTAAAAATGTTCTCACAAGCTCAGAACTTAAATAGGCTGCGAGTACTAATAATAAACTGTAAAATAAATGTAGAAAGTTAAAAGACGTAACTCTGAGTCGCTCATACCAATGAATATTATAGTGGGTAGCTGCCAGCGGGATAATTTGTACTTCAACATGGCGTTTCCGTAATCGCCTAGCTAAACGTTCCGCTAAAGAAGTTTGAACCGTGCTCCAAAAATTTTCTTTATCACGTTGGCCAATGATAAGGTGAGAGATGTTAATATTATTGTTGATAGGATTTTCGATATAGGTTTGTATTCCATCAATAACTTTTAAAGCCTCAATCGTTTTAATCCGCGCACCTAACTCTTCAGCTTGAGTTAAATAACGTAAAACACGTTCTTGAGCTGTTTTAACTAAATTATAATGATCTGGAGTTTCTACATAGATTACAGCCCAGCGTAAGCCTGTATTTTTAGCTTTGTTTGATCCAGCCTTAATTAACGCCATTGATTTAGGATGGTCGTCAATACATACTAAAATAATATTTTCTTTTGGCTGCATAGCCTTACAACTTTAGTGAGATGGGTATAAAGTTTCTATAAGTAAGATAAGAAAAAGGCGCTTATAGGCGCCTTTTTCTTAATAAGTTAACTCAAAGCTATTTATTCTAATGTTGAGCGTAACATCCATGCGGCTTCTTCATGGATCGCCATGCGTGCTACCATCATATCAACTGTTACTTCATCTTCTGCTTTTTCAGATACATCCAACACTTTGCGAGCTTCCTGCGAAGCTAATTCATTGTCGGCTAAAAGATTTTTAATCATCAAATCTGCGGATTCTGGCATAGAGGCATCTTCTTTAATGGCAGATAATTTGAGATATTCAGCAAAAGTTGCAGGAACAAAATGTCCCAAAGCACGAACACGTTCAGCAACTTCATCACCGGCCGCGTGCAAATCTTCATACTGATTCTCAAAAAGTTCGTGTAAGCTAGAAAATTGCTTGCCTGTTACATTCCAGTGATAATTAAGTGTTTTCATATAAAGGGTGTAGGTTGATGCTAAAAACACCGATAATTGCTTAGCAACTTCGGCTCTTTGTTTTTCTTTAACACCTATATTAACTTCTTTTTCATCTACCACTTTAAGTGTTTTCGTAACCATATTTTTCCTCAGTTCATTATGTGAATAATAGATTTACACATTTACAGCTAAATACAAAATGCGGCAACGTAATCATAATATAAACAGAGCATAAAGATCGTAAGCATTAAATTGTAATCTATCCTCAAATTAAGACTATCTTTCCTAAAAAGAATGAGCAACACTTCATGACAACTATAAATGAGTAAAATATGAAACTTTTAATTGTTGAAGATGATGTGCAAATGCAGCGTTACATTGTAAAAGCTTTACAAGAAGCTGGTCATAATGTGGATGCGGCCAGCGATGGCAAAGAAGGATTATTTTTAGCAACATCAGAGAAATATAACGTCATTATTTTAGACCGCATGTTACCTTTGATTGATGGGTTAACTATCTTAAAAACATTGCGCGCTTCGCAAAACCATACACCAGTAATTATATTAAGTGCTCTTGGTGATGTTGACGATAAAGTGGAAGGCTTGCGCTCAGGTGGTGATGATTACTTAACCAAACCTTATGCATTTGCAGAGCTGCTAGCACGCATTGAACTACTTGCTAAACGCGGTGAGTTTTCAAACTCAAAAGCGGTGACTAAGTTATCTACCAATCAAATTGAAGTCGATTTATTATCACGCAAAGTTAAAGTAGGTGATGCTACGGTTGATTTGCAAACGCGTGAGTTTAGTCTGCTTGAATATTTGTTGCGTCATAAAGGGCAAATTGTAACGCGAACCATGTTGTTAGAAGCCGTTTGGGAATATCATTTTGATCCTCAAACCAATGTTATTGATGTGCATATTAGCCGATTGCGCAAAAAAATAAATGATAAAGATGGTTCTATTATTAAAACCGTTCGCGGTGCCGGTTATATCATCGAAGATGCTGCATAACCGCCGCTACAGTCAAAGTTCAAGCTTTAAAATGGCGGTGTTATTTACACTGCTCTTAGGTACGGCTGTTATTTTATTAGGTACCTATATGTATCAATTTGGCAAACAAAACTTCTTGCGAGAAACCGAAGCAGCCATCGATAATGAAATTGCCTATATTGCAAGCCTAGCATCAACTCAGCCCATTAAAAAAACGAAAGAAACAATAGAACAACGATTTGCGCTGGTGGAGCATCCCATTTATCAATATCGCACAATTAAAGGTCAGATCATTGCAGGAAATATTGATAAAGTCCCACCACATTTAAGGCCGATGAAAGAAGGCGTTTTAAATTTTACACTAAATCGTAATAATAAGTCAGAGGAATTTGCTGCAAAAATTCATACTTTTTCAGATGGATCAAGTTTGATGATTGCTCGAAATATCGATGACATTTTAAATAGCTATAGCCGCTTACAATGGCTATTTGCATGGGTAATTTTATTTTTAGTTATTGTTATTGCAGTCAGCTTTTTTATTAGTCAATTTGTGGTAAAGCGAATAAATCTCATCAATAATACGGCTCGAAATATTATTACAACGGGTGATGTTAGCCAGCGTATTGCCATTAATACAGGTTGGGATGATCTGAGTTATTTAGCAGAAACGTTAAATGGTCTACTCGCAAAAATTGAGCAGCTTATGCAGGATCTGCGGGATGTGAGCGATAATATCGCGCATGATTTGCGTACTCCATTAACACGTTTACGCAACCAGTTAGAACATGCGCAAAATCGTAAATTAACACGTGAGTGTAAGGGTAAATTATTAAGCGAAGCCGATGAGTTACTCGAAACATTCGCTGCGCTTTTGCGCATTAGTAATATTGCCAAAGGAAAGCGCCATCATCCATTTCAGACGTTAAGCTTATCCAATTTATTGAGCGACGTGATAGAATTATACGAACCTGTAGCTGAAGAAAAAATGATTATTATCAATCATGCAATAGCGTCTAATATAAATTTTACCGGCGATAAAAACTTATTGTTTCAGCTATTTGCAAATCTTATTGATAACGCCATTAAATTTTCACCTGAAAAAAGTTTGGTTACAGTTACAGCTAACCAAACTCATACTGGCACACAGGTAGTGGTTAGTGACAAAGGTGTGGGTATTAACCCTCAAGAGCATGATAAAATTTTTAACCGGTTTTATCGCAGTGATAAAAGCCGAACCAGTAAAGGTAATGGCCTTGGATTGTCGTTGGTGAAAGCAGTCGCTGATATGCATCATGCGAAAATATCGGTTATTGATAATCGTCCTGGCCTTTCAATCATCATACATTTTGTTTCCTAACCTATTGTTAATAAAAAAATCAGTGTGTTATAGGTTTGCTAATGCTATGTAATAGCCATGAAAATTGCAATAATAGGAACGGGAATTTCAGGATTAGGCGCAGCTTATTTATTGAACCCACACCACGAAATTACCGTTTACGAAAAGAACCACCTAAGCGGTGGTCATAGCCGCACTTTTGATGCTCCATCTAAACAGGGTGCAGTGCCCGTCGATACCGGATTCATTGTTTTTAACCACCGAAACTATCCCCATCTTACTGCATTATTTAGCCATTTAGATGTGCCAACGGTTAAAAGTGATATGTCATTTGGCGTAAGCATTCAAGATGGTTGGCTAGAATATGGCACACGCAAATTATCCGATATGTTTGCACAAAAATCGAATTTACTTAAACCTCAATTTTGGAAAATGTTGAAAGATATTCATTATTTTAATCGCCATGCTAGCCATTATCTTGAAACAGAAACAAATCTAACTTTAGGGCAATGCCTTGATGAAATGAAGTTAGGCGTTTGGTTTCGCAACTATTATTTGCTGGCAATGGGGGGCGCAATTTGGAGCATGCCGCTTAGCCAAATGCTGAATTTTCCTGCACGCAGCTTTTTACAATTTTTCAAAAATCATGGCTTACTTACCGTGAGTGATCAACCCCAATGGTATACCGTACAGGGCGGTAGCCGTGAATATGTAACACGCTTATCAGCATCGTTTAAATCTAAGATTAAACACGATTGCGCTGCTCGCAAGGTCAAACGGGTAGGTGACGCCGTAGAAATCACCGATAGCAACGGTGAATCTGCAAGTTATGATCGTGTTATATTCGCATGTCATAGCGATCAGGCTTTAACGCTTCTGGAAACGCCAACGCCCTTAGAAACTGAAATATTAAGCGCTATTCGCTATCAAAAAAATACGGCAGTTTTACATAAAGATGCATTCTTTATGCCGCATCATAAATCAGCATGGGCGAGTTGGGTTTATCTATCGCAATCTCAACAAGATACGCATAATAATGTTAGCCTAACCTACTGGATGAATAATCTACAACCTCTTAAAACTGATGAACAAATTTTTGTAACCTTAAATCCTTCAAAACCCATAGCTCAACATTTGGTTGTTAACAGCCACGAGTTTGAGCACCCAATATTTGATAGGCCAGCTATTGACGCGCAAGCTCGAATAAACGAAATTCAAGGCGTGGATAATATTTGGTATTGCGGGGCTTGGCAGCGCTATGGATTTCACGAAGATGGTTTATTAAGCGCGGTAAATGTTGCTCAATCTATGGGAGTTGAAATACCGTGGAAATAAATCCACAAATTTTTAAAGCGAAAGTGTTCCATAAGCGCTTTTTCCCTAAGGTGAATCAATTCACGTATCGCGTATATTATCTAGCGCTTCCACTAAAGACTTTAGGCGAAAGCGCATTAAAAAAACGGTTAGCCATTAACAAATTTGGCTATATCTCCTTTCATGAAAAAGATCACGCAACTAAAGTTCAGGAACCACTAGAGCCTTGGGCTAAAGCCATTTTAGCGCAGTATCAATTCAATGATATTGTTACAGATGTTTCGTTGATTAGCTTGCCTCGCATCCTTAACTACGTATTTAATCCCGTTAGTTTTTGGATGTGCTTTGATGCTGATAAAAATATTAGAGCAGTTATTTGCGAGGTAAATAATACCTTTGGCGAAACGCATAGTTATTTTTGTGCGCATGAGGATAAACGCGCCATTCAGACCGATGATATATTAAGGGCTAATAAGCTATTTCATGTCTCACCGTTCTTGCAACGCTCAGGGCATTATGAATTTAAGTTTAATTGGCAGAATCCTAAACTTAAAATTCATATTGATTATTTCGACGAAAATAATAAAAAACAGCTAGTTACATCGTTATCGGGTAAAATGATACCGCTTACTAAACAACATTTGCGTAAAGTTTTCTGGACGCATCCATTAGTAACCTTTAAGACGATTTTTCTTATTCATTGGCAGGCAATAAAGCTGATAAGTAAGGGCATAAAATATGTGCCTAAGCCAAAACAACATAATGAACGTTTAAGCCAAACGCAAAAGCTTACAAAATTGTAACGCGTACGCAAGGGTGTGGCCATAAGCATTCAACTAAACATAGACAGTGTATTAAAATGAACCATAAATTTTTAAAAATATTAGAACAGATTGAAATAGGCTCGCTTTCAGTGGTAACACCCGAAGGTAAGAAGTATTTCTTCGAAGGCAAGATTGCAGGATCTGATGGTACGCTTCAGTTAAATGACTGGCGTACCATCACGCACTTCGCGGCAAAAGGCGATATTGGCCTAGCCGAAGCTTACCGCAATGGGTGGTGGGACACAGACGATTTAAGCGCATTACTTATCGTTGGCCTTGAAAATGAGGCGCTAATTAGCAGCTATCTTTACGGCGGATTCTTTTCGCAATTAGTGGCGCGCATCATGTATTTTTTCTCGCGCAATACAATCAAAGGAAGCAAGAATAATATTCAAGCACATTATGATTTAGGTAATGACTTTTATGAGTTATGGCTAGATCCAACCATGACCTATTCATCCGCACTCTACGCCAATGATGATGAACCACTGGTTGATGCGCAAAATAGAAAATATGATCGCATGATTGAACGGCTAGACAGAAATTCGGGTTCTTTGCTAGAAATTGGATGCGGCTGGGGCGGTTTCGCTGACCGTGCCATGCAAGCAAATGATTTTGGCGTTAAAGGGATTACACTTTCAAACCAACAGCATGATTATGCAACTGAACGTTTGGGCGATAGTGCTGTTATTGCATTAGAAGATTACCGTCATCAAAAAGGCAAATATGATTCTATTATTTCAATAGAAATGTTTGAAGCGGTTGGCGAAAAATATTGGCCCACTTATTTTAGCAAAATTGAGTCGCTATTAGCGCCTAAGGGCAGGGCGGTGGTGCAAACCATAACTATCGGTGAGTCCTATTTTGAAAAATATCGTAAAAGCGGCGACATGATTCGCAGTTTTATTTTCCCCGGAGGCATGTTGCCAACCCCAACACGTTTTGAGCATGAGTCAAATCAAGCCTCATTAAAAGTGACCGATCAATTCTCGTTCGGCAAAGATTATGCCAAAACACTTAGAGTTTGGCTTAAAGATTTTGAGAGCACATTACCGCAAGTTCGCTCATTGGGATATGATGAAGGTTTCATTCGTATGTGGCGATTTTATCTTTCTGCATGTATTGCAGGTTTCGAAACAGGCAGAACTGACGTGATGCAAATGGAGTTACAACATGCATAAACTAATTCAATCATTCATTGGTGCGCTGTGTATTTTAAGCGCTTCAATGCCAGTGATGGCTGATGCCATCACAACGCAAATTCCCGATGCAAAGCCGGTCGGGCAAGCACGCTTAGTCTATATGCTATGGGATGTATATGATGCAACATTATATGCGCCCGATGGCACCTATGATGCATCAAAACCTTATGCTCTATCTCTTGCATATTTACGTGATCTAGATGGTAAAGCCATTGCTGAACGCTCGATAGAAGAAATGCGCAAACAAGGCGCGGCCGATGAAATGAAATTAGCCGCATGGTTTTCAGAATTGAAACGCATTTTTCCCGATGTAAAAGAAGGTGATGTCATTACAGGATTTTTTAATCCTAACGCGCCAACAATATTTCATTTAAATGGAAAGAATCTTGGTGAAGTTCAGGATCCTGAGTTTGGTCAAAAGTTTTTTGATATTTGGTTAAGCCCCAAAACATCCGAGCTTAAAATGAGGCTACAGCTTATTGGCAAAAAATGAGCCAATCGAAAGACGTTCCACGCAAGCAATTATTTCTCTATAGCCTGCTGGCAATGCCATTAGCGTTTGCAGGTATGCCACTTTATGTGCATGCACCCGATTTTTATGCAACGGAATATAATTTGTCATTATCGGCCATGGGTATGGTGCTATTATTATTGCGATTTATTGATGCTGTTCAAGACCCTGTAATTGGCTTTTTAAGCGACAAATATGCTTCATATCGCGGCAGATTTATGCTGGTTGCACTTACCATTTTAGGGTTAGCATTTGCAGCACTATTTCAAACTGAAATGAGCCAACCGCTTTTATGGTTTGGAATAATGCTATTTTTAGCTACAAGTGCGCACAGTGTGGTTAGTATCAATTTTAATACATTAGGCGGGGTGTGGAGCCGCGATGCGTATCAAAAAACACGCATTACCACCTATCGTGAAGCACTTGGTATTATTGGCCTCTTATTTGCTGTAACCATGCCTACACTACTCAGTCAATATATGAGTACAGGTGACGCTTTTAATTGGGTAAGTTTGGCATTGTTTATATTGGTTTTGTTAAGTTTAATAAGTTTTACAAAATGGTATCGTACCCACCGCGACTTGTCAGTATCGAAACCCAAATCACGTATTTCCTATCGAAAAATCTGGCAAGCTACTTCTTCACAAACGCGCCAATTTTTTGGCATTTATGCTTTAAGTATGCTTGCTTCCAGCATACCTGCTATTACCGTTTTATTCTTCATTCGGGATTTATTAGGTGTTGAAGAATTAGCGGGTTTATTCCTATTTCTTTACTTCATTTCCGGTGCCGTAGGAATGGCCTTTTGGCAAAAGATTAGTAAGCGTACCAATAAATATTACGCTTGGGCAGCCTCGATGTTATTGGCAGCCATAGCTGTATTTTTCTCCTATTTTTTAACGGAGGGTGATATATATCAATATACTGCGATTTGTGTATTAGCGGGAGTTTCATTCGGCGCAGATTTAGCTTTGCCACCGTCAATATTGGCTGATCATATTCAAAATAATAAAAACGAAAAGAACGCTGCTTTACAATTTGGGTTTTTTGCGTTCATTGCTAAAGGCGCACTCGCTTTGGGATCTATCATCGCACTTCCACTACTCGATTTTGCGGGCTTTCAGGCAGGGCAACCCAATAGCGAAGAAGCGTTGCATCAGCTAAGTGTCGTTTATGCCGTTATTCCATGCCTGATTAAACTGACTTCTGCTGTTTGGCTTATTCGAAAATTTTCACTCATTTCTAAAGGAGATACCCATCATGAAGTTAACCATAATATTTTGGATGTTAGGAGCGATGCTCATGCTTAATGCTTGCGGTGGCAATAAATTAGATGTGTATGATGGTATGCAGCCTAAAGCCGATATTAAAGAATATTTTACGGGCCCTATTAAAGCATGGGGCATTGTACAAGATTGGCGCGGTCGTGTGGTGCAGCGCTTTGATGTAACCATGGTTGGCACATGGCAGGGCAATCAAGGCACTCTTGACGAAGATTTCGTCTATTACGATGGCAAAACGCAAAAGCGCATTTGGAAAATTACCAAACTTGAAAATGGTGCTTATGAAGGTCGCGCAGATGATATTATTGGCGTTGCCAAAGGCGGCGTAAATGGTAATGCAATTCAATGGAAATATCAGATGGAAGTACCAGTAGATGATAGCACCTACACTTTGACGTTTGACGATTGGATGTGGCAGATGAATGATGGCGTGCTTATCAACCGCTCTTACATGAAAAAATTTGGCATCACTGTAGCCGAGCTAACCTTAGTGATGCAAAAGCAGGAAAAGTAATCATGAGCGAATTTAACAATGAATCTATTTGGATAATTGGGGCAAGTAGCGGCATAGGCCGTGCGCTGGCCAAAGAGCTTGCAAACCAACACGCATCACTCATCCTGTCAGCCCGCAGCGCCGATGATTTGGAAGAGCTTAATAAGCAGCTGGGAGGCACGCACACAGTTCTGCCCCTTGATGTCTCTAATAATGATGAGGTGATTAAAGCAGTTGAAAGCATAGCTGCCACAGGCAAAAAACTCGATAGAACCGTCTTTCTCGCGGCAATCTACAAGCCGGGTGATACCGATAAGCGTGATGCGGCCTTTGCGCAAAAGTTGGTTGAGGTCAATTTAACAGGTGCTATTTATGTTAGCTATGCCACCTTGGCACATTACAAAAAACAAAAATCAGGTCAATTAACTTTATGCGGCAGCGTAGCAGGATTCACAGGCCTGCCCGGTGGCCAACCTTATAGCGCCACCAAAGCGGCCATTATCAATTTTGCTGAAAGCTTGCACGCTGAGGAGCCTGAATATATTGATATTAAGCTCATTAACCCAGGCTTTGTGCGCACCCGCATGACCGATAAAAATAAATTCACCATGCCCATGCGGATTGAGCCAGAACAGGCAGCGCGTGAAATTGCAAAAGGGCTAAAAAGCAAAGCATTCGAAATTCATTTTCCCAAAACTTTCACACTTGGGGTTAAATTTCTGCGTTTATTACCATATTGCGTGGCACTATATTTCACTGGAAAGATGCGCGATAAAGCCTAAAATTCAATTACAGAACCATCATAAGCCACTAATTTACCGGTATCTTTGGGCGTAAGATTTTCTAATGCCACTAACATTTTACGCACCGATTCCTCAGATGTAAATAATTTATGTTCGGGCACATGACTGCGAAAAGGCTCTGATAAATGACTCTCTACGGTTCCTGGGTGCATACCCACAATGATTGCTTGATCATAACGCCGTCCCATTTCAATTGCCGCACAGCGAATCGCCATATTTAATGCAGCTTTAGATGCGCGATAGGCATACCAGCCCCCTAAATGATTATCGCCTATACTGCCCACACGGGCGGAAAGCGCTGCAAATAATGTGCGTTCATCTCGCTTTAAATGCGGCAAGAAATATTTGGCTACCAAAGCGGGGCCAGTGGTATTAACAGCAAATAAATGAGCAAACTTTTCAGCTGATAAATCGCGTAACGATTTTTCGGGCATCAGTTCATTCTCATGTAAAATGCCTGTTGCTACGATAATAGCATCTATAGGCCCGATAAGCGCGGCTTTTTCAGCTGCAGCTTCAATGCTCGGTTCATCACATAAATCAAGGATTTCGGTATAAACGCGTTCATTATCAAACGATGTTTTCGAACGCGAAAATGCGCCAATTCGTGCGCCATCTTCGCGTGCTAATAGCTGCTCTACAAACTGGTTACCAATTGCGCCGCTTGCGCCAATAACGATATAATGTTTCATGTTATTAAATTAGCAAAATGCGAAGGCAGAATCATCTTTAAAAAACGTAATGCCGCAAGGCTAGCTAATTGATTTTTGCTGACCAGCTTCTTCTTCGCGCTTTTGCACCACACGCCCCAAATGCTCTTTGTTAGGCTCACGTTCCGCTATAGACTTCAACGGGCTTTTACGTGCTTCTTCAAATGACATCTCGCTCGCGCGCACGGCTAAACGGTTGGTTTTATCAAATTGCTCAACCAGTGGGCGCACTTTTTCATCATTCACCGTAAATGGGCTTAAAATTTGCAGCTGTAAATATTCTTGAGCAATCTTGCGATCGTAATTAACCGGACGGTTATGCTTTACCGCTAGACGCGTAATAACCCCACGTGAAATCTGATCGGCATCCATACTAATTTCTTTGGTTGATGCTAAGTAGAAAGCTAACTGATAAGAAAACTGCTCTAATAATTGTGGATCGGTATCTTTATCAAAGCGGTGGTCAATCCATTTAGCCACATCATTATAAATGGTTTCAGGTGCATGGCTAAAACTTGCACTTGAAATACCCGTTAAAATATCGGCCATCGTGTTTGTGGTAAACATGGCTACATAAAGCGCGCCGCCTTTATTTTTAAAGCTCTCAACCACAGCATCCTTTGCTGCTCCAAAATCTTTTTGTTTAACGGCCTTTAAAAAATCATCGGTTCCGAACAAACCATCAAATAAATAACCCCAATTTGATAGAATAGAAAGCCACGCGTTCCATTCCATATGTTTGCTTTGTAATGTATTTACAAAGTCACCACGACGTTTAACTGATTTTCCATCCACCGTTGCGGAAGGGTAGGCATCAACGGCTTCATAAGCATTAGCAATGGTGCGATCGTTTGTCTGACTTAAAGGCGTATCACCAAATGCTTTTGCATATCCATCAAGCCCGGGGAATGCGGCAGCGCGTGCTTGCGGTGTCCCTAAAATTAACGATAATCCCATGGCTGAAGATACGGTACCCAGCATTTCCATTGAACGCATTTTTTTGGTGTTACCATCTTTATCAACTTCCGCACCAGAGAATTTCTCTGCAAGCTGACTAGACACACCATCTTTAATATATTTATCGTATTTTGTGCCGTTAATATGATTTTGAATATTTTGATTGGTGTGAATAACATTGCCCACTAAATTAAGAGTCGCATTCACTTTCCATGGATTTTTAACCATCCAATCCATCATTTGCTTCACACTACCACGCGTTTCAGGCGTGAGTGCAATATCGGGTGCATTTTGGCGCAAACGCTCTTCTACATCTGATAATATTTCATCAACAGATCGATTTTGCTTCGATTTTTGACTTAAAATTCCTAAAAATGCTGCACCCATTACAAAGCATAAAGAGCCTGCCTGCTTTAAATCTTGGCTTTTTAACGCTTTCCATAATTGTTCACCGGAGAATTTCTTTTTACCATTTTCTACAACCCAAGGCATGGTTTTACCTTCATCGAGAAACCCACGCATAAAGTGGAAAATGCCGCTAACGGTTGCGATAACGCCTACTAAAACACTGGAATTACGGTAAATCCATGATTCAACCGTTTGAGCTTTCTTCTCCTCTGGCTCATTATCGAGCGATAGGATGGGTACATCTTTACTGATTTGAATTTCAGAATCTTGCGCTTCAGGCTGCGTTTTATACCATTCTAAAAAGTCGCTGGTAAGTAATTTTCGTAAATGGGTGTCGTTTTTAAAACCGCCAACACGCAGGGTGAACTGGCCATTTTCATAACCAAAATCTGTTTCCAGCCCTTGCTCATCCATAAAGCGGGTGAGTGCTGCGAGCGAGCCGGGCGCAGCGGTATCTGTTTTTGGAAGTAAACCCGCTTTAGCGCCCAAACCTTGCATGCCGGTTAATTTTTGCGGCGCAAAGATAACGGCTTTGCGGCCTCCTAAAACAGAGGTTCCGCTACTAATGTGGGTTATATTTAGCTTTGTTGTCATGGTACAGTTTAGAATATATCACTAACAAATCTAAAGAGTAAGTTACGGTTTTATGACAAAGCTACGCTAAATAGATAATCATCGCGGTCATCACAGCGAGTAAAGCAATAGATAATACACTGATGCGGCGATAGAACGGCAGCACAACTTCAGTACCATCACCAAATGTTTGAGCTTGGGTGTAACAATATTCTTTATTCGACGTATCTTTGCTATGGTCAGAAAACGCGCTAACACCAAAACCGATAATTATCGCGCTAAAGAATATAATTACAGCCATGATTGTGTAATGAATAGTGGGTAAACCAGCATCCGCCCAAACGCTTGTTACTTCTTTTAGAATAAACAAGGTTACTCCACCTACTAAGCTGGCCATTACAGCCCAAAACGCTGCTGTGGATGTAATATATCGTGAGAATAAACCTAAGAAATAAACGGCTACAATGCCCGGAACAATATAGGCTAAAGAGGATTGGAAATATTCAAATAATGTTCCAAACTGCGTAATAAACGGCACACATGCAATGCCTACAATCATAAATATGCCCGTTAAGATACGGCCAAGAGCAACCAAACGCTTATCGGGAATATCTTTTTTGAATTCGATGATAAAATCATAAGTTACAAGCGTGGCAGCGGCATTTAAAGTGGATGACAAACTAGACATAATAGCTGCGACAAGCGCTGTAAGCACCAAACCGCGCAAACCTACCGGCAATAAATCAACGGTTAATACCGGAAATGCCATATCTGCTCGTTCAAGCTCAGGATATAATGCCAAGGCTATCAGCCCAGGAATGATCATAAGAAATAAATTTGGAAGCTTTAAAAAACCTGCAAATAATGCGCCTTTTTGGCCTTCAATTAAGTTTTTAGCGCCTAATGCACGCTGGGCAATAAATTGGTTAAGTGTCCAATAATAAAAACCAAGCAAGACAACACCAAAAATTCCAGGCCAAGGTAAAAATCCGTCGCTCGCAGGTTTAATAAGCTCCGTTTTGGATTGGGGCAAGGCAGCCATCATTGCATCCCAACCGCCAACTTTTTCTAATCCAACCCAACAAACAATCGTTGCACCGATAACCAGTAAAACCGCCTGAAAAGTATCGGCCACTACAACCGACTCCAACCCACCATAAAGCGTGTATAGCCCAACAAGTAAGCCTAATACGATAGTTGTTTGCATCAAGCTGATACTGGGGAAAAGTAAGTTTATAACCATACCCCCCGCATAGAGCGCGCCCGCAGTGTCAATAAAGGTAATCGCCAAAATCGTAAATGCCGAATAAGCAAGGCGAGAGCGGCGATCAAATCGCTTTTCTAAAAATTCAGGGATGGTGGCAATATTAGCTTTAAGAAAATAAGGAAGCATGAAAAACGCGAAAAAGACGAGTGCAACCACCGCCGTCCACTCATAGTTGAATACAACCATTCCATGCTCATAAGTGGCACCCATTAGACCCACAAAGCTGGCGCCTGACATGTTAGATGCGTAGAGCGAGAACCCGATTAGATACCAAGGAAGCGAGCGGCTAGCTAAAAAGTAGTCTTCAGCTGTTTCATTGCCCCGCCCGTAATACCAACCTATAAATAAAACAATAAGGAAATAAGCCCCAATAATGGCGTAATCTAAACCCTCTAAAGCAAATTCTGGCATAATACCCTCACCGTTTTTAAGCTTAGGGTTTAGCAAGAAGTTACGAGACTAGCAAATTATTTGAATTTTTAGGTAATTTAGCCGCTAAAGTAATCAATAATTTTGTTTAAAAACTTCTTTTACTAGGATGGCTCGCTTTAAAAATTCCGGATAATATATCTGCTAGATCACGTAGAGTTTCTGACGATACATTAGAGTTTTTTGATGCAGCCGCCTTTACGGCACCGCTTAATTCGTGGGGAGTAAAATCCCCAGATCTCGCTGCTGCCATAGCCATGCTGCCAAACTCAACTGAACTATCTGCAGTAATAAGTGTGTCTAACAAGGCCGCCCGATTTTCAATAATCTGATTAATTTTGCTCATAAAATTTTCCCACAAATGTAATAGTTATACATATTACAATAACATTGAATTATTAAGGAATTGTTACATTTAATTTATATTTAAAAATGTGACTCAACATTTTGCACTATGTTTACTGCTCCCTTACTAACCGCTTGCATTTTTACGGGCTTGGCTTATTAGCCTACTTAGCTGGGTAAATCCCTTTTGATAATGCTTACGGAGGTGCGTGTCCTATGTCATTCAATTTAGATGATTTTTTGCATCGGCATATGCCAGAGTTTTTGCAGTCCTTATTATCAAATCCAAATCATGGCTTAGATGAAGAGTGCAACATTAGCATGCTACAGCGCGAACTTTCGCCCGTACGCGATTATATACATAACATGTGGAAAAAGCTTATTCGCACCCATTCCGATTTATTTTTAGAAGCGTTATATGATCCAAAGGTGCCGCGCAGCCCTGATGCAACGCGTATTTTATATATTTCCAGCAAACAAGATGAAGATGAAGTGCGTCAAAATTTAAATGCTGCGCGTGAACGCTTGGTTGAGAAAATTGTATGTGGCACCTTAAAAGATATTAGCGAAGAAGATTTGCCAGCCATCGATATCCGCAAACTACCACCCCTTACAAAACCCCTTAAAATTGGCGATCATCAACATAGTTTAATGTATTTGCCTTATCCATATGTCGTGCCTGGCCCGCGTTTCAACGAGATGTATAATTGGGATACCGCCTTTGTTATTCGCGGATTATTCCAAGATAAAAAATTCGATTTGGCGAAGGCATTTGTGGAAAACATGCTTTACCAAATTGAGCATTACGGCACCATATTAAATGGCAATCGTACCTATTATTATGATTCCAATAAAAGCCGCAGCCAACCTCCTATCTTATCGGGTAAAATTGTGGGTATTTATCATAATTACGATAAATTAAGCCAACAACAATCGGAAACAAAACATGATTGGTTAAAGCGCGCGCTTGCTACAGCTGAAAAATATTATCAGCATTGGGTAACTTCACCGCATTTACATGAAGAAAGCCAGTTATCCATGTATAATTCAGATTTAGGATTTCCCGCTTTTGAAGTGATACACAGCGAAAAGTCGCATTATGATAAGGCTTTAAAGTATCTTCGTGAAATGTATCATAAACAGCAATCGATTGGTGATAACACCCCACTTGATTTTCAAGATAGAAAAGACAGATATTATTTAGAACAATATTATATTCCGGCTAGTAAAGTGAAGAATGATGGCCTATCGCGCGCTTTTTATCGTGGCGATCGTGCTATGCGCGAAACAGGGTTTGACCCCTCACGACGTTTCGGATTTTTTAACGTAGATGTAATTAATTACTTACCCGTTTGCCTTAATTCATTGCGTTATAAAATGGAGCGCGAAATGGGCGAAATGTATCGTGAACTCGCCAATTATGAGCCCGAAGGCGCTAACGAAGCAGGCGAAACATGGCGTAAATTAGCACATCATTGGTCAGATAAGGCGAATCAAACGGGGCTTAGTATCAATAGTTGGCTATGGGATAAAGGTGTGCAGAATGCTGATGGAACGTGGCAACGCAAACCCTGCTATCACGACTTTAACATCAATAAGAAACTATGCGAAAAATATAATCTCCCTGAATTTCGCGATTATGATTTTATTAGCTCCTTCTATCCAATGTGGGTGGGTATCTCTACACCAGAACAAGCAGCCGATGTGGTGAAACATTTGTTACCTCGCATTAAAACCGAATGGGGTGTCATGGCATCATCGCGTCAAACCGGTGCTCAGTGGGATAAGCCTTTTATGTGGGCGCCTTTAGTTGTAATAACGGTAGAAGCGTTAGAGCGCTATAGCTTCAACCAAGAAGCGCTTGAAGTATGCATCGGATTTTTAAAATTAATTGCTATTGATTTTAAACGCACCGGTAAACTTTATGAGAAATATGATGCAGTATATGGCAGCTCTGATGTATCAAAAAATATCGCCATGGGTTACAGCGAAAATGTTGAGGGTTTCGCTTGGACGAACTCTGCCGTGTTAGAATTAACGGAAGCAGCAAATCGCATCTCAGAATTTATGAAAAAGGATGTAACTGCCGCCGTTTAATAATTATAGGCTATTTAAAAACGTGAGCATTTCAGTATTTAATTGGTCTTTATGCGTTATATTCAATCCGTGTGGCGCTTTTTTTATGATCTTAAATTGGGCATGCGGCGCTAATTTTGCAGTGCGTTCACCACAAACTTCAATTGGACAAATTTGATCATCCTCACCATGCACAATCAATAAAGGTAGCTCAATTTTCTTCACATCATCACGAAAGTCAGTTTCTCCAAATGATGTTATGCAATCATGCATAGCCTTTGGCGAAGCAGCTAATGTTTGCTGCCATAAATAATCAAGGAACGCTTCGCTCACCGTATCTTTATTTTTAGAATAGTTGGTGAAATCTTTTTGCCATTTTGCAATGAATGCAAATCGATCTTGCTTTACATTTTTACGCATATCATCAAATATTTTCATGGGCACGCCTTGCGGATTATCATCCGTTTTTAACATGTAAGGCGTAACCGCAGAAATAAGCATTGCCGCGCTTAAACGATGTGCACTATATTGGCCTAAATAACGTGCAACTTCACCGCCACCCATTGAAAAGCCTGCAATCACGGCATCGTTTAAATCTAACGCCTCAATAAGACCTTTTAAATCAGCAGCAAGGGTATCGTAGTCATAACCTGACCAAGGTTTATCTGACTGGCCAAAGCCACGTCGATCATAGGCAATCACACGATAACCAGCCGACACCAATGCTTCCATTTGAGGCTCCCACGCGCGATGGGTTAACGGCCAACCGTGAATTAAAATCACAGGGCGACCCGATCCATAATCTTCATAAAATAAGTTTATAGATTTATCTTCTACCGTTTTAACCGCTATTATGCTCATAAGAATTCCCTTTTTTTGTAGCTCATCTATAGCCTAAATAATGTAAAAATAGCATTAGGAACGCTTAAAAACTGGAATTAAATAGTGGCAGATTTATAGCCTAGCTGTGCCGAGATAGGCAGTTGTTTTGCACGCTCGCTCAACAATGGCTTTAAATAAGCGGCGCGAAGAATCTCGATGTAACATTAATTCTGGATGCCATTGAACACCAAGTATAAAAGAATGATCCTTGCCAGATTCATGTTCAATCGCTTGAATAAGCCCGTTCTTTTCACATGCGCTAACACGCAAATTATTGCCAAGTTTATTGACCGCTTGATGATGAATGGAATTCACATAATATTTCGGGTAGTCGCCCATAATGTGATACAGTCGGCTAGTGGTTTCAATGGTAATTTGGCGTCGGCCAATAAACTTGCTAAACAAGCTTTTATTCGGCAAAAATCCTTCTAAGATTTCGCTCGCTTCCTGATATAAAGTGCCATCCATAGCAACATTAATCATTTGCATGCCACGGCAAATGCCAAATAACGGTAAATTATGCTCCAGCGAATGCGAAATAATCTTTGTTTCAAGCGTATCACGCGCCATATCATAAGCGATTGCCGGCATAACTGCAGCTTCACCATAGAGTTCGGGGTTAATATCCGTGCCGCCAGAAATGATGAATCCATGATAATCTGTTAAATCGAGTGGTGTATTGGCACTCAGCCGAACCGCCTTTGCACCTTGCATTTTTAAAGCAAATTTGGTGAAAAACCAAAACAGTTTATCACCTTTTATGGGGCCAGTTACTCCAATTACGGGCCGTTTAGATGAAGTCATAATCATTTAAAAGTTTGGTGGTAGTGAGTATCCATTTATCATCGCTTAACGTAAAGACTTCACTTAAATGCAAAAGATATGCATGCGAAAACTCATCTAAAGCTGCTTTATTATGCGCTAATGTTTCAATTAAAACCCACATATTCCATTCATCTGCGATGCTCCATTGAGCATTATCAATATCGCAATTTGGTAAACGATAATGATAAGCAGGGCGGCCTTTTACTAATCGCTGCATTGCAACAGGTAGAGCATTTAAGCAATTCTTGTCGAGATATTTGAAAAGTGGCAATAAATCTAAAGCGCGGTTTCGTGTCGGGTTGTCCTGCAAATAATCTGTGATAAAATCAGCTTGATAAGGTGCATAATCAGTCTGCAAAATCCGCTCAATATAAGTCTTTGGAAAAGGATCAATATAATTGAGCGCACGACGCGCAAAATCAATTTTCAGTTCTTTTTTTAACCATGGATAGAGGCAAACAAAACTACGCAAAATATCACGAATTTCATTAATATCGGCTGAATGTATTTCAGGGTTGATATGTAATCCAAAGGCAAAAACGAGTGATGCCCGCGTTCCTTCAGCGTCGCTTTGATACAAAACTTTACGAAGTTCTTCGAGCTTATTGAATGAATCAAAATCAAGGGGTGGGGTAACAATCTCAAGGGGCACAAATTGTCCAGCGGCATTTCCCATCCACTGGCTAAAATCTTTTTGCATTTGCATGATATTAGGATTTGAAAAAGCTTCAAACAGGCTTTTATTCTCAAGTCTTTGTGCAAAATCCTTTACCACCAAGGCGTCTAGCTCCACGCGAAATTCGCCTAATTTGGTTTTAATAATGGTTTCGAGCGAGTGTTTGGAGGAAGGCTCACCACCAAATAAATTGCAAATTAAATCCGTACATTCTTTAACACCAATACTCGCAAATTCAAATTCCCAACCTGCCTTGCGTAGTTTATTTTGTGGGTTATGCCACACCGGTGGTTTGCGAAATTTAGTTTTTTGCATGGGGTGATTATAACGAAAATTGAAATGGTTGCATCTTATTTACTGGCTAAACTGCGTTCTTCTAGCTCAAGCCAACGCTCCTCAGTTAGCGCTAGTTTTTTTGTGAAATTCTCAAAATCATTTATGAGGGAATGAAACTCAGTTGGATTCTTTTCAAATAAATTCTCTTCATCCAGCAAAATTTGAATAGAGCTTAGTGTTTGCTGCTGCACTTCCAACTCTTGTGGAATTTTTTCAAGCTCTAGTTTTTCGCCGTAGGTTAGTGGCTTTTTTAATTCATCAAGGGGTGCAGGTTGTGATGTTTGCGCTTGCTGAGTTTCTAAATCTGAATTTTTATCGCGTTGCAGTTTATTTGCTTTTATCGTTTTCATTTCGCGCACATAATCGCTGTAACCGCCAAAGATATTATGCACGTGTGCATCACCTTCAAACGCCAGAATTTCGGTAACGGTGCGGTCTAAAAAATCACGGTCATGGCTAACAACAATCAATGTGCCTTTATAATCGGCCAGCATTTCTTGCAGCATATCCAGCGTATCCATATCTAAATCATTGGTCGGTTCATCAAGGATGAGGAGATTTCCCGGATTAGCCATAATCTTCGCAAGAAGTAAACGATTTTGCTGCCCACCTGAAAGGGTGGCTACTTTATTGCGCGCGAGTGTGGGGTCGAATAAAAAGCGCTTAAGATAGCCGCATACATGCATGGTTTTTTGATTTTCGCCATTACCAAGCTGCACATCTTGGCCACCATTGGGGCAAAGTGTTTCCCACAAGGTTTTTTGTGGGTCTAAATCACTGCGATATTGATCAAAATAGGAGATATCGAGTGTTTTGCTGCGGAAAATATAGCCGCTATCCTGTTCAAGCTCTTGAATCAGAATCTTTAGAAAGGTCGATTTACCGGAGCCGTTTTTGCCTAATATGCCTAAGCGATCACCCTTTAAAATCATATGGTTAAAATCATCAAAAATTTTGATGGTTTGGCCGTCATGTTGAAAGCTTTTGCTCACATTTTTAAATTCTGCAGTCACTTTACTAGCATTAGGTGTATCTAACGCATCCAATGCAATTTTCTGTGAGCGTTGACGATAAGCGGCTTTATCTTGCCGCAATTTTTCACGAAGCGATCCTAGCTCGCGTAAACGACGCACATTGCGTTGTCGACGTGCTGATACGCCGCCTTGTGTCCAGCCCTGTTCGGCTTCCACTTTCTTTTGTAAATTCTGCAATTCACGCGCTTCGTGCTCAACTTGTTCTTCTTGCCAATCTTCAAACTGCGCGTAGCCGAAAGGACATGTTTTGATATTTCCTCTATCAACCCAAAACACCTTGCGCGACGTATTTGCCAAAAATTGCCTATCGTGGCTTACACAAATCACAGCGCCTTGATAGGATTGCAAATAATCCTCCAGCCATTCAATCGCTTGTAAATCGAGATGGTTGGTGGGTTCATCTAACAATAAAATATCCGGTGCTTGTACCAGCGCGCGCGCCAGCGACGCACGGCGAAGTTGCCCGCCCGACAATGGCTGCATGAGCGAATCGGGATTGATGCCCAAAGGTTCAATCACCATATCGGCTAAATAGCCATTAGCCTCGTTACGCTCACTTTCAGGCAAACCCGATAATACGAAATCCTTAACGCGCTGTTGAGGATCGTAATGGATGATTTGTGCAAGATAGCCAATAGAAGTGCCGGGGTAAACAAAGCGCTTGCCGCCATCCAGCTCTAAATCTTCTACCATTAAACGCATGAGTGTAGTTTTGCCCGCACCGTTTTTGCCCACTAAACAGATGCGGTCGCGCTCAGCAATGTGTAGCGTTAAATTTTCAAATAGTGGTTTGCCACCAAAGGTGAGCGTTATATTTTCAAGACTAAGCAAAAGCCGGTTATTCATAATTGGCCTTTTACACCCAATCAATGCTGTAAAGCTAGTGCTGATTAGCGGGGCTTATGACCTAATGGTATTATCGCGAAGCGACAGTGAATTTTCAGACTCTTTCATTGCGAGTTTTTCAACGCTTATAAGTGCTTTTTTCTTTAGCGTTAAATGGTTGCTTAAAGTGTAGCTGACATAAAATTCAGCATCTGCAATTTTCTCGTCTAAAAATGATTTTGCATAAAGTAAATTTTCCGCTTTTAGCTGTTCATGCACGCACATGGCAGCGCGACCATGCTCATAGGCAATCGCCACGATGCCAATTAAATCGAGCAGCGACGTGGCACCGCTTGCAAATTCATTATAGCTGCGGCTTGAATGGCTTAGATGCGTTGTCACGAATTTTAACGATTCGAGTGCCGCAGCAATTTGCTGTGCAATGTGTAATTGGGGAGATTGCTGAATAAACTGCTCTACTCGTTGAAATAATACAGGCATATATTTCATTTGCCGATAGAGGGTTACGGCTTGAATTTGGTTGGTTCCCTCATAAATACGGCTCACGCGCACATCACGCCAATGGCGTTCAATGCCTTGATGTGCTGTATAACCAATACCGCCAAATACCTGAATCGCATCATCACATACTGCACTTGCCGCATCTGTAATATGAGCCTTGACTACATTGGTCATTAAATTGCACAAAGCAGTAGCTTCTGCCCATATTTTACCTTGCTCTAAACCGCGCCGAATCGCCTCATCTTCAATACGAAATTCTTCATTTTTCGCTGTGGAGGAGGATGCGGTGCGTTCTGCTTCAATGGCTGCTTCAAACTCCGCCTTTTCTTTATGATGGGATAAATCCATTTGCAGGCCAATATCGGCGCGTAACATGCGAGCGCCTGAGATTGTGCTGCGCATGCGCAACAACAACTCGCGCACGGGTTCATGATCGATAATCAATGCGGGCTTTTGCCCTTGTTCCACGCGTCCTGCATTCGCTGCTCCCATACGCCGTCCAGTGGAGGGGTTTGTTGCATAATCATAGGCTTTTTGATACGCCACATCGGCAATGCCTAGCGCTTGCGTAGCAATACCTAATCGCGCATCATTCATAACCGCAAACATGGTGGCAATGCCCTTGCCGCGTGTACCAATCATTTCAGCCCATGCGCCTTCATAAAGCATGGTGCAAGTGGCATTATCGGCCATGCCCATTTTATGCTCAACGCCACTGGCACCCACTGAATTTTGCTGTCTTTTACCGTGCGCATCTTCTAAAATTTTAGGCACAATAAACATGCTGGATTGGGCATCTAATTTCCCAGTATCGGCATCTTTAACCCGTGCTAAAACCAAGTGAATAATATTGCCTATATCATCAACACTGGTAAATTCATTATCGCCGCCAGTGATATAAATCTTCTCACCCTGTATTGCATAATTGCCATCGGTTTGAGCTATGGCATAGGTTGTCATCTGGCTTATATCGCTGCCCGCATTACCTTCTGTCATCGCCATCACACCGCACGATAAGCCATTGGATAAGCCGGGTAAATATCGTGCTTTTTGTTCGGCACTGCCTTTTTCAAAAATGCCTAAATAAACACTACGATTTAAAGTAAAGGGCAGGGCAAAACCTGTATTGGCAGCATGTAAAAATTCATCCGTGGCGGCGGCCAATATATGGGGCTGGCCTGCTGCAGCATAATGATAAGCGGGGTCAGCCACAATGCCTTGCAAGCCGGATTCTACATAATGATGGTGCGCTTGAGCATAGCCTTTTGGCAGCGTAACGTGGCCGATATTGCCTTTAATAGCTGGGGTATATGTGGCCGCACTATCGCCTTGGTACTGGCCGTTACTATTGATGGGTTCATAAAATGGCGCTAATTCCTTTTCAGCAAAATCTGCCACAGCCTCTAAAATCATGCGTGTGTTTTCGCCATCATAGTGGCTAAAACGTGGCGCAGATTTCGCCACTTCATCCAGCTTTAAAAGCTGATTAAAGATAAACAGATATTCGTCAATTGGCGCTTTATATAAGGGCATAATCTATCCTTTAGAATGAGCAATAACACATTCTAACATAGAAAAGCTTTAACAATGATAATGAAAATAAATTGAGGTTAGGTGAAGCTAAACTTTGCGCATCACTTGCGGATTAATCATCGCAATTTCGCGGCGGAGGTCTTCATTTTCGGCGAAAGATTCTGCGCGCTTTGCCTCTTTGCGTTTCTCAATGAATTTAGAAACTAGCATGGTGGCGCCCATAACGACCATACCGGCAGCAATGGCGATGCCCGTATTTTTAGCGATATTACTAAAACCGATTTTTGTGTCGCTGGCTTTAGCGGCCGCGCTATACGCATCTTGTTCAAAACGATTGGCTACTTTTTTTAATTTTTATATCTGTAGCCGCTTCTTCTCTTTTGCCTTTTTTATTACCCAAATCGAAAGCGATTCGGCGAAAGGTTTCGGCACTGCCTTTTGCTAAACGTTCAGCTACTTTTGCACCCGTAACAATTGTTGCACCTGCAGCGCGTCCGGCAGTATTTAAAACGCCCTTATCTTTACCATCTGGCCAAATATGATTTATTATTTTACCAATGGCATTTTTAGGAGAGCTATCAAGAAATTCTTTTAATTCAGCTTTTGTATCTGAGCTTAATTTATTATTTTTTTGAATTGAGGTGAGTTTAGAAACCACGCGTTCAGCCGCTTTCGTTAAATCCACGGATGGCACGCGCTTCTTTAATTCTTTTGATAAACTGGTGATTAATTGCGTTTGATTGTCGCCTTCAACATTTAGTGGATTAGCAGTTAAACCCGCTTTAAAGTTCTTTGTTTGCGATTTACCATTCAAGTTTAAAACGGTTAAAATAGTAGTGCCAGCCCCTAATAGTGAGGCAATAATGCCGCCGCTGCTGGTAGCAACTTTATAAGTATCTTTTGCGCGCGCGCGCAGTTCATATTGTCGTTGCTCATATGTTGGCTCTGTTGCATCAACACGGTATTTATCATCCATCTGCTCAGTCACAGGCGGAGGAGTTTGAGTTTGCGCTGGCGCGGTATGAGTTTGTGTTTCCATTTCGCTAATATAGCAAACAACCATGCATTTGAGTGTTACGGTTGTGTGAAGATTTAATAAGGGGAATGGGTAGGCTCATAGAATTTTCTGAACCTACCATTTCACTCTAGCGTGTTAATCTATTGCGCGGAAGAGGTTAAATTAACCTACTTTTTACCTGCACGCATCACACGTTTACGCTCGTTCGGGTCAAGCTCGCGTTTACGCAAACGCAAACTTTTAGGGGTAACTTCCACCAATTCATCTTCTTCGATATAGGAAATCATTTCTTCAAGTGTCATCTTTTTAGGCGTGATTAAGCGCACGGCTTCATCCGTTCCTGAGGCGCGCACGTTCGTGAGTTGCTTGCCTTTTAACACATTAATTTCAAGCTCATTATCGCGGCTATGTTCGCCAACAACCATACCGGTGTAAACTTTATCTTGCGGGCTGATAAACATAATACCACGATCTTGCAGGTTGAAGATGGCGTATGCCACCGCTTCGCCCTGACCATTTGAAATAAGTGCACCATTGCGGCGGCCTTCAAGATCGCCTTTATGTTCGCCATGGCTGTGATATAAGCGGTTCATTACACCTGTACCGCGCGTGTCGGTTAAAAACTCGCTCTGATAGCCAATTAAACCGCGTGATGGAGCTAAGAACGTGATGCGTTGCTTGCCACCACCAGAAGGGCGCATGTCGGTCATTACACCTTTACGCAAACTGACTTTCTCAACAACCGAACCCGAATATTCTTCATCAACATCAACCACCACTTCTTCCATTGGCTCAAGCAGCACACCATCTTCTTTTTTGAATAATACGCGTGGGCGCGAAACGGTGAGTTCAAAACCTTCGCGGCGCATGGTTTCAATTAAAACACCCAGTTGCAATTCGCCACGGCCACCCACTTCATAGGCGTCTTTACTATCCGATTCGGTAACCGTAATAGCCACGTTGGTTTCAGCCTCAGCCAATAGGCGATCGCGAATCATGCGACTGGTTACTTTCGTGCCTTCTTGCCCCGCATAAGGCGTATCATTCACGCTGATGGTGATTGCCATTGTTGGCGGATCGATAGGCGTTGATTGAATGGGAGTGGTAACCGATAAATCGCAAATCGTATCGGATACGGTGGCAATAGATGTACCTGCGATAGAAATAATATCGCCCGCAACCGCTTCATCCACCGTTACGCGCTCAACACCTGCAAAGGTTTGTAGCTTCGTTAAACGGCCAGATTCCACCTGTTTACCGGTCAAATCAATAGTTTTGAAAGGCATATTAATTTTAGCAGTTCCGCTTACAATACGACCCGTTAAAATACGGCCTAAGAAAGGATCTGACTCCAATAATGTGGCGAGCATCGCAAAAGGCGCATCTTTATCGACTTGTGGAGCCGGCACGTGTTTCACAATTAAATCGAGCATGGGCGTTAAATCAACGCGCTCATCATCCAGTTCGCTCACGCACCAGCCATCACGACCCGAAGCATAAAGGATTGGGAAATCGAGCTGTTTATCATTCGCATCAAGGGCAGCGAACAAGTCAAACACTTCATCAACCACTTCATCAGGGCGACCATCAGGGCGATCAACTTTGTTGATTACCACAATAGGACGCAAACCTTGGGCTAAGGCTTTGCCTAACACAAATTTTGTTTGTGGCATGGGGCCTTCAGCAGCATCGGTTAGCAAAATAACGCCATCGGCCATGCTAAGTACACGCTCAACCTCACCACCAAAATCGGCGTGGCCGGGAGTGTCGATGATGTTAATGCGAATATCACCATGCTTAATAGAGGTACATTTAGCCAAAATAGTAATGCCGCGCTCTTTTTCCAGATCATTGCTGTCCATCACGCGTTCATCAACCGATTGGTTGGCGCGGAATGTGCCACACTGCTTTAGGAGTGAATCGATGAGCGTGGTTTTGCCATGATCAACGTGAGCGATAATGGCGATATTACGAATTTCTTTCATGGGAACTAATCAGCTTTCTTCGGACGTGGTTTGGTGTTTGAGGTATTAGCAGGCTTGCGGTTGCGCATAGGTGGCTTAGCACCACCTTTTTTAGCTGCATCGCCTTTAGGCTTAAAACTGCTCGGCTTATCGCTGCGTGGCTTGGAGCTGCGCGGTTTGCCAGCGCCCCCTTCGGCTTTTTCAAACCGCGGTTTGTCGCTGCGAGGCTTATCTGAACGAGGCTTCGAAGCGAATGGCTTAGCTCCACGCGGCTTATCGCCACCTTCTGATTTTTCAAAACGCGGTTTGTCAGAGCGTGGTTTATCCGAACGGGGCTTATCACCAAACGATTTACTGCGCGGTTTATCGCCGCTTTCAGAACGCTCAAAACGGGGTTTGTCAGAGCGAGGCTTGTCAGAACGTGGCTTAGCTGCGTAAGGTTTTGCAGCGCGTGGCTTATCGCCGCCTTCTGATTTTTCAAAACGGGGTTTGTCCGAACGCGGCTTGTCGCTGCGCGGCTTGTCTGAGCGTGGTTTATCAAAACGAGGCTTATCGCCACCTTCTGATTTTTCAAAGCGAGGTTTATCGCTGCGTGGCTTATCCGAACGGGGTTTACTACTGCGGGGCTTATCGCCGCCTTCAGCCTTATTGAAGCGCGGTTTGTCCGAACGGGGTTTGTCGCCAAATGGGCGGCTGCTGCTGCGCGGCTTGCGCGCGCCATCGCTTTTTTCGCCATCACGTCTGGGCTTGCTGCTATCGCTGCGGCTGCGATTTCTAAATCCATCACCGCCACCGGAACGGCCTTTGCCTTGCTTGCGCGGGGCAGGGCCATGATCGCCTTTAGGATCAAGCATCACTTGAATCGCGTGCCATTTATCTGCCTCTTCAGGCGAAATAAAGCAAAGCGAGCTGCCCGATGCACCGGCACGGCCAGTACGGCCTACGCGGTGAATATAATCTTCCGGCACGCTGGGTAAATCGTAATTGACGACATGTTCAATATGCGGCACATCAAGGCCACGCGCGGCCACATCGGTGGCGATTAAAATACGATAATCGGAATCTCGGAAGCCTTGCAGCACGCGCTTACGCTGAGATTGTTTTAAATCGCCGTGAATAGCGCGCACTCTGAAATCTTTTTTATGCAGCTTTTCCGCTAAACTATCGCAGCTGCGCTTGGTTTTCACAAAAACGATGACCGAACCTGTGCGCTTTTCAAGTTCTTCAACCAATTTGCCAAATTTTTCAGCATGAGCGATTTTAATCTCTTTCATCTCAATATTCTTGGCGGTTTCATTAGTGGCATCCACCGACACACGCTCAGGATTATTAAGATATTTTTTCGAGATTTTCACAATGCTATTGGGCAATGTCGCTGAGAATAACAAAGTTTGACGCACTTTAGGCATGAAGCGGAACATTTCTTCCAACTGGCTTTCAAAGCCCATATCCAACATGCGATCGGTTTCATCAAGCACGAGGAAACGCGCATTATGCAACATTAACTTGCCGCGCTCAAGATGATCGTTAATACGCCCAGGTGTACCCACAATAATACGTGGGCGAGCAGCCAATTGTGCAAATTGCTTGCCCATTGATTCGCCACCAATAAGCAAAGCCGATTTAAGGCTTTGTTGACGGCTAGTAAGTTCGCGTAAAATACCCATCACCTGCATCGCAAGTTCGCGTGTAGGGCAAAGCACCAGTGCCGAGCCTTTGGAATTATTCATTAAATAGGCCACAAGCGGAATACCAAATGCAGCGGTTTTACCGGTTCCTGTTTGGGCGCTTCCCAAAATATCGCGGCCATCAAGTGCCAACGGAATGGCTTGCGCCTGAATGGGGGTAGGCGTCTCATAATTCATTTTTTTAAGCGCGGAATTAAGCGCATAAGGGAGGTTAAGCTCCGCAAAATTTTCCATTTTATTCAATCATTTCTAAAGTTAAGCCGCCAACAAACCCTCAAACAAAGCAGACCCATCGGTACAGCCCAGTCGGACATCAGCGTGGCGTTCAGGATGGGGCATCATACCCAGAACGTTTCGTTTTTCGTTGAAGATGCCGGCAATATTATTGCGCGAACCATTTGGATTCGCAGCAGAGGTAGGGTTGCCCTTTTCATCAACATAGCGGAAAGCCACCATGTTTTTATCGTCCAATTCGCGCAACGTTTCATCATCGGCATAATAATTGCCATCATGATGGGCGATAGGAATGTTTAGTAATTGGCTTTCGCCATAATAGCGTGTGAAAGCTGAAGACGCATTTTCAACGCGCAAGGTAGTGTTTTTGCACAAAAATTTCAAACCTTGGTTGCGCATGAGTGTGCCTTTAAGCAAGCCGCTTTCGGTTAGCACTTGAAAGCCATTGCAGATACCCAACACCAAGCCGCCTTTTTGCGCATGCGCAATCACCTCGTGCATAATGGGCGAGCGAGCCGACATCGCGCCGGAACGCAAATAGTCACCATAAGAAAATCCACCGGGTAGCACCACAAGGTCAGACTCGGGCAGTTCGCTATCGCTATGCCACACTTTTTGCACCTCATGTTCGCTGCTATCGCCGCCATTTGCGCCTGCAACACCCCATGCCGATTCAAGCACGCTTAACACGTCGCGATCACAATTTGAGCCAGGAAATACAATGACAGATGCCTTCATTGCGCCTTTATAGACAGAAATGCTAGAGTTTCAATCAAATTCCACCCCTGCTTTGCGTTGTATTAAACAACTGCATTTCTGATGCATCATAATGGAAATTTGATGTTCGTCACGAATATATCTAGTGTAGTTCTAAATTAAGCATTATAAGAATGCGAAACCTATTCATCTACGAAAGATATTTTAATGAAACATTCACTGCTATTAACTGCTACATTATGTATGCTTGCTTCCCCTATCACAGCGGCTTTCGCAGGCCCTGCACATGAATCTGCTATTGATGAGCGCAACAATTTTATTGTGGATCAAAATGATAATTGTGTGCGCACAAAATGGATGAGCGCTGATGATGTGTGTAACCCAACGCTTGAACCTGAGCCGGTTCCTGTAGTTGTAGCACCGGCTCCAGTTTTGCCACAAAATCTTTTCAGCTCTGAAGAACGCACGGTTTATTTTGATTTTGATGAGAGCAGCTTGAATCCAGAAGGCAAAGAGAAATTGCAAACGCTTGCTAATCTTATCAATAATTCTGATAAAGTTTCAAACGTGAATGTGGTTGGTTTTACCGATCAGTTCGGCACTTCTGATTATAACCTTAAACTTTCAGCGCGTCGTGTTGAATCGGTTCGTGATTATTTAGCACCATTGCTTGAGCTTGAAATTGCACCACAAGATGCAGAATTTCGCGCTGCGGGCAAAGCCCCTTCTAGCGAATGTCTAGATGTGAAAAACCGTGATGAGCGTATTGCGTGCATGAGCAGCGAGCGCCGTGTGGAAATTGAGATTAACCGCCAATATACGAAGTAATGTAGCGGGGTTTTAAAACCCAAAACTACCAAGTGTCGCCAGCGGATTCCGCTGGCGCGCTTGTTTTGCGGCATAGGCTTGGGTTAAACGCGTAACCAATGTCTCATCCTCAGCCAAGCGATGGGCATAGGCCAAAATCACCTCAGGCGCATTGCCTTGCGGGCTGCCATCCAAAAAATGGCGGGTTTTTGCGGAAATAAGTAGGGCGGTTTGCTGGGTTTTATCCAGTGAGTCAAAATGGTTCATAGCGCTACTATGCCACGAATTTATTAACGAAGGATGAACAGCTTTGCTTGCAATAGCATTCGCTTTTGATAATGTCAGTTTTTTAAAAATTACGAAAGTTACCATCATGGATAAAGTGCCCGTTACCAAATTAGGCTACGATGCAATGGAAAAAGAGCTTAAAGAGCTTAAAAACGTGGTGCGTCCAGAAATTATTAAAGCCATTGCCGATGCGCGCGAGCATGGCGATTTAAAAGAAAATGCCGAATATCATGCCGCGCGTGAACGCCAAAGCTTCACCGAAGGCCGCATTGGCGAGCTTGAATATAAAATAGGTCATGCCGAGGTGATTGATGTGGCGGCTCTTTCTGGCAACACGGTAAAATTTGGTGCAAAAGTAAAGTTGATTGATGAAGAAACGGAAGAAGAAGTGACTTATCACATCGTTGGTGATGATGAGGCCGATTTAAAACAGCGCAAAATATCCTACACCGCGCCCATATCACGTGCATTAATGGGTAAAGCGGTGGGCAAAACCGTGGAAGTTACCACGCCAAAAGGTCTTAAATATTACGAAATTCTCAGTGTCGAATTTAATTAAGAACCTTCCATTTTATGTTTATGTTGCTACTTGCTGCGCGGTATTGCTCTATTTTATCTATGCCCCGAGTTTAACGGGGGCATCGGTTGAGCACATTCCCCATCAAGCTAAACTCCAATCAGAAATAATCCTTGCAGAGCCAACAATCATTGCGCCTGCCGAGGTTGCTGTAAAAGTAAATCCGGTTGATGTTGAGCAGGTTACTGCCACCATTAGCGAGGCGGAAACGGTGCCGCTCACAACAGAACAAATCAGCACATTGCAATCTATCGCGCGGGACTTGCAAGAGTTTGAAGGTTTTTATAATCAACAAAAACAAGCCATATTAGCACAAGAACAAACCGTCTATTTGCCAATTATTGATAAAGCAAATCAAGCCCAAACTGAGGCTTCTTCCTCGCAAGAATCGCTTGCTAAGGCCAAGCAAGCATTGGATGCCATCTTCCAGAAAATCACCGTTGAAACCCGTGCGTTGGACGCCCAAATTGCGCTGGGAAATAGGTTATGTTCACCGGCAGGCTCACCACCTCAAACTCATATTGCTTGTATAAATTTGCATGATGCGATGCAAAATTATGAAGCAGAAGTTTCAACTCTTTTAGCCATGCAAGATGTAATGAAAACCCGTTATGAGCAAGCTTTACAAGCGGTTAATTCATGAAGATTATCAATGTTTCAGCCGCAGCGCTTATTGATAAAAATCGCAAGGTTTTGGTTGCGCAGCGTCCTCAAGGCAAGCACCTTGCTGGCTTATGGGAGTTTCCCGGTGGCAAGTTGGAGGCGGATGAAACGCCAGAACAATGTTTGGTACGCGAGCTTAAAGAAGAATTGAATATTAAAGTGACTATCAAAGACTTGAAGCCTATTAGTTTTGCTGCCCACCGCTATGATGATTTTCAACTTATTATGCTGCTTTACACCTGCACACGCTGGTATGGCACGCCCCAAGCGCATGAACATGATGCGCTAAAATGGTGTGATGCGGCGGGATTAACCCATCTTTCCATGCCGCCTGCGGATGCCCCATTGCTTGAACCCCTCACAACCTTTATGCGTAAAACATGACTGTAACCCTCATTACCCAAACTGCCGAACTCGAAACCTTTTGCAAGGCTATGGCCAAAGAGCCATTCATCACATTAGATACCGAGTTTTTGCGGGAAAAAACCTATTATTCACAGCTTTGCTTGGTGCAAATTGGTGGCGAAAGCCAAGAAGCCGCGATTGATCCATTAGCTGAAGGCTTAGATCTACAGCCGCTCTATGATTTAATGGCAAATGAAAAAGTACTTAAAGTGTTGCATGCCGCCCGCCAGGATTTAGAAATTTTCTATCAGTTGATGGGTGCTGTACCTGCACCGATATTTGACACGCAAGTGGCCGCGCAGGTGCTGGGGCTGGGCGATAATTTAGGTTACGAGGCGCTGATTCGCAAACGTTTGAACAAGCAAATTGATAAGGGCCAACGCTTCACCGATTGGTCGCAACGCCCATTGACTGATTCGCAACTGGCTTATGCGATTGGTGATGTAACCTATCTGCGTGATGCGTATTTAACCATGGTGACGGAGCTTGAAAAACGCAATCGCCTCAGCTGGGTAGAAGCTGAAATGCAAAGCCAAGGTGCAGCCGAAATCTATTTTGTAGAACCCGATGAAGCATGGCAGCGCATTCGCTTTCGCGCCAAAAAAGCCGAGCAATTAGGCCGTCTTAAACAATTGGCCGCATGGCGCGAACATACCGCCCAAACCAACGATGTGCCACGTGTGCGCATTTTACGCGATGAAGTATTGACCGAACTCGCCACAAACCTGCCCAAAAGTGAAGAGGCCATGAAACGCACCCGTGCATTTCCTCAACATTTGCGCAGCGCGTGGCGTGATGAATTGTGGAAGCTATGCCAAGCACTGCCCCAATTACCTGAATCGGAATGGCCACCCTTGGTAAAAGAGCAAAAATCCAGCGCTAAAACCGATGGCCGCCTTGAGATGCTGCGCTTATTAATGAAGCAAAATACCCGCACGCATGATGTATCCGCCAGTTTTATTGCCAACCGCGAAATGCTGGAAGATTTTGCCGCGCAAGACGTGCTAGACCCTGCTCACCCGCTAATGAAAGGCTGGCGTTACGAAGTGTTTGGCAAAGATGCTCAAGCGTTGCTTTCAGGTAAACAAGCCGCCATATTAGACCCTAATACGGGTGATATTCGTTTCAAAGAAATTTAGCCTGATATTAAAGTGCAGGATATCGGTCAGCTAGTGGTAAAGCTTCGCGTTGGCGCATGACTCGACCTGCAAAACTTTTGCTTTGTAACGCATCTTCTAATTCATGAATATGATGCTCGGTTTCCATATGTTGCGTTGCTTTTTTGCTGGAAAATAACGCACCGCCTGCGGCAATAATGGGTGTAGCGCACGTAACCAAATGCGGCCCTACAGCCCCCAACGCACCCAGTGTGCCGCTTGTATCTAAGTTACCGGTAGAGCCAAAAAAGCTGGTAACTTTAGTAAGCATTTCAGTAGCCGATTGCATGGCAGGATCAACCAAACCTGTGCCTAAACTAATAGCTGTAATGCCCATACTAATCGCCGTAAATATAGCCGGTGATGCTACAAGCAAGCTGGTAACCAGCGCGGCAGTTTTTATGACACTTCCCCAGCGGATGGATGAGCTTCCATCATCGTTTTTAGCTACATAATTACCAAGAATGCGCCCGCCAATACCAATGACGCCGGATGTAACAGCGGCAACTAGCCCGCCTTTCGCTAATTCGCCACCAATTAAAGGAATATGACTAAGCACATTGCCACTGGTTGCGGCTAATCCGGTAGCCGTTTCGGTTGAACAAAGTTGGGTGATAAATGTATCAGCCCAACCTACATTACTGCCAATATCTTCCACATTAATAAGCCCTAGCGCATCCATGCCATACATGGCAAAGGGTGCCGCTACAACGGCTGCCACAACTAATCCGCCGCCTAAAAGCAGATTCGTTAAAAGCCCATGGTTAGCGTGGTCATGCGCAGGTGGCGCATGAGCCACCACATTACGAATTGAGCCGTGGGTAGAGTGATCCATACTGCCAAACCTATAGCAAATGCGTTACGGTTTGATGACAGAAGCTAGCATTTAAGCGTCTTTCTTTGTCGCCCCGTTTTTAGCAGGCGCTGACTTTTTGGCCGTGGTTTTCTTCGCTACGCTGGGCTTTTTTGCTGTGGCAGGCTTTGCCGCTGGCTTAGCCTTTGGCGCTGCTTTTTTACTTGGCGATTGGGCATCAAGTTCTTTACGCAGAGCGAGCGTTTCAGTCCGTGCCTTTTGTGCCATGTCGCGCACCACTTCAAATTCTTCGCGGCTAACAAGGTTCATTTTAGCCGAAACTTTTTCAATTTGGCTTTGCACCATTTTTTCAACTTCGTGGCGCATTTCAAGTAAACTACTAGCAGCACCGGTGGCCATTTTAGCAATATCATCAAAGAATGGATTATTTTTTTGCATGTCGTCTCTCTTTCATTATGCGCATAATAGCATAGATACTTATGGCTATCCAGCAGCATTGAATGATGACGGAAGGCGTGTTCCACTCATGCCAAAGCGATACTAAAAGCAAAATTGAACCGCCAATGTTTAGCCATTGATAGCGCAAATGGGAAGCTGTTAATTTGCGCGTTTGCAGCAACAAATACGCCAGCAAAATAAGCGCCACCCCAAACGTGCCAATGCTCGTAAAGAGCGTATCATAAAACGGTTCCATTCATGCTTCTTTAACCAATTTTATGCTATAGGTATAGAATGAAAACGATTTTAATTAGTGGCGGCGCAGGCTTTATCGGCTCGCATTTGGCCAAAAAGCTCAGCGAGCGCCCCGATCACCGTATCGTAATTGTCGATCAATTCGGCACGGGCGACAAGTGGAATAACCTCGTGCGTGTGCCGATTGATGAAATTATCCACCCCGATGATTTATTTTATTGGCTGGAACATTTTGGCGAATCGCTCGAATGTGTGTTTCAGCTAGGCGGTGTCAGCTCCTCAATCGAATCCGATGTGGAGGTGATTTTAGATTCTAACCATAACACGCCTTTGCTGCTTTGGCGCTGGTGCGCGGAACATAATGTGCGATATGTTTATGGCTCGTCTTACGAAGTCTATGGCGATGGCGCACATGGCTTTGACGATACTAGCGACGAGGCCTATCAACGCAATTTACGCCCGCTAAACCCCAATGGGTGGAGCAAAAAGCTGCTCGATTTACATATTTCAACCGCGCAAAAACGCGGTGAGCCAATGCCGCCGCAATGCGTGGGGTTGCGTTTGTTCAACATCTATGGCCCTAATGAATATCACAAAAAAGATTCACGCTCCGTAGCGCTCAAAATTTATGAGGAAGCTTCAACCGGAGCGGCGGTCAAACTATTTAAATCGAACAATCCTAATTATGCGCATGGCGAACAAATTCGCGATTTTGTGCATATTGATGATGTGGTGAGCGTGCTTGAGTTCTTTTATGATAACCCCGATAAAAGCGGGCTATTCAACATAGGCAGCGGCAAAGCCCACAGTTTTGAGGAGTTAGCCAAGGCCATTTTCGCCGCATTAGGCAAAGCCCCCAACATCAAATATGTGGATATGCCCACCCATGTGGAACACCAATATCAATATAAAACCCTCGCCAGCATCGCGCGTCTGCGCGAGGCAGGCTATAGCAAAGAGTTTAAAACGCTCGAGCAAGGCATAGCTGACTATATTGGCAACTACCTCACCAAACCCGATAAATATTTATAAGCATAATTGTCATCAAATTGTCATTCGACTTAAGCAGGCTCTATACATACTATGATAGAGATATTTTTCTTTTTCCGGACTTTTGGAAACTGATTCTCTTGCGCCCCTAGCGTAAGTCCATTCATTTTCCACAATTCGGAAATTCACCTCATAAAACAAAAATCATGAGGAACAAACTTTTTTTAAAGCTAGTGCTTATGCACCTCTACGCTGCATTAACGCTCCTTATCTTTAACGGAGCATTTATCTTAACGGGTAAAATCGACACCGCAGTTATCGTATTAGTGGGATTAAGTTTCCCCTATCTGTTTTGGATAGCCAAGGTAAGCGGCTTCGGTGGTTACACCAACCTAACTTGGGTGGCGATGGTCATCGGAGTTTTGGTTAGTTTTGCTAGCCCTAGTTACGGTGTGGCAATCCTTGCAGTTTTTACCATCATAACTATGGTGATCACGGCCAAGGCTTTCCGAACCAAGCTCGACTTAGATCAAGAGGAAGCGGAAGCGGAAGCGAATGCTAAAGCAAAAGATGTAACCGTTCCGGCGCAATCAAAGAGCAATCCGTTGCTTTAGATGTTGCGCGAGGAGGTTACGCTTACGCTCAACTTCAAAGATGGGGGTAAAACACTAACTACCTTTCTCAAGGGGCAGTTTATGCGCTACTGGCTGAGCTATGACCGGACGATCACGTTCAAAGACCCGGAGGGTCGCGAACTGTTGCTAATCGAGTGCGGTAGCAAGCCCAGCGAACTGCTGCATTGGGTTATAAAGACGCAGTATGGAGCACTTTACGTGCTCATATCGCAGCTTCAAGGATTCTGTCAACTTACCGAGATGACAGAAGAGCAGCTGGCCACATTGGAAAGCGCTAGAGCGGGAGAAAGTCTGTGGTATGATCGGTACGATCATGCTTATGACGCCGTACAGCGTGAAGCAGAGGCCAAGCTTGCTCAAGCCAAGGAAGCTTTGAGCAAAGCAGTAACTTCAGAGGAAATCCTCCATGCAGTACGTGCCGTTGAGGCGCTTACTTTTGTGGAGGAAGAACTTGATGAAGCTACCGAAATCCTGTTCTCACAGATCTACCCTGATCATGAGCAGGAAGAAGCTGCTTTAGCGCAGATTCTGCAAGAGCGGCACGAGCAAGAGGTAACCTTTACGCTTCAAAAACCGTATACGGCAGAAGAAGCGTTGAGGCGAGCATAGCGCCCACAGCGCATAGCTTACGCATATATAAGGGAGGATGACCGGCAGGTCGCCTCCCTTTTCTTTTGCCAGAATTTTATTTGGCTAATGCAATTGTCATCAAATTGTCATTCGACTTAAGCAGGCTCTATACATACTATGATAGGGATATTTTTCTTTTTCCGGACTTTTGGAAACTGATTCTCTTGCGCCCCTAGCGTAAGTCCATTCATTTTCCACAATTCGGAAATTCACCTCATAAAATCTAAATCATGAGGACCAAATTTTTTTTAAAGCTAGTGCACACGCTGCTCTACGCTGCGCTGACGCTCGTTATCTTGTATAACGCCGCAAGTTCCCCGACGGACAAAATCCACACCGCAGTTATTGTGTTGGTGGGATTAAGTTTACCGTATCAGTATTGGATAGCCAAGGTAAGCGGCTTCGGTGGTAACACCAACCTAACTTGGGTAGGGATGATTGTCGGAGTTTTGGTTAGCTTTACTAGCCCAAACTTCGGGGTAGCAATCCTTGCAGTTGTTACCATCATAAGTATGGTGATCACGGCCAAGGCTTTCCAAGCCATGCTCGACACTGAACAAGAGGAAGCGGAAGCTGAAGCGAATGCTAAAGCAAAAGCAACCAAGCTTGAAACGCAACTGCTTGCAAAGCTCAAAGAACCCTTCACCCTCACTTTAAAGTGGGATTGGGGATGTGAGAGACATAGTATTCAGATTGAAGCAACTGAACATCTGCAGTGGTTCGCTAATCAGAACGGAACATTTATCTTCGAGTCCAACTCGAATGATAAATTGGCGCTGTATCTCGATAAGCGAGGCCGCCTGCTTACCCTTGATGGCTACAAAGTCATCGCTGAAACAGGGAAAGGGTTTTTAAACCAAAAAATCTACTTCAGCCCGAAACAGCTGGAGCTACTGCCTAAGCCAAGCAAAGACTTGCTTAACCAGGCGGAAGAGGCGAGTGATTGCTTCTGGAATCTCAGAAATGAGATGGAAGCAAAAACGCTCAAAGCAAAACAGCAAATTGCTGAAGAGCAAGCTGCGTTGTTGGTGCAATCGAAGCAACTGCTCAACGATGCGTTGACGCAGATAGAGGTTAATAAAGCGCATGCGCTTTATGATACCTATTTCGGCTACGATGCGCGACGAGTTGAGCAAGCGGCTGCCGAAAGGGCGCAAAGCGACTATAGCATGTTGCAAGCGAACTTAGTGGCAGCAGAATCGCTTTTGGAGAGCCTCCAAAAGCGGCTAGCAAATTGGGAGATGAAGTTTACACTCATCAAGCCCATTACGCCCGAAGAAGCCTTAGAGCGCATGAAAGCGTCATAAAGCTGAGCAATTTAGAAAAAGGAGATGACCGATGGTTGTCTCCTTTTTTATTTGTCCGCAATTAGCCCTTGGGGCCTACCATTAGCTCAGGCCGCACCCATTCGTTAAATTGAGCTTCGGTGAGCAAGCCAAGCTCTAACGCGGCGGCTTTGAGTGTAGTGCCTTCTTTATGCGCTTTTTTGGCAATTTTGGTGGCGTTGTCGTAGCCGATATGTGGGTTAAGCGCGGTCACTAACATCAGCGATTCATCGCGCAGTTTTTCAATGCGCTCCACATTAGCCGTTAGGCCATCCAAGCAATTCTCGGTAAAACTGTTACAGCCATCAGCAATCAGGCGGATAGATTGTAGCAGATTATAGGCCATTACCGGTTTAAAAACATTCAGTTCAAAATGCCCATTTGAGCCTGCCACGGTGATGGTGGTGTGGTTGCCCATCACCTGTGCGGCCACCATGGTAAGCGCTTCGCATTGCGTCGGATTTACCTTGCCTGGCATGATAGAGCTTCCCGGCTCATTTTCCGGCAGGTTTAGCTCGCCTAATCCGCAGCGTGGGCCAGAGCCTAACATGCGGATATCATGCGCAATTTTCATCACACTACAGGCGATGGTGTTCAGCACGCCCGAAAATTCAACAAATGCGTCATGCGCGGCCAATGCTTCAAATTTATTAGGCGCGGTTTTGAAGGGGATATGCGTAACATTGGCAACTTGTTTAGCAAATGCCTCACCAAAGCCTTTAGTGCTGTTAATGCCCGTGCCCACTGCGGTGCCACCTTGTGCAAGATTTAACATACGGGGTAGGGCCGCCTCAATCCGCTCCAACGCATAAGACATCTGCGCTTCATAGCCTGAAAATTCTTGGGATAGGGTGATAGGGGTCGCATCTTGCAAATGGGTGCGACCAATTTTGATAATGCCATCAAACTGTTTTATTTTTTGGGTAAGCATATCGCGCATCGCTTTAATGGCGGGTTTAAGTGCATGTTCAATTTGCTCCACCGCGGCGATGTGCATGGCAGTAGGGAAGGTGTCATTACTGCTTTGCCCCATATTAACGTGATCGTTAGGGTGAACGGGGTTTTTGCTGCCTACCTCACCCCCCATGAGCTGAATGGCACGGTTTGAAATCACCTCATTGGCATTCATATTGGTTTGGGTGCCAGAACCGGTCTGCCATACAACAAGCGGAAAATGATCGTTCCATTTACCTGCGGCTACTTCATCAGCGGCTTTCACGATATGTTCGCCAATCGCCTTATCAAGCCCTGCAATTTGCATATTCACCGTAGCGGCTGCACCTTTTAGGACGCCTAAAGCGCGAATGAGCGGAATGGGCATGGTTTCCCCACCGATTTTAAAATTCATTAGGCTGCGCTCAGTTTGCGCGCCCCATAATTTATCGCTTTGAACTTCTAAGGGGCCAAAGCTGTCAGACTCGGTGCGTGTAGCCATAATATTATTTCTCCGTTATAGATGTGCTTATGACATATCAAACTCCCCCCTATTGGCAACAAGCAATCGCGGATTTATCGCAATCTGACCCCATTATGGCTGCCATCATTGCGCGATATCCCAATGAAGCGATGCAGGGCAAGGCCAATGCGTTTTTAACGTTAATGCGCTCCATTACCGGGCAACAAATTTCCGTCAAAGCTGCGGATGCTATCTGGGCAAGGCTGGAGCTGGCCTGCAAAGGCAATGTTGAGCCTCACGTTATTAAAAAATTAGATGAGCCAACATTGCGCCTAATTGGGTATTCGCGGCAAAAAGTTAGCTATTTGCATTCGCTAGCCGAATTTTTCATCACGCGCCAACATCTTGAGCGCGATTGGGCAACCATGAGTGACGAGCAGGTGCTTAAAGACATCACACAAATTAAAGGCATTGGCGTGTGGACGGCGGAAATGTTTTTGATGTTTCACCTTTTGCGGCCTAATATTTTACCGTTAGGCGATATTGGCCTCATCAACGCAGCCAGCAAGTTTTATAATGGCGGCACAAAAATGGCGCACGCTGAAGTAACCCTACTAGCTGAAAAATGGCAGCCATGGCGCACGGTTGCCACATGGTATTTGTGGCGTACTTATGATGATGAGCCGGTTAATTACTAGCGCTTCCCATTTATTTAAATCTGGTGCATGGTGAAGCTATGGGAACCAAAACAAAATCTGAATTTATACGCTTCGCATGGGAGTTTGATGGTAAAGGCGGCGGGCAGGAACTAACCGGCTCGGCTATTACCAAGCAGCTTAAAGCGAAAAAACTCGCATGGGTGCATTTAGATGCGGCCAACCCGCTCACCCGCGAATGGCTGCGCAAAGAGTTAGCATATTTGGATGAATGGATATTGGATGCATTGCTTGCCAATGAAACGCGCCCACGCATCACAGAAGTGAATGAAGGTATGTTGGTGATATTGCGCGAAATGAACTTTAATGAAGGTGCTGATATTGAAGACATGGTGGCTGTGCGTGGCTGGTTTGATAACCATCGGATTATCACCATGTCGCGTCGCCCTATCCTCATCATCCAACACCTTTATGAGGAATTAAAATCGGGGCAGGGCGTAACCGATGCTGGCGGGTTTGTAACACAACTATCGCAGCGCATCGCAGAGATGATGCAACCGGTATTAACCGAAATTGATGATACGGTGGATGAAGCTGAGGAACAGGTAATGCTAAACCCCAGTAAAGAACAGCGGCAGGAGGTGGTCGATATTCGCCGCCAAATTATCATGTTTCGCCGCTATATTCTGCCACAACGCGATGTGATGCAAACCATGCGTGCCACCAAATTATCATTCATGGATAATGAAGATTTGCGCCGCGCATCTGAGACGTATAATCGCTTAACCCGCTATGTAGAAGATTTAGATACACTGCGCGAACGGGCACAAATTGTCAAAGATGAGCTTTCAACAACCCTATCCGATCAGCTCAATCATAATCTTTATGTGTTATCGGTGGTGGCCGCCATCTTTCTACCGCTCGGGTTTTTAACAGGGCTAATGGGCATCAATATTGGGGGTATGCCCGGCGTGGATGATGAACGTGCCTTTTGGATTTTCTGCGTTTCTTTAGTTATCATCACCGGTTTGCAAGTTTGGATATTTAAAAAATTAAAGTGGTTTTAGTGGAAACCCAGCCTTGCAGAATCGTAGCAGGCTGGTTATAACCTTGGCCTATGATACCTCGTTATTCACATCCCGCAATGGTGGCGATTTGGTCGCCAGAGAAGAAATTTGATATTTGGTTTGATATTGAAGCGCATGCCGCATCGGCCATGGCGCAAGTGGGCACCATTCCGCAAAGCTCGGCCGATAGTATTTGGGCGCATAAGCCGGCTGCATTCACTGCGCGAGATATAGAACGCGCTGATGAAATTGAACGGACTACTAAACATGATGTAATCGCTTTTTTAACCATGATAGCAGAATATGTAGGCGAAGAAGCGCGCTTTTTGCATCAAGGTATGACCAGTTCTGACCTGTTGGATACGGGCTTTGCTGTGCAGCTTACGCATGCCACCGACCTTTTGTTGGAAGATATGGATAATTTGCTGGCTATATTAAAGCGTCGTGCTTATGAAGCTAAAACAGTGCTAAAGATGGGCCGCAGCCACGGCATCCATGCGGAACCTACCACCTTTGGGTTAACGCTTGCTACATTTTATGCTGAATTTAAACGAGGCCGCGAACGGTTAGAAGTGGCACGTAAAGAAATTGCAACCTGTGCCATCTCCGGTGCTGTCGGCACATTCGCCAATATTGACCCCAAAGTGGAAGCTTATGTAGCTGATAAAATGGGTTTGGCGATTGAGCCTATTTCAACTCAAGTTATCCCCCGCGATAGGCACGCTGCTTATTTTGCCGCCTTGGGCGTGATTGCAAGCTCCATTGAGCATTTAGCGATTGAAATTCGTCATATGCAGCGCACTGAAGTGCTTGAATGTGAAGAGTTCTTTTCCAAAGGCCAAAAAGGTAGCTCAGCCATGCCGCATAAACGCAATCCGATTCTGTCTGAAAATTTAACCGGCCTTGCGCGTTTAGTGCGTATGTCGGTAGTGCCAGCGATGGAAAATGTAGCCCTTTGGCATGAACGCGATATTTCACATAGTTCGGTTGAGCGTATGATAGCACCCGATACCACTGTAACCCTCGATTTCGCTTTGCGTCGGCTTACCATGATGATGGATAATCTGGTTATTTACCCTGAAAATATGCTTAAAAATTTAAATAAACTAGGCGGATTATCCTTCTCGCAACGCGTGCTGTTAGCGCTTACACAAAAAGGCATTAGCCGTGAAGAAAGCTATAAAATCGTGCAGCGCAACGCCATGAAAGTGTGGGAAGAGGGTAAAGATTTCCTAACCGAACTCAAAGCCGATACAGAGGTTGCCGCCCTAATGAATGATGCTGAGCTAGAATCCTTATTCGATATGACTGTTCACACACGCCATGTTGACACTATTTTTGAACGTGTGTTCACTGACTAAAATTCATTATCTGCCAATTATATTATTATGAAAACTCGCTTTCTAACTGCTCTAGTTATTTTTAGCTCGACGAATGTATCGGCATTACCAGCGCCCATCGTCACACAGATGCAGCATATGTGCGCCGCCGATTCGCAATTTGTAAAACACGCTATTATGAATGAAGTGCGCAAACAAAACCCCGATTACGACGCCGAAATTGTGCGTAACTGGCCAAGCATTTGCGAAACGCCTGAAGCCAAAGCGGAAAAAGCAAAAGCTAACACCAAAACCGAATCAACCGAAATATTAGCTAATACGGATAAAAAACTAGAGAACTCCATATTCTCGTTGAGTGGTTTTAGTGGACAGCTAGAGGCCGGATTAAATTTGCAATCGGGCAATACCGATGCAACCGAAATTAATTTTAAAGCCAGTGGCGAGCAAGATTTAGAAGATTGGCGCCATCATTTTGAGGCTAATGCCTATAATAGTATTGAAAATGATATACGAACCGATGAAGAATACCGCGTAGGCTTGGGTACAGATTGGAAAATTGACGATCGCGACTATGTTTTTGGTAAAATAGATTACGTGAATGATCGATTTGCAGGATTCGACTATCGTATCAGCGAAACCGTTGGTTTAGGCCGTCGCTGGATTGATGATGATGTATTTTTGCTGGATACCCGCATCGGCCCTGGTTTGCGCCAGACTAAATTTACCGATGGCGATAGTGAAAATAACTGGATTATACTTGCTGGCTTAAAATCGGCTTGGGTGGTGAATGAATTTGTTGAAGTGGGTGAAGATGCCGATGTTGAATTTGCTACCGATAACACCATCATCAATTCTGAAACATGGGCTAAAAGTAAATTAACCGATGATTTATCACTTAAAGCTGCCGTAGAAATTGAGCATAAAACAGAAGTCCCCATTGGCCGTGAAAAAACCGATACCCGCACGACGTTAGGTGTGGTGTACGATTATTAATGCTGTTTCCCGCAAAGATATTTTATTATATCGCTTTTTTAAGATGACACATTGCCTAACCTTTGTTATGTAACGCATCTTGATATTACTCAAGCGTGGCGGAGTAGCTCAGTCGGTTAGAGCAGCGGAATCATAATCCGCGTGTCGGGAGTTCGAATCTCTCCTCCGCTACCATATATCTAAAAATTATTTATTGAAGTTTAATAATACTGTGGCAGCCAACGGCATCAAACCCAACATTATATTCAGCAGGGCCAACCGTTGCTGTCGTAATGCAGTTACCATAACCCGCATAAACTCTCATAATACCAGCATCAGGCTGGTCATCATCAATTTTAAGATCGATATTATAGGCATCAGCAGGTTTTAAACCGGGCCCTTCAAGCCGTTTGGATGGGTGGCAACATGGAGCAATCGTCATTGTATTGAAGCTTCCTGTGCCGCCCATAAAATACCCGCTCCAAAAGCTAGTAATTACTAAGCCGTTACCGTCTAACGTTTCAGGAAGATTGGTGCCAACCACATCTGCCAAATTTCCAGAAGCGGGCGCTGGGCCAGGTAAGCCGGTTAGTGAAGTGTTTAGAATACCCGCAAGATTTAATTGCTGCCATAATCGATAAGATTCAGGGCCAAGCACAATCAATCCGTTGCCATCGCCATTGCAGGTTTGCGTGCCCGTTCCTGTGGCGGTTTGGCATGCTGAAGGGTCGGCATTTGCAGCGCCCCAATAGGCAGTGGCATTTTTCATATCGCCAGGTAGAGCATTATATTTCAGTTTAAACGTATTTACTGCCAACTGATATTTATTGATATCGGTTATCACTTTATTCAGCTCAGCTGATCGTATTAATCCCGCACCCGCTGTTATGCCGCCAATAATTAATCCAATAATCACCAAGACTATGGAAAGTTCTAAAAGAGTAAACCCATGTTTCATAAACAAATTATACATAATTTTAGTTAAGGATATAATAAGAAATGGCGCGAATCATTACTAACATCAAGCGAAAACATTGAAATAATGTAGAATTGCATTATATTAATTGTATGAAGTTCCTGCGTTTTGTTTTTATAGTATCACTAAGCTTGAGCTTATCATTAAGCTCGATGGTAAAGTAAAGCAAAGTTACGAACCGTTCCGTTTTTGGCAACATCTGAGCCTCGCCAAATTTATTAAAGGGGAATATAACGGCTTTCAAGACAGTTTTGAAACAGAGGATAACTATCCTATCCTTTTTACGTCTCGTGTTACTTATGGTTTTAGTGAAAATTTCACCAACAAAAATGCGTCAGTAATTAATACGTCATTTCATGCTTTTGGTTTAAGCCAAGGCGCGAAAATTAATGATGAAAATATGCTGTTACTTGACACAAAATACGATGATGCCAATCTAGAGAGTGGAAAAATTATGGTATGGCAAATAATCTATTCTGGCTCAGCGCCTGATTGTTTAAATGGCACCACAAACCCGACATATGATATCATGGGACAAAAAACCTTTACAGATTGCCAAGCCATATTCGTCAATTAATATTTCTGGGTATCTTTATAATAAAAGCCTAGGTTGCTCACTATTATTTTGGAGTGCAGATGAAAATATTATACTAATAGTAAATGAAAAAATGCAAGAATCTTTACCTTATCTTAAATAATGGTATTGTTGAAGGTACAGCTATTAATTCAATCAAGTATTTAAGGAAGCTAAAATTAGAAATGCGTTGCTTTGCCACTAATAGTAAGGCAATTGTTTGCTATAAAAGTGTTAGGATTGCATATGAATAAAACACAAGCATCAACATTAGTAGGAACATGTGTATTTATATACATGATCTTAATCTTTTATGATTTTATTCCGAAAAATTTAGATGTACGTAATTTTGACGTTCGGGAATTAAATAGTATATTTTTTGATGAGCGCGATTTTCAATAAGCGAAATCTTACTTGAGTTTATAAATGCTGTGACAAGCCTTACCAGTTACTGCAAAATTATATTCAGCAGGGCCAACGGTTCCTGATGTAATGCAACCACCATAGCCAGCATAAACGCTTAAATCACCCGCATCAGGCTGACCATCATCAATTTTTAAATCAATATTGTAAGCTTCTGTGGGTATTAAGGCTGGACCTTCAAGTCTTTGATTCCCAGGATGGCAACATACAGCTATAGTTAAGGTATTAAAAGATCCTCCTCCAGCCATAAAAAAAGAGCTCCAAAAACTTGTTAAGTTTATGCCATTTTTATCGATTGTTTCTGGTATATTTACTCCAACAACATCACCGTCAGCACCGGTATGTCCTGCGGTAGGAACACCATTATACGAATTGCTAAATATTCCGGCATTTGCTAGATGTTGCCATGCGCGATATGATTCGGGGCCTGCTTGTATTAATCCATCGCCGTTGCCATTGCATGTAGTTTTCGTGCCGCTGGCTGTCGTTACGCATGCTGTAGGATTTGCATTGGCCGCACCCCAATAAGATGTGGCGTCAGTCATATCTCCCGGTAGGGCATCGTATTTTAATTGAAATGCTTTAACAGAAAACTCATATTTTTTAAGGTCAGTAACTACCTTACCTACTTCTGAGCTTCGAACAAGCCCTGCACCTACTGTAATGCCGCCAATAATCAGCCCAATGATTGCTAATACAATTGTTAATTCTAATAAAGTAAAGCCATGTTTCATCCAATAATGCTATCATTCAAACGTTAATTTTTCTGTAATAAAATGATAATATACCGCTTTAGTTTATGTTTTAATTCAATTCTTGGTTGAAAAAGCGCACTGAATATTTAAACAATGATTCAACTACAAGCTTTCTAAAAAGCGATAAGCGCTTCGCGTTGGGGTTGGGTAAGATTTAAATAGGTTTGTTGCGCAGCGCTTACCTCGCCGTCAAATTTAATATCTTATTTGTCGAGTGCTCCACTTGTAGATCCAGTAGCTATAAGACATGAAGTGAGTAATGTGCGGGAAATAGATAAGATTTTGGCGAAAACGGGTCTAGCTTGTAATTGTTCTTTCTAATGATTATATGATTAATATGAATATTGTTCGCATCATAGGTGCTTTAATGCTTAGCTTAATTTTATTGGTTGGTTCAGTTGCCAATGCGGCCGCGCCGTGCAGCGCCTCGCAGGCTGATACGAAAAGTGCAAGTGCGATGCCATGCCATCAAATGGAACCCTCCGTTGATATTTCCACTCAAACCAATCAAGGGCAAATGATGCTCGATTGTAGCGATTGTGGCTGCGATCATTACGTGCATGTTTCCATTTTACCTGAAACGATCATCGTTTCGCGTTTAAAAACTCAATTTTCAATTTCTAAAACCATCGCCGCATTGACTACCCAAGCTGCGATGCGGCTCTACACGCCTCCTCGAACTTTAATCTAAGTTATTAAGGCTTTTGCCAAAGCATTTAGGCGCAGTTTTGCTGCGTTTAAAGATAATAAATTTAGAATTTAGAGGAAATAATGAAATTCATTCTATCTACATTTTTCTGCTTAGTGGTGGGGGGGGGGTCTATCGCCTCTTGCTGCCCGCCCAGTTTCCTATCCAGGAGGATGGACGGTCATGCAGATGAACGATAAAAATGCTAACAGTGTGCATCTACATTATTCGCCGACTGCTAATTATTCCATAGGCTATAAGGCTGAGCGGTGGCGCGACAAGGACTGGCAGTTTCATGGCGGCCAATTTAATTATTTAGTCAAGCGGTGGAATAATCCGGGTGAGCAAGCCAATCTTTACATCAAATCAGGTGTAGGAATGGCTTATAGCGATGCAGGCGCGTTTGATAGCAAAACACAATTAGCAGCATTTACAGGCCTCGCTGCCGATTGGGAAACACGCCGCTATTTTACCTCTTACGAAAATCGCTACACGAATGCGGGAGATATTGACGAATTTTTCATGCAAAATGCGCGTGTTGGCATCGCCCCTTACATTGGCGATTATGGCGATATTCATACGTGGCTCATGGTGCAGTTTGAACATAATCCGTCACAAGATGATGTTTTTACCATCACACCATTCGTGCGAGTATTTGAAGGCGAATATATGGCGGAGGCGGGCATTAGCGACAAAGGTGATGCACTGTTCAATTGGATTGTCCGATTCTAAATTTAAACAAAACCAATGATTAAATGAAACTAAAAAGGAAATTAAAATGAAAAACTCTCTTAAATTATTCGTTATTTTAGCTAATGTTCTTGCGTTTACTGCAACTGCACAAGCGCAAGAAAAAACCATTATGGTTGAAGCTGAAACGCCAGTCTTAGCTGCTGCATCTGCTGCTCAATCGCATCATCAAGTGCTGATAAAGGTCAATGGATTAGTCTGCGATTTTTGCGCACGTGCGCTAGAAAAAGTATTTAGCAAACGCGATGAAGTTGCAAATATTGCAGTTGATTTAAGCAAGGCAGAAGTAAGGGTAACCATGAAGCCTAATCAAACCCTTGATGATGCGACACTAACCTCGCTCATCACCGATTCAGGTTATAATGTAACGCAAATTATTCGCCATTAATCATCACAGTTTACATCTTTATCTGAGGCATTTCAGATGCAGATGTAATGTAAAAAGGATAGCATCATGAACAAACAAACATTCATGCCTAGTTTAAGTTTATTTACATCGGTTGGAACATTGCTTTGCTGTGCCTTACCTGCGTTATTAGTGACGCTAGGTGCAGGGGCCGCACTGGCAGGCTTAGTAAGCTCAGCCCCATGGCTGGTGACACTATCAAAATATAAAATTTGGACATTTTCTATCTCAGGAATTTTAATTTTCGTATCGGGTATTATGCGATGGTCAGCTCGCAATGCACCATGCCCCATCGATGCGCAACAAGCCAAAGCCTGTATACGATTGCGCAAAGTTAGTGGCGCTATATATTGGTTATCGGTTGCTGTATGGAGCATCGGTTTTTTCTTCGCATTTGTAGCCGTAAAACTAATTTATTAAATGAAGCCCATAATGCTGATAAACTAAATAAAATGCACAAAATTTAAAATGAAAGTATGACTAAGCACAGGAGATAATTTTATGAAAACCGCAAAACTCTACCGTATGGTAACGGATAAACATATTTGCCCATTCGGCATTAAATCCAAAGATTTATTGCAGCGTAAGGGTTATCATGTTGAAGATAACCACCTCACTACACGCGAGCAAACGGATGCTTTTAAAAAAGAGCATCAGGTGGAAACTACCCCGCAAACTTTTATTGATGATCAGCGAATTGGCGGATATGACGCGTTGCGTTCGCACTTTAATATGCCGCCCGCTAAACCTGAAAGCACTACTTACACCCCCGTTATAGCTGTGTTTGCAATGTGTTTTTTAATGGCGCTTTCAACCCTAAATTTAATGAACTATCCTCTATTTAGTTTTAAGCTATTAGAGATGTTCATTGCTTTTTCAATGTGCGTTTTGGCCATCTTAAAATTACGCGATTTATATGCTTTTACTAATCAGTTTATTACCTACGATTTGGTTGGTCGCCGCTATGTACGCTATGCCTATTTTTATCCTTTTGCCGAAGGGCTTGCAGGTTTGCTGATGATTGCTGGAGTGGGCATAGGGTTGGCTGCACCACTGGCTTTCACCATAGGCACCATTGGCGCATTATCCGTCATTAAAGCAGTGTATATTGACAAACGTGAACTTAAATGTGCATGTGTGGGTGGCAATAGCAACGTGCCTTTAGGAGCAATTTCATTAACGGAAAATTTTATGATGATGCTGATAGCAGCTATCATGCTGATTCGTTAGATTCATTGTTCCTCAAGATAATGAACAAGCACACATTCTTCCGTGTCTTCATTTGCTAAATTCCAACTAATCGCGCTAGGGCTCGCCAGAATATTTCCGCCATTAACGCAACCCGTGGTTTGCCAATTACCACCATTATCTGCTTGATTTATCGCAATAAAATTTCCAGTCGCAGGTTTATTATCATCATATTTTTTATCCAATTGTGAAGCGGTTAAGGTGGATAATGCACCTTCAATGGTGCTATTGGTACGCAGCCGCTGTAAGATGAAATAATTACCTGTTTTGCCATAGGTCACGCCTGAGCTTAAGCCGTAGCCGGCACGCTCTACGGGCGATTCAGGAAAATCGACGCCAATTTGTGGATTAGTCGTAATGATAGGATAGTTTCCCGTTATCATACCCGCACGTGATAAATGCATCCATGATAAGGTATAATCAATCAAACCATTGCCATTGCCATTACAGGTGAGGGGATTAGTTGCACACGTTGGCCAATAATCGGATGCATCCGATAAATCACCGGGCAGCTCTTTAAACTTATCTTTAAAAGTTTGAACCACCGTTTGATATTGTTCAAGCTCAGCCATAGTCGAATTAATTGCGGCTTTATCAATCAGGCTTTTGCCTGCAATAATGCCACCCACTATAAGCCCGATGACAACCAGAACAATCGATAATTCTATTAGGGTAAACCCCGCTTTAGGTGAAAAAGTTTGGCGTTGTATATCGTTCAAATGCGAATTTATTATTGGCATATCTGTTTCCTTATCTTTCGCGGAATGATTCATGTTGTAGCATGATGACGGGCTTTAATAAATATTGCATGACCGATTTTTCGCCCGTTTTAATATCAACCAATACCTGCATTCCTGCTGTGATGGGGAAGCTGTTCGCATCGGTGCCTAAATAATTTTGGTCAGTGCGAACTTTGACGAGAAAATAAGGTTCGCCGGTTTTATCACTGGTTAGCGAATCAGCCGAAATGCTTTCAACCGAGCCAATCAAACCACCATAACGCGCAAAATCATAAGTGTTTACTTTAACCAAAACGGTCTGGCCTTTTCTTACAAATCCAATATCGTTGGGGTTAAGTTGCGCTTCAATTACTAAATTTTCGCTTTGCGGAACGATTTCCATCACCGTTGCGCCCGGCTGAATAACACCGCCTAAGGTATGATTTTTGAGTGATTTTACGGTGCCGGTTATGGGGCTGGCAATGGTGGTGCGATCAACCTGATCATCGGCGCGATTGAGCGCTTCTTTCGTGCGGGCAATGGCTTGTTCCACATCATTTAACTCTTGCTGCGCTTCATTTTGAAAATTGAGTTTCAAACCCTTAAGTTTATTTTCCGCTTCTTCTTTAGCTGCCTCAGCACGTGGAATACTCACATTAATAATTTGCAAACGGCCTTCCAGTTCTTTTAAGTCGCTGGAAAGCTGTAGATGCTCTAATCGCGAGGTAAGTTTATCGGCAACCAAATCATTTGAAATGCGATATTTCTCGCGAATAACATTTAAATTGCTGGCTATCGAGTTACGCTCAGCTTGCAATTGCTTTTTATCTAAATCGCGCTGCGAGCGCTGATCACGCAATTGTGCCATTTCATTATCGAGTTTATCTTGGCGGCTTTGAAAGGTTTGCTGCTCGGTACGCTTTAACTCATCGCGGTAGGTATCCAATGTTTCATCAAATACCAAACTATCGCTGCCCGATGCTTCAGCCATCAGGCGCGCGCGTTTAAGTTCAAGTGCTTCTAGTTGAATTTGCAGCTCTTCACGGTTCGCGGTAAAAGGGGTGAGATTTAATTGAATGAGTGGCTCGCCTTGCTTGACCAAATCGCCTTCTGTCACAAATATTTTCTCAATAATTCCACCCTCTAAATGCTGAATGGTTTGGATTTGTTCTTGAGGCACCACTTCGCCTTGGGCAATCGCCACTTCTTCTAAATGCGCGGTTAGCGCCCAAATGAGAAAAACCACGATTAAGCCACTAATAATGGCTGCGGTTAAGCGCCAACGCTTAGTGCGCTCTTGATTTAATAAATTATCGAGCCGGCTCATGAAGGATTTACCTGTTTAGGGTTTTGCGCGGGATCTTGCCCTGATATTTTGGCCAATACTTCAGCCGATGGGCCATCAATGGTAATCGCGCCGCGCTCCATCACCATAATGCGATGACAGCTGCGCAAAATAGGAATGGAATGCGTGGCGACTAAAATCGTGCGCGTGGCCGAAAGTGCTTGTAAATGCCGGCGCAATAATAGCTCCGATCCGCTATCGAGGTTACTCGTCACTTCATCGAGTAGTAAAACAGGTGGGTTGCGCAATAAAGCGCGGGCAATGGCAAGACGTTGGCGCTGACCACCGGAAAGACGGTTGCCCCCTTCACCAATGGCGGTGTCATATCCATCGGGTAAATCAATAATAAACTCGTCAGCTCCCGCTAGCTTTGCGGCGGCTAATACCGCCTCATCCGAAGCATCAGGCCATGCTTTAGCAATATTTTCACGGATAGTACCGCTGAATAAAAAGCATTCCTGAGGTACATAGCCAATCCATTCGGTAATTTCGCGGCGGCTAAATTGGCTGATATCGGCACCATCAAGGGTGATGCGGCCATTGGCGGGCGCATAAAGCCCCTGTAGCGACTTAACCAGCGTGGATTTGCCACAACCATTGCGCCCAACCAAACCCACCATTTGCCCAGGATTTAAAGCAAAATTACAATTACGCACGATAGGCTGATCTTGCCCTTCATAACGGATATCCAAATTTTCAACACGAACAAACCCTTTAGGACGTGGGCGCTCAAGCGTAGCATCATCTTTTTCGCGTGGCATCTGTTCAAGCGCATCTAAATGGCCAATCGCTTGTTTACAACGTGCAAATCCGCGCCACGAATTTAAGAGTTGGTTTAGCGGCGCAATGATACGCGACGTTAACATGGTAGTTGCAATTAGCGCCCCTACCGTCATTTCGCCTTTAATAATTGCAAGCGCCCCCAGCGTTACTAAAATTGCTGTGCTGGCAATGGATAAAGACTGCCCTAACGCAATGGATAAATCGGTACTCGTGCCACGCTGATACGCATCTTCAATCGAATCGGCATGCAAATTTTCATAATGCGGTTGATTCACGGCATCAATACGCAAACTTTTTACCGTAACACGACCCGCCAACATTTCCGATATCATCATATCATGGCTTTGATTGCGCTTAGTTTCGCTGCCTGAGGCCTCGCTCATGCGCCGAGTTGACCACCATGTAAGCCCTAAAAAGGCAGGTATAATGAGCAATAATGCCCATGCAATCGGCCAAGCAATAATAAAAATAACAATCACATATAAAACAGCGAACGGAATATCGGCTAATAACACAGCGGATGGACCCGAAAACACACTGCGAATCACTTGCGTATCTTGAAACAACGAACGCCAATAGTTGGTGGGTTTAGATTCCAACACATGCAGTGGCAACATGCGGAAACGATCGTAAAGATGCCGCCCTAAATGCCCATCAATATGCACTGCCGTATCTTGCAGCAAACGGCTACGAGTGGTGCGCAATAAAAAATCAAAAACAATGGCCAGCGTTACCCCAATGGCTAACGCATAAAGTGTGGTAACCGCTTGATGACCCACCACACGATCATAGACTTGCAAAGTATAAAGCGGCACAGCCAGAGCGAGTAAGTTTGTGAAAAATGAAATTGCAAAAATTTCACCAAATCGGCGGCGCAACGGGTTTAATACGCGTTTTAGCCAATGGATGTCTGGTGAAGAGGTTTCATTCATATTTAAAGCCTAGCAGCTTTCAAACGCATTCCAAAAGCTTTCAGCTAAATCAAGCCCATAAAGCGATTTTACGGCCATGATACCTGTCGGGCAAGTCACATTAATTTCAATTAAATAATCGCCAATCACATCTAAGCCTACAAAAAACAAACCCTCTTTATGACATTGCGCGCCAATTTCATACGCAATTTCGAGCTGGGTAGGCGTTAATTCAGTTTCATGAAAACTTCCGCCTACCGCCATATTGGAACGGAAATCACCTTGCATTGGTTGACGGTTAAAGCTAGCGGCCACACTGCCATTAATCAGCATTATCCGCTTTTCTTGCGTCATCACCTCAGGCAAAAAAGGCTGCAAAATTACGGGTGTATTCAAGGTTGGTTGCAACGATGTAATGCGCCCTTCAAAACTGCTATCTTCAGCTTTAATATGATAGATAGAATCACCGCCAAATCCATATAGCGGCTTAAGCACCACATCGCCATGCGTCAGGCGAAAATCGCGTAAAATATTTATATCGGCGCTGATGCACGTGGGCGGAATGTAGCGGTTATAAGTAAGTGGAAAAATCTTTTCAGGTCGATTGCGAATGGCCGCAGGATTATTCAAAACTCTTGGGTGTTTTAAGTGTTCCAGCAGCCATGTGCAGCCTAAGTAATCCATATTATAAGGCGGATTTTGGCGAATTAAAATCACATCAGCATGCTCTAAATTCATGCGCTGCATTTGCCCGCGGATGAAAAAATGGTCATCATCAGAATTAAAAGTTATGGGGCGCACATTTGCCACAATTTCGCCATTTAACGCAGCGATATGTTGAGGCGTATAATAATAAATTTCATATCCGCGATTTTGAGCCGCTCTACCTAATGCCAGCGTTGAATCTTTTTTCGGATCAAAGCTTTCTGGCTCATCCATCTGGATAACGAGTTTAGTCATTATAGCGATTGTTAAATGGTTCTGAGCTATCAGGCGATACGGTTATTGAGCCTTCAGAATAATTGCTATCGTAAGCGCCAGAGTCACCAAAATCCGCAGCGGGTCGGCCAAAATCAGATGAATCGTGATAACCACTTGAACCTGTGTTTTGATTCGAATTTTCGAAATCACTGCTATTGTTAAGGCTTTGCGGCTTATCGGCTTTTGGAGTTAAACGCCGTGGATCGTTGGCCATAATTACATGGCTAACCACTTGTTTAACACCTTGCACGCGGCTAATAATATAAGTCACTTTATCAAGTTCTTCTTGCGAAAGCGCAATACCCATCAACGTTACAACGCCATTAACTGACTCAACGTTATAATTGTTCGACTTCACATTCTTTTCAGCTAGCAAGCGGCCTTCAATATGCAATTCAATCCAAATGTCTTTGGCCGCGTCCATGGTGGTGGAGGTAGTTTCAACTTGAATATCGTTAATCACTTCATTCACGCCCTTAACCTGCCACGCGAGATCAACTGCTTTAACTTTATTTTCTTGGCGTTTGACGTTGCCAGTTAAAAATGCTCGACCTTCAATCACATCCACATCCACATTGCGGAATAGGTCTTTCGAATCATCTTTTAAATATTGGTTATTGATGGTGGTTTCGATAATGATATCATCCATTGCAGTTCCCGCGGTGCGGGTTTGGCTAGCAATCTGAACCGTTTTTCCCACGCCACCCATTAGAACAGGTACACAGCCAGAAAGGGCCAGGGTTAAAAAACTAATGCTAATAAGCGATTTTGCGGGTGAGAGTTTCATATTAAAATACATTCCTTATATGTTTAGGCCACGGCCATTTTGAAACTGACATTACATCGAATTGGCAATCGACCCTAGCATATTTCGGATTTTGAGCCCTCCAATAGTCAGCAGCGCGTTGAATGCGTTGCTGTTGCGTCGCAGAAATGGATTCTATCGCTGTTTCATGGCTGTTTCGGGCCTTCACTTCGATAAAAGCCAGTTGATGGCGGCGCAATGCAATCACATCAATTTCGCCTGCATGGCAACGGTAGCGATAATTTAAAATGCGCCAACCATTTAACCACAGGCGCAACACGCTTAACCCCTCGGCCAATAATCCGATAGCATAGGTTTGCTTAGGCATTTTTAAGCTGCAATGCCATTTGGTAACATTCACGTTTAGAATATCCGCTTAACGCCGCCACATGATTAGCCGCCTCTTTTAACGGAAAGTCTTTCAGTGCATTGGCAAGCATAGCCTCAATTTCAGCAGGCGATTTAGCAGTGGTATTAGCATCCGTTGCGCCTTCAATCATCACCACAATTTCGCCCTTAACATTGGGTTGGTCAGCGTAATAGGCTTCAAGTTCAGCTAGGGTGCCGCGTTTAAATTCTTCAAACTGTTTGGTAAGTTCGCGTGCCACAACCGCTTGTCGCGTTTCTCCTAATGCATGGCTGGCATCCGCAATCATCGCTGCGAGCCGCTTGGGCGATTCGTAAAAAATGAGCGTGGAGTTTTGGTTTTTAACCGCTGAAAGTGCTGTGCGCCGCGCTTGTTGCTTAGGCGGCAAAAACCCATAAAATGTAAAATGATCCGATGGTAAACCGGCAGCACATAATGCGGTGATTGCCGCACATGCCCCTGGAATGGGCGTAACATGAAGCCCGCGTTCACGCGCTTGCGCTACCAACTTATAACCCGGATCGGAAATAAGCGGCGTGCCCGCATCGGAAATGAGCGCCAGTTTTTGGCCTTTTTCTAGCCGTTCTAAAATTTGTGGCCGCACCTTTTCGCCATTATGTTCGTGATAGGCTAGCAAAGGTGTTTTAATATGGTGCCGCTCGCATAATTTGCGGCTATGGCGGGTATCTTCGCAATAAATGGCTTCAACGCTTTGTAAAAGCCGCAACGCGCGCAAGGTAATATCTTCTAAATTGCCGATGGGTGTGGCAATGATAAATAATTCCCCAGAATTTGCTTTAAAATCTTCCATTTGCTGACTATAGCCTAAGGTATGAAATTCTCTAGCGTAAGATTATCAATTATTGTGCTGCTTAGTATGTTGATGCTACTTTCAGCCTGTGAGCATAAATCAACGCCTGCAAAAGTGATTTACCGCGATAAAGCTGAAATCACATCAGCTCCTGTTGCAGCGCCACCTGCACGGGTTGTCGTCACCGCGCCTGCTCAACGCCCGCGCACGCCAACCCCATCTGAAAATGTAACGATTGGTTTACTAGTGCCGTTAACGGGCGCACAAGCGGCCATTGGTTCGCAATTGCGTGATGCGGCTTTAATGGGCTTATATGACGCAATTGCCGATGCGCCAAAGCTTAATGCGACTGCTGCCCCTAAATTATTAATCCAAGATTCGGCAGTGGATGTAACCACCGCCACACAAAAATTGATCAGCGATGGAGCAAAAGTTATTTTAGGCCCGCTCGTATCTGAAAATGTGGTGGCTGCTGGCGCGGTAGCCAAACAAAATGGCATTCCGCTTATTGCATTTTCAAATAATAGTAAAATTGCACAACCGGGGCAGTTTATTTTTGGATTTGTGCCTGAACAACAAGTTAAACGCATCAGTGAATATGCTGCCAATCAACAAATTAAACATTATGCCGCCATCGCATCGCAAGATGATTATGGCCGTATGGTGGTTCGCGATTTTGCGCAGAATTTAAAGTCATTTGGTTACACCGTTCAACCGGTTGAGTTTTTTAATAAGGAAGCAGAATTAGATAGCGTGATGATGACACGCATTGCAGCTAACGCTGGCGATATTGGACGCGAGCGCAAAGGGGTTTTTCTGCCCGTTAGTGGCGCGCCGCTTAGCATCATTGCAAAGCGTTTTAGGCAAGATGCAGATGCCAATAATGGTTATCTTAAATTATTAGGAACGGGTTTGTGGGATAATGCTGAAACATTAAGCGAGCCAGCATTACGCGGCGCATGGTTTGCCACCACCGCGCCCGAATTATCACTGAGCTATAATAGCCGCTTTTTCACGCAATATGGATATGCTCCTTCGCGCGTTGCAAGCCTTGCTTATGATGGTGTTTCATTCCTTGCACAAAATGCTATTCGCCAAGGTGGCGCGGTGGTGGGGCTTGCAGGCCTAACGGGCAACCGATTTGACACGCCAGCAAATGGCGAGATTCGCTTTAATGCCGATGGTACGGTGGATAGAGCTTTGGCGATTGTGGAAATAGGAGCACAAGGGTTTAGCACCATTGATGCTGCCCGCTTCGCACAGTAAATTGTTGTTACGAAATTAAATTTTCTACTAGCCCTTGCGTCAGCGCATTTAACATCAGCTGGCCTTGGGATGTAGGCGTGAGATGGTTTTGATTATAGTGTATCAGACCCTCTTCGCGCAGCGCTTCTAAATAGGGTTGCGGCCAAATATGGGTGCCAATCGCCAAGCCCTCATGCAGGCGAAGCCCCATCAAAATCTGTTCTTGGTAGATAGTTGGCGCATCTAGTGCTTCCATTGCCTCATTACCATGGCCATATTCGCGCACGGCGCTTAACCATTTTTCGGGGCTACGGTGGTTGAGGGTGGCATAGCGTGTTCCGTCTGCTGCATCGAGTCGTCCGTGTGCGCCTGGGCCAATGCCCACATAGCTTTGCCCGCGCCATATATGCACATTATGTTTTGCCTCGCCATGTGGTTTGGCGTGATTTGAAATTTCGTAAGCGGGCATGTTAGCTGCCTGCATCAAGCTTTGCGTTAGCTCATAAAATTCAGCAGCCAATTCTTCCTCGGGCATTACAATTTTGCCTGCTTTATGCTGATGAAAAAACTGCGTTCCTTGTTCAATCGTTAATTGATAAAGCGACAGATGATTGCCCGCAAAAGGCAGCGCCCGCGTAAGTTCAGCTTCCCACTGCGCCAGCGTTTGCTGGGGCAGGGCATAAATTAAATCGAAGCTATAGCGGTCAAAAATGCTAGACGCTAATTCTAACGCTTGCAATGCCTCAGTCACATTATGCTCGCGCCCTAAAAATGCCAGCGCGGCAAGGTCAAGCGATTGAATGCCTGTTGATAATCGATTCACCCCAGCATGCCGCAAATCGCGCAACTTTGCATTTTCGGTGCTAGTAGGGTTGGCCTCCAACGTAATTTCAATATCGGCTGCAAAGCCAAATAAATCTTCCGCCTTTTCTATCAAGGCTGCAGCAATTTTAGGCGGCATGAGCGAAGGTGTTCCCCCTCCAAAAAAAATGGAGGTTAAAGGCCGCGTATCAGCCTGAGCATGATACCACTTTAATTCAGCCAATAATGCATTATGCCAAGCGGCTTCATTTACCGTATCGCGCACATGACTGTTAAAATCACAATAGGGGCATTTCTTTTTGCAAAACGGCCAGTGAATATATAAAGCGTGGCTAGTATTTTTCAACATTCACGCTTATTATAGGGTTATGCCACCTCGCTCCAGCAATAAAGACGCCCTCATTCCGCTCTTAAACGAATTATATCAGCGCATTTACGATGCTGAAGCTGCTATTGGCTTATTTGTGGGGTCAAACGATCATCGTCCTCGAATTGAGCGCTTTCACGATGCAATTCGTGCCTATACCAGCGGCGTATCGCCCTACACTGCACATAGTCGTTTGGCGCTTGAGCAGCTAGCATGGGATATTTCCATGTTACGCACCATTCAGGCTAACCCGTTGCAACCCATGCCCAATTCGCACAAACAATCGGCAGGCACGCAAGTAGCCGTGCGCACGCCCAATGCGGTGGGCGATGTAGGCAACCCGCACGCCCATGCGCGCGAATTAAAAAGCCAGCTTGCGCAAGATTATAAAAATTATGCGGTGATGTTTACCGCGATTTTGGCCGAAACCGCGGATATGAACCATGCCAGCCGTATGGATGAAAAAGATGCAATTGTCGAACAAATGGCCACAATGCGCGGTAAATTATCGGGCAAATTAACCGATTTACAAAAGCTGGCAGGCAGCACCATTTACGATCCTGAAATTTTGGCCAATGTGCAATCGCTGCTGCCCAAAGAAATACTCACCACCGACAAAGCCACAGCAGCGCTCAACCAAGCGATGCACCGCATTGACGGCCAGCAGAAAAACTTGGATGCTACGCACGTTACATGGCTTTCAGGCCAGTTAGCCATGTATGAGCAAGGCAAAGAAGTGGTGCAGCAATTGATGCAAAAAGGCATGAATATAGCGGGAAAATTTCTGGAAGAAGCTATGGGCAGGGGCGGTCAAGGCCAAGGGCGTGGATATTGATTGCGCCGCCATGCGTAATTGGCTAAGCCTCTATGCATGAGCAAAACCCTACAGCCCGTTCGCGGTACGCATGATATTTTACCCGATGAATCGCGCGCGCGTCGTCACATTATTTCCACAGCATTCGCACTAGCTGAACGCTATGGCTATGGTGAAATTTCAACACCTATATTTGAATTTTCAGAGGTGTTTCACCGCACCTTAGGCGATAGCTCTGATGTGGTATCGAAAGAAACCTATAGCTTTGAAGATAGGGGCGGCGAATCGCTTACCTTGCGGCCTGAATTTACCGCCAGTGTGGTGCGCGCAGTATTATCAAACGGCTTGCAACAGCAACTGCCTTGCCGCTTTGCTTATACCGGCCCTGCCTTTCGCTATGAGCGCCCGCAAAAGGGTCGCATGCGACAATTCCATCAAATTGGCATGGAATGTTTAGGCGTGGCAGACCCGCTGGCCGATATTGAATCCATTGCATTGGCGTGGGATGTGTTGCGTGCGCTGGGTTTAAAAGAGTGCGTTACCCTAGAGCTTAACAGCCTTGGCGATGCCGCTAGCCGCGAAGCATATCGCGCTGCGTTGGTAGAATATTTTAACAATCATCAAGCCCAATTATCACCCGATAGCCGCGTGCGTTTAGCCAAAAACCCGCTACGCATTTTAGATTCAAAAGATGAAGGCGATCGCACCTTAATTGCAAATGCCCCCGATATGAAAGCTAGTTTTACGGATGAGGCAAATTACTTCTTTGCTCGCGTGACCGCTGGGTTAAATAGCCTAGGCATCGCCTACACCCTCAATAATCGCTTAGTGCGTGGGCTGGATTATTATAACCATACCGTATTTGAATTTACGTGTAATAAACTGGGTGCGCAAAGCACCGTGCTTGCGGGTGGTCGATATGATGGATTGATGGAAATGATGGGCGGGCAGCCTACAGCCGGCATCGGATGGGCAGCAGGAATTGAGCGCTTATTAATTGCTATTGAACAAAGCGAGCTGCCTGTAGCGCCGCAACCTGTTGTGCTGATTCCACTAGGGGATGCAGCAATGGCCAAAGCGCTTACATTAGCACACGAGCTACGCCAAGCGGGTGTTTCCGTATTATATGAACCGAATGGCAATATGGGCAAGCGCATGAAAAAGGCCGATAAAGCCAATGCCAGCCACGCTATAATTTTTGGCGATGCCGAGCTGGCTAGCAACCAAGCGCAGCTGAAAAATCTTAAATCGGGTGAGCAGCAATCGGTAGATTTTGCTCAGATCGCCACTCAATTTTAGGCAAAAAAAAGCAATCATCTTCCGGTTAAGGATGATGATTGCTAGTTTGGTATGAGCATTACCAAAAGCGTGTTAAGCCAATGGATATGCCTTGTTCGTCTGAGATGAACTCAGCACGAAATAGGCGCGGCAGCTCCAGTGCCAAGGGGATGTAACCCGAACCTTGGCTGATGTTAACGAGAAACTCGTTTTGCTCCACCGGTGTAACGGTGATGCTGAATCCATCGTTCTGGAACTCCCACGTGTCGGAATTTATCCGCTTGCGCGTGCTGTATTCGCCAATGCCGTCAATCACAAATGCAACTTCAGGGTACGAAGCCTGAAGCAACATTTTGCCATCATCATTGCTAATAATTTTGGTAATCTGTGCGTCAAACTGCATGGTTAGCGTCGCATGGAAGCTTGAGGTGCTTCCAGCGCTGTCCAGCAACACGAGTTCGGTCACTGAATCGCTTTGGAATTTCAACAGCAAAATGGTGGTATCGCTGTTTTTCCAGAACAATGCGGGTTGCTCGTCCGGATCATGATTGTAATGAGCCGGATGGGTTACCCCATTTTGAAAAACCTCCTGCGCAAAGGCGGGGAGGGTGGCTAGCATAAATGCCAGCGTGAGAATTTTTCTCATGTGTGTAAGTTTTAGGCCTAAAGGCAGAGTGTAAAAACACATTTAAAATGTAGTGTACAAAACTGCACAAAAGGCCAAGTTAAAAAAGGCAAAAAATATCTTGATGAAGATACCATTTGCAACGCTGCACAGCAAGCCTGTCACACAATCTTCATAAAGCACGTTTGGCAAGCGCCTGAGGCGTTACATCCTTGCTGGCATTGCGCTAAAATGCTATTACCAAGTGAGTTAAATTGCGGAGTAGCCTTATGTCATCCATCAAAATTGCCCCATCCATTCTATCGGCTGATTTTGCCAAGCTGGGCGAAGAGATTCGGGCGATTGATAAAGCAGGCGCTGATTACATCCATATTGATGTGATGGATGGCCATTTTGTGCCTAACCTAACGCTTGGCCCGCCATTGATTAAAAAGTTAAAACCCCATACGCAAAAACCTTTCGATGTGCATTTAATGATTGATCCGGTTGATCCCCTCATCCCTGATTTTTGCGATGCAGGCGCTGATATTCTAACCATTCATATTGAAGCGGGCGTGCACCATCATCGCACCCTGCAAATGATTCGTGATTTGGGTGTAAAGCCGGGCATTACCTTAGTGCCATCCACCCCCGCTTCCGCCATTGCTGAGCTGGTTGAATATGTAGATTTAATCTTGGTCATGTCGGTTAACCCGGGTTTTGGCGGGCAGAAATTTATTGAATCGCAGCTACGTAAGGTGTCGGAAATTCGACAAATGATTGATGCAACTGGCCGCGATATTCTGCTGGAAGTGGATGGCGGCATCACCCCCGCAAATTGCCGTCAAGTGATTGATGCAGGTGCTACTATGTTGGTGGCTGGCTCAGCCGTGTTTAACCATCAAGATGGCTATGCAAATGCCATTCAAAAGCTGCGAGGATAGCCGCTTGGTCAGCCCGCGTCTCATCATCATCAAACGCAAATGTGAGTTGCTCTACCGCAAACATACGCGCGAAAGCCGGTTTTTAGCGCACCTCATTTTAATTAAATTGCGTCTATGGCTAGTGCCCATATGGCAATTAGAGCCAGCTGAATATTTAAAAGTGCCGCAAGACCCATGGCCAGGTGATACTGATAAAGGCCAAGCCCTATTAGATGAAACTTTTTGCGCCGATATGGGTGGCGATGCCTATGTGGTCTTTTGGGAATGCAGCAAAAAACTCGCATATCCTATTCAGCGTAATTTACATGAATTTCAATGGCTAAGGCATTTGTCCGCCAATAAAAACCGCGATTTAGCCGCTCAAAAAGCGCGTGATTTAATCGATGAATGGCACGAAACGCTAGCCAACAATAAAATGGCGCGCCGCTATAACACCCGTGCAGAAAGATTCACGAGCCAGTTGCAATATCAAAAACTGCTAGCCGATGGCGCATCGGAAAGTTGGTTGCAGCAGCAAAACAAATACCTGCATCAAGAATTTATTATTCTGGCCGATTATTACCGGCGCAATGGCACGCATGTGGGTATGAGCGTGATGAAAGGCCTTTTCTGTGCAAGCTTGGTGATGCCCCGCGCAGCATTTATCTTGCGTCGTTTAAACCGTGATTTAAAGCCCGCAATCAAAAAACGCCTTTATCCAGATGGTGGGCACCGTTCGCGTAGCCCCGAATGGCACCGCTGGGATGTAGGTGTGCTCATCGAAATCCGTTCCATGCTCAAAGAATACCATATCGTGGTTGATTCTGAGCTTGATGAACTAATTCAGAATGCGCTTGATGCTATGGCCACTTTCATGCATGGCGACAATAAACTGGCCTGCTTCCACGATTCGATTGAACAGCGCGTGGATATGTTTATCAACCTGTGGCAAGTGTGGCGAAAACCAAAACCGCTAGCGCAGAAAACTTTGCCCAATACAGGTTTTGTGCATTTGAAGCGCAAAGATTCCACCCTTATTTTCGATGTAGGCTATCGCCCTCAGCGTAGCATTCATCATCACGCCTCACCCTTGGCATTTGAATTTAGCCGCCCCAATGCACGCGCCATTGTTAATTGCGGCGCGTATCGTGGCGATAATCCGGCTTGGAAAGGTTTATCAGGCCACACCGCCGCGCATTCCACGCTTGCGCTTGATCATTATGATGCGTGGGGTAAAGGCATTGACGACATCAAATTTAAAATTGGAAAATGTTTGGTGGAAGAAACTGAAAGCCATCTTAATGTGGTGGCTAATCATTTTGGGTATGCCGATAAGCTAGGCTTTATTCATGAACGCCGCGTAACCGTTTCAGATGATGGATTGGAAATATCCGGCTGTGATTCGCTAATGCCAACGCCAAAATCCGCGCTATTTCCCGATGATAAAGCGCAAAATGTGTATATTCGTTTCCACCTACATCCCAGCGCAAAGGTTGAAAAGATTACGCCACAGGCCTTAACCGTCAAATTAAAGAATGGCGAGCTTTGGGAATTTACCGTGGAAGATAATGCCTATTTGCCGCTCGTTGAGGAAAGTGTTTATTTAGGTGAAAACGGTGCGCCGCAACCGACTTATCAGTTTGTTATTGCTTCGCATATGCCTGAGGAATTCAAAACCCATCGCTTTGCGTGGAAATTTACACTCATTAAGAGTTAATATCCGCATTTTCCGCTAGCCGTTTTAAACGATATCTGTTATCCAACGCCACGTTCATACATACCAGCATGAATATCCGTCGGGGAGTAGCGCAGCCTGGTAGCGCATCTGCTTTGGGAGCAGAGGGTCGCAGGTTCGAATCCTGTCTCCCCGACCAATTTACTAATTACGAACCGTTCTAACGCCAGTTATGAGCGGTTTTTTAATGCCAAAAACCCCAGTTTCTGCGCCGTTTTCGGGCGCAACCTGTTCACAAGCTCAGTCCATCATTTCCATGAAAACAGGCTTTGTACCCTCAAAATACCCCCATTCGTCTAAAAACCTGTCGGCTACTCTGCAAACGACCATCAGGTTGTGAAGCTAGGTTTTTCAATGGTTCCAGCGCATCAGAATTTTTTGCAGTTCGAAAGAATAATCGCCCATCAAAAAAACTTTCGAAAAGTTTTATTTTTTATCGTCGTTTTTCAAACCCTTTGCAGACCTGAAGAAAGTGAGAGTTTTCGCTGGACTAAGTGCCAAAGCGAAGCATTCATGTCTAAAAACGAAGGGAAAAAACGATGCAAAACAACATCTTAGAAAGAGATATTGCAGAACTGAATTATATGCCGATGGCACATCTCAAAGGGCTTTGGCAAAGCTATTACAACACGCCGGCGCCGCATTTTAATAAGCTTACGCTGGTCAATAAACTCGCCTACCGCATGCAAGAGTTAGAATATGGCGGCCTGCCACAAGAGGTTATCAATTTGCTGATGGATTACGGCTATGGCGTCAAGAAGAAGCGCAAACGCAAAGCCATGAAGCCCGTCGTTGGCACACGTCTGATGCGGGAATATGAAGGCGAAGAGCATTATATCACTGTTCTGTCAAAGGGTTATGAATATCAGGGCAAAACCTATAAAAGCCTCAGCGCTATAGCCAAGCGGATCACAGGCACAAACTGGAACGGCAATTTGTTCTTTGGCCTGATTGCACGGGGGCATGCGTGATGGAAAAGAAAAAGGTTATTCGCTGCGCTGTTTATACCCGTAAATCAACCGAAGAAGGACTTGAGCAACAATATAACACGCTGGATGCCCAGCGTGATGCGGGTGAGAGTTATATCCAGTCCCAGTGCCATGAAGGCTGGGAGGTGCTACCCACACGGTATGATGATGGTGGCTTCACGGGTGGGAATATGGATCGTCCCGCATTAAAGCGCCTGATTGAAGATATTAAGGCCAAAAAGATTGATGTGGTGGTGGTTTATAAAATTGATCGTTTGTCACGCTCATTGGCAGACTTTGCACAGATGGTGCAGATTTTTGATGAGCATGATGTGAGCTTTGTATCCGTTACCCAGCATTTTAATACCAAGGATTCCATGGGGCGATTAACGCTGAATATCCTGTTCAGCTTTGCTCAGTTTGAGCGTGAAGTTATTGGCGAACGTATTCGCGATAAATTTGCGGCATCCAAACAAAAAGGCATATTTATGGGCGGAGCATTGCCGCTTGGCTACAACTCGGTGGATCGTAAACTGGTTGTTGTATCGGAAGAAGCGGCGCTGGTGGAGCATATTTTCAAACGATATGTGCAGATCAAATCAATCGGGCAAATCATCAAAGAGCTCGATCTCAAAGGCTATAGAACGAAGATGTACGAAAGTGGCACGGGTAATTTACGCGGTGGGCGTAAGTTTAACCGGCAGTATATCTATCGGATTTTGAATAATCCGCTTTATCTTAGCCAGATTGTTCACAAAGATAAAATCTATCCAGGGCAGCATGATGCCATTATTTCTCAAGAGCTCTGGGATGATGTTCACGCCATTTTATCGCAGGATCGTGTGAAACGAGGCAATCACAACAAAAACACAAACCCCTCTCTTTTGCGCGGCATGGTGCGATGCGGATGTTGTGACAGTGCGATGACACCAACCTTTACGAAAAAGGATGGGCGTATCTACCGCTATTACACACCAACCAGTGCTATACATCATGGTTATGAATCCTGCAAGGTTGGTCCAGTTCCAGCAGCAGAGATTGATGCGCTGGCGGTTGGGCATATCCGTAAATTTATTGAAAGCCCCGAGATCATCACACAAACCCATGCCAAGCTTCAATCCAGTGATGAATGTCCGCATGATTTTGGTTTGCAGGAGCTTCGTGAGCATATCGGCGATTTTGATGGTTTTTGGAAATCATTAAAACTAGGGGAGCGGAACAGGATGGCAGAGATTTTGGTGAAAAACGTCACAATCACCAATGACGAAGTAGCCATTGATATGCGTCTGGATGGTTTCACCACAATTACTAACACATTTACGAAAGGAGATTTTTTATAATGACAACAATATCAGTCAATGAAGCGCTGGACACGTTGCACATTCGCATCCCGATGCAATTTAGCCGTCGAAGCTCCCGCAAGATGATTGTGGGGCCAGATGGCAAAACGCTCAGTGAAATGATTGACCCTGAAGCAGATAATACGGATTACACGTTTATATCAGCGCTGGGTAAAGCCTTCTCGTGGCAACGCATGCTTGATGAGGGAAAATATGCAACGCCAAAAGAACTGGCGCAAAAAGAGAATGTAGAAGTCACCCATATGTATCGTGTGATGCGCCTGACGCTTCTTGCCCCTGACATCATCGAAGCGGTTTTAAATGGCAAGCAACCCCGCACACTTACTCTGCAAAATGTGGTGCGTGGTTTTCCGATTTCTTGGCAGGAGCAACGAAAGGTCTTCGGCTTTACACATGAATAAAAATTCAAAAAGTTTCGTCGCTTTGTAAAAATTCTGCAGACCTAACCCATCAGGACAAACCAAATTGGAGAAACCTGATGGAAACAAACATAAAAACAGATGCCACTGCTAATATTTCTGAAATTGCCGAAATATTGGCGGCGGCAATCATTCGCCAAGTAAAAAGCCCTTCGATTCGCTTGGAAAACACATCTTTGTATGATGATAAAGATCATACAACCGCAACCAAAAAATATGAATGATTTGAGCTACTTCCTTGGTAATAAGGCTTTCTCATACATCATGCATAATATGATTGTATTTTTATAAGATTAACAGCTTCTAATTGAACCATTTTTTGCTTTTTTTCTTTCTGAGTTCCACAACTTGGAGAAGAAAAAATGTCAAAGAACCGTTACGGCGGCGTGGATACCCACGCCGCTTTTTTTGTGTCTGTAAAAGCTAAAAGCATGATCAAGACTGGACTTTTCAGGCCAGAAGACAAAGAGGACATCGAGCAAGAATTAATGATGGCCTACCTGAAGGACGAAGGAAATTTTAAAGGTGATCGGGCTGAAAAAGATGTCTTTACACGCATGGTGATTAATCACCGCAGCATTCAAATGATCCGGGAGATTACGGCTGATAAACGGAAGGTCAGAATAAAAGAAGTTTCATTGGATCAACCTGCTTTTGATGACGATGAGACGTTATTCATCGATCAGCTTGATGACACGGGTGGCTTGTGGGGGGATAAACCTTTTGAGAGCTATGCAGATTTATCGATCCAGCGCATCGATATTTTGAAAATCAGAGAGTCATTGCCAGGGGAGCTTCAACAAACATTCGATCTTGTTATGGAGCATACAATCAGTGAAGCCGCTGAAATCTTAAAAATACCGCGTACCACATTTTCATCACGCGTTAAAAAATTGAAGGAGTATCTGATGCAAAGTCAGTTCAAAAATTATTTTTGATTATTTTTCGTCGTTTTTGGACGCTTTCGCAGACCTGCCTTTTAGGACCAACAAAACCTAGAAGGAGCAGATATGACTATGTCCGTACAAGAAAAAATCAACCTTGGTGATGCCGTTTTTAAATGGGTGCAACACACGCCCGTGGGGCATCTGAAAGATTTGAGCGATGACGATCTGGAGATAATCCGCCAGCAACTGATCAAAGAAGTCCGTGAGGTGGGCAGAGCCCTGCATTGGATCGACGGGATCATTAAACTCAAATCGATTGAACGCGTGAACAATCCTGCAACCCCTGTTGTGCCAAATCCTATTAAAGGAGCGCGCTCATGAAACAAAAAAAGACCGTCACCGTAAAGCAAAAATACGTGGAAGACCGAATTCATAATGCGGCGCGCACGCTTCGCCGATTACCTGAAGAGCGTGTTCAAGGATATTTCAGCACATGGCCGAAAATCAAGCGCGATGAAATGGAAATCCTGCAGATGGAAAAAGAGCCTATGCGGATCAGGCCGAGCATGGACGATATCACACAAATGGAGGAAGTCCTGTTTGTTTGGCTGCGCTGGTTGGAGGTGGACGAGCGCAAGCTCGTCTGGCAACGGGCGGAACGTGTGCGCTGGAAGCTGATCTGCGCGCAGTTTGGCGTGGGGCGCACAAAAGCCTGGGAGATGTACAAATGCGCGCTGGGTAAGATTGCCGCCCGCATATGAGCCAACTGACCTTTGCCCCAATCCCGAATGAGATACTGCGCCGGACAGATTTAAGTCACGGCGCAAAGCTCTGTTGTGCGCGTCTTATTCAGTATGCGGGCAAGGATGGGCAGGCTTTTCCAAAACTAGCGACGCTGGGCGAAGAGCTGGGCATGTCGCCCCGTGCGGTGCAAAGATTCCTGACAGAATTGGAAAGCCATAAGCTACTGACAACACAACAACGAGGGCGTGGCCAATCGAACATTTACCATGTGGATAAGTCGATACTTATCCACAGTTCAAAACTTACCACGCCAGAAGTGTCGTGTTTAGACACGCCGAAACTGTCCACTCTAGACACGCCAGAAGTGTCCACACCATATAAAGGAAGAAAAGATAACTTTAAAAAAGAAATAGAAAAAATAACAGCAGGCCTTGTGCATAACATGCGAATGCCTCGCTGATCCAAAAAAAGAATAAGAAAAAACTGATGCTAATTGACTTGATAACCCTCGGGAATGAAGCGTTACTGACGAAGCGTAAAAAAAAACAATTTGGGGAATTGTTTTTAGCGTAGTCCCCGAAGACTTACCTTTAGGTTAGTCGAAGGTCAAAACAAAGGAGCAAAAACGATGGCAAACACACAAGAAAAAAGAACGGCGCTGGACGCCTTTATCGAACACAAAACCCGCATTGACGAGATGCTGGAGCGCCTGCAAGCGGCAAGCGCAGATCACTTTGAAACCAGCCCCGATGACATACGCTGGGGCGACGCAGGGTTTTTGGCAGACATTGCCAACGACCTGCAACACATCACCGACCGTGTTTTCAAGGAGGGTGAATATGCTAACGATTAAGGATTGTTTGTAATCTGGAAGATATTTCTTCAGATAGCCGTTCACAGCCTTGTTCGTTATTAAGATACCGAATGTACCGTAAATGTCGTAAATCAAATGGCACATCGTCTTGGTGTTGGGTTAATAAAATAACCTCTTTTCCTAGGGTGTGTGCAATTCCTATTTCATAAAAAACATTAGGATTTTTTCCTGTGCAGTCGCATACAACGACTTTTGCTTTTACAATTAAATTTACTACGTCTTGGATGATTGCATGCTCCTCCCAAATATTATCCGCTCTAGCGCAGGCCATGCCGTTTTGTTCTGCTGCATTTTGAATCGCTGTATACACGTTATTAAAATCCGAGGAGAACGGCATCATAACAGACAAAAAGCGAGGCTGGTTAGCTTGCGTTCGGCTAATAGAAAAAACAGTGGGATGAAGGGGATTACGTTTCATACTGGATAGTATAATTTTATACAAATCCTCATCTATTACCCTCCAGCAGGTATGAGAAAATCCGAAGTTACCCGATCCAAACTGAGAGTAATGTTGCTCTAACTCTTGATTACTAACAGGGGGAATATCAGGGTCGATAGTGTAATGTATCGCTGTCTCTCTATCATTTTGCTGAATATTTGTTATGTGAGCTACTCTAGCCTGCTGAATATCATCACTACCTGTTTCAGCCATTAAAAGCGCTGGAATACTTCTAATGGTTTCAACATTGAGTCGTCTTCCATCAGATCTTAAAAAACGTTGTTCATGCTCAACATCATTGCGAATATATACTCTGCTTGTCGAAAGGGTTCCTCCGCGCTCATCCCAACCACCGTGAGCTACTAACAAATGAAACATCGTTAACTTTCTCCTTCTGTTTTCTCATTCATTTTTTTCTGTATCAGCTTAATGTTCGTATCATTGACGCCATATTGCTTTGCAAGTGTTGGCCATTTAGACAGGCTGGATTTTGTGGCATCAATAATCTCGGCGGCACGGTCTTTTTTAATTTTTGCTTCATCTGCCAGCTTTAACAGATGGCTTGTATTCGGATTTCTACCTTCACCCATAACCATTGTGCTTTGTTCACCGCGTGGGCCAGATGAGAATGTTAGATCATAAGCAGGTGAGATTTTCCACCGGCCCTGGCTATCCATCAAATAGCTAAAATTCTTCGAATGGTCATCACGGTTATGGGCAAGAACGTTAAACACGGCTAGTTGATAGAGTTTTTCAACCTCACGCACATCACGGGTCAGCATACCTGTGAGCGCTACCAAATCTTCGTAATCCAATGAAGGCGTACGGAAATCTGAATGCAACAACCCACAAGCCGTGTGCATGTGGTATCGTTTGTCGCCATCACGATCAAAACGTTTAATCGCAAAATACCCTGTGCCGCGCTGCGCTGGGAAAAGATGAACATCAGGCATGGAAACGCCTGCTTCTTTTGCCATCAAGGCATACACATATTCGATTGCACCAGCATCAAGGCCGTCCTGACTGTTCGGGAATTTCACCATCCATGGTGTGTAGCCTGCGGGCAAATCATGTACACCATGAATGATATGATCCCGCTTTTCGTTTACACCAATCAGTGCTTTTGGCCGTGCGCCTGCCGAAGATCCGTTTAGGGCTATCAGCTCCGCTAACACATCATCCGATGTGCCGTCTAAAACTTCTTGTGCCTGCGTGGCAAGGCTATCAAGGCTTATGTCGCCTTGTGTGTCGTCTGCGCTATGATCAGGTTCAAAAACAAGCGCTCCAAGGGCATGTGATCCAACGTGCGCCAAACGGTCAAGCGGTGTGATATCGGCTGGTAGAATGCCCTGAGACCTTGCAAAACGATCAAACAATAACCGTCCCCAACCATCAGGCAGGCTGTCGTTAAACACACCTGGCAATCCTTCAAAAAGGTCGTAATCAAAACTCTGCACACCTGATTTTAGAGGTAGCCGCAAAGGTGAAATTTCAAGTCCATTTTCAATGAAGGTTTGATCATATTCGAAATAGATCTGGCGATCTCGAATGGCCAAACGCCCAACAGGATGGACACTTTTCTCGAAGTTAATGCCAATCTTCACTTCTTTGACTGATTTAATCGCGCTCATTTACGTTTTCCTCTTTTGCGGGAGGGGCTGCTATCTGCTTCCAACACATCATCAATGGACGAGAAAAGCGTGTCTTTAACTTGCGTCGCTTTGAGGATATCCTCTAACCCGCCAAGCACCATGTGAAGCTTTAGGAATGATTCTAGAGATAGTGCGCCAGTACGTTCGAACTTGCGAAGCGTGGGCAAAGCTACACCCGAACGCTCGGCAAGACCTTCCTGCGTTAACTCCATCTGTAGCCGTCGCGCGCGCGCGTGATCTGCAAGCTTTTTTTGCGCTTTTGCTGTTGTTATAAGTGATACCATTATATCTTAAAACCTCCGTTAAGCCTCATATATTGATATTATAGTATCACTAACGGGAAATATCAAGTGTAATTTCTCAAGGCAGAGCCTCTGTAAAAAATGTTCGCGAACATTTTTGAAGCGGACAGGTCGAACAAAAAACGATAGTCTAATCAATACAATCGCCGGAATTGTACTGCAAAGCCACGCAACCATTTGATATGGGCGTGGCTTTTGCTTTTTCCCTTCCCTGTTATAGCAAAAAAGGTACTTCCGGCGATTGAACCCTATGCGGCGGGCTTAGGCGCAGGAGTTTTTTAGCGCCAGAAGATTTTTTTGGGTACGCGCCCCCACCGCCAATCATCAAAAAAACCAGTCAGAGCAACGTGTTCAAGGTGCGTACCTTGGCGCGTACTCATGCGTACCTGACCCAAAAAGGAATTTGAATTTGTGGATCATCGTTCCCTTAACAATTTGTCCTTGTGTGCCGGTGTCGGCGGACTCGACCTCGGCATCCGAGTGGCGCAGCCAAATGCTCGAGCAGTCTGTTTTGTCGAGATCGAAGCCTATGCGTGCGAAATCCTGGCAACGCGCATGGAAGACAAAAGCCTGGACGAAGCGCCTGTTTGGACGGATTTGCGATCCTTTGACGGCAAGCCATGGCGTGGCATCGTGGATTGCATCACTGCAGGATATCCATGCCAGCCATTCTCCGTTGCCGGAAAACAAAAAGGCAAAGACGACCCGCGTCACCTCTGGCCAGATGTGTGCAGGATTGTGCGGGAGATACGCCCACGGCTCTGTTTCTTCGAAAACGTCCCTGGACATTTACGATTGGGGTTTGAACAAGTCCATGATGACCTTCGAAAACTGGGTTACAGCGTTAAGGCAGGCCTGTTCTCAGCGGCGGAAGTCGGTAGCACTCACAAACGCGAACGCCTCTTCATTTTGGCGTACCGTGAAAGCGACCGAGCCAACGGGTGGCTGTCTGAGCTCAGAGAAATTCAAAGAGCGTATGGATGCGGGCATGCCCTTGAGCCTGCGGGATCAGGTGAAGCATCTCTGGCCGACAGTCCGTGTCTCTTCTGCGAATGGCCCGTGTCAGAAGGAAATCCAGAACAACAATCCGAAATGCCGTCTGGAAGTATCGGTGGTGAATTGGCCAACACCGACGGTGCAAGACTTCAAAAAACGCGGGCCGAATTCATCGCAGAAAGGATTGGCGGAGACGTCGGTCAACTGGGCGACGCCGAATACGCTGGATCATCTTCCCGTCAGATCGCCCGAGGCGATGGACAGGATGATGGGGCCGAACGGTCAGCGTGCGGGCAGATCCCGTCCGAGCAATTTGCGAGAGCAAATCATGTGGCCAACAGTGACAGCTCAGGATTCCAAGAACAATGCGGGGTCGAGCCAATTTGTACGGAACACGAAGCCATTGAATGTGGAAGCTGTTTGCCATTCCCACCCGGACCCGAAGGCGATTGGGACGGAATCCCAACCGGTCTTAAACCCGCAATTTGTCGAATGGCTGATGGGCTGGCCAATCGGGTGGACAGAATTCGCGCCTGTGGAAACGGTGTCGTTCCATTGGCTGCCGCTCATGCGTGGGGCGTTCTTACAACTGCAGCAAATGGAGGAAAATAAAAACCATGACTGATGGAAAATCAAAAGAGCTGAAAATCGAGCATGTATCGGTTGATGATCTTATTCCCTATGCCAAAAATGCCCGCACGCATTCTGATACGCAGGTGGCGCAGATTGCTGCATCCATGACGGAATTTGGTTTTGTAAATCCTATTCTGCTGGGTGAGGATAATATCATCATTGCAGGGCATGGGCGTTTGATGGCGGCGAAACTGCTGGGCATGAAAAACGTGCCAACCATTCGCCTGAACCATTTAAACGAAGCACAGCGCCGTGCGCTGGTGATTGCGGATAATAAAATTGCTGAGAACGCGGGTTGGGATGAAACCCTGCTGCGGGAAGAATTATCCGCGCTGGAAGATTTGGATTTCAACATAGACTTGTTGGGTTTTAATGCTGAGGAATTGGACAATCTGTTCTTGGATGATGCCAATGCCGCTGGCGGCTTAACCGATGAAGATGCAGCACCTGAAGTGCCAGAAACGCCTATCAGCGTCCCTGGCGATATTTGGATTTGCGGTGAGCATAAAGTGCTGTGCGGCGACTCCACCATGATTGATAGTTACAATGCCTTGTTAGGTGAAGAACTGGCGGACATGGTTTTTACCGATCCGCCTTATAACGTCAATTACGCAAACTCCATGAAAGACAAAATGCGCGGCAAAGCCCGCCCGATCCAAAATGATAATCTGGGCGATGGGTTTGGCGATTTTCTCTATGATGTTTGCACCAATCTGATGATGGTGTGCAAAGGCGCAATGTATGTGTGCATGAGCTCGTCCGAGCTTCATACGCTGCACGGCGCATTTGTTGGCGCAGGTGGCAAATGGTCGACCTTTATCATCTGGGCAAAAAATACCTTCACGCTGGGGCGGGCGGATTATCAGCGCCAGTATGAGCCGATCCTTTATGGCTGGAAAGATGGGCATGAGCATTTTTGGTGCGGGGCCAGAGATCAAAGCGATGTTTGGTTTGTGAACAAGCCTGTTAAAAATGACCTGCACCCCACCATGAAACCTGTGGAGCTGGTGGAGCGTGCCATTCACAATTCCAGTAAAACCAAGGATATTGTGCTGGATGCCTTTGGCGGTTCGGGATCAACCATGATCGCCTGCGAAAAAACAGGTCGCCGCGCCAGATTGATTGAGCTTGATCCAAAATATGTCGATGTCATCGTCAAACGTTGGGAGGATTTTACAGGGAAGAAAGCAACTCTGGCCAAGAGTGACCAGAGTTTTGAAGTTTTGGCTGAAGAGCGTGCTTCTTAGGCGGTGATGATGCGATAATACCGCACCCCATCAACGCGTTCGCTGATAATCTCTGCGCCTGCTTTTTTGAGGATAGAGAGATGCCCGCGCACGGTGTGGGCTTGCCAGCTGGTTTGTTTGGATAGCTCCTCAATCGTTGCGCCTTTTTCGGATTTGAGCAGTTGTTCAACCAAGGCCTTTTTGGTGATTTTTGGCACTGGCTCGGCGGTAGTTTCTGGCGTTGTTGCGACGGCCTCAATTGGTTTGGCTTCGGCTGTTTCGATTGGTTTTTTGCTTTGTTTTGTCATGGTTTTTCCTTTCTGTTGTGATGTCCATGAATGCTTCAATAGGCACGCTTATCAAGTCAATAATCCTTAAAAAGTGAGAGAATATGGGACTTTCAATCAGGAAATACGCCACATTGCGCGGTGTGACCGAAGGCGCGGTACGAAAAGCCATCAATTCAGGGCGGATCACGCCGAATGAGGATGGCACAATCGATGTGGAACGGGCGGATCGTGAATGGAAAGAAAATACCGATGAAGCCAAAATCAATACGGGCCTGCCGGTGATGACCGAGAACATGCCCGCCGCGAACGGCAAACCATCTTTTACCAAAATCAAAACCGCGCATGAGCTTTATAAGGCGCAGCTGACACAGCTTTCCCTGCAGGAAAAGAAAGGACAGCTCATCAACAAAGACATGGTGAAAACCCAAGTCTATCGCCTGGGGCGGCAGGTTCGGGATAGCTGGCTGAATTGGCCTGCGCGTGTGTCGGCCTTGATGGCTGCTGATCTGGGCATTGACGAACACGCTCTTCATCAGGCGTTAGAGCGCTATGTGAGGGAGCATTTAAATGACATTGGAGAGGGAAAACTCAATTTCGATTGAGTATGACGCGGCATTTGTTCAAAACGTCTACCTCAAAAGTTTCACACCCGAACCGCATTATGATGTTGCCGATTGGGCCGATAAATATCGCCTGTTATCGGGTAAATCCGCAGCAGAACCTGGGGAATGGAAAACTGCTCGCACGCCGTACCTCAAAGAGGTGATGAACCAGCTTTCCACCAGCTCGCCCGCACAGCGCATTGTGTTTATGAAAGGCGCACAGGTCGGCGGAACAGAAGCCGGTAATAACTGGATTGGTTATATCGTGCATATGGCGCCAGGGCCGATGATGGCGGTGTCGCCCACGGTGGAGCTGGCCAAGCGTAATTCGAAACAGCGGATTGAGCCGTTGTTGCAGGAAACGCCGGAATTACGCGAACGTGTAAAGCCTGCGCGCGAACGGGATAGCGGTAATACGATCCTGAGTAAAGAATTTGAAGGCGGTTTGTTGATTATGACGGGCGCAAATTCGGCGGCGGGTCTGCGCTCTATGCCTGCGCGGTATTTGTTTATGGATGAGATTGATGCCTATCCAGGGGACGTTGGCGGCGAAGGTGATCCGATCCTGCTGGCAGAACGCCGAAGCGCGACATTCCGCCTGCGCCGTAAGATTTTTATGGTGAGTACGCCAACAGTGAAAGGAATATCCCGTGTGCAACGTGAATTTGAAAAAAGCGATCAGCGCTATTTTTTTGTTCCTTGCACGAAATGTGGCCATTACCAGCATTTGCGCTTTACGCAACTCCGCTGGCCTGAGGGCGATCCGGAAGAAGCTAAATACGCTTGTGAATCCTGCGGGCATCTCATGCATAATCATGAGAAAACCTTACTGCTTTCCAAAGGCGAATGGCGGGCAACAGCGGAAAGTGTTGATGGCACGGTTGGGTATCATTTGTCATCGCTTTATAGCCCTGTGGGTTGGTTTAGCTGGTCGGATGCGGCAACGCTGTTTGAAGAAGCCAAGCGCAATCCCGATCTCATGAAGGGTTTTGTGAATACGGTGCTGGGTGAGCCTTATGAGGAATCATCCGAAGCGCCGGAATGGCAACGCATTTATGAACGCCGTGAAAAATACAGCCAGGGTGTTGTGCCGATGGGCGGTTTATTCCTTACCGCCGGTGTGGATGTGCAAAAAGACCGTCTTGAATGTGAAGTGGTGGCTTGGGGACGCAACAAACAAAACTGGTCGGTGGATTATATCATCATCGATGGGGATACCGCCCGCCAAGATACATGGGATCGACTCGCTGTCGAAGTCTTGGAACGTGATTGGCCTCATGCCTCTGGTCATACCATGCCCATTCGGGTGATGGCGGTGGATTCCGGTTATGCCACGCAGGATGTTTACGCCTTTGTGCGTCAACATCCGCAGGCCGTTTGGGGTGGTTCGGGCGCACGCGCCAGCCAACCACGCACCGTTGTGGCGATTAAGGGACAGGAACGTGATACAGCGCTCATCTTGAGTGTATCCAAAGCTGATACGGGTGGGAAACGTCGAGGTCTCCGCGTTTGGAACGTCTCTGGCCCCGTGGCGAAAATGGAGCTTTACCGCTGGTTAAAATTGGAATGGCCAACCGATAAAGATCTGGACGATGGTGTGGCGTATCCGCCCGGCAGTTGTCACTTCCCGCAATATGGCGAGGAGTTTTTTAAACAGCTGACGGCTGAGCGTTGCATCACCCGTGTGGTACGAGGTTTTCCAAAACAGGTTTGGGAGAAAGACCCAAGCCGTAACAACGAAGCCTTGGACTGCCGTGTTTATGCGCGTGCTGCCGCCAGCATTTATGGGCTGGATCGCATGTCCGATTATAAATGGCGGGCTTTGGAAAAAAGTCTCGGGCAAGAGGTCATTATTCCAACCAAGGGCGTGGAAATGCCCGTGCCTGCTGTGACAGCAACGCCAGAACAACCAAAACAAACGCCCAGTCAAAAGCCGAGAGTGCCTCAACGCAAGGTGATCAAGGCCGATGATCCGTATCTTTAAAGACCCAGGTCTGTCCATCGCTTTCTTCGCAAGGCATCTGCTTTACTGGTATATAAAATTGGAAATATTTCTTCATAGTACGGGATGTGGGGTGAACGATATTTGGGAGGATGTTCTGTTGTATCTCTTTCATGGGCTTTCCAAGAAATTGATGAAAGGAGTTTAATAATCGGTTTAATTAATTCCAGTGTATTCCATACTGCGTAGTAATTAGCCTTGTCGACCATGACGTATTTATACATATCTGAAACATATCCTGTGTTTTCCACTATATCTTGAAGCTGCAATTGAGGGTTTAAGCGCTTTGCTACTTCATTTTCGATCCATGAATGTGTTCGGTTTGAAAAATCATGACACTTTATCTGGTCGATGATGTTCCACCACTGCGTAAGTGGATCGGGGTTTATGACTTGGGCAATATTAGAAATGTTGTGGTATCTACCAGTCGCAGCCGCAAAGTCATTCATAAAAACAAGTATGTTTTTATGAATACTATCGTCATCTAAAACTGGAAAAATTGAATTGCTATATGCTTCGCTAATCTCTTTTGCTTTTTGATAAAGAGCCAAGAGATCATGGCCATATGACTTTATTGTCTTAATGTCTGGTGGCTGATAGTCGTTTTTATACATGTGGTCAGAAATGATCACCAGTTTTAACATTCTTTCAATTCCAATGCTTAGTTGGAAAAACGATGTGTAGTAATGCCCTTTATACACATCGTCAAATCCACCTTTGATCATAAATTCAAAGCCAGAAAGCATTGATGATTTAGCAAGTATTGCTTCTTGTTGGAGTAATAGGAATGACCTCGGCCAAGAGCTTGTGTCCATTTTAATTAAATGATCGTACATCAACACCTCCATCTGTTCACGAAAGATTATACATGATTGAAACTATTTTAGAATTGCAAAGCCGACTGGTGCAGGCCAAAGAAGCACGCCATCGCTTGCTGACAGGATCGCAGGAAGTGACCGTCAGCTTGCATGGCTATGGCTCAACCACCTATAGCGCCGCCAATGTCGAGGCGTTGGAGCGATATATCCACGAGCTTGAGCAGGAAATAGCCAAGAAAAGCGGAACTGCGCGTCGCGTCATTATTCGCACCAGTTTTTAAGGATAGTAAAATATGGTTCAACTTTTAGACAGCGCAGGTAATCCGCTGAAGGTTAGTGATACGGCGCACCGCGCGGCATCGCATCGTGCGCGGGAGCTTTCCAGCTGGCTACCGCCTTTAGGCTCTGCCGATAGTGATTTACTGGGTGAATTGCCGACGCTGGTATCTCGCTCTCGGGATTTAAGCCGTAACCATGGTGTTGCGGCTGGTGCGATGCAAACACTCACCGATAATGTGGTTGGCACGGGCTTGCGCTTATCGGCAACGCCTGATTATCGGGCTTTAGGCAAAGATAAGAAATGGGCGGATGACTGGTCACGCGGGGTGGAATCCCTCTGGCGGGCATGGGCGGAAAGCACCGATTGTGATGCCGCCAAAAGCCTAACCTTTGCAGGAATGACGGCATTAATATTTCGCTCAAGCCTTGTGAATGGTGAAGCGCTGGCATTGCCATTATGGCTGGAAAACAGAGGCGCAAAATTCGCAACCACTATTCAGTTGGTGGAAGCGGATCGCTTATGCAATCCAAATGGCAAGCAGGATAGCAAATATCTGCGCGCTGGGATTGAGATTGATTCTTACGGCGCACCGCGTGCCTATCATATCCGCAAGAGCCATCCCGGCGATGCGTATTTGGGGTTTGGCGTTGATATAAGCGATTGGGAGCGTATTCCCTCTGTGACCCGTTTTGGTCGCCGCCGTGTTCTGCATATCCATGATAAGGAGCGCACCGGGCAGCATCGCGGGAAGCCGCTTCTGACCTCCATCATGCCAATGTTCAAAATGCTGGATCATTACGAGCGATCCGAGCTTCAGGCGGCGGTGGTGAATGCCATGATTGCGGCCTTTATTGAAACGCCGCTGGACGGGGAAAGCATTGGCGAGATGTTTGGCGGATCGGTGGATGATTATCTCGCCGCCCGTAATGAATGGGATATTCGCTTGCAGGGCGGATCAATTATTCCGATCTTCCCCGGCGATAAAGTCGCGCCCTTTACGCCAAGCCGCCCAATAGCGGCTACGGTCAGTTTGTTGAAAATGTCCTGCGTCATATTGGTGCGGGTCTGAATATTCCGTTTGAATTGTTGATGAAGGATTTTTCCAAAACCAATTATTCAAGCGCCCGCGCGGCACTCTTGGAGGCATGGCGATATTTCTCGGCGCAACGCCAGTGGCTTGCCACCTACTGGGCAAGGCCTGTTTATGAATTATGGCTGGAAGAAGCGATTAACAAGGGGCTCATTGAAGCCCCTGATTTTTATGAGAACAAAGCCGCATGGACACGGTGCAAATGGATTGGCCCGGTCGTGGTTGGGTTGATCCTGTCAAAGAAGCCAAAGCCGCACATCTACGGATGCAGATTGGTCTTTCCACGCTGGAAGATGAATGTGCCAGCCAAGGTCTTGGATTGGGAAGAAGTCTTGGAACAGCTTGCCCGTGAAAAAGCCAAGATCACTGAACTTGGCCTCACGATCAACGATGTGAACAGCATTTTAAACACCAACACTCAAGAAAAAGAGGATAACGATGAGAATCTGGAACCGCATAACCGGTGATCCGTGGGCGATCACTGAAACCGCCTTGCACACGATTTTGGAAGTGGCCGCGCGTGAAAATGAAGCACCCGAAGCGGTTGCTGCAAAACTTGGTCGTCAATTACAAAATAGCTATAACGCTACCGAGCGTGATGGTGTAGCCATTATTCCTGTGACAGGGCCGCTCTTTCGTTACGCCAATATCTTCACGGCCATCAGCGGTGCATCCAGCTATGAGCTTATTGCGCGTGATTTTATGAGCGCCCTTGAAAACCCTCAAATCAGTTCGATTATTTTAGATATTGATTCCCCTGGCGGTGAAGTCAACGGTGTGTCGGAGCTGGCCAGCATGATCTTTGATGCACGCGGCACAAAACCAGTTATTGCTTATGCGTCCGGTGATGCGGCGTCTGGTGCATATTGGATTGCCTCCGCTGCCGATGAAATCGTGGTATCGGAAACATCGGCGCTGGGATCAATTGGTGTCGTTGGTATTTACCGTGGTAAAGCAGCCAAGGAATCCACTGAAACGGTAGAGATTGTCTCTTCGCAAAGCCCGCATAAACGCCTTGATCCGATGAGTGATGATGGTCGCGCCAAATTGCAAACGCGCATTGATGCTATGGCCGATGTGTTTGTGTCCACCATTGCCCGCAACCGTGATGTGACAGCCGATCATGTGCTGGAGCATTATGGTGGTGGTGATGTGATGATTGGCGCACAGGCTGTCAATGCCGGTTTGGCAGATCGCATCGGATCGCTCGAACGCCTGATCACAGAACTTTCATCCCCGAAAACCCAAAGCCCTCCTGACGAGGGCTTTTTTAATTCAACCCAACCGAAAAAGGAGAAAAAGCCCATGAACCTTGAACAACTCAAAACCGATCATCCTGATCTGGTTGCCTCACTGCATGCAGAAGGATCAGCCAAGGAAAAACAGCGATTGAAAGATATTCTAAGCTGCGAAGCTGCCGAAGGTCGTCAAAAGCTGGCGCAGGAAATTGCTCTGCATACTGAGATCAATGCGATGGATGCCCAGCATTTGATGAAGAGCGCCCCAAAAGATGAGCCAGAGAAATCGCAATCATCTTCCTTTGAGCAGGTGATGTCCTCCATCCCCAATCCCGAAATTGCCCCTGATGGGGATGATCACATCGCCACTGCCGACACAGTCGCCGACCGTATCGCCTCAACCCGTTAACCCCAACAATAAAGGAGATCCAAAACCATGACACATGCTTCAGGTTTTACTGATCAGGGTGAATATAAACCCTGTAATTTACTGGCGGGGGAATATCCCCGCATTGAACGCATAATCACCATCGCTTCTGGCAGTAATCTTGCCAAAGGCGCAGTGCTGGGGCGCATTACCGCTTTGGGCAAGTTTGTCTTAAGCGCCGCTGGTGCAAGCGATGGCTCAGAAACGCCCGATGCCATTTTGGCCGAAAATATCGATGCAAGCGCCGAGGATAAACAAGCCGTTGTGTATTTCAGCGGGGAGTTTAACGAGAACGCGCTAACGCTTGGCACTGGCCATACGGTGGAGAGCATCCGCGCTGGTTTACGTTCCAAAAGCATCTTCCTTCGCTCAAACCAATCTTAACCCATAAGGAGAACACACTCATGTCTGTAGATATTTTTAGCACCCATGTTCTGACCAAGGTGGTCGAACGGCTGGATCGTCCAAGCTCATTTTTGCTGGATGTGTTTTTTGGCCAGGAACAAACCGAAGATAGCGAGGAAATCCACTTCGATATCGATAAATCAAAGCCACGTTTAACACCTTTTGTGTCACCTTTGGTGGCGGGTAAAGTCGTGGATGATGAAGGCTATATCACCAAGAGCTTTAAACCAGCTTACGCCAAAGATAAACGCCGTTTTGATCCAAGCCGTCCGCTCAAACGCTCCATTGGTGAGAAAATCGGCGGGACATTATCCCCGCAGCAACGTCTTGAAGCAAACTTGAACCGCACGCTGACCAAGCAGCTTGAAAACCTCACTCGCCGAGAGGAAGTCATGGCGGCAGAAGCCTTACGAACTGGTAAAATCACAGTTTCTGGTGAAGATTATCCAACCGTGGTGGTTGATTTTCAGCGTGATCCTGAATTGACGGTGGCGCTGGCGGCTTCATCCCGCTGGGGTGAAACAGGCGTGAATGCGCTCAACAATCTTGAGGACTGGGTTGCCAAAGTGCAGGAAAAATCTGGCGCGGTTGCCCGCACGGTTGTGATGGACGCGCTGGCATGGCGCGTGTTTAAGGCCGACGCGTCTGTTGAGAAGCTCCTTGATATTCGCCGTCTCCGTGATAATGCGGGCATTAATCTGGGGCCGATTGCCTTTGGTCAAGGCAATGAGCTTGCCCGCTATGTCGGCTCAATCGGTGATTTAGATTTCTGGGTTTATAACGACCGTTATGTCGATGAAAGTGATCAGGTTCAAAAACTGCTTCCCGATTATACTGTATTAATCGGCAGCACGTCCCAGCTTGAAGGCACGCGTTGTTACGGTGTTATCCAAGATGAAAAAGCGGCGTATCGGGCGCAGCGTTTCTTCTCCAAATCATGGCTTGAGGAAGATCCCGCTGTGCGCTGGTTGTTGTTGCAATCTGCGCCGCTCCTTGTGCCGTACCGTCCAAACGCATCATTTTGTGCAACCGTGCGCTAAGGGAGGATTGAATTATGAAGATAACTGCAATCATTACCCTGCATGTTGACGGTAAAGCTATTCTGCCTGGTAAATCGGTTGATATTTCTGATGAGGAGGCAACGTCACTGATTGAGCGTGGCTTTGCCAAATCAGCGGATGCATCAATTTCGACAGAGCATAAGCCTGCTCAGACCCATCAACCCGAACCCGCCATTGATGATGTGATCGAGGCAATTGAAATCCTCAATCCAGAAACTGACTTTGCCAAAAACGGCAAGCCAAAGGTGGAGGCGATAGAGGCTGTTCTTGGTCAAAACATCTCTGCGGACACACGGGACAAGGCGTGGGAGCTTTATCAAAAAGAGCTGGAGGCTGATGGGGCATCGGGCGATGACGTTCAGGAATAGTGCCATAAAATCGGTGGACGTGCTGTTTCATCGTTTTGGAAAAATGGCACGTCTTATCTTTGCGGATGAAACGGAAATTGAGGCAATGGTGATCCATCGTTTACCCGATAAAATCACTGATGTGTTTGATGCACGGGTACATTCAGAAACCGATATGTTTGAAGTACTCCTTGCTGATATCCCTGCGGGCAAGACGCTTCAATCTATTTTTTTGGATGATAAGCGTTACACCATGCAAGGTGAACCAGTGAAAGATCAGCATAATCTTATTTTAAAGGTAGATGCCTATGCGGTTGAAAGCGGCGATTGAGGGTGATCTCAAAAAATACATGAAGGAAGAGTATCACACGGCAGAACGCGCCGTGACGCTCGGCATTCGTGAGGCTACAAACGGTTTGAAGATGGCGATGCGTCGTCAGGTGCATTCCTCAGGTCTGGGGCAGCGTATGGCCAATACCTGGCGTGGTGATATTTACCCGCGTGGGCAAAATTCCATTCGGGCGGCGGGGCTGGTTTATACCAAAGCCAGCAAAATCATGGCGGGTTTTGATGAAGGCACAGTCATAAAATCAAAAGATGGCTGGTGGTTGGCGATCCCAACCCCCAATGCGCCAAAGCGCGGTGTCGGCGGTAAGCGGATAAATCCCTCCAACTTTCCTGAGCATCGCTATGGCAAGCTTCGTTTTGTATATCGCCGAAATGGCCCGTCATTGCTGGTGGTCGAAAATGTGCAAGCCTCTTACAGCCGTAAAACAGGCGATATGCGTGGCTTTCGTAAAGCCAGTCAGAGAAACCTTAAAACAGGCCGTAACCTATCAACCGCTGTGATGTTCTGGCTTGTGCCACAGGTCAAATTGCCAAAGCTGATCCGTTTCGATGAAGAAGCCAAGCGCTGGTATGACAAACTGCCAAGGCTGATTTTGAAAAATTGGCCAGATGATTAGGATAAAATAAACATGACATCAAAACGAGAGCAGGCCTTAGCGGGCCTTTTTTTATGCCTGCAAAATGGAATGAGCGGCGTTGCGGTTTTAAGGAATGAGCCATTGCCCACCAAAATTCCTGCATCGGGATTGCTCATTTTGCGTGATGGCGATGCGGGAGAGCCAGAGATCACACTCTCCCCGACACGATATCACTATGCTCATGTCGCAGAACTGGAGGTGCTGGTGCAAAAGCCAAAACCCGATGAACGTGACGCGGCATTGGATGAATTGCTGGTGGCGCTGGGTGACACGCTCGGCGCTGATCGGGCGCTCTCAGGCGCGGTGGATTACATGTCCATTGGTTCACCTGAATTTTTAACTGAAACCGTGGACGGTGCTCCCGCTATTAAGGCGGCAGTCGTGCCGATCACGCTTGAATATACAACCCTTAACCCACTTCAATAAAGGAGAAACAAAATATGTCACGCGCTTACGGGTGGAATGCCCGCATGTTACTTGGTTTTGAAACCACATATGGAACACCCCCAAATGCGGGGGATTTTCATGTCATCCCTTTTGTGTCCTCCGATCTGGACTCCGCGCAAGGGTTGATTGAATCCAATGTTTTGGGGCTTGGTCGTGATCCGACTGCACCGTTTCAGGATGTGATCAATGTAGATGGCGATATTGTTGTGCCAATTGATCTTCGCAATATCGGTCTATGGCTCAAAGCCATGTTTGGCGCACCAACCACCACAGGCGATGATCCCTATACCCATGAATTTAAATCTGGTGCGATTACACTGCCCAGTATGGCGGTGGAAGTTGGCTTGCCTGAAATTCCGGACTTTCCGCTCTTCACGGGTGTGCGTGCGAACAGCATCGCGTTTAATTTTGCGAGGTCTGGTGAGGCACAAATCACCGTTGGCTTGATTGGTCAGGGGGAAACTCCACAAACTGTGACCCGTGATGCTAACCCAAACCAAACGGATTACACACGGTTTTCGCAATTCCAAGGCTCGGTCAAACAAGGCGGTCAGGCGCTGGGGAATGTCACTTCAGCGGCGCTCACTTATAGCAACAATCTGGAGCGTATCGAAACCATCCGCGATGACGGGAAGATTGACGGTGTTGACCCGGGTGTTGCGTCCTTAAGCGGGAATATCACTGTGCGCTACGCCGATACCACATTGATGGATGCGGCGCGTGCCGGCACACCGATTGATCTAGAATTGTCTTACATCATCAATGCCAATCGTCAGCTGGTTATTGAATGTCACGAGGTTTATTTGCCGAAGCCAAAGCGCTCCATTTCGGGGCCGAATGGCATTGAAGCGTCTTACGACTATCAAGGCGCAAAAGATGCTGTGCTGGGCAACATGGTCACAATCACCCTTATCAATGATGTGGAGACTTATTAATGTTAAAACTCAATATCCAAACCGAAGCCTATTGGCTTGATCTGGGCTTAGGCGTGAAAATTAAAGTGCGCCCATGCACCAGCCCGATTTTCTATGCCGCGCGTGCTTTTATGAACAAGCGTTTGACGGAGCTTGGCGCAGAATACCGCAAGCGTAAGGAGATCGGCGCATCGGTGGAAGATCTACCCGATGTTGAAAACCCAGAAATCCGTGAAGCACTGGCTGAGGAATATCTGGCGCGTGGTCTTGCCCGCGCCGCCATTATTGATTGGGAAGGCATTTTGGAATCGACAGGTGATGATAAAGCACCTGTCACTCCTGAAAAGATTGATGAGCTGATGACAGGGTTTTGGTCAATCGCTGCCAGCTTCTCCCAGCAATACACAGGCGTTCGGGAGCTGATTGAAGCTGAAAAAAAAGACTTGAGCGCCGCGCCGAATGGCACTTCGGAGACGGCGCAGGATATTGCAGAAACTGCCCCCAAACGTGCGAAGACTGCCCGTTCGAAGTCAACAGCCCAGAAAGCTTAGAGGGTTTTCAGGCATGGGATATTGCCGTTCGCATATCCCCGCAAATCAGAAACAGCTTTCCTTTATCGGAAGCCTTAAGCCTCGCATCCGCGCTGGACTATGACATGGCGGTGATGGGAGAGCTGTTGCCCGCATTATCAACCGGTATCACAAAAGCCTTGATGGCTCATAAGGAATAAACAAACCGCCATGCGCTCACAAAAAAACATGTCGATCCGCCTTGCGGTGGTGGACGGGAAAAAGGTTGAGGATACCTTTTCTCGTATCGGACGCACTGGCGAGCAGGCTTTTGAGCGTATTGAGCGTTCGACCAAGCCCGCCAGTATGGGCTTAAAAGCCGTTGATACAACAGCGCGTGCGCTTGAATAATGTATTTCGTCAAGCAGCAGGACTTGTGGCGGCTTATGCGGGAATTTCCGGCATTATTTAACTTCTGCTGCGCTCGGTCAATGAAACAGGTATGGCTTTTCAGGGGTTAGGCACTGCGCTGGAAACCATCACTGGCTCAAGCGCCGGTGCGCGCGCGGAAATGGCGTTTTTGGAAGAACGAATCCGAACGACTGGGCTTAAATCTTTTAGAAACAGCAAAATCCTATATGCAGATTGCCGCTGCCGCCAAAGGCACGGAATTGGATGGCGAGCGCACACGCGATATCTTTACGGCCATTGCCGAAGCCTCGACCGTGCTTCAATTATCTGTTGATCAAACCAACGGTGCGATCAGAGCCATTGGGCAAATCATGTCCAAGGGTAAGGTTCAGGCCGAAGAATTGCGCGGACAATTGGGTGAGCGTCTTTACGGTGCATTCCAATTGGCGGCGCGCGGTATGGGCATTACCACGGCAGAGCTTGATAAAATGCTGGAACAAGGTCAGGTTATCGCCGAAGACTTCCTACCAAAATTTGCTGCGGAAATCCGTAATACATTCTCCGATGGTGTGCCTGCAGCCTCCAAAATGCGCGCGCGGAAATGAACCGCTTTAATAATTCGATTTTAGAAATTGAACGCTCTATTGCCGCATGGGTGGCTTTTTAGATGGCGTGACCGATGGTTATCGCACCTTAACTGAAACACTCGAAGATCCTGCGGTGGTCAGGATGCCGCACGAGAGTTAGGCGAAACACTTGGCAATGCTATTGCCACAGCAGCGGAAGGCCTTGCTTTTTTAATTGAAAATGCCGATTTGGCTGTCACGGCCATTGGTGGACTGGTGATTGCCCGCACAGTTGCGGGTGCGGTTACGCTTCTTAATGCATCCATTGCTGGCAATGCAGGATTGATTTTGGACTCCACATGGCCAAAGCATTATCGACGGTTTTTGCCATTCGTCTTGTGGCGGTGGAAGCTGCAACAAAGTTGGCAACACTGGCGATGGTTGGATTTCGATCGGCCTTGATGTTGGTGGGTGGCCCCGTAGGTCTTGCTGTTTTAGCAGGTATTGCCGTTTTGAAATTCGCATCCGGTCATGACGCCGCAGCAAAAGCTGCGAGTGATCATGCAACCGAATTAAAAGAAATCAAAGAAGAACTCGGCAAAACAGCCGAAGCCGCAGCGGATTTAAGCGAGGCATTGAGTGAAAGCGAGAGTGTTTACCGTTTTACCAAGCAGTTGGAAACGGCAAAAGAAAACATCATCGATCTGCAAAAGGAATTAAAGTTCGGTGGGATCGGCGGATTTTGGGATCAATTTAGCCGTTTTGGCAAGCCGCTCCAGAATGATCTTTACCAAATTCGCCAAGCCTTCAATCAGGGAAAGTTATCGGCGACGGAGTATTCCGAAGCCTTATTCAAACTGGCAACAAAATATCCTGATTTTGGTGAGCAAGCAGAAGAAGTCCAACAGCAGGTGTTTGCGTTATTGGCAGCAGAACGTGCCGCCAAAAAAGCCGCAGCTGCGCTGGATGAACTTGCGCAATCCAAAAACTAAGAATGCGGCTCAAGCTGCGCCGACACCATCTGCGCCTGCGGAAGTGATCCCTGAACTATCGGACGCCGATAAAAAACGCATTACAGACCGCATCACGGAATTACACGCAGAAGAACAAGCGCTTCAGCGTTTAAATGCTGCACGTAATCAGGGTGAAGTGGCAGTACGCCGTGCCATGATTGCAAATGAGCAGGATCAGGCTTTACGTCGCTTGGGGTTAGATGTCACCGGCGCTCAAAGTGATGAACAAAAAGAATATGCCGCGCAGATTAAATCGCTGGTGGGTGATATTTATTCTCTGCAGGAAGCGGATAAAAGTTACCAAGACACCACCCGTGAAAATAATAAGTTAGCGCAAGAACGTGAACGGCTGGTTGAAGATGTGCGTCAAAAATATGATGCGCTGGATACGTCTTTATCGGCGGCCATAAAGCGCGCAGGTGAATGGCGTAATGAGGCCTTAACAGGCCTTGATAGCACCAAGGCAGGTTATGCTGATTTTGCCGAGCAGGTTGATGCAGTTTATCAGGATATGATCGCCAAAGCCCGTGATGAGGATTTGCAAAATTCCAAAAGTTGGGAGGATGGCATTAAACGCGGATTGCAAAGCGTTATTGATGAAGCCGATGATATGGCGAGCAAGGCCGAACGCGGTGTCACCTCCATGTTCAAAAGCATGGAAGATGCGCTGGTTAGTTTTGCCACAACAGGCAAGTTGGATTTTAAATCCATGGCGGATTCCATCATCGCCGATATGGTGCGGATGCAAATCCAGTCCAGCATCACAAAACCACTGGCGGGTGCTCTGGGTGGTTTTCTTGGTGATATTGCAGGCTCAATCTTTGGTGCGCCTGCGGGCGCTGGCACTACCTCTACGGCCACCGCGCATACTGGTGGTGTGATTGGCGGTGACACTTTACGCATGCGTTCGGTAAGTCCATCTGTGTTTGCAAATGCACCACGGTTTCACACAGGCGGCATTGTTGGCAATGAAGTGCCGATTATCGCCAAACAAGGTGAAGCCGTCTTTACGCCAGGACAAATGAAACTGCTGGGCGGTGCGTTGCAATCCAAGCCGAATGTGAATGTATCTGTGCGTGTTGAGAACAACGCTAGCAATGCTCAAGCCAGAGCCGATGTCAGCCGTGATAGCGCAGGCAATATGGACTTAAAAATCATCATCGAGGAAGTGGAAGGCAATTTATCGCGCAATATAGGTCGCGGTGAAGGACTAGCGCCAACGCTTGAAAGGCGTTATGGCCTCAATCCTGCTGCGGGGAGTTACAGGTAAATGAGTGATATCACATGGCCATCGACATTACCGTTGCCAACGGTGCAAGGCTACGGCGTTCAGCCTGGGGAAGCGATTTTACGCACCGAGATGGAGGCTGGTCTTGCCCGTCAACGTCGCCGATTTACTGATGTGCCGACCAAGGTATCGGTACGCTGGATTATGCGGCGGGATCAATATGCCATTTTTGAAGGCTGGTATCGCTGGCATGCCCGTGAGGGGGCAAGCTGGTTTGCTATCACACTTTTGGGCGGCCTTGGTCTTTTGGAGCAAGAAGCGCGATTTACACGGCAGTTTTCATCACGGCTTTTGGCGGGTGGAACGCTTTGGGAAATCACATCGGAGCTGGAAATCCGTGAACGCCCTGTTTTGGATGAAGGGTTGCTGAACCTGCTGCTTAGTGAAGATGCTCAAGGGATTATCACGGCTGGTGATGGCTTGCATATTCTTGTGCATCAGACTTTGCCTCTTCAGCTTTATTAACTACTCAAACAAAAGGAAACTCTTATGACCTTGCAGACAGATCTGCAGGATGCGGTGGCGCGTGTTCAAACGGACAGCCATCTCCTGCACAACATTGTCCACGGCGATGACCAGACAGAAGTGCCAACCGACGGCGGGACTGTCAAAAGCGCCGCCAAAGCCATCAAGGATATGGAAGATACCATTCAGGCAGGGCTAACAGATCTTGGCGCATCTGCTGACCAACTGAATGAAGCAGTATCACAAACCGAAACCTATCGTGACGAGGCACAATCCTCTGCCCAGGAAGCCTTACAAACCGCCAATGCGCTCAACTTGCCGACCAATATCAATGGTCAGGCAGGAAAATTGCTGGCGGTAAAACAAGCCGAAGACGGGTTTGAGGTGATTGAATCCGTGGGCGTGTTTTACGGCCTGCGTGCCGATGGGTCAAAGCTCACGGCCATCACAGGGCAAGGCACATACAACGCCAATGATTTTGACGCGTGGTTTATCACGCTGCCGGGGGTGGATTTCAACATTAACGATGATGGTCACCTCATCATCAATATTTAAAAAGGAAGTAAAAACATGACACAGATTGATTTGGGCAATATCCGCATAAACTGGCGCGGAGCCTATAACAGCGCTGGTAATTACGTGCGCCATGATGCCGTTTCCTATCAGGGTTCAAGCTATATCGCCAAGCGTACTGTTTCAGCCGTTACACCCGTTCAAGGGGATGATTGGGATTTGATGGCAGCCGGTACGGATCAGCTTTCCCAAGAAGGTGATCTGCTGATCCATAATGGCGCAATTCCTGTTCGTCTTGCCAGAGGCAATAATGCTCAAGTCTTGCAGATGGTGGACAATCAACCTGCTTGGCGGGATCAATCTCTTGATCCATCCCGCCGTGTGTGGAAGCTCGCCAAGGTCAATGGTCTAGGCGGCTGGTACACGCGTGTTTATCTCATGGCTGATGGCACGATCAAAGCCTGTGGCTATGGTGGGAATTATTCTAATGGGGATTCAAATGGCTCTCATGTTTATACGCCAAAGCGTGTGGCAACGGATAATCCTGATGTGCGCTTTGTCGATGTGTTCTCAGGCGGCATGCAGCATTATGCCTTAACCGCCGATGGTGAAGTCTGGTCATGGGGGTTTAACAATTACGGACAGCTAGGACATGGCAATACCATTAATTTGGCGGTGGCCAAGCGTATTGAGTATTTTGTTCAAAACAATATCCAGATCGCCAAAGTTATCCCCGGTCGCCCGAATTATTACGATCATGCCTGCGCTTATTTCTTAACGACCGATGGGCGGGTTTATGCCTGCGGGATTAACAGTAACGGTAATCTAGGAAATGGTACATCCGCCAATCAATATACGCCCATTCGCTGTGGGGCATTGACCAATATTATTGATGTCGCGACTTCTGGTTTGCCGCATACGACATATGCTGTTCAAGATAACGGCTCACTCTGGGTCTGGGGCTATAATGGTTATGGACAACTTGGCCTAGGGGATACGACCAATCGGGAAACTCCCATTCTGCATCCCGCCTTTAATAATGTGATCAAAGCCTTGCCATCTTGCGGGTATAACACCGCTGGCTCTGGCCCAACAGGTTCCGGTCTTGTTTTGTTAAGTGATGGCACATTGTGGAGCGCTGGTTTTAATGGCAATGGCGAGCTGGGCTTGGGTGATACAACGCAACGGACAAGTTTCACCCAAATCGCTCTACCTGCTGTTACCTTCACGGATATTTTTGTGGGTGATGGTCGTTATGCCAGCGGTGGCGGCATTACTGATCAAGGTGAAGTTTACCTGTGGGGTTATAACGGTTACGGCCAGTTGGGAACGGGGAATTCAACCAACCAACTCTCCCCGCAAAAACCAGCAGGAAGTTTTCAAGGCAATGTGACCAAGGCCGCCTTTGGCGGTGGATGCAGCTATGAGGGCTGTATTTTGCAAGCAGGTAACACACTCTGGGGCGCTGGGTATTCCGGCAATGCCAATCTGGGGATTAACAGCTTTGCCGCTACCAATAACACATTTCAACGTGTGCTTGGGCAATCTGGTGTGATCGAGGACTGGAATTGCTATGGGCAAGGCACAGCCTCATGGGGGCTTGGGGTTTTGTATGACGACGGGCGCGTGGATGCTTGTGGTGACAATAACTCCTACGGCGAAACAGGCACACAAGTCGGCAATCTGCATGATGTCGCCACATTAACTAATGTCATTTTCTAGGAGGCTTTTATGAATCTCAAATCTTATTTGCAGACCCGCGCGCCAGTTTTTACCGAAAGTGAAATCGCACCCATTCATCTGGCTGATCTGAACGGACGCCATTATTACGCTTTTGCCGAGGATGTCACCCCACCATCGGGTGGCAAGGCTGTGCCTGATAACAAGCTGAAGGACGTTATTTCAAACAGCCAGTTGATCCGCCAGATCAAGGAAGAAGCCGGACGACGCATCACCGATATTGCGCCCATGTGGAAACAGCAAAATGCGCTGGCTGATTTATATCTGTTGGGAGATCGCACAGATTTGACGGACGCAGAACAGGAAACCCTCACCAAAGCGCAAGATTTACTGGCGCAGGTGCAAGTTCTGCGTGAGCGTTCTAACGCCATCGAAGCCTCATTCCTGAACGGTGTGGCGGTGGATTATCTGACCGATAAAGCATGGGAGGATGAGCCTCATGCCGAATAATGCTTTATCAGAAGCCTTGCGTGAGGCCTATGCCTCTGCGCCCAGTGATGTCGTAATTTTACACACGCTGGAGCTGCGCCATCCGTCCTTTATCGATGATGATGACCAGCCGATGGCCATTCGGGTGGTGCGGGACAATCAGAATTTGACCGCCCGCATGGAGGCAACAGCTCCATTAAATGCCGGTGAAAAGGTGGAGTTTATCGCCATGGGGTTTGATTTAGAATTACCGCCTGTTGATACTGCGCCTGTGCCAGAAATTTCCATCACGCTGGATAATGTCAGCCGTGAAATTGTGACGCATTTAGATCGTGCTGCGGAAAGTCAGGACAAAATCGAAATCACTTATCGCCCGTATTTATCGGATGATTTGGAAGGGCCGCAAATAGACCCGCCATTTACGTTAGTGTTGACGGAAGTCAGTGCCGATGCCTCCCGCGTCACCGGCAAAGCCCGCATGCTTGATGTCGGGAATAAAGCTTTTCCGTCGGAAACATATAACGCTTTACGTTTTGCAGGGCTGACGCGATGACACATTGGGCAACAGACTATATCGGCAAGCCATGGGTTGTCGCATCGGACGGTCCTGAGGCGTATGACTGCTGGGGCTTGGTGGTGGCAATCCATAACCCAGCAAGGCGGCACATATGCTCGTAATGAGCGCTTTCATCGGTGCGCTGGAAACGCCCCCATCTGGAAACGTCATAAACAAGCAATAATGAAAAATCGAGCTCAGCTTCTCTGTTCTTAACGTCAGAAATCAGCTTTTGAAAAGAATTGCGTCCCGTGGCCACAACACCGCTTTTACCCTCATCAGCGTAGGCGCGAACAATCTCAATGCCGTTATTATCGGCATAATTGCGTATGAGCTTTTCTTGAATTTCTGTTGAGCATTCCTGCCTTGGGTCTGACATCCGTAAATACATCGCTGCTTTACGCCCAGCCATGTTGAGATTCCAGTTTTTTCTACTGTCGTTATGCACGTTTTTATTCCCGCCATTAAATAAATCATAGCTCTCCCTCTCGGTCTTTTTAGGCCGAGAGCCGAAAATTGTTCTCTTCACATTGTAAAGAAAGGAACAATTCAATGTCATTAATGGAAAACGGGTCAAATGGCTCAACTAAACACAAGAAGTATATCGTTACGCAGATTGCCAAAATATTGCGGGAGGATTATAAAAGTTCAGGGTCAGCAATAAAGTGGATCGCCCGTCATACTGGGGCATCTGAACATGCAGTGCGAAACTGGTATGACGCAGCAAGAGAGCCAAGCATCGAGAATTTCATTTCGTTGACTAAAGCATCTCCTAGGCTGATCCAATGGTTTTTAAGCCAAGTAGGGAGAGAAGATTTAGCTCACCTGATACATAAACAAAATCAGGCTGGAAAATCATCTGTCATAATGCATGGCGTGCATTTAGATCGTCTCATTTTTGAGACAAACCACCCAAGCCAGACACTGATAAAAATGCAAAAATTAACGCTCCGACAATTATGGTTTTATTCTGGAATAAAAGAAGGGCACAAGTTAAATCCCCATGATCTGATTTCAAATTTTGGCATTGGACGTGCAACTGCATATCGGGATATTAAAGAGCTGTGTGAACTCGGTCTTATCTGCAAAATCGGAAGTGATCGTAATGAATATTACACGGTCATGGTATAAACAATAACGCTGGAAAGGGTGCTCTCAATTCGTAATCATTTAGAGTGTTCGTTTCGGTGTAACGCATACACAACCATTTCAACTAATATTTAGATTGCTTTGCTGCTTGAGATAGAGTGATTTAAGCCACTTTAAGCTAATACAAGAAGTGGTCAGTTAAGCACAGTTAGTATTCCAAGTAACATGCTATGGGAAAAAATAAAAAATTTAATACTTTTTTAAACACATTTTTATATATTCATAATATGAAATATGGTTTTACACTACTTGAACTTTCAATAGTTTTAGTAATCATCGGTTTAATAATTGGAGGGGTAGTAGCCGGAAGCTCTTTAATTGAAGCTGCCAAGGTAAACTCTCAAGTTGCGCAAATTAACAAACTTGATGTTGGTGTTGTAGCATTTAAACTGAAATATAATGGACTGCCAGGTGATTTAAAGAACGCAGTACAATACCAAATTCATGGTGGTTCGCATTGCAATGACCAAAATGGTAATGGCGATGGAGTAATAGCATATGTTGGACAAAGTTCTCCTGGCATTTTTGAAGGTGAGCCATTAGCATTTAATGCTCAACTCAATCGCAGCAAAATTGCGCCTGATATACCTTTTATTGCGAATTGTAGTGCCTCTGAATTGCAAATAGGTAAAGATTTTATTGAGAGTAAGATTAAAGACAACGTTGGAATAACTGCAGCTTCAATTAATGGTAAAAACGGATTTTATATAGGGCTCAATGGTGGATGTGATGGAACTGTAGGCGGTGCCACATGTTATAATTTATTTCGTTATACATATAAAAACGGTGTTTCTAGACAACATAGTATTAATCCATCACAAAGTTATATTCTTGATGTAAAGATGGATGATGGCATGCCTAATTTAGGTAGAGTTAAAGCTGCTGTATTTGGTTCATCAAACACTTTAGTTTTGCAATCCGGTGATGGAAGCGATTGTCTCAAAAATGCAATTAGCGGGCAAATTAACGACAGAGTCTACAATGTAAGCAACATTTCAGACACTTGCAATTTATGGATTGATGCGGGTTTTTAAAATTGGAAAATATTTATTAAATATACTCTAAATGCAAATAAAGTAAAAAAATAATCTGCCTAGTAACTATAAGATTTTAACCTCTTGAATGTAGTATTCTAAAGTAAACAAACCTTCAATAAAATTTTAAGTATAGAAAATATATTATTGCTCTGCAAAATCACAACACTATTTTTATTGCTTGGAATTGGGTGTGATGCGGTTTATAACGCCTTATCAATCAAACCGTTAGTCTGTTTTGAGAAAGAAAAGATAATATGGGCGTTTCAAAGCTATTTCCTAAAATGGTTGGTGGGTTTTTAAAGATGTTCCCGCACGATTATGCAACCAAAATTGCGCGTAATGTGCGCCATGAATTACACCCCTATCGCAAGGAATTACAGCATTTTACGTCCCCGCGTGGCAATATTTATGTATCGGGCGTTCGCCGTTCGCTCAATATGGATAATGATCTTACCCAATTCGAGCCGGAAACTATCCGCTGGATTGATACCCATTTCAAGGGTGGCGATTGCGTGTGGGATATTGGCGCAAATGTAGGCTTATATTCAAGCTATATCGTAAAAATTCCCGATATTACGCTCATATCTTTCGAGCCCCACTCGGCTACCCACACCGATTTATTTGAGAATGTAATGCAGAATAATGAAGCAGGTAATAAAAATAATTTTTCCTTTAAATATGGCGCTGGGTTCAGATGAACGTATTATTGGCATGCCGATTGATTCGCTTGAATCAGGCTATACCAGCTCTACTTTCTCAAAGAGAATTTATGCTGCAAACCAGATGACGCAACCGGTACTCACCATGTCAGGCGACACATTCTCGCACATGTATCAGCAAGCTCCAACCCATATTAAAATTGATGTAGATGGAGCTGAAATTGATGTGCTTAAAGGCTTAACAGAAGTGTTCAAAACGACGGCTACTTTATTAATAGAGGTGGAAGATGATTTGGTGGAGCAGTTTGATGCAATTATGCAAGAATATATTTTACCTTCGGGCCTCATATTATGCCCCATACGAGAGCCGCATTCAAAACGTATGAAATTCTTTTCGCAAAATAAAACGGACAGCCTTTAATGGCAGAAACTTCCGCGCCGAATTTACGGGTAAAAATCGGACGGTTATCGCATATGGCGGAGGGCATAGCAGTAGTAAATGGCCAAACGCAGTTTGTATCGCGCACATGCCCTGATGAAGAAGTCGAGATTAAGTTGCATCACGGTAAAGCTACTTTAGAACGCGTGATTACCGCATCGCCCCAGCGCAAACCAGCCGACTGCATCCATTATCATGCGTGCGGTGGTTGTAGTTTACAGCATTTAAACGAGGCGGCTTATAACACATTTAAGCGCGATGTGGTGCGCGATAAATTGCGTGAATTAGACTGCGATGATGCTGTATTACAGCCCACTATAAAGGGCGCATATCATACGCGCCGTCGTGCAGAATTTAAATTAGTAAAACAAAAAGGCACGTTGCTGCTAGGTTTTTATCAGGCGCAAAGCCACCAGATTGTTGATATTGAGCAATGCCTTACTATTGCGCCCTTAATGCTTGAGGCAATACATGCGCTTAAGCCATATTTACTCACCTTAAAAAAGCCAGCGCGGATTGAATCTATTTCGGTAACGCATTTGCCCAATGGGCTTGATGTAAACATGCATGTCAAACAACCGCTTTTGCCGCAAGATCGTGAAAAACTAACCGCTCATGCCGCCGCGCAAAAATGGGTGCGATTGATTGAGCAATTTTCAGAAGATAATATTGTTACGCCGCTTTATGACACAAACCAAGCGAGCATTCATTTCGGCGATAGTCGTGTCGACTTGCCCCCTAATGCGTTTCTACAAGCGACTGCCCACGGGCAAGAGGCTATCACGCAATTGGTGCTGGATTATTTGCGCGATGCCCGTCACGTGGTGGATTTATATGCGGGCTGTGGCACCTATAGCTTTGCACTTATGGCAGAAGGTAAAACCATTAGCGCATATGAGGGTGAAAATGCCATGGTTGCCGCCTTTCATAATGCATTGCATCGCAATAATTTAGATATGCAGCACCACGTGCATTGCCGCGATTTATATTTAAATCCCCTCACAATCAAAGAATTAATGCCTTATGATGCGGTGGTAATCAATCCGCCACGAAATGGCGCATTGCCTCAAGTGAAGCAATTGGCGCATAGCGAGGCTAATCGCATCGTTATGGTATCGTGCAACCCGCAAACCTTTGCACGCGACGCGCAACATCTAATCCAGTACGGATTCGCGCTCGCATCCGTTACGCCAATTGACCAATTCTACCAAACACCCCATCTTGAATTAGTGGCTTGTTTTGAGAAGTTACCGCTTTTATTTCACCCTTAAACACGTAAGATGCGGCTATGAAAATGCATCCATTCAATGCACTAATTTTGTTATTAGGGCTAGCTTTATTAAGCTTAGCACAGCCACTGGCTGCTCAAGATGCATCCTTTAAAAGCAATTTGAAAAATTGGGAAAAAACGATTGATAATATTGATCGTAATGTGAATGCGGATAATCTTAATCAAGATGAAATTGATAATTACCGCGATGATTTGCGGGCAATTAAAAATCAAGCATCTGAGCAGATAAAGCAATCGCAATCTATTTTAGCAACTAAGCAAGGTTTGCTTAGTGCCTTAGGCAATGTGCCAGCAGAAGGCGATATTGAAGAGAACGCATATGTGCGTCAGGAGCGTAAATCGCTCAATGATGAAATACGCGATATTGACTCGCGCATGAAACAATCGAATTTAATACAAAGCCGCGTGCAAAACTTACAAGATAGTTTAAATCGGAATCAATCATTTGAAAAACGGCAGGAATTATTTAGCCGCGATTTAACATTATATAGCTTTAATTTTATCCCAACCATTTACCAAGAACTTTCCGATTTAAAATCGTCAAGCATTTGGTGGACGCCTATATTAACGGGCGCATCAGTTTTATTTTTTATGACATTAGCATATATTTTTCGGCCAAGTCTATTACGAGCGCTGGTTGAAAATATTCCGCTAGGCCATAGATTGCCCGCCTCAGCAACAATCATCTATATTGCGCTATTTAGTGCTATTATTTTAGCAATATTACGTTTTAAAGTTATTTCACAACCGCTGCCCGATACTTTATTTTTAGTGCGTTTTGTAGCGTCATTGTTTTTGGCTATTAGTACCTTTTATTTACTAAAACGTGCTAAACAGAGTGAATCTCAGTTGGATGAAAGCACTCCAATAATGCTTAAGCGAATGCGCATATGGAGCGGTTTTATTACCCTTTTACAAATTGCAGCGGTATCAGCTATACCTTCTGCATTATTTGGCTATGTAAATTTTGCACAATTTTTTGCATTTGCAAGTTTTATGACGCTTGCCAGCATCTCGCTCTTTTTCATCTTGCGATTGGCTGCAGAATGGGTGCATAAACGGTTAAAAGGCACGCATACTCAAGCAAATCCGGATAATTTATCACCCTTAAGTGTATCGGTGGTTGAACCCATTTTTGCCATTGGCTGCTTAGCACTCGCCACGCATTTTTGGGGCTATGGCATTTACCGTGTAGGCCGCTGGGCAGAACAATATGAAGATGGCATTCCGATTGGAAATATAACGTTAAATGTAACGGATTTAATTACGGGCATCATCGTATTTGTGGTGTTTATTGCTTTAACACGGCTCATCCAATGGTTTATGGGTAGCCGCGTTTTTGTGCATACCGCACTCAATAGCGGCGTTAAAGATGCCATTATTGCTTTAACGGGTTATGCGGGCATTACCATCGGCATCTTTGCGGGGCTTACCACCACTGGTTTAGACATGTCCAATTTAGCTATTATCGCCGGTGCGCTTTCGGTGGGGATTGGTTTTGGCTTACAAGCCATTTTCAGCAATTTTGTATCTGGCTTAATCTTGTTTTTTGAGCGCCCCATTAAAGTGGGCGACTGGGTAATTGTTGGGCAAAATCAAGGCTTCGTGAAAAAAATTCGTGTGCGCTCAACCGAGATTGAGACCTTTCAAAACGCCTCCATCATGATTCCCAATTCACAATTTATCAGCGAAGCAGTCACCAACTGGACGTTAAATGATGCGGTTGGCCGCATCGAAGTGATTGTGGGCGTGGCCTACGGTTCCGATGTCGATAAAGTGCGCGATTTGATGGTGAAAATTGCCTCACAAAATAAAGACCTGCGTAAGCGCCCCGAGCCGCTTGTGCTGTTTAAAGATTTTGGCGATAGCGCGTTGATATTTGAATTACGCTGCTTCTTGAAAGACATTAAACTCACTGCCATCGTTGCAAGCGATTTGCGTTATGGCATTGAAAAGGCTTTCCGCGAGCATCAAATCAGCATTCCATTCCCGCAGCGCGATTTGCATATTGTGCAATCGGTACCGTTTGAAGTAAAAAAACCGCGCTCTTAACCTTTTAGTTACTTATTTGCGCTATCGTTAAACTATGAACAAACGGATAATGTGCAAAATGACGAAACACCAAGGCTTTACCTTAATTGAACTGGCAATTGTTTTAACCATTATTGGGTTAATTGTTGGGGGCATTATTTCAGGTCAAAGCCTTATTCGAGCCGCCGAACTAAATAATGTGGTGGGTGATATTGAAAAATATACTACTGCGGTGAATGTTTTCAAAGATAAATATGGCGAACTGCCTGGCGATATGAGCAATGCAAAAAAAATGTGGCCAAGCATGTCCTGCACAGATACTACCACAAGTGATGGGAATCCTGGCGGATGTAACGGCGATGGAGATGGAAAACATAATTCATATGCAGAGGCTTTTAGGGCTTGGCAACATATGGGGTTGGCTGGAGTTATTGATAAAACATATTCAGGAATAAACAATGGGCATAGTCATTTCCATGCTACAATTGGAGTGACGCTGCCTGAAACTGGAATTAAAAACGCAGGCTTTATGTTTTACGAGTTAGAAAAAATTGCACCGGGCCACCCTTATTGGTTTCCAAATAATTATGGTAAAACTTTTATGATTGGCGAATCACTAAACGGATATCCAAGTGACCCTTTCATTTCAGTAGCAGAAGCCAAAAATATTGATAAGAAAATTGATGACGGCAGCCCTTCAAAGGGAAAATTATATACGTGGGCGAATACATTTCATACAAATTGCACTATATCAGCCACAGCCTATGCTACGGGTGAAGTAGAGAAAGCTTGCGCCTTAATTTATAGCTGGTCGAAATAACGTAAGTTAAGCATCTAAATTTTCAACTTTAAGCGCATTTTCGACGATGAAATCGCGGCGGGGTTCAACTACATCGCCCATTAGCGTTGAAAATATCTCGTCCGCCTCTTCTGCGTGGTTTACCGTTACTTGCAATAAGGTGCGGTTATCGGGGTCTAGTGTGGTTTCCCATAATTGTTCGGGGTTCATTTCACCCAAACCTTTGAAGCGCTGAATGCTGGTGCCACGGCGGCCTTGCTCCATTAACGCATCATAAAACTCGCCCGGGCGCTCGCCTTTAATTTCGGTGGCTTTACGATTATAGGTTGCCTCACCTTTGGCAAATAAATCAGCCACGGCTTTGGCTTTTGTGGCTAGGAATCGCGCTTCACGCGTGTTCATGAATTTTTCATCCATCATATAGCGTTCCTCCACGCCACGGCGCACGCGATGCACATTCACGATGCCATCGGTCAATTCCGCTTCCCAACCGCCGCCATCTTCTTCCGATGCTAAATGATTTAACTTTTCAGCCAGTAATTTGGCATGGTTGGCACTATGTTCTTGTCCCATTTTCAAATTAAATAAATCAGCCAATACCGCTGCTTCTAAAATATGGGCGGGTAGGCGACGCGACAGAATTTCTACCCGTTGCGCCACTTCGCCCATAATTAGCAGTTTTTCGCGCAAGGCATCGCCTTCCAGCACCGTGCCATCAGCCAAGGTAATCGCGCCTTCATCCATCAGCGAATTAATGAGGTAATCTTTTAGCGCACCATCATCTTTTAAATAAGTATCGTTATTGCCACGGCGCATTTTATAAAGCGGCGGCTGTGCGATATATAAATAACCCGCCTCAATCAGCGGCAGCATTTGGCGATAGAAGAAGGTAAGCAGCAATGTGCGAATATGGCTACCATCCACGTCAGCATCGGTCATAATAATAATTTTATGGTATCGCGCCTTGGTAACATCAAAATCATCTTTACCAATACTGGTGCCGATGGCGGTAATAAGCGTGCCCACTTCTTGGCTGCCCAGCATTTTATCAAACCGTGCGCGCTCCACATTCAAAATTTTACCTTTGAGCGGCAGAATCGCTTGTGATTTGCGACTACGGCCTTGCTTGGCCGATCCACCTGCCGAATCACCCTCTACAATAAATAATTCCGATTTTGCGGGGTCTTTTTCTTGGCAATCTGCCAACTTTCCGGGTAGTGACGAAATTTCGAGAGACGATTTGCGACGCGTTAATTCACGCGCACGTCGTGCGGCTTCACGTGCGGATGCGGCTTCTACAATTTTGCCAATTATCATGCGGGCATCTTTAGGATGCTCCTCAAACCATTGCTGGAAACGGTCATAAGCAATGCCCTCAACCGCGGCACGCACTTCCGATGAAACCAGCTTATCTTTAGTTTGGCTTGAGAATTTAGGATCAGGCACTTTAACCGATACGACAGCGGTTAGCCCTTCACGCGCATCTTCACCCGATAAATTTACTTTCTCTTTTTTCGCTAAACCGCTTTCAACCGCGTAATTATTAATCGCGCGTGTTAATGCCCCACGAAAGCCCGCTAAATGCGTGCCACCATCGCGCTGGCGAATATTATTGGTAAAGCAAAGCACATTTTCGTGATAGCTATCGTTCCATTGCAACGCCACTTCCACACCGATGCCTTCATCGGTTTCGCCTTCAAGGGCAACGGTTTCGTGCAAGGCTTGTTTGTTGCGATCGAGGTAGCGCACATAGGCCATCGTGCCGCCTTCGTAATAAAGCTCTATTTCTTTAGGCTCATCAGGGCGTTCATCGCGCAAAATAATGCGCGCGCCCGAGTTTAAAAAAGCCAGTTCGCGCAAGCGGTGCTCAAGCGTAGCATAATCAAATTCAATATGCGCAAAGGTGGTGAGTGAAGGCATAAACGTGATTTTAGTACCTTTTTGACCATTGGCATCGCCCACCACTTCCAGATGTTTCACCGTATCTCCACGTTCAAAACGGGCATTATGTTCTTTGCCATCGCGCCAAATGGTTAGCTCTAGCCAATCGGAAAGGGCGTTTACAACCGACACACCGACACCATGCAAACCACCCGAAACTTTGTAAGAATTGGAATCAAACTTACCGCCTGCATGCAACTGAGTCATAATCACTTCAGCCGCTGAAACCCCTTCGCCTGCATGAATGCCCACAGGAATACCGCGGCCATTATCAAATACCGAAACCGAGCCATCTTCGTTGATGGTAACGCCCACCTTATCGCAATGACCCGCCAAGGCTTCATCAATGGAGTTATCAACCACTTCATACACCATGTGATGCAAGCCTGAGCCATCATCCGTGTCGCCAATATACATGCCAGGGCGCTTGCGAACGGCTTCTAGTCCTTTGAGAACCTTAATGGAATCGGCGCCGTATTCTTCACTTTTAATGGTGTTTTCAGCAGCTTGTGTCATGGTATTTACCCAGTCTGTATTGTTCTTATTATTTATCCCCCTATCTTTAGATCCAAACTGGCTTGAAATCTAGTAAAAACACACATTTTGATAACTCTCACGTGTATAAATTTTTAAAAATTTTAATGCGCTTATGATAAATTTTGTTTCTTTACCATCTCGAAAATTTATATGGAGAATGGTTTAACGAAGATGCTTCAATAATGAAGTAACACAGGAGGTTTAATAATATGTCTTCAACTCAAAATAAAAACTCAAATCCATCACAAAAACAACCATCATCTGAGAAAAAAGGTGAGCCAACAAAAGCAAACAAGAAGCCAGCTCCAAAGAAATAGTTTCTTTTAAAAATCTTTATTCTGTAAATGTAGAGCCTGCGAAAGTGGGCTCTGCTTTATTGGCGTCATTTTTCTCATAAGCCCTTTACTAATTAACAAAGAATAAAGTTAAACCCTTGTATCGCGCATAAACTGTGATTACATTCACCTTGGGTCGAGCAGTGGGCGAAATGTCCGTGAATCTGGTCAGGACTGAGAAGTAGCAGCCATAGCGATTTGCATCTCGGGTCACTGCCGGCCTCTAACATTCATATAACCTAGGCATCAAGACCCATGGAATATCGCGTTCTCGCTCGTAAATATCGCCCCACTAACTTCGATGAGTTGATAGGCCAAGATGTGTTGGTGCAAACCCTTTCTAACGCGATTGAACGCAATCGTGTAGCGCATGCATTCTTATTACATGGCATTCGCGGGATTGGCAAAACCACCACGGCGCGTATCATCGCCAAAGCTCTCAATTGCATAGGCGTTGACGGGCAGGGCGGTGCAACCATCAGCCCATGCGGAGTGTGTGCCAATTGCGTTGCCATCACCGAAGATCGCCATATTGATGTGGTGGAAATGGATGCAGCAAGCCGTACGGGCGTTGATAATATCCGCGATATTATTGAAACGGTACATTACGCACCAGGCCAAGCCCGCACCAAAATTTATATCATTGATGAGGTGCATATGCTTTCCAAAGGCGCTTTCAACGCGCTGCTTAAAACGCTGGAAGAGCCACCTGAGCATGTGAAATTCATTTTTGCCACGACCGAATTACGCAAAATTCCCATCACCATTCTTTCGCGTTGCCAAAAGTTTGATTTGCGTCGCGTTGATGTGGTTACACTCGCCGCTCACCTTAAAGCAATATGCGATAAAGAAAATGTTGTCGCTAATGAAGATGAGCTTAAGCTTATCTCGCAAGCTGCAGAAGGTTCGGTTCGCGATGGATTATCCTTACTTGATCAAGCCATTGCTTTGGGCGATGAAGCAGATGGGAAAACCAATATAGCCGACGGCAAAGTTGCGCAAATGCTAGGGTTAGCCGACCGCAGCCGCACGATTGCATTACTCGAAAATCTTTATGAAGGAAAAGTAGCGGATGCCATTACTTCATTGCGCGAGCAATATGCTGATGGCAATGATCCCGCGCAAGTTCTGCAAGAAATTTTGGAGCGTTTGCATGAATTGACCTTGCTCAAAACAAATATGCAATCTGAAGATGCCAAGATTGCCCCTAATTTTGAAAGGCTACAGGTTTTGGCGCAAAAACTCAGCCTTGGTATATTAACACGCAGTTGGCAGGTGATTGCTAAAGGTACACAAGAGCTTTCGCATGTGAGCAACACACTAGCAGCGGCTGAGATGATATTAATTCGCTTGGCGCATTTATCTGATTTGCCTGACCCCGATCAACTGATTAAAAAGTTAAAGTCAGAGCCGGTGGATTCATCTACGAACACTCCTGCCAATATAGCGGCACATGCGGCCGCACCGGCAGAAGCAGTGTTAACGCAAGCGAATGAAAATTCGATAAAAGATGCTCAGCGTTCGCAGGATTTTGACAGCTTTGAATCAATCATAGCCCTGTTTAAGCGCAAAAAAGAACCGATGATTGTGCATCATTTATATACCGAAGCGCGCTTAGTTAGTTTTGCCCGTGGCAAAATAGAGCTTAATTTTGGTGATTCGGTTGGGCGCGATGTGCCAGCAGAAATTGCCGCTAAATTAAAAGAATATAGTGGGCAAACGTGGATAGTGGCCGTTAGCCAGCAAGAGGGCCAACCTTCATTGCGCGAACAAGCAGAGGCGAACGCACAACAAAAACGCGAAGCCATTTGCGCGCACCCTATTGTGCAAGGTGTTTTAAACAGTTTTGAAGGCAGCCAAATTAAAGCAATAAAATTAGGAGAATCATCATGAATATTCAAAAAATGTTAAAGCAAGCTCAAGCCATGCAAGCTAAAATGGAAGTGCTGCAAACCGAGCTAGCGCAAGAAGAAGTCCATGGTTCAGCCGCAGGCGGCGCTGTTAAGGTGACACTCACCGGCAAGCACGACATGAAAGATTTACATATTGATGATAGCCTGATTGATCCTACCGATAAGGAAATGCTTATCAGCACCATTATGGCCGCTTTCAACGATGCTAAAGCCAAAGTTGACACCATGAATTCCGAACGGATGAGCGAAGCCACCGGTGGCATGAAGCTCCCCTTTTAATATGATGATAAAATGGATAACTTTAATCGCAGCGCTTACGATAGCATCACCCGCTTTGGCGCTTAAAGTGGCAAATTGCGATGCACAACCGCATAGCTTAACGCTCGATTATTATGGCGAAACGACTACGCGCATCATTCAACCCAACGAACACGTGCGTTTCTATGGCCGAGCGCGTGAAATTCTATTAAATGACAGAACCTATACTCTCATCCGTCATCATGATGAATATTGCATTCGCAAAGGTGTTTTAACTTTGCAACGCCGCGCACATGATACCCGTGGATTCCGCTAAATATTAATCATAAATTAGCTTATTAGTGGTAGAAATACAGAATGAAACAGGGTTTTACACTTTTAGAATTATCCATCGTATTAGTCATAATTGGCTTGATTATTGGTGGCATAACCGCAGGGGCGAGTCTAATTCGAAGTGCTGAATTAAATTCCGTATTAAAAGAAAAAGGGAATTATTTATTAGCAGTAAGCACTTTTAAGCTTAAATATAATGCTCTTCCAGGTGACATGAAAAATGCAGAATTATACTGGGGGACTGCGAATGCTGCCGACGCAAGCTGTATAACGACAAAATCAACAACTCAATCTACCTGTAATGGTAATGGTGATGGTATTTTACAGTATTCTTCTCGCTCAAACGAATATTTTCGTTTTTGGCAACATTTAAGTAACGCTCAAATTATTCAAGGTCAATTTAATGGCGCTTCAAGAGATAGTTCTAATATTTTCTCTAGTGAATTAGGAGTTAATGTCCCTAGGTCAACTGTGTCTGGTGCGGGTTGGATGTCAATTTATCTAGGTAAACCTAGTTCCAGTGGTGATTGGTTGGATGGAACATATAATAATAGTTTAATATTTGGTTCAGAAAGCCCTAGTTCATATACTTATCTACCAATTTTAACTCCTAGTGAAGCAATGGCAATCGATATAAAGTCTGATGATGGAAACGCAGGCAAAGGAAATATTGTTGCCGGAAGATATACTATATGCACCAATGCGTCAAATAGTGCTGATATAAATGCTGAATATTTGTTATCTTCTTCTGCTATAGCTTGTAGTTTAGTTTTTAGAAATTTTATGTAAGCAGATAGATTATTGTTATAAATTTTAACTATTCACCGCTTCTACTTGCTGCACTTCGGGCACGTAGTGTTTTAACATATTCTCAATGCCATCTTTTAACGTGATGGTGCTGCTGGGGCAGCCGCTGCAACTGCCATGCAGCTCTAGCTTTACGGTGCCCGTGCTTTCTTCAAAACCTTTAAACACAATATCGCCACCATCTTGCGCTACGGCTGGGCGCACACGGGTTTCGATAAGTTCTTTAATTGTTTTTGCTAACGCGCTATCGGCCTCATCTGAACCGCCTTTAGCGGCAGATTCTTCACCATTCATGGCAGGTTTACCCGCTACGAAATGATCCATCACACGGCTTAAAATTTGCGCCTTTAATGCGTCCCATTCAACCGTTTCGCTTTTGGTAACACTAATAAAGTCATGTCCGAAAAAAATAGCATTAATACCATCAACTTCAAATAGAGTGGCCGCTAATTCCGATTTCTTCATCGCTTCTTCTTTGCGTGTGAAAAAGGCAGTGGCTCCCTGTATCATCACTTCTTTACCAGGAAGGAATTTTAATGTTTGCGGATTTGGGGTCGTTTCGGTTTGAATAAACATGCATCACTCTTTCTATTGCCATTTATATGTAGGGTTTTTAGCTTTATTTACAAGGTTTGCTTACTTTTTGTTAAAACTTTAATGCTATGCTAACCTATGGCGTTGTTTTCACTCTATGAGCCCACTGATAACGTAAATACGATGCGCATAGAGCGCGCGATACGTATTAGTGGCATGTTTTGGAATATTGCCGCTACCATTAATCGCAAGTTATATCCAGTGGATATCAATGCAGAAATTGCCAAACAAATCGATTCAAAGAATAAAGATGTAGAAGATTTATATGTGCCTACTGCCATTGAGGATATGCTGCATGAAAGCAGCCATCAATCAGCTTTATTAAACAGGCTCGATTATGAAGTAAAATTGCTAAAACCTTTCTTACTCGCACCAAGCACCCGCCATTCGCCAGAAGTTAAAACCATTGCTGAAGCCACCTATTTATTTAATGATCAAACAGGAAAATCAGCAGATTTAATGCATGAATTTATAAGGCATTTAGACAAAAACGAAAGCTCAATTGATCAGCTTATTAATACGGGCATTGAAAGACGAAAGCTTAATGAGCTGGTTAAACAATATGAAAATGATACTGACTTATCGAAGAAAATGATGCCACGTATTAAAACGAGTGGAGCAGGGCACAAGCGCTAGCCTTATTTTTTATCAAACCAATCGGCGCCACTATCAGCTTGTTTTCGTGCATTCATCATGCCTTTAAATGTAGGGCAGGGCTTATTCCACAATTCTAATGCGGTTGGGCTAGTATCGGGTTTGCCAAATAGCCAGCCTTGACCATAATGCACGCCGCTTTCCCATAGAATGCCTGCAGTTTTATCATCCTCCACCATTTCAGCGATAGTGGTCATGCCTAAATTACGGCACATGCCTACCATCGCGCGCAATAAGTGGCGGCCACGTGTAGTATTTAAATTCTCGCGCACATAGCTGCCGTCAATTTTAATATGATCAACATGCAAATAACGCAAATAATCGAAAGAAGATTCGGCGACTCCAAAATCATCTAAACACACAATATGGCCGCGCTTACGCAATTCTTGCAAAAAATTATTAGCCGTTTCCATATCACTAATCTTGGCTGATTCTGTCACTTCCAACATCACTTGTTTGCGGATATGCGGAAAGCCATTCATCATAGCCAGCATGGCATCCATAAATATTTGTGATGAAAGTGAGCGACCTGACATGTTGATCGCCACCGAAGGCCAATGTGCTTTTTCATGTTCGCGATCAAGTGCCACTAGGGCGCGCCGGCACATGGCCAAATCAAACTCATTGATTAATCCGGTCTGTTCGCCAAAATTTATAAATTCAAATGGGTTCGAAAACTGATTCGCTTCGTATCCCTCTTTCAAACGCACAAGTGCTTCAAAATGATGCACAATACCATTGCGCAAATCAACAATAGGTTGATAAGCCAGTTCAAAGGAGTTTTCTTCCACCGTCGATTTAAATTGAGTGATGCGTGATACCGTATCGTTCAACAAACTATCATAGCTGTCTTGCAGGTTTTCAAAACTAAAGTTTTCGTTTCTATCGGCAAATTTATTAAGGGTGAAGAGCACGGCTCTGGCAGAATCTTCGTTATTTAATCCTTTCACATGGCCATCAATGGTTGAAACCCGCGTTTCAATTTGCTTGGCTGCGGGGTTGAGTTTGCTAAGCAATGCCTGCACTTCGCTGGCAACTTCATGGCCAACCACATCCGAATCGTGCAATAAACTAAATTTGGTGGAATCAACCATGCCAGCCGTATCATTATCCACCGATTGGCTGCGTAAATAGTCGGCCACTTCGCGCATCAATTCCTTTGAACGCTCCGGCTCCATTTCATCGAGAAACTTCTTTAAATCGGGCAAATCAATCAACGAAATTTGCGGCGTTTTGCCTTCGGCGGTTAGAATATTTAAACGTTCTGCCGCGCGTTTTGCATAAGCCTCTTTGTTTAATAAGCCGGTGGCAAAATCGCGGCTGCTAAATTCAGCTTCGTCCATTTCTTCGCGCAAGATTGAAAAGCTCAAATAAATGCGGCTGGCATCATTGGGCAAAATTACACCCGATACCGCAACAGGCAATTTATCAAACAAGCGGCTTTGCAGCATTAGCTTGCGTTGTTGCGCGCGGCCAAACTGGATTATTTCATCGGAAATTTCTGCCCACACTGTGAGTTGATCTTGCGCTAAAAAATGGCTGAAGGGTTTGTGTAAAAAATGTGCGGCCTCTTCACCTAAAAATCCACGTGTGGCACCATCAATATAACCTATTTCTTGTTCTTGATTTAATTCAATCAGCATATCGGACGATGCAAATGCAAAGGCCACAAATCGATCGCGATCATGCTTTATCGCGTTATGATAATGTTCAGATGTTGGATGTTTCGACATTAAATGAATATAGTTTTACTAACGCCTAACGTGAAGTTTCGTTGCTAACTATACTCTTTTTTTCGTAAATATGCTTCACATTTATACGTAAGTGAGGCATAATTATATCGCTCGCAAAAGCTATGGCGATAAACGTTATTTAGAATAGGCGGACTGGACCCGAGGGCAGTACTCGGCATCTCCACCCAAGGGCATTTACTACAGGTTGTATCTGTAAGTTTAAGTGCATTTCGGCGGGGATGAAATAGATTCGACAGACGTAATAAAAAAATGATTTTCGTTCGGCATGATACCACCGCATCGGGTCAAACTTTATAGTTGCTAATGATAATTCAGCGACTGTTGCATCTAACGACAATTTTGTCGTAGCTGCTCGTATGGCTGCCTAACGGCACCTAACGAGTACAGTATGTAAACGCGGTTCGGGGGGCGCCGGGCAACAGGAGTCCCCCCACTTTGATAACCAACATTGTCATCAAACTTTCACACTTGTTTTATGCAGAATATTTTATGCTAATTGCATTCTTTTCCTTTTACTCTTTTGTAATCGGTTTTCTGCGTATTCGCATGACTCACACTCGTCATTTGCTTTCTAGCAAAGATGTAAAAGAATGTTTTCTTCACCTCATAATTTTCAAACATGCAAAGCGCCAAAATTCTAAATGTGCATGATGCAAAGTTCTTCACGTCATGGGATAAGGTTGAAGCTTTAAATTGCAAGCTTCCCATAAAGGGCTTTTCGCTTCTAAATCAGCACCGCGAATTGATTCGTCTGAACCTAAAGTTAGGCAGTCAACGCGAAGTCGAAATTTGGCTGCGCCAAACGCACCCTGAGCTACTCCACCTCAGCATGGAAGTTCCCTTTACGGGGAACCCTCCTGCAATCGGTTGGGGCGAGTTAACGGTGTTTAGCCCTGAACTCATTTGCGGCAGCTTCAATATCTACCGCGGAGTTTCGGCTGAGAGCCTCATTTCGCATAAGATCGATCTCGGCTTTGCAGCCGGAATTTGGGGCATCTATCGTGGCGAATTCCACCAACCATGGAGTTTGCCAATTTAATCACCAAGGGGTGTAGCATCACGCTACACCCCTTTTTTTCTCGTCATTTCGACGAGAAATCTCAAATATTGCAATACCTTAGATTTCTCCTCGCTTTGCTTGTTCGAAATGACTAGGGCAATTATTGGCTGATGTTTTGCCACAAGTCATTCCATTCAGAATTTAAAGCTTCTATTAAAGCTACTTTCTTTTCGCGGCGGAATTTCTTTAACTGTTTTTCGCGAGTAATAGCATGCTTCATATCGTCATAAGCTTCAAAATAAACGAGTTTAGTGCATTGATATTTTTGGTAAATCCATCTAACGCTCCAGCGCGATGCTGCGCAATACGCTGCAATAGGTTGCTTGTAACGCCGATGTAAATAACGGTGTTTAGTCGATTTGTAACGATATATACAAAAGGCGCTTTTGGCATAGTCTAAAGCCTCCCGTCATTTCGACGAAGCATAGCGACGAGAAATCTTAAATGTTGCAATAACTTCGATTTCTCCTCGCTTTGCTCGTTCGAAATGACGGGTATAGTTATTTCTTTAGCAGCTTTGCTAAATCTGGGGGTAATCCGCCGCTACCGCCCATTTTGCTGAAATCTGGCATAGCACCGCCGCCACCGCCACCGAGTTGGCTCATATCGGGCATACCCATGCCGCCGCCCATTTGCTGCATCATTTTCATCATGCCGCCTTTGCCACCACCCATTTTCTTCATTTTCTTCATCATGGTTTGCATTTGCAACTGAGCTTTGATGAGCTTGTTAATTTCGGAAACTTCAACGCCGCTGCCCAGAGCAATACGTTTTTTGCGGCTACCATTCATTAATTTAGGGTTAGCGCGTTCTTTCTTAGTCATTGAGCCGATGATACTTTGTTGGCGGGTAATCACGCTGTCATCCATGCCCGCTTCATCAAGTTTACCTTTTAACTTGCCCATGCCGGGTAACATCTTCATCAACCCGCCTAGACCGCCCATCTTTTTCATTTGATTTAACTGTTTGTTTAAATCGTTAAAGTCAAACTGACCCGATTGCATCTTTTTGGCCATCGCTTCTGCTTCATTGCGATCAATCGTTTCTGCCGCGCGTTCCACCAATGACACCACATCGCCCATATCCAAAATGCGGCCTGCAATACGCTCAGGATGGAACGGTTCAAATTCAGTTGGTTTCTCGCCCACACCCATAAATTTTATGGGCTGACCTGTGACATGCCGCATCGATAATGCGGCGCCGCCGCGCCCATCACCATCAATTCGAGTTAAAATAATGCCAGTTACGCCAATTTTTTCATTAAATTCACGCGCGATGGTTACGGCATCTTGCCCCGTTAGCGCATCAGCCACCAATAGCGTTTCTGTAGGCTTGGCAAGGTCGCGCACCTGCACCAGTTCGTCCATCAATTCGCCATCTAAATGTAAGCGGCCTGCGGTATCTAATATCAACACATCTGCGCCAGAAAGTTTGGCTTCTTTCAACGCGCGCTTAGTAATGGTAACGGCATGTTCACCCTTTACAATAGGTAAGCTAAGGGCATCCGTTTTCGTAGCTAAAATCTCAAGTTGTTCTTGTGCGGCAGGGCGTTGCGTATCGAGCGATGCCAGCATCACTTTTTTATTTTGTTTTGATTTTAGATAGAGGGCTAATTTACCCGAACTGGTCGTTTTTCCCGAACCCTGCAAGCCGCACATTAAAATAACTACAGGCGGCGTGGCGCGCAAATTTAGCTCCGCCGTTTCAGATCCTAACAGGTCGGTAAGATGATCTTGCACCAGTTTAATCACCATTTGTGCAGGATTAACATTCTTGATAATTTCCGCACCAACGGCTTTTTCTTTCAAGCTATTGACGAAGTCTTTCACCACGGGCAATGCTACATCCGCTTCAAGCAGCGCAATCCGCACTTCACGCATGGCTAAATCAATATCTTTTTCCGAAAGGGTGCCGCGTTTGCCTAACCCTGAAAATATGCCGCCAAGACGGTTACTTAAACTTTCAAACATGCTTTTTATATAAGCCCCCGCACCCCATTTAGCAATGGGTTAGGTGCTTTGAAATAAAATTACATCTGCGCCAATATTTCGCTGGGAATAAGCGTAAGCTTGGGTTATGCTGGTTCAAATTGACAAAACCTGTCTTAAAAACAAGTCATAAAAATATTCTGGAGGGATAATGTTTAAACGTAAAGACGAAGATATCGATCTGCTTAGCGATGCCGGTGGAAGTAACAATCAAACGAACCAAAAAAGTGAGCCTGCTATGACAACCACCCCGGTAAACACCCCAACCTCAACCAATCAAGCAGCCATTAAGCCTGCTGCAACTCCGGCTAACAATCAAGGTAATAACAATAGTGGCATGTCAGGTGCTCCAACAGGTTACACCCGTCCTAATAGCGATACGGGCACAGTATCGCGCCCTAGCGCATTTCGTCCAACGGGTAACGAGTCAGCGCGTCCAGCATCGCCTATGGGTCGTCCAACGTCTGATTATCGCCCATCGCCGGTTAATCCAACATCCAATCCAAATGCTTCGGCTGCTGCGAGTAACGCTTCAAATGCCGATAAAGCCAAAGCTTCAGGCCGCCGCGTGTTAACCGTTGGGCATGATATTTTGCTTAAAGGCGAAATTGCAACCTGCGATCGTTTAGTGATTGAAGGCTCTGTTGATGCCACATTGAATGAAGTGCATACGGTAGAAATTGCTGAAACGGGTTCCTTCAAAGGCGCTGCCGAAATTGAAGATGCTGAAATTTCGGGCGTGTTTGATGGTGAGCTAATCGTGCGTAATCGTTTAGTTATATATGCCACCGGCCAAGTACGCGGCAAAATCACTTATGGTGAAATTGAAATTGAACGTGGTGGCGAATTAACCGGCACTATTAAATCGTACAAAGGCGAAAGCTTAGACAAAAAAACGAAAGATGCGAAAGACAAAAAAGCCGCGTAATTAATTTATAATATATCTAATAAAGGGGAGGCTTGAGCTTCCCCTTTTTTTGTTGCTCAAGGTTAAGGCGCTGGCGTTTTATGCTTATAGCGACACACATCTTCAATTCGGCAATTAAAACACATGGGCGTACGTGCCTTGCAGGTATAACGCCCATGTAAAATTAGCCAGTGATGCGCGTGCAGTTTAAACGCGGCGGGCACTTTTTTTTCCAACGCTTTTTGCGTTGCGTCGGCTGTTTTGGTTTTCACCATGCCCGTTCGGTTGGCCACCCTAAATACATGCGTATCCACCGCAATCATCGGCACACCGCGCGCGCAATTTAACCATACGGCAGCCGTTTTTTTACCTACTCCCGCTAGCGATGTAAGCCCCTTTAATGTTTCTGGAATTTTGCCTCTATGCTCGTTTACCAATGCCTCACAAAGCGCCATCACATTCTTGGCTTTGCTGTTAAATAAACCGATTGTTTTGATATATTTTTTCAGCCCCGCTTCACCTAAATCGAGTATCGCTTGCGGTGTGTTATAGCTTGCAAATAGCGCCTTAGTAGCTTTATTCACCCCCACATCCGTTGATTGCGCAGATAGCACCACGGCCACGAGCAACGTAAATTCGTTCACATATTCTAGCTCAGTTACTGGCTGAGGCTCGGCAGCTTGCAATCGTACAAAAATTTCCGTGATGGTGGCTTGGTTCATGCCATTGTATATAGCGGCCATTTGCACTAAAATAAAGCCATGCGCTTTACCGATCATGCCATTTTGCTTTCTGTTACCAAATATAGCGAATCCACCGCTATTTGCCGATTTTTCGCGCAGCAAAATGGCATCATTTCCGGTGCAGTGCGTGGCGCGATGAGCCGTAAGCAAAAAGGAAATTACCAACAAGGTAACCTAGCACACGTGGAATGGAGCGCGCGATTAGCCGAACATCTTGGCAGTTTAAAATGCGAATTTACTTCACCCATTTCCGCCTATTTTTTAAATGATGCATTACGATTATCAGCACTCAACGCTGCACTCGCCCTCACACAAGCATCGCTGGCCGAACATGACCCACACCCGCAGCTTTTTGATTGTTTGCAAAATCTGCTCGAAAAGCTCAAACATAATGATACCACCTGGATGGCCGATTACGCCCGTTTTGAGCTATTGTTGCTGGAGGAATCGGGCTTTCGCCTTGAGTTAGAACGCTGCGCGGTCACGGGTGAAACCGAAAACCTCATCTATGTCTCGCCCAATTCAGGCTGCGCCGTAACCGCCCAAACCGGCGAGCCTTATAAACATAAGCTGCTACCGCTGCCGGCATTTCTTACCCATAGTTCAAACCCTTGCACGCCGCACATGTTAGCGCAAGCCATGCAGTTAACGGGTTATTTTTTGGAACATCGATTATTCGCTAGCCATTCCAAGCCAATGCCCCTTGCGCGAATGCGGTTTGAAAATAATCTAAATAAATTGCTGCAATCAAGCGCCCTAGCCGCTAAACAAGCAGTATAAACAAAAACAATAAATTTGAAATTCTATGGCTAAAACTGATAAAACCGAATCTGCTCCCATTCTTCCCGTTGCATTTAAAGATGCGATTGGCGAGCGTTATTTGGCTTACGCCATGTCCACTATCACCTCGCGCAGTTTGCCCGATGTGCGCGATGGGCTAAAGCCCGTGCATCGCCGATTGCTCTGGGCCATGCTGCAACTAAAACTCGACCCTTCAAGCGGCTATAAAAAATGTGCGCGTGTGGTGGGTGATGTAATCGGTAAATATCACCCCCATGGTGATACGGCGGTATATGATACCATGGTTCGCCTCGCGCAAGATTTTGCCGTGCGCTACCCGCTGGTCGAAGGCCAAGGCAATTTCGGCTCCGTTGATGGCGATAATGCCGCTGCCATGCGTTACACCGAAGCCAAATTAACAGCCGTAGCCATGGCGTTGTTAGAAGGTATTCGCGAAAATACCGTTGATTTTCGCCCCACCTATGATGGCGAAGATTCGGAGCCGATTGTTCTGCCTTCAGCCTTTCCCAATCTGCTAGCCAACGGCTCAGAAGGCATCGCCGTGGGTATGGCCACCTCCATTCCACCGCATAATGCGGGCGAATTATGCGATGCGTTATTACACCTCATCAAAACCCCTGATGCGCGTATTGAAACATTGGTTGGCAAAGTGCTCGGCCCCGATTTTCCTACGGGCGGTACAATTGTTGAGCCTCGCGGAAATATTCTCAAAGCCTACGAAACGGGCAAAGGCAGTTTTCGCACCCGCGCCAAGTGGGAAGTGGAAAAAATGAGCCACGGCCTGTTTCAAATCATCATTACCGAGATTCCCTATCAGGTGCAAAAGTCACGCTTGCTGGAGAAAATGGCCGAACTTTTCCGCGCGAAGAAGCTGCCGCTGGTTTCTAATTTTCGTGATGAGTCGGCCGAAGAAATTCGCTTAGTCATTGAGCCTAAATCGCGCCAAGTTGACCCTGAAATGTTGATGGAATCACTATTCAAAGTCACTGAATTAGAGAACCGTTTTTCACTCAACATGAACGTTTTGGATTCAAAAGGTGTACCGCGCGTGATGAACCTGCGCGAAGTGTTGCAAGAGTTTTTACAGCACCGCATGCAGGTGCTTACCCGCCGCTCTGAATTTCGCTTAGAAAAAATAGCGCATCGCTTAGAAATTCTTGCTGGATTTCTCATCGCCTACCTCAATCTTGATGAGGTAATACGCATCATTCGCGAAGAAGATGAACCCAAAAAGATGATGATGGAAAAGTGGAATTTGTCTGATGTGCAGGTGGAAGCAATCCTCAATATGCGTTTGCGTCAGTTGCGTAAATTAGAAGAAGTTGAAATTCGCAACGAGCATGATGCGCTTTCGGCTGAACAAGCCGCTCTCATTGAATTGCTATCATCTGAAGAACTTCGTTGGAATCGTATCAGCGATGAAATTAAAGCAACCAAAGTGGCATTTGGCCAAAAAACCGAACTCGGCAAGCGCCGCACCCAATTTGCCGATGCACCCACCGATACGGTTATTTCCATCGAAGCCTTTATTGAAAAAGAACCCATCACCGTGCTTTATTCGAAAAAAGGCTGGATTCGCGCCCTTAAAGGCCACAATCAAACCACGGCCGATTACAAAGAAGGTGATAGCGAGCAATATAGTTTAAACAGCTACACCACCGATCAAATCTTATGTTTCGCATCTGATGGCCGATGCTACACCATTAGTGGCGATAAAATATCGCGTGGGCGTGGCCATGGCGAACCCCTTAATTTGATGATTGATATGGGTAGCTCCGTCAAAATTATCGCGATGACGGTATATGAAGCGGGTAAACGCTACTTGCTGGCATCTACAGCAGGCAAAGGCTTCCTAACCCGCAGCGACGATATGGTCGCTTCAACCAAAAACGGACGCCAAATTCTCAACACGCCGAAAGATTCACGCGCGATGGTGTTTAGCGAAGTGCCTGCTGATGCTACGCATATTGCCGTAACCGGAAGCAGCCGCAAGTTACTCATCTTCCCCATTGATCAAATCACCGAGATGAAAAAGGGGCAGGGCGTTACCTTGCAAAAGTTTAAAGATGGTGAATTAACCGATGCCAAAGCCATCAATTTAGAGCATGGCCTAAGCTGGGCGCAGGGCGAAAACCGCACCCGCACCGAAACGGATTTAACCACATGGTTAGGCAACCGTGCAGGCGCAGGCAAATTGCCACCTCAAGGATTCCCACGCGATAATAAGTTTTAAACGCATGTTTACATTTCATTTGATTACAACGGGCGGCACCATTGACGCGCAGCCTTATGATGTGGCGCATACGCCAGACGTGGTTACACCGTTGCCCAATAGTCTAGTGCCGCAAATGCTACGCTATCTGGGTTATCACAATTTTGTTCACACTGCGCTGCCGCCTTTAGATTCGAAAGAGTTTTTATCAAGCGAAGTCGGATTATCTCACTTAATTTCGCACATTATAGCATCTAAGCAACCCACACTTATCACCTACGGCACTGATGCCTTGGCTCTCACAGCGGTGGCAGTTTATGAAGCCACTAAACATCAGCAAAATTCTCAAAAAATTGCTTTTTCTTGTGCAATGACTCCGCTTTCGAATACGCATCAGCCTGATGGAAACTTTAGGTTTGATCAATGTGATGGAACCGCAAATACTCAGCAAGCGCTGCGCATATTAGAAGATGATTCTTACTCTGCAGGCGTTTACATCAGCGCAAATCGCGGGCAGCTTGTAGCCAGTAATCAGCAATTATCACATGTGCGAAAAGAATATGACACCGCTTCGGCTGATCAGCGTTACTTCGTATTAGATGCTTAATATGCGATTAAAACTAATGTAATAAGAAAACTTTACTCAATCATAAACTTAGATTATTAATGTGGCTTATGAGCGAATTGGATCTCAACAAATATATCGGCGCGCGTATTCGTAAGAAACGTAAGGCGATGGGCTTAAGCCTACAACAATTAGCTGAAGTGTTGAAACTATCCACGCAGCAAGTACAAAAATATGAATCAGGCGCTTCTAAAATTTCAGCTGATAGGTTGGCGCTCATCTCACATATTTTCAGCGAGTCCATTAGCTATTTTTATTCCGATATTGATTTTAATTCCATCACCATTGGCGAGACATCCAATCCAATCGTTATATCCATGTCGCGCCAGCGTAAATTGCGGCTTATGTTAGTCGAAGATAACCCGTCAGATGCCATGTTATTTCAAAAAAGCGCGGAACGTTTGCAAGCGGTGGATTCAATTTTAATTGAACATCATGCTAGCAAAGTTATTCCTTATTTACTTAACCATCAACAAAACCCAAACCACGAATTGCCCGATATTATTTTCATGGATTTAACCTTATCATCGGGTAGTGGCTTTGATTTAATCAAAAAAATTAAAGACGATCATTCATTGCGCCATCTGGTAGTTGTCGTTATTTCAGGAAGCATAAATTGGGATGATATGATGCGCAGTTATCGCATGGGTGCTGCTAGTTATATCCTAAAATCCTCTAAAGACAGATCATTAAGTGATACGTTGCAGAATGTTTTAAGCTATTGGACTGAAAGCGTTATTTTACCAAGCATGTAGGGTGCAGAACGAACTAATTGCGATTAAACACAAATTTAATACGAAGTTTTTTGATTATCCCAATCGTAAATAATAGCGGTGTTAAAACAAGACAAGCTGGGCAAATATAACCTGCAGAAATTTTGGTCATAGCTCCAAATAATGTCGTGAAAATGCCAGCGCCTAAGAACTGATTCGCTGTCACGTAAGATTTATTATTTTCCGTTTCTTGATGCATGCTAACTTTACGTCGTTTTCGCATTAAATAATTAGAAGATGATTTCATACATAATATAGCTATGTTTATTGCTTATGAACGTACCTTCGCTGAATAAGCAACAAACATTACAATTAAAATGACACGCCCTGTTGAAGAGCAATGCCGCTATTGGATGGCCAAATCGCAAATGGGCGATAAATTGGCTTACGCACAACTGCTCGCGCATGTGCAGAGCATGGCGCAACGTTATGTAATCTCGCGTTTATCCAACCACGCTGATGCGCATGATGTGGTGCAAGAAATGTTGCTATCGGTGCATAAAGCACGCGCAACTTATGATGTAAATAAACCATTCTATCCGTGGATGTATGCTATTATCAATTATCGCCTACATGATTATTTTCGCCGGCATTATAGAAAGCGCGATCGCGAAGCACCTGAGCTTGATAGTGATAAGGTGGATGATAGCGCCACTAATCCAGAACAATGGGCAAATGATAAACAATTAACCACAAAACTATTATTGAGTTTAAATGCCAAACAACGCCAAATTGTTGAGATGCTCTATGTTCAAGGCAATTCCGCTCAAGAGGTATCTAAAGCGCTCAACCTATCCATATCCGATGTGCGCGTAACCGCTCACCGCGCATTAAAAGAACTAAAACAAAAAGCAGAAAAAGTCGCATGAATAATAACAATTTAATCGCCCAATTAGCGGATGATGTAACACCCGTACAGCCCATTAGTATACTGCGCCGCTTGGTGCTCACTTTTTCAGTGTTAATCATGTATATTACACTTGTGCCTATGTTGTTTGGTGCGCGCCCCGATTGGGCACAGCAAATGGCCACTTTATCCTATCAGCTAGAGATGGGCATTTCAATTGCACTCACCTTTAGCGCTGCATTTTTAGCCGTACGGCTGGCAGTTCCCACACAAACGCGTTTCCCTTATGGCTGGCTCATCGGAGTAGCTGCATTAGCCATCGGCGCAGTAATTGGTTTGCTGGGTGAAGTATCCATGCAAGGCGTGCGCGATTCCTTTGCGTCAAATCATTATTATATTACTGCTGGGGTAATTGCCTTTGCAACGCCGGTGGCCGCCGCCCTTTTTATTAGCGTAGCAAAAGGCGCCACCACGCAACCGGCGCTTGCTGGCCTAGCTTCATTACTATCGGCCAGTGCTGCGGGACATTTTATCATGCGCACCATCGGCCAATCTAATAATTATGCCGAGGTGCTGCTTTGGTGTTATTCACCCGTGCTGATACTTGCTCTAATTGGTTTTATAATGGGTCAAAAATACCTGCGATGGTAATTTCAGATTATTTTTGTAATGAATTCTGTTAAAGTGGCCAAGAACAGAATGTAAGCAGGTGCTTACAAGCATACCAAACAAAAAAACTTTGAGAGTTATCATGACAAAAACAAAATTAATTATCCCCGCATTTGCATTGGCCGCTATGGCGAGTGCGGTTGCATTTACTACTACCGATGCACAAGCAAAAGAAGGCATGGAAAAATGTTATGGCGTTGCAAAAGCCGGTGCAAACGATTGCGGCAGCGCAACCGGCACGCATAGCTGTGCAGGCCAAACTGCTTCCGACAATATGTGGGAAGAATGGAAATATGTGGAAACTGGCACGTGCGAAGATGCTGGCGGCCATTTAGAAGCACAGAATCCAGCCGATGATCACGACCATGACCATGATGCTGACCACGAAGAAAAATAATTAAAAGCAAATTTTAAAAAGGCTGTGCGGTGGCAACATCCACAGCCTTTTTTTATGAAAATGAAAGCAGCGATGACAAACACACTACCCACACTCGGTTATGGTTTAGTGCTAAGATCGCAACATTGGGACGCAATTTTGGCATCGCCCAACCACGCGGTGGATTGGTTTGAGATTATATCAGAAAATTTCATGCATAATTTTGGTTACGCGCGCGATGTTTTAGGTGAAATTGCACGCGCTAAACCAGTGGTTATGCACGGCGTATCCCTATCAATCGGCAGCAGCGATGCACTTGATTTGGAATATGTCAAAACACTCAAAGCGCTCGCCGATTGGGTGAATCCTCCTTGGATATCCGATCATATTTGTTGGACGGGCATCAATCACACCAACACACATGATTTGCTGCCGCTACCCTACACCCGCGATAGTTTGGCAAATTGCGTCGCTAAAACGCGGGAGTTTCAATCACGTATGGAGCGGCCATTACTGCTTGAAAACCCATCAAACTATATGGAGTTTGCCGATAACACCCTGACCGAATGGCAGTTCGTAAACGAGCTTTTAGAACAGGCCGATTGCCATTTGCTGCTAGATATCAATAACGTGTATGTCACCTGCTTTAATCATCGACTAGAGCCTAAAACCTATATTGATTCCATTGACCCGAATCGCATCGCGCAAATTCATCTGGCGGGGCATGAACATCATGGCAGCCATTTAATTGATACGCATAATCAACCCGTGCATGATGATGTATTGGCGCTCTATCATTACACAATGCAAACCAAAGGTTTCACGTCAACCATGCTAGAATGGGATGCGGATATTCCCAATTTTGCAACCATGCTGAGTGAGTTGGAGCGTATTAAAACTGCCAATCAAACATTAGATTTGCCTAATTTTTCTACAGCTCATTCGGATGCTACAATATCAAAACCGCTGCCATATCATGTGCGTATGCAGCAATTTCAACAATGTGTTTTACAACGCAAAGCTCCCGCCGATTGGGTTAAAGATAAGCCTGAATTTTCAAGCAATGCGCAAATGAATGTCTATCAGTTAGCATATCGCAAACGTTTATTCGATAGCCTGCAAAATCATTTTCCTGAAACATTAAAAGCGATGGGGCAGGAGGATTTTAATCTGGCCGCACGCAGCTACATCGAAGCAACCCCATCACAATTTCGCGCGATGGAGCCTTATCTTAATGCGTTTGCCACATTCTTGAAAACCTTTGCTCCTACCTTTGCAAGCATTGCGCAGACCGAGGCTTCCATGCATCAACTACGCGATAAGCCTCAGCCTTTGCCGCTTACGCCACAGCAATTTGCACAAGCTGCAAATGGCGATTTTGCAACAATCAATTTACAACTCACCCCCGCTTGCTTGCTCACCCCGCGCGCCGTTTATCTGTGCCAAAAATCTGATATTTTTCGTCAACCCTTAGAGCCAATCGAATATGAAACCCTTAAAGCTATTGCCGAAAATGCATCGTTAGAAGATGCAATGCATACGCTTTATGAGCGTGATTTGTGCGATGAAAACTCACTCATTCCTACAGTGCAACAAGTGCTAACTACCTTTATGCCGAAAGGATTTTTCATTTTAGCCCCTTCCGGCTAACTCATGCCAGCCATAAAGTGAGAGAAATTTCACCCTAACCTAAGGCTTTTTTATGGCAGAATCCACGCAGTTCCAACCCATTATCACCACCAACCTCACCACTCTAATGGCGGATGGCCAAACCGAATCTTCCGCGATTGATTTATCCGGAACCACCCTTGCAGCGCTAAGCATACCCGCAGAATTTGAAGGCGCCAGCATCTCACTTAAAGCGGCTATTGCTGCTAATGGAAACTTTGTATCCGTTTATGATGCTAAAGGCATTGTGGTTTCTTTTAACGCCGCGGCGAATCGGTTTATTGTTATTGAGCCTGCCTTAATGGCTGGTTTGCAGCATATAAAACTTGTTTCCAATGTGGCGCAATCGGGTGATGCAACCATCACGCTACTCACTCGCCCCATTTAAGGTTAATAATATGAGCTTGCTTACTACGCTAAACCCCACACAATCGGCCTTTGATACTCTCGTCCGCCGTCCATCGCTTGAAGTATTTTTCGATGCCATCGCTTCGCCGCGCACGTTAACCACAAGCAACCAAGTGCAGCAATGGAACGATATTTCAGGCAACAATAATCACGCGCTAAAAGTTGCTACCGATCCCATGCCCACTTATGTGGCATCTAAAGATGGGTTTCCGTCCATCTATAGCGATGGTCAAGCAGGCCGAAAGCTTGATTTTAATCACAGCGTTACAGTGAATGATCCCTTTACCGCCATCGCTTTATTTTTAGGCGATAATAGCATAAGCGATCCTTCTACTGGTTCATCACTCAATGTGGTGTTTGCTTTTGGGGGTGCCGATGCGAGCAATAACAGCGTGGCGTTGCGCCAATCGCGCGATAATCTGCGCGATTTAAGTTTTGTTGGCTATGGCGGCGGTTCGCAGTTGGATGACAGTCCCTATAACAGCTTTGAAACTTTTGCCATTAGTTATGATACCATCAAGGTTAAAATGCATTACGGCAACATACTTGAAAGTGGTAGCAACTATAATGCAGCCGCCACTCGCGTAATGGGAACCGGCCGATTATTTAATGAAAGCCCTCAAAATAGTTCTCGTACGGGTATTGGCTGGCTGCGCTGTATGCTTTTATATAAAGAGGCTTTGAGCGACACCACGCGCAATCAAATTACCTTGGCTCTAAAACAACGCTACGGCGCTGTATAGATACAGTTGCCTTTTGAACCATGAATCATTACATTGCCGCATGGAAAAATTTAATGGAATTATCACAGCCATGGTTACCCCCATGCGTGATGGCGCGGTGGATTACACCGCACTTGAGGCTTTCATCAATTGGCAAATTGCGGAAGGCATTCACGGTTTAGTGCCCTGTGGCACCACGGGCGAATCGGCTACCTTATCCTATGATGAGCATAAAAAAGTGGTGCAGCGCACCGTTGAGATTGTAAATGGCCGTGTGCCGGTGATTGCCGGCGCAGGCTCCAATGCAACGGATGAGGCAATATTGCTAGCTAAGTCAGCGCAAAAAAGCGGCGCAGATGCGGTACTCACCGTATCACCTTATTACAATAAACCTTCCGAAGAAGGGCTTTATGCGCATTTTAAAGCCATTCATGACAATACCGATATTCCGATGATTTTATATAATATCCCCGGCCGCAGCGTAGTGAATATGAGTGATACACTTATTGCAAAGCTCGCCGATCTACCGCGCATTATTGGAACAAAAGATGCCACCGGAAATTTAGCCCGTGTAAGTACATTACGAGGCTTGGCAGGCTCCGATTTCATTCAGTTATCCGGTGAAGATATGACCGCTATCGGCTTTAATGCCATGGGCGGTAAAGGGGTTATTTCAGTTTCTTCCAATGTGATTCCCTCAATACTTGCAAAAATTCAGCAACTTACGCTTCGCAATGATTGCGAGGCGGCTTTATTGCTACATGATGATACGGTGGATTTGCATGAGGCAATGTTCTGCACCTCATCGCCCGCGCCCGTAAAATATGCTTTATCGCGCTTAGGACGATGCACGCCTGATGTGCGCTTGCCGATTGTACCCGTCAACGATACGCACAAAGCTCAAATTGATCGTGCTATGGTGAAGCTAGGCATCATTTAATATGGCAACTAAGTCCAAAAATAGCATGATTTCGCATGGTGTTGTTGCGCGAAATAAACGTGCCAATTTTGATTTCGAAATTTCCGATGAGGTAGAGGCAGGCTTAATTCTAACGGGAACCGAAGTGAAATCAATGCGACTAGCTAAAGCTCAAATTAACGAATGTTATGTAGGCGAAAAGGATGGCGGCTTGTGGTTGTTAGGCGCCATGATTGCACAATATGATGGTGGAAACCGCCAAAATCACGAAGAAAAACGCCCACGCAAAGTGCTGTTAAAAAAGAAGCAGGAGCTTAAATTATTAGGCGAGATAACCAAAAAAGGCATCACTTTGGTGCCCATAAAATTATTCTTTAACAGCCGTGGCATTGCAAAACTTATCATTGGTTTAGGTAAGGGTAAAAAAGAATTTGAAAAACGCGATAGTATTAAAGACCGCGACTGGCAACGCGACAAAGCCCGCATCATGAAAGAACATAGCTAGAATATTTTAGCGTAAAGGCATGATTGTTGGCTGATTAGCAGACTTACGTCGTTGATTAATGTAGTCACAAAAACTATCAATACCATCATTCACTGCCTGTTGACGTAATGGCATTGCATGCGATTCAGGAGACTTTTTAAATCGCGCTAAATAAGATTCGCCTCTTGATGGTAATATTTCCGCCGCTACCGATAGCACTGATTTTGCATTACCTGCTGCTCCAACAAAATCAAATTCATCGCCTAAGGGGTGTTTGCGTAAGGTTTCATCAATTTTAGCAAAAGCGCGCAATTTAGCAGCTTCAATTATTTCAGGGCAGTAGCGGTTATCCATAAACTATCATAACGCGAAATTATGTAAGTTTAATGACAGCGTTAGCGTTGGTCTTTCCAATAAATAAATTCATCGTCGGCTTGCTTGCCCACCATGTAGTAGTAATGCGAATGATGGGTAAATCCCCAGCGCGCATAAAAGCGTTGAGCACCTACATTCTCGCTATAACACTCAAATAAATGGCGGCTTTATGGCTAAGATCATCCATCATATTTTGCATCAATATCTGCCCAATTCCTTGGCCTTGGAAGGCGGAATCAATATAAAGCCTGTCAATCTCCGCACAGGGTTCTATAGGATTCTCAACCGGAAGCGTCATACGCCCCCATTTAGCATAACCAATAATTTTCTTCTGATAAAATACCAATAAGATGGCATCCTTATTCAATTCATCATGAAAAAACGCATCACTGCAATAGGTTTGCAAATAATCAGCAAGGTCATGCTTACTGTAAAGATGCCCAAATTTTTCATTAAATGCGCGCTGGGCAAATTCGGCTAGAGCAGGAATGTCTGAAAGCAGGATGCGCCGTTAGTCGTAAGTCATTTTACCGTCTCAAGGCAAAAAATTCTTTGAGCAAGGCTGACGCCTCGCTTTCCATCAAACCGCCTATCACTTCAGGCACGTGGTGGCAGGTGGGTTGCTGATAAAAACGAGCGCCATGTTCCACCCCCCCGCCTTTGGGGTCGTAAGCGCCAAAATAAAGCCGGCTGATACGTGCAAAGCTAATCGCGGCGGCGCACATGGTGCAAGGTTCAAGCGTTACATATAAATCGCAATCAATTAAACGAGGCGAGCGTAAAATCTTACCTGCTTGTGCAATGGCCAGAACTTCAGCATGTGCACATGGATTGACATCGGTCTCAGTTAAATTACTAGCTTGTGCAATAACTTTATTTTGGTAGATAATCACCGCACCTACCGGAACTTCGCCCAAAATTGCAGCGTGTTTAGCTAGCGCTAAAGCTTGTTGCATGGGGGTGGCCGTAGCCATTTTTATTTGCGGAACGTATCGATGGATATCACTTCGGCTACGGGGCGTTTATCTTTGCCTTTTTTGCCTTTACCACCATCATTATCCATCAACGGCAGCTCATCATCGGCGGCATCTTCACCATCATCAAATTCAAAATCATCATCAATTAAATGGAATTGTAGGCCAAATTTAATAGATGGATCGGCAAAAGCCGTCATGGCTGCAAAAGGCACCACCAACTTTTCAGGTCGTTTATTAAAGCTTAACGTGATGGAAAAGAGTTTCTCAGTTACAATCAAATCCCAAAATTGATGTTGCAACACAATCGTCATTTCGTTCGGATATTTCTTCTTTAAAACCGATGAAATCTCAACGCCGGCAAAATTGGTATCGAATGTAATGAAAAAATGATGCTCACCAGGCAATTCGCCTTCAGCCTCAACTTGGCGCAACGCTTGCTTTACAACGCCACGCATTGCCTCGTCGATCATGGTGGGGTAGTCAATTAAAATTTCATTATCCATAGAAGTATCATTCATTACTGCATTACTATTGCAAACATATTAGCGCTGATTAACCCTGTTAGCGAGGATGTTTTTTATAAAAATCGAACAAAGGCAGTATTAAAGCATTTAGAATTAAAGACACTAGTCTTTTCTACGACCATTGCTTAGCAATTTATTCTGTTCAATCGCTGCTTTGGTATGTGTGTCGCGTAGCTGTTCATAGCGTTGCGCGGCATCTTGTTTTATCGTTTGCACCTCATCGGCCATAGCAAATAAATGGCCATCTCCATCTCCGCGAATATCGGATGAAAATTTAGTGGCCATTTCATCAAGCTTATGAAAAAATTTCAATTTAAATTCTTGGGTTGCATCTTCAATTATTTCATGCACTTTTTGCGCTATAATTTTCTTATCATCTACGGATTTTAATTCCTCTTGAAGTCGGTTAATTTGCTCGGTTTGGAATGTTTGTAAATCATCCTCCAAATCAACTTTATTTTGTTTAACAAGATGATGATATAAAACAATATCTTTGGCTTGAAAGTTAGTATTATCTTCTTGAATGGTATAAAGTTTCTCGCCTTGTGCGGCAAAAATAAGCTGAATTTCATCTTTCCAAATTCGCGCATTAATATATTTATGGGTGCGCGAAATATTTTGGCGTTGGCGTTCAATTTCCATGCGCATATGCGACATATCATCGTGCGCTTTATGAAATAATTCCTTAGTCGCTATTTGCGCATATCCGGTATTAATCAAAATATTCTTATCCATAACATTTGTTTCAGCCGTAAGCTGTCTTCTAAATTCGCCAATTTGTGAAAATAAATAATTACTGGCAAAAAATTGCCAATCTGCACCTTCATTAAATTGATGAGGTTTTTCCTTAAAAATATATTCTTTGCGATAATTAGTAACGGCTTCAGGGTATAAATTTTGAAAGCGCGTTAAATCACCGCCATCTTTTACATCTTTTAACAAAGACAAAAGTTTATCAAGCTGCATAGGATTATCTTTTTCAGAATCATGCAATGCAATGGTGTCAGTTAAGAATTTTTTATAAAATTCACGTTCTTGATTTTTAGACATAAATTCGTTTCTTATGGGTTGTTCCAAACCACACTCTAACATAGAATCGTTAACGAATGATGACTAGCCGAAAGGGGCTTGCTAAATCATGGCATGAGCGTTATTTTCGGCCACTCATCATTTAAAAAGGAATCCTTCTCATGGCCGAAAAATTTATCTACCACATGCAAGATTTGAAAAAATCCTACACGGGCGGCAAAGAAGTGTTGAAGGGCATTTACCTAAGTTTCTACCCGGGTGCTAAAATTGGCTTGTTAGGCCCCAATGGCTCTGGTAAATCAACCCTGCTTAAAATTATGGCGGGTGTAGATACCGAATTTGTGGGCGAAGCATGGGCGGCTGATGGCACGAAAATTGGCTATTTAGAGCAAGAGCCGCACTTAGATGAATCTAAAAACGTGCTCGAAAATATTTTGGAAGGGCTAAAAGATAAAAAGGCTCTGGTGGATCGTTATAATGAAATTATGATGGATTATAGCGACGATGTGGCCGATGAAGCTGCTGAGTTACAAGATAAAATTGATGCCGCCAACGCGTGGGATTTCGAGCGCGAAGCACAAATAGCTATGGATGCCTTGCGCACACCCGCTGGCGACAAAGAAGTCACCAATCTTTCAGGTGGTGAGAAGCGCCGAGTGGCCTTATGCAAACTACTGCTTGAAAAACCCGATATGCTGTTGCTTGATGAGCCAACTAACCATCTTGATGCCGAATCGGTGGCATGGCTTGAGCATTTCCTCGCCGATTACAAAGGCACCGTGGTGATGATTACGCATGATAGATATTTTCTCGATAATGTAACAGGCTGGATACTCGAACTCGATAACGGTCATGGCATTCCCTATGAGGGCAATTACTCCACTTATTTAGAAGCCAAAGCCAAACGCGTAAGCCAAGAGCAGCGTGAAGAGGGTAACCGTCAGAAAAAGATTGAAGAAGAATTGGAATGGGTGCGAAGCTCGCCCAAAGCCCGCCAATCAAAATCGAAAGCACGCTTAAAATCTTTCGATGAGTTAGTGCGTAATGCTTCTGAAAAACGCAGTGGAAATTCGCAAATTATTATTCCCGCAGCGGAGCGTTTAGGCAATAATGTTATTCAAGCCAGTAATGTTGAAAAAGCGTATGGCGAACGCTTGCTGATTGATGATTTAAGTTTTGATATTCCCCCTGGCGCTATCGTGGGTGTAATCGGCCCTAACGGCGCAGGTAAAACCACGTTATTTAAAATGATAACTGATAATGAAAAGCCTGATGCCGGCTCGGTCACTATCGGCGAATCCGTGCAATTAGGTTATATTGATCAATCACGCGATTCGCTTGATGGCTCAAAAACCGTGTTTGAAGAAATTTCGGGCGGCACCGATATGCTCTATTTAGGCAGAACGGAAATGAAATCGCGCGCCTATTGCTCGGCCTTTAATTTCAAAGGTTCTGACCAACAAAAGAAAGTAGGGCAACTTTCAGGTGGCGAACGCAACCGTGTGCATCTGGCTAAAATGCTTAAAGAGGGCAATAATGTTATCATGCTCGATGAGCCAACCAACGATTTAGATATTGAAACGCTGCGTGCGCTGGAAGAAGCTTTGTTGGAATTTGCAGGCTGCGCCATTATCATCTCGCATGATAGATGGTTTTTAGATCGCATCGCCACGCATATTTTAGCATTTGAAGGCAATAGCCATGTGGAATGGTTCGAAGGTAACTTTGCCGATTATGAAGCCGATTTTGAGCGCCGTTACGGCCACAAGTTTGAGCCGCGCGCCATTAAATATAAACCACTCGAACGCAAAGCGGGCTAAGCAAAAATTGATTTTTCTTTAAGTAAATTTTAAGCTTTATGCATTAAAGTTTTTAAAATGGATAGACAAGAAATTGATGACGCATTTGATGAAGAAATAAAGCGTAGCCGCCCCGCTGTCGCGCTAAGCTACACACTTTTGAAAGATGATATGGAAGTTTTTCAATCGCATCTCAAAAAAGCAATTAAATACGAAAAGCGCGAAGAAGAAAAAGAAATGCTATGCTATTATTTAGGGCAAGTGCATAAATTCATTGAGCCTTTGGATGATCTTTTAAAAATAAAACCGCCTGAAATGGGTGATGAAGATATCTCTAAACTCCCCGGGCAAAAGAACTACATTGCACCCACCATTGAAGAGCTTTCTTCTCCCTATTACCGACCGCCCAGCGCAACCGATGCCGATATTAGTGACAATTTTAAATCATTAGCGGGGCAAGCATTACTTTATGCCCGCAATGCGATTGATCTTATTGAAAAAAGCAACCCAAATCCCAGTTGGAAAGTTACCATTTTAAAAGAAGAGCTTGATGCCAGCTACAAAAAAGCCTTTTACGCATTTGTTGGCGAAAAAGATGATATAGGAACTTCACGCAATTAAAAAATAATTAAATAATCTCTACAAACTCAGCCATTATGCGCTTGGTTTCGCCATTTTTAAACGCGATTTCTAGGGTTTCATCTTTGTTTTTAATGACCATTCCTTCGCCAAAGCGCGCGTGTTTAACGCGGGTGCCAGGCGCAAAACTATCGCGTGAAGTTGTCGCGATTTTGCTCTTTTGTTTTGGTTTAGTGTTGAAACTTGAAAAATTTCCACCTGCATTTTTCATGATATTGGCCATTTCATCGCCAAAATCGTTATTCCATTCATTACGGCGATGGCTGAACCGGTTGTAGCTTTGACGGCTATAATGATCTTGCGCGTCAATATGTTCAGGCGGCAATTCCGTTATAAATCGCGAAGGCACTGTGGGTTGCCATTCAACCCCGCCTTTCGTGAAAAAGCGGCGGCGCTCAGCATGGCTAATAAACACTTGCTTGCGCGCGCGGGTGATGCCCACATAGGCCAAGCGGCGTTCTTCTTCCAACCCTTCCTTGCCCGATTCATCGATGGAGCGTTGATGCGGAAATAACCCTTCTTCCCATCCGGGTAAAAACACACAATCAAATTCTAATCCTTTAGCGGCATGCAGCGTCATTAACGTAACCATTTCGCCATCATCGCCACGGTTCGCCTCGGCAATTTCAGTTACTAAACTTACATGTTCTAAAAAAGCGGAAAGATCTTCAAAATCACCCATCGCGCGCACCAGCTCGCGCAAGTTTTCTAAGCGACCATTAGCTTCGGCATTTTTCTCTTTCTCCCAATGCGCGCGATAGCCTGATTCGTCCAGCACTTTATCGGTTAACTCGCCAATGGGCAGGGTGGGTTGTTCTTCACGCCAATGCACAAATTGTTGGAGCAACATTTCAATCGCATCGGCCACTTTGCCGCGCAGTTGCTTTTCGCGAATCAATCGCGTGGCCGCATCATGCATACTGATATTCCACTGGCGGCCAGCCGAATGAATTTTCTCCATCGTGGCTTTGCCTACGCCACGTTTGGGCGTGTTGATGATGCGCTCAAACGCCAAATTATCCGATGGAGTCTGCACCACACGCAAATAGGCGATAATATCACGAATTTCAGCGCGTTCATAAAAACGCAACCCCCCAATCACCTGATAAGGCAGGCCGAGCGTCAAAAAGCGCTCCTCAAACTGGCGGGTTTGAAAGCCCGCGCGCACTAAAACTGCCATTTGAGAATACCGATTGCCATGGCGGCGTAAATGCTCAATCTTTTCGCCTACCTGATAAGCTTCTTCATCACTATCAGCGGCTGATTGCAGTTGTAGTTTTTCGCCATCTGCTGCTTCTGTCCATAAGGTTTTGCCCAAACGTGTTTCGTTATAGCCAATTAAATGCGAAGCAGCGGCCAGAATTTGCGGGGTGGAACGATAATTCTGCTCCAATCGGATAATGGTAGCACCCGGAAAATCATGCTCGAATTTTAAAATATTGCCCACTTCAGCCCCGCGCCAGCCGTAAATAGATTGATCATCATCACCCACGCAGCAAAGGTTTTTATGCCCTAACGCCAACAAGCGCAGCCATAAATATTGTGCGATGTTGGTATCTTGATACTCGTCCACCATAATATATTTAAAGCGCCCCGCATAGGTTTTGAGCGTATCGGGGCTTTTGTTGAAAAGGGTTAGGCAATGCAGCAGCAAATCGCCAAAATCCATGCAATTCATCGCCATGAGGCGCTTTTGATATTCAACATAAATTTCCAGCACCTGTTTGCCGCCAGTTATCAACTGCTCAGCATGGTTAACTTTATCGGGGGTTAGCCCCTTATCTTTCCAATTTTGTATATTCCATAAAAATTGTTTGGGCGGGTTTTGTTTCGCATCAATATTCTTGTCAGCTAAAATTTGTTTAATCAGGCGAACCTGATCATCCGTATCTAAAATAATATAATCGCTACTAAACCCAATCAGCTCGGCATGGCGACGCAAAATTTTGGCGCTGATGGAATGGAATGTGCCCAGCCAAGGCAAGGGCCCTTGACTGCCGCCATCAGTGCTATTTACCAAGGCTTCGGCGCGGCCAGCCATCTCGCGCGCCGCTTTATTGGTGAAGGTAACCGACAAAATCTCGCTCGGCCAAGCCAGCTTGCTGTTGATAATATGCGCGATGCGCGCGGTTAGCACGCTGGTTTTGCCCGTGCCCGCACCCGATAGCACCAAAACGGCACCTTCTGTAGTGGTTACGGCCTCAACCTGCGGTGAATTTAACCGCTGAAGGTAGGGTGCATTAGTTGCTGCTTGATTTTGTGATGTTTCCAAAGCATGTTCCATGCGTTATGCGCGACTTTCTTGGTCTATATTTACGGGGTATTGTTATGGGAATGGCCGACCTCGTCCCCGGTGTCTCAGGCGGCACTATGGCTTTCATTTTAGGGATTTATGAGCGCTTAATGCAAGCACTGAAATCATTAAATACCGACGCATTGTATCATTTCATCACTTTAAAATGGAAATTAATGTTTAAAGAGGTGGATTTTAAAACCTTAGCGGGTGTGGCATTTGGCATTATCACCGCATTTTATATTTTTACCCAAATTATACCGCTCATCAAATGGGTGGCGGCATATAAGGCGGAATTTTATGGATTTTTCTTTGGGCTGGTGTTTGCCACAGTGATTATCTTTCTTACTCAACAAAAATCAGCCAAGTTAATGCGCTTAATCACCTTGGCTTTGGGGGCTGCAACCGGTTTGGCGCTTATATCGTTAGAGCTTTCAACGTTGCCCAATACCAACCCCTATATTTTTGTGAGTGGCATGATAGCCATTTGCGCTATGTTATTACCGGGCATTTCAGGCTCCTATATTTTGCTGATGCTGGGTAAATATGAGCTTATTTTAAATGCACTTACCTACCATCAATGGTCAATATTAGGCATATTCGCTTTGGGCATGTTTGTGGGAATGATTGCCTTTGTACGTATATTGCTATGGGCGCTCAAGCGCTATCGCGATACGATGCTTATGTTTATCACCGGCCTCATAGCTGGCACCCTGCCGCAATTATGGCCACTGCAATTTACCAACGACCCCAGCAGCGAAAAACTCGTAATTGTAGCAGGCTGCACAGTAGCTGGAATAATCGTTATATCCGCATTGCAATGGCTGCAACTAAAAATGGGCGATTAATTTGCTAAATTTTAAGCAAAAAAAACCCCACCTTTCGGCAGGGTTTTTTTGAATGTAAAATCTAAAGTGCTTCGTCTACTTTTTTGAAGGTTGCATCTAAAGATCCACCTAAAGCTTGTACTGTAATAATAATTGCAACAGCAATTAATGCTGCAATAAGGCCGTACTCGATAGCGGTTGCACCTGATTCGTCTTTAAAAAGTTTTTTGAGCGTAGTCATTGTAATCTCCTAAACGTTAGCTCTACATTTTAGAAAAGGGTTAAAGTTTACACTTCGTCTTTTCCACATACGCTGTTCATCAGCTAAATTAACTATACCACGAAATGAGATGCTATAAAAGTATTATTTAACACTAAAATCAAAATAAGTCTCTGAAAATTAACGAAAATTTAACTAAAATTTTATCTATTTCGTGAAGATTGTGTGACAGTTTTGCGTGGCTTACACCATAAAATTTCTAACTCATGCAATGCGGCCGATAGATATTCCAAACCGCGTGTGCTATGCCGCCATTGCGGTGGTATATTCTGTTTATACACGCAAAAGGTTAAGGCAACGTTAAGCAACTTTCGATGCTCTAAATGCGTTAGCGCCTCGTTCCATTCCCGTTCACGCTCCATCTGCCATAGGGTATAATCGCGTTGATGCACTATGCCCTGCTGCTTGGCAGCATCCAGCGATTGAAGCGTCACCGCACCATAACGCAGCGTAAAAAGCCATCTAAAATGCAAACCGCACCAATGTTGTTTGGGGCTGATAAGCTCGCGCTGGCGCAGCCAATCTAAAGGCTCAACGGTTTTGCCCGCTTTGCGTTGTGCTTGTAATTCCGGCGTGCCTAAATCATACTCCTCTTGCGCAGGTTGCTTAGGCCTGCCACGCTGTGATGAAAATCCCATGTTACGCCTCCGTTAGTAGTTTTATTTTAAGAGGTTGCGGACTGGCGGCCTTGGCGGGTTCTTTGCGCCACCTACAATCGCGTTTTAGCGCCTCTAACGATTGTTCGCGTATATAGCAGGGGTTTAAGCCTGCATTTTCGCACACGGCACGAAAATCCTCGTTATTGCCCGTTAGCCAGCATAAGGCTTGTGATTTTTCATAGCGCAGTTCCATCTTTTTGGATTGGCTCGATGCGTCCATCAATGCTTGTGTAATAACGGCTTTCCACAACGCGCGTTCCCCCATCACCGTTTTGATTGGAATTTCGGCTCCCCATGATTCGTGCATAAATCAACTCCCTGAATGATTAATCTTATTATAGACTAAGATATATCTAAATTTATCTAAGACGGAAGTATTAAATGACCGAAAATGAAAAAAGAGTCGTTAGCACGTTGCTAGCGCAAATGGGATCTATTCTCGAAATTGCCGAAGAGGCCGCAGAAAATCTGCTGGCCGAAACCTTAAATCGCACCGAACATGAAGGCAGCAAAAACAGCACTCAAATTGCTGAATTAATTAAACTTATTCAATTGCTCGAAAAGCAGTATATTTTCTTAAAACGTATTGAAAAGGAGCAGGAATTAACGCAAGAAATTCCAGTGCCAAACGAAGCGATGATGCGCCAATATTTGAATCAGAAACATCATAAAAAATCACGCGCTGAAAAAGCACTTTCCAAACATAAGCATCAGCATGTCTAATATTTCTGATGCGATGCTGGCGCAGCAATTATTGGCGCAAGAGGCGGCTATGCTGCGCGAAAGCTTCCCGCAGTTTTTGCATTATAGCTTTGCTACCCTCAACCAAGGAAGCCACTTTTTGCCTAACTGGCATGTGGATGCGCTGTGCGATTATCTGCAAGCGGTGGAGCGCGGGCAGGTTAAGCGCCTGCTCATTAACATGCCACCGCGCTATCTCAAGTCGCTCACTGTATCTGTGGCATGGCCAGCATGGTTGCTGGGGCAGCAGCCGCATCGGCGTATTATCGCGGCTTCTTATGCCGAAAAACTCAGTATCAAACACTCGCTCGATTGCCGTTTGCTGTTAGATCAGCCATGGTATAAACGTAGTTTTGAGTCGATGCAGGTGCTGAGCGGCCAAAATGAAAAACACAAATTTGTGAGTTCACAGCAGGGCTTTCGGCTCGCCACTTCCGTGGGCGGCACCTTGACCGGCGAGGGCGGCGATTATTTGATCATCGACGATCCTATCAACCCTCTAAATGCCGAATCGCAAGCCGTGCGCAACAAAGCGAATCGCTGGTTTGAGCATACATTCTCCTCGCGCTTGAACGATAAGAAAAACGGCGCGATGGTGGTGGTGATGCAACGATTGCATGAAGATGATTTATCCGGCCATCTGCTCAAAAAATCGGGATGGGAATTGCTGAGCTTGCCGGCTATCGCCCCGCGCACCATATGGTGCAATCACCAACCGCGCTATGAAGGCGAGGCGCTGCATCCGGAGCGTGAAGATATCCATCAGCTTAACCGCCTAACGATGGAGATGGGCAGCCATGTGTTTTCCGCGCAATATCAGCAGCAACCTCGCCCTAAACAAGGCGCGATGGTGCGGCAAAGCTGGTTGGTCTATAGCGATAAACCACCCACCCAAGGCCAAATCGTGCAAAGCTGGGATACCGCCATCAAAGCAGGTGCCGCCAACGACCCCAGTGTGTGCATTACCGCGATTATTCACGATAATCAGATAACCTTGCTTGAGGTGCTACGCGAGCGGCTAGAATATCATCAGCTGCGCGCCGCCATGCTCGCCCGCGCTGAAAAATGGCAACCCAGCGCCATTTTGGTGGAAGATAAAGCCAGTGGCCAATCACTGTTGCAAGATTTGCGCGCCGATAGCAATTTGCCACTCATTCCCATTATGCCCAAGCTTGATAAACTCACCCGCTTTGCCGCCATCACCCCCATGATAGAGGCTGGCCGGATGATTTTGCCCCGTACCGCTTTGTGGTTGGATGTGTTTGAAGCCGAGCTGATGGCCTTTCCCGCAAGCACGCACGATGATCAGATTGATGCATTAAGCCAATTATTAAGTTGGTGGAAGCGCCGTGAGCAGCATAAAGAGTCAATCATCCGCAGAATTTAGCAAATTTTGAAAAAAAATTGATAAATAGCAAATTTCCCCCTTCCGAGATTTTTAAAATAAGATATTTCTTAATTATAGGCTCAAATAATTGTGAGCAACCCCCCGAAATAAACGGAAATTCATTTTATGTTAAAATCTCTCTCCGCGTGGTTGAATAAACCGGATGCGCCAGCATTATCGCTCAAAGCCACCAAGCCTAGCTTGCAAGCCTATATCCATCAGCCCGCGCAACCTATTTGGTCGGAGCGCCGCTATCAACCGTTTGCCGATGAAGGCTACATCAAAAACGTAATTGCTTATCGCGCCATTTCGATGGTGGCCAGCGCCGCTTCCAGCATTCATTTTAAATTATTTGATTGCGGTGGCAGCGACAAAGCGCGCTGCGAACTTGCTCAACATCCGTTGCTCAGCTTATTGAAATCGCCGCATACCCACCAATCAGGCCGGCAGATGATTGAAAATTTAGTGAGCACACGGTTGATTGCCGGCAACAGCTTTTTACTGGCAGTAGGCCCCGATGATGATGCCCCACGTGAACTACACATCTTACGCCCCGATCGCATGACGATTCTAAGCGGCAGCAATGGCTACCCGAGTGCTTATCGACATGCGGTGGGTGGGTTACACACCGATTACACCATTAATAGCGTCACGGGCCGTTCGCGTATTTTACATTTCAAAACCTTTCACCCACTTAACGACTATTACGGGCTATCGCCTATGGAGGCGGCATCTTACAGCATTGACACGCATAATCAGGCCAATAGCTGGAACCAATCCTTAATGCAAAATGCAGCGCGGCCTTCAGGTGCGCTCATTGTTAAAGGGCAGGGCGATGCACCCAGCCGTTTGAGCGAAGATCAATATTATCGCATGAAACAGCAAATTGATGAGCAATTTTCAGGCACCGCCAATGCAGGCCGTCCGCTCTTGTTAGAAGGCGGTTTAGAGTGGAAAGAGATGAGCCTAAGCCCCAAAGAGATGGATTATTTAAACGCCAAACATTCCGCAGCGCGCGACATTGCATTAACATTTGGTGTGCCGCCGCAGCTTTTGGGCATCCCGGGTGATAACACTTACGCCAATCTTGCCGAGGCACGACTTGCTCTATGGGAACAAACCGTGCTTCCGCTCATGCAGCAATTATGCGATGGGCTTAATGCTTGGTTAACGCCTTATTATGCTGGCCAAATTGAACTGGCATTGGATGAAGATTCCATCACCGCGCTTTCATTGCGCCAAGAAAAACTCTGGCAGCGTGTGCAATCGGCCGATTTCCTCACCCCAGATGAAAAACGCGCTTTAGTAGGGCTAGGCAAAATAGAAAATTAAAAAAGAAGCCCTCCATTCATGCCTGAATAAAGGGCTTCATAGCCAAAATTAGCGCTAGCGTTTCATCAACTTGCGGTGCTTAGCAACGCTAACAGTTTTTGACCGCTGCCACTTTACCTTTTTGTATCGAAAGTAACGATACGGGTTCGGGCGCTTGCGCTTCCCTTTACGGTAAAGGCGCGGTGGTTTTGTGGGTTTGACTGGAGTCAGAGCCCAACGAAATAGCAGTGTGAAAACCGCTATTACGAAAATACAAAAAACAATGCTCATAAATGAGTTTTTGAGTTACCGAAGCAACTAATGAAAAAAAATTATCGCAGCCAAAATAACATATCCCATAAGGCGGCTCAAGCCTGTCACACAATTGTCATAACGGAGTAAATAATGCAGCATCACACCACCGCACTCGAATTAAAATCGCTGGATGAGCAAGGCCGATTTGCAGGCTATGCCAGCTTATTCGGCAATATTGATAATCAAAAAGATATCGTTGAGCGCGGGGCATTTGCCGCCACATTACGCCAGCCGCTAACGAAAATAAAATTACTATGGCAACATCAAATGGGTGAACCTATCGGCCAAATAACCCGCTTGTTTGAAGATAATAAAGGCCTCTATGTCGAAGGGCAATTATTGCTATCCGTACAACGTGCCCGCGAGGCTTACGAGCTGATAAAATCTGGCGCTATGGATGGTTTAAGCATCGGCTACCGCCCGCATGATTACCGCATTGATGCGCAAACGGGCATCCGCCAAATCAACCAACTCGATTTATTCGAGATTAGTCTTGTTACATTCCCCGCAAATCAACAAGCCGGTGTAATGGTGGTTAAGTCAAACGATAGCTTGCCGCCCTCACAGCTCGTCGCGCTGAATGATGCACTAAATAACGCACTACACACCCTTACCAACTAAATTTTTTCCCTTAACAAAACGGAGTTTCTATGACCCTAAACCATATTACCGAACAAGTGAGCCAACTTGGATCTGCATGGGAGCAGTTCAAGCAGGTAAATAACCAACGCCTTGCTGAAATTGAACGCAAAGGCAATGCAGACCCACTTTATGCCGAGTATTTATCCAAAATTAACCATGCGCTTGATAATCACAAAAGTCGTATGGATAATATTGAAACAGCCGTAAGCCGCCCATCATTCGCTGCTGAGGCTTATAAATCAGCCAGCCCTTATGCATCGGAATATAAAAAAGCCTTTACCACTTACCTGCGCAAAGGAATGGATGCGGGTTTGGAACAGATGGAAAGCAAAGCGCTTTCCGTGGGATCCGATGCCGATGGTGGATATACGGTTACCCCAGCAATGGCAGAAAATATCGTGAAAGCCATCAATGAATTTTCGCCCATGCGCGCATTGTCAAATGTTGAAACGATTTCAACCGATTCGCTCGAAATCATCCAAGATTATGATGAAGCGTCAGCCGGTTGGACGACTGAAACCGGCAGTGTATCAGACACCAACACGCCGCAAATCGCCAAGAAAACCATTCCCGTGCATGAGCTATTTGCTTAGCCTAAAGCTACTCAAAAATTGGTTGATGATTCCGCGATTGATATTGAGCTTTGGCTATCCAATAAAGTGGCCGAAGTGTTTACGCGTATTGAAAATAAAGCTTTTATTTATGGCGATGGTTCCGGCCAGCCTAAAGGCATTTTATCTTATGCGGCGGGCAGCAGCTGGGGGCAAATCGAACAGTTAGATTCTGGCGTAAATGGCGCTATCACCTCCGATAGCCTCATCCAACTTTATTATTCGCTGCAAGAAGATTATGCCTCGCGCGCAACATTTTTAATGAATCGCTCGGTTGTACAAGCCGCTCGTTTGCTTAAAGAAACGACAACCGATCAGTATCTATGGCAGCCGAGCCTCACCGCAGGTTCCGACGACACATTGCTGGGTGTTCCGGTGCGTCAGGCAACGGATATGCCGATTGCAACCGCCGACAGTCTATCGGTAGCATTGGCCGATTTTAGCCGTGCTTATACCATTGTAGATAGAATTGGCATACGCACTTTACGCGATCCATTCACCGATAAACCGTTTGTAAAATTTTATACAACCAAGCGTGTGGGCGGCGATGTAACCAACTTTGATGCGATAAAACTGCTTAAATTAACCGCCTAGGTTGAAGCGTTAGAGGGAAATAAGGCACAATTTGCTTTATTTTCCTCTTTTGCGTGGCATCGTAACCTGCTTGTCGCTTGACCTAACCTGTGGATAACGTACACTAAAGACTAAGAAATCTTAAATCTCAGGAGTGCGCGCGTGGCAGAATCATCGCCAACCCAGCAAGAAACAACCGAAAAAACCGTGTGTATTTTACTCGTTCGGGGTGAAAATCCTGAAGGTGGGTCAATTTACGCTTACGTTGCCGTTCGTGCTGATAAATTAGAAGAGTTTATGGCTGCACAAGAAAGTGGCATGTTCTACCCTGAAGATCACGGTGTGATCATCGAATCAGGCGAGGGCGATCCTACAGCTGACATCCGCAAGAAAATGGAAGAAGAATACGGCTTCAACCATGAGCAAATGGTTGATATTCCTGATAAAGAAGCAGGTAAGTCTATATCCGCTAATATTGAATTGCCACCGGAAGACTAAATCCTTTTATCGTCATAAAAACTTAACACTGATTAGCCTGCAATTTTGCTAGACTAACAGTGAAATACTATGACCAATGAAATGTCACATACTGAGCAAAAGCAAAGTTTTGCACAAAAGCACCCTAAGCGTGAATGGGCAATTGCGCCCACAACAATGGATGTGACAGATCAAAAACCGCAAAGCTTTGTGCAAAAACATATGCCTAAATCAAAACGGGCTAGGGTTGTATTTGCGGCAGCCACCGCACAAATCGTTTCGATGGTAGCAGTTCCACTCTTATGGGGCGTAACTAAAAAAGCGATACCCGGTATTTTGAATGACGCAGCCGATCATTTAACGAATGTATTTGAAAAAAATCCTAGAATGCTTGGTGGAATTCTAAATGTACGCACTTGGAATGGGTTGTTTGAACCTGAAGAACGCCCTAAATGGCTAGCAGCCCAAGGTAATGACAAGCTCAAGATGCAAGCCGAAAAATTTGTTAGTATGGGATTGCAAGGTGTTTATAATATCTTTAGCACCGTTGCAGTTCGTAACTCATTAGATAAAAGTTTAGATATTAATGCAGGTGCTAAAGCAGTTGCTCGAACTCAATTTATTGATACCACAATTGCATTGGGAGCTTTATTAGCAATTCCAACATATAAAGCAAAAGCCTCAGAAAACTGGCGTAGTTCATTAAGGCCTGTCATTAAGAAAGCAAGTAATGCGGTAACATTTAACAAAGTATCTGAACGAGAAATCAACGAGTTCGCGCGCGATTCTGCTTTTTTTGCAGTTAATATTGGTCTGCCTGATGCCCTAGGCTTTACTGCAGGCTTAGTGTCCATGCTAGGCGAGCTAGATGAAAAAGCTGCGTTACAAGAACAACAAGAAGCTGAAGCTAAAACAAAGCCTGCAATCACGCGCGTTTAATAAGCGCATTTCACATTTTAAAACCAAAATAACGTTTGTGAAGCTACAAGCGTCATAGAGTAATTTCTTATGCATATTAAAATGAACTGCACGCGGTGGGTCGCGCCGCAAGGGGTGCGGCTTTGCCTGTTTCGGGCTGAGCATATTTATGAAGTAAGCAACTATTGCGGCCGCTATCTAATTGCTCATGGCTATGCCACCAAATTAAAATTTCAAAAAGGAGAATTACATGACCCATTATCCACCTAGGCAAGGGGTGCTGTTGGTTGCTCCTGCAATCGAACCGGTAACCTTAGCTGAAACAAAGTTATTCTTACGCATCGATAGCACGGAAGAAGATAGTTTGATTCTAGCACTCACCACCGTTGCGCGGCAATTGGTTGAAAAATATTTAGCTAAAGTGCTCATCACGCAAACATGGCAAATGACGCAACGTATGATAACCGGCCAAGCTATCGCGCTTATTCCCGCACCCATTCAAGCTATCACCAGCGTTACCATTTTAAATGGCCAAACCACACAAACATTAGTCGCCAATGCATATGAATTTAATAAAGAAGAAGAAAAACTCGAGCTAAAATCATCTTATAATGGCGATAGCATAACCATCGAAATGGTAAGTGGCTATGGATCAGCCGAGCAAGTGCCGGCACCCATAAAACACGCAATTTTATCTGGTATAAACCACTTATACCACAATCGCGATGCGCAACCTGCGCTTGATTACAGCATCACCAATCTACTCGATCCCTATTGTGAGATACGATTATGAGAAAAAAGATTATGTCTTACATCACATCAAAAATTAATAAGCGTATCACGTTAGAACGTCCTATTTTGACACAAGATAGCATAGGGGACACTCACGTAACGTGGGTATATTCAAGCCGTGCGTGGGCCCAAATTGAACCATTAAAAACTCAAGAAAAATTCATTAATAGTGGGTTGCATCATTATAGCGAATTTAAGATAACCCTTCGTTTTAACAGTGAAATTTTACCAACTTGGCGCATTATTTATAATCAGCATACGCTTAAAATTAAATCGCTCACAAATTGGGGTGAAGAAAATAAATTATTGCAAATTATAGCTTCAACAGAAATTTAATTAAAAAAACAGATGTAAATTAAAATTAACCATTAACGATTTGTTAATAATTATTAATTACTAAATCACTCTTAAACTAAACGTAAGGATATCGAATTTATGTCACACATGGTGCATCATTCTTTACAGCAATCTTTATTTGCATTACTTAGCGGTGATGCTGAATTAAACCAACTTATATCGGGTGTATTCGATAGTGTTCCGAAGCAAGCAAACTACCCTTACATCACTATTGATGCATTTTCGTCACGCGATTGGTCAACCCGAACCAGCTTAGGTTTTAGCACTGCCATACCCTTGCGCGTTTTCGGTCAAAAATCCAAGCAGCAGGTAATTGATATTGTAGACAGGCTTTATGAAATTATTATTGAAGGAAATATCACGCTGCTAGACCATCAACTCGTAGCAATACGCTTTGAAACACACGAAATTAAAAATGAAGCGGATGGCATTACCCGAACAGGCCGCATCGTATTTCGCGCCTATTCCGAATTTGTGCCTGTATAAGGGATAGGCGTGGTATCAAATTCAATGGTTGAACCCTTATAGGCATGAGATAATTTACCTTCATCAAATACAAGCACGGTTGGCCGTGAGTCTTTGGGTAAATGATATTCTAGTTTTATGGATTCGTTTCCCATTTCGCCATTTGTTTTATATCCCTTTTTCGGCTCACCTAACGCTAATAAAACCATTCGCGGGGTAGCACCCAGAAAAATAGTTTTATTGATAAGAATTTGTTTTTCTTCAAATGAAATTGAAAGTTGATTAATATCGTAAACGCGTTGTATTTCTTCAGGACTTTTCTCAATTAACCCAAATCTATCCATTTTAAATAAAATTTCTTGAACGACTTCAGGCTCTTTTTGATAAATAAAATAGATAGTGCCTATACTAATGATGATAACGAAAATGACTGCTAGACTGACTGCAATCATTGTCCATGGCGATTTTTCCTCTATAACAGTATAACTTATGGTGTCCATGCATAAACCATAACTTTAATAACCTAATAAAACGTTAAAGAACATTGCGTTAAAGTTAGCTCACATAAAATTGGTTAAACAACCGTATCTTCATCTGTTTGTAACATTATTCTGTTAGGGTATAAACTGGAAAGATGTCCATAAAGGGCAAAAAATTATGGTAGCAAAAGCAGAACCCAAAGTTGATTTAGAAGGTTTTTTAGCCAGTGCAGCCTCCAAAATGGCGGAGGAGAAGCTCGGCTTTAAAATACCTGCCAGTATTAATGCCGCTAAGGATGCATTTATTGGCGGCGGTGCTGCGCGCACGGCTGAGGTTTTTGCGCCGCGCGTTGCTAAACTGGCCGAAAACATCGCTAGCAATATGGGCAACCCTGATAATGCTGCGAATATTGGGCGTATTACGGAAAATATTTGGCGTACGGGTGTGCCACTTTTACCTGTAGTGTATAAAACCGTTAGCCGTTATCGCAAGTCAGTGGGCGATTATTTTAGCTTAGGCGATAAATTTTCAACCGCTTTAAGTAGTCAAAATAAATCAGGCAGTTTTTTTAACATCGTTAATAGCGATTTAGAAGTTGTCAAAAATGAACGCCAGCGCATCAGTAAGCATATTCATAACGACAGCAAAATAACACTAGCCGAGGCGCTATCAACCATACCCGCACAAATCGGTACACAGCTCGATAAAATAATCCAAGATGTGAAATTTCGCAATTTAAATGAATCCAAAGCAGATGTTAACACAAAAAGCACAGTATCCGACAAGGCCGAAGCATTACGTTTAAAATCGGCAAAAGCAGTCGATACTGGGATTGATAAAACTTTAGAATTTCTTTCTTCAGACGATCCTAAGAAACTAGGCGCACGTAAATTTAATTCCGCAGCTAGTTTTGTGACGGAATACTTTTTAGAAAGTTCGCTTGAAAGTCTTCAAGCACCAGAAAATAGAGCAGTCTTTTTGCAATCGGTTAAAAATAAAGCGTTTGGCTTTCTTACCTATTCGGGTGCGGCAGGTTTAAGCTCCTATATTGGTAGCAAATTAGATGTTAAAAGTGAAAAACAGCTTAAACAAAATAATGCTGCATTAATGGTGAGCTCATTATCCGATAATTTAAAAAAATCGGGTGCTTTGGATGTGACTAAATTGGTAGGAAAATCAGCTAATACATATACGCTTACGCAGTATATTGTAGATATTTTTCAACAGCATCAAAAGGATTGTGGCCGCGATGAAATTCCGCAGCGCTTAATGGCACGCCTCACCCAATCGGCTAATCAAATCGTCGATGCCATGTTGGATCCACAGCGTCAATTAGATGCGCAAGCACTGATAATATTAGTCGATAAACAAAAAGGAATTGCTCAATTTTCTGACGGTAAAATGACTGAAATATCGTTTGGTGAAGAATTAAATGATACGTTAGCGAGCTTGCAGCAAAAGCCCAGCATGTCGCGCCGCTCTAAATTAACGGCAGAAAAACAATATAAAACCATGCAAGCTACGCCTGAACAGTTAAAACAAAGCTGGGCAAACCTAACACCTGAAGAGAAAAAACTATGGTCAACATTTTTAAGTGATGAAATTTTAACGGATTTAGGTGTTACCAAAACGGAGCTTCCGCAACTACGCAACCACGATAATGAATTATGGCGCGAAACCATGCAAGAATTGCTAAGCGCTTTTGCACAGATAACCCCCGCTGAAATGCATGAAATAGGCATTACCGATGTGCAAAAAGAACAAATATCAGAAGCGATTGTCAATTTAACGCAATCCACTAAAAATGATTATCTGGCGCAGCATCGTGGTGAATTGACTGAACTTTTAGCCGATACTGCTACCTTGACACAAAACCGTAATAGTAATTTTATTAAAGATATTATTCACAAAGCCGAAGCGCGCCAAAATCATGCTGAAATTTTAAAGCATAAAAAAGATAACCAATCCATTGCCGAGCAGATTGCCACTAAGCGTAATCACTTGCCCGAAACCTATCGCAGCTAACGCGAAAAAACTCTCAAACCGTCACAAAACCGTAACGCCCAAACGCTATAGTGAATAGGTAAGGAGAACTATGTCAGCAACAGCATTCATCACAGGAATATCCAAAGGCGGATCACGCCTTGGGTTAGCAACGGGCTTAGGTGCGGTGCTGATGGGTGGAATGCGTTTGGCAGGCATGGCTAAAAAAGTTGAAAATCCTGATAGTTTTATTCCAGTTCCGGGGCTAACGATTCGCAATACGCTAGGTTTTATAGGCGCTAAAACCGCAGGTGACAAAGGCACTCAAGTAACAAATAAAATTGCCGCGATGATTGAAACACCCGGAAAAATCATGTCGCTTCCGTTAGAATCCTTTGGCCTAGAGGGTGGTAGGGGTAGTTTTGCTGAATTAGCTGCTTCAAGCAGCCTCACGCAAAAAATGCTGGGCGAAAATGCCGAACAAACCATTGGTAAAGTAGCGATACAATCATCAAGCTTTGGCGGAAAAATAATGAATGGCCTAGGCAATGTTTTGCAACTGGCAAATGACAAACTTGGTATCTCTAGCACTATTGAGTCAAAAATTGAGAAGAAAAAACAGCAGCTCGCCTCGTTTCGTAAAGCACATGAAAATGTTGAAAATAAACCTTCAGCATTTCAGGCATTAAAAAGCAAAATTGGTAAAGGCCCCACTATGGCCGATAATGCTGATACTGCTACAATTTTGAAAGGCGCGCGTTCTACGCTGGCACAAGCAGCATTTCAACAAGCGCAAATTGATAATATTTCACCTTTAGAATTAGTTAAACGTCAACAAGCCGTTAAAGATTTACAAACCGAATTATCATCGCAACGTAACGAAGCATTTAAGAACGTTAAAACGCTTGAGGAATATAAAATTGCTGAAAAAGCATTTAACCAAACCATCACGAAAGAACAGCAAGCGATAATTGATGCCGCGCAAATTGGAAAGCCATTACAAGACGCTAAAGATAAATTATTTAATACATTAGAACATGAAGTAAAAGGCGAAGTATCAGGCAAAGTTAAAAGCACAATCCGCGAATATGCGAATAATCATGAGGATTTAAACGAACTTAATAATAAGAAAAAGTTTTGGCAGAATCCAACCCAAGGCTTAAAAGATAAAGCTAAAAATCTTACCGTAGGTGAGGTAGCCGATTTTACCCTGCGTTATGGCATGGTGGCGCAACAAGGCCTTCAATCCATTAAATCTACTAAAATTGGATTACGCACATTAAAACAACTTATCGCTGATGTTACCCAGCAAGATGCCAGTGAAATTTCAACTTTTAAAGCGCTATTTGGTAAAGCAACGCCTATGGTTAAACAAGCGCGCAGCCAATTTTTTAAATCAATGCTTTCGCAAGCTATCCCCTTTGTTGGGGGTACGATTGCCCAAGAAGTGGCATCGCGCAAATTAGGTCGCATGTATGGTAAAGATAACACCGCCGTAACCATTGGTATTACCGCTGGTTTTGGTATGGTGCAGCAATTAAGTGGTATGTTATTTAAAGATAACACTATGCTACAAACATTCGCCGATTTACGGATGGGTGAGGAGGCGGGACAAGAACTTACCGCGCAACATTACGCTTTATTGTTAGAATCAGCATCAGCCGATATTGCAAAAATGAATGGTCGCGCCAATTATAATACGGTTTTAATTGCGCAATATTACGCATTAAATAATACACCCATTGCCGAAGTAATGCAGGATATTAATCAAGGAAAAGAAACATTAATGCAGCGCTCGCATCAAGGTTCAGAAGCGATGAAGCAAATGCAGCAAGCCACACAAATGGCGCAAGAAGTTGCAACTCAAGCGCCGCAGAAAACCGATGATGTGGTTAAAGGTAAATTTACCAGCCAAACCCGCAATCAGCCTACAACAAAAGGTGGCTATGCGGAAATGGCTATTGCAAACCAACAGCAGGCTACGACTAACAGCATCGCTTAAACCAACCCAATTTAATACCAACTCTCCACCTTGCCCGCTTAATCAGCGGGCTTTTTTTTAATCAGATGATGAGGATAATTATGAGCTTTTCTGAAGCGCAATTTCCCGCCGATATTTCTTATGGATCGGCAGGCGGCCCTGAATATTCCACCGATATTGTTGAAACCCATAGCGGGTTCGAGCAACGCAACAGCAACTGGAGCCAATCACGACTAGTGTATAATGTGTCCTATGGTGTAAAAACCAAAGCGCAATTATCCGCTTTAATTGCATTCTTCCGCGCACGCAAAGGCCAAGCGCAAGGCTTTCGATTTAAAGATTGGACTGATTATGAAGCTATCGGCCAAACCTTAGCTGAGATTGATGCCACATTAGGCATTTATCAACTCACCAAACGCTATGCGAGCGGTGATGAATTTCACGATAGAATCATCTGCAAACCTATAGCTGACAGCGTTAAAATCTATAGCGATACTGTGCTGCAAACCAGCGGCTACATACTAGATGAAACAACAGGAATGATAACGTTTAATGCCCCGCCCACGCCTGAAACTGAGCTTCAAGCTGACTTTGAATTTGATGTGCCTGTGCGCTTTGCAACCGATAGGCTGAGCAGTGTGCTGGATGATTATGGTGTGTATTCCGTGCACGATATTTCCTTAATTGAGGTGCGCATATGAAACATATTAACCCTGCACTTCAGCAACATCTGAAACAAGAATGCTTAACTCTAGCGCAATGCTGGAAAATCACTCGCCGCGATGGTGTAATTTTAGGCTTTACCAACCATGATGTGCCGCTAACAGTTGATAATATCATTTATCATGCATTGAGCGGATTTACACCATCAGCCATTGCAAGCCAGTCGTCACTCGCGGTTGATAACATGGATATTGAGGGCATATTAGATCACCAATCTATTACTGAAAATGATGTGCTGGCGGGCATATATGACTATGCGCAAATTGAAACATTTTTAGTCAATTATACCGATATTTCACAAGGCATCATTCAACTGCGCAGTGGTTGGTTAGGCGAAGTGCATTTAAATAAACACCAGTTTTTGGTTGAAGTGCGCGGGCTTACTCAACAATTAGCCCACCATATTGGCGAGCTTTATTCACCTATTTGCCGCGCTAATTTAGGGGATAATCGCTGCCGTGTCGATGTAAGTTCAATCAGTGTAACAGGCAGCGTATCTGCATTAATTAACCCAAGCAGCTTTTATGATGCTAGTCGCAGCGAATCGATAGGCTATTTTGATGGGGGCAACCTACGTTTTACTAGCGGAGCCAATCAGTCTATCAGTAGAGAAATTAAATTCTTTCAAACCCAAGGTAAAGTTAGCTTCAACCTGCCATTCCCTTTTCCGATTGCTATAGGCGATGCGTTTATTATAGCGCAAGGATGCAATAAAACGCTTCATCAATGCGGGCAGCGTTTTGATAATATTCTCAATTTTAGAGGCGAACCCCATTTGCCTGGGCTGGATAAAATTCTACAAACTTCAGGCACGCGGCAAACATAATGGTTTTAACTTGGGCAGATATACATATTGCGGTTGCGCATTCATCCATTGCGTTTAATCTAAGCATTATGTTCTTGCGCAAAGTTTTAGGTGGTATTTGTTCCACCCTCAGCATTAGCTCATCCGAGCTTTATCGCTACCCCTATCGCAGCGCATCAGAAAGTTTTGCAGGCGATTGGAAGCGGATTGGCAAAGATATTGAACAAACGATGGAAGAATTAGGAATAGATGGCAAATCAACCTCAGAATAATCGGCGTAACCAAAGCAATTCAAATCGTAATCGCGGTGGTAATAACCCATTGCCACACCCTGAAATTTTAGAAGGGTATGATTATGTCATTGAAGGATCAGCTGAGCGTATTTTAGCCATGTTCGAAGCCGAACAAAAACATCGTCACGATTGGGAATCGCGCGCGCTTCGGGTGCATGGCATTAGCTCTCTAACCGGACAAATCTTAGGATTCTTTATTGCGGTATCTGTATTCGCATCGGCCATCGTAATTGGCCTTTATGGCGATACCAATACCGCAGCCTTCATTTGGGTATTTGGGCTGGCCATAATCGTGATGGCAGGATTAGTGTGGACTTACGCAAAAAGTATGGGGCAGCGGCCATTATTTGCCCGCCCCGCCATGCGCCAAAACTTTCGTGCTGAAAAGAAAGGCGATGCATAAATAAAAGCCCCATTTAAAATTAAATGAGGCCTTTACGTTATATTAATTGTTAAGTTAAGTAAGAAGCAATTCTTCTGCTTTCCATTCTTCAACGGAAAGTTGATAAGCTTCAGGCAAGTCATCCATATGCAATTCTAAATAACTAGGTACATGTGCCTGATTATCAAACTGCAACGATTTAAGCTGGCGTGCATATTCAACCATCTCTGAAATCATACGAAGCCCAATGGTATCGGAATATTCTGGATGAAACTGGGTGCCAAAGCAGAAAGGATGATGTTTATGTTCAACCGCCTCCACATATGCCCCATCTTCGGTAATTGCCGTAACAGAAAGCTCGGCAACATTAACATCATGTGGGCGAACGGCCTGATGATGCAGATGCAGCAAATCTAAACGCTTGGAGCTGATGGATTCAAACTTTTCTTGATTCATCATCACGCCAATAATCGATTGCGGTTTTACAATTTTAAAACGAGGAGCAAATCCAGCAATAAGCTCTTTGTTTTTTGTGCTGATGCGATCAATTAAAATATTAGCGCTTTTTTGCGAAATTCCGGCAACGGCTCCGGCAGAACGCACCTGCTCGGCAAAGGCGTCGTAATTATCGCTATGCTGCACAAGCTTGCCACCGGTTTTAACCACAATAAGCTGCATACCGCTTGAAATACCCAAGATAGGCACTTTACGGGTATATAAAGCATAATCAGCCATCGTAAGTTCAGTTTGAAAGCGCACATCCAGTGGGGGAGCAAGTTGTGTATGGCTGTCAATCTTTGTGTCATGATAAGCTGAAGGTGGAATATCATAAATATTACCGGGCAATATCACGGCATCTACAAAGGTCAGTTTTCGCGTAATATATTGCAAATGCAAGCGCGTTGCGGTGGCAATGGCCTGATCAAACTCGCGCACTTCATCTAACGAAGTAGCTTTTTTGATGCGATTAATATCAGCCTTATTTAAATCTTGTGAAGCGAGTAATCGCTCACTTAAAAAGCGCGGAATAATCATAGGTTTTGCGCCTGCTTTTTTAATTAAATCAAGAACTTTTTTCGCGCCATGCGGATGGTTATCCTCAATCACGGCGATGCGTGGCTGATAATTTTTTAGCTGCGAATAATTTGTAATAACATGTCTCACCATTTTAAGTGCCCCCTAATAGGTTTTTATACATGGGCATAATTGCCCTTCATTACCCACATTACCAAAGGAGTATTACCGTTAGATGACCGATTTATTAAAGATATATGACAGCGACATAATTCGCACTGCACGCAGCTATATTGGCACACCCTTTCACCATCATGGCAGGCTCAAAAATATTGGGGTAGATTGTTTAGGACTGTTAATTGGCGTTGCTAAAGAACTTAATTTAAATGATAAAATGGGCAGGCCAATTCAATTTCATGATACCCTCAATTATGGCGTAATGCCGAACGAGAAAAACTGCTTGAAGAGAAATTGCTAACGCATCTTACATCCATTGAAAAACCCCAACCTGCGGCTATTGGGCTATTTACCATCGATGGTGCAAACCGTCATTTAGGGTTGTTTGGAGATAACCCAAATTATTTAACTTTAATTCACGCCTATGCGCCGGTGCGGAAAGTGGTAGAACATCGTTTTGACGATCAGTGGCAACAAAAATTACACGCTATATTTAAATGGCAGAATAATAACGAGTGAGGCTAATAATTCCAGCGCATTACCAACCCACCGCTCCAGTCTTTTTCGCGATGTTTGCCTCCAGCAAGGCTGATGATTTTTCCATCGTTAAATCGGAAAAGCTCTTTTTCGGCTAATATTTCGCGATGGCGTTTGCGTACTTCAAACATGACTCGCTCAGTATCTTCAACGGAAGTGATGCGCGCAAAGGTGCGGTAATGATTGTTCTTATCTTGTGAGCTGTAAACGTTGAACCCGTCACTGCAGGCACTAAGCAGAACTATTGAAATTAAACAAGTTATGGCACGCTTCATAATTAAATCATAGCATACGAACATTAACGCCACGTTAACAAAAAGTAATAATAGAGTTAATTCTCAGAATAAATCGTAATCGAATTATTCAAAAATCAGAACCCTTCACAGCACGTTTGTGAGGGGTTTTTAAATACCCAAAATTAGAAAGATATCTTATGGCATCCATTATATTAAGCGCAGTGGGAACAGTAGCAGGAACCGCAATTGGCGGCCCTGCGGGAGCGGCAATTGGTGCCAAAATTGGATCCGCAATTGGGGGCCAAATTGATAGTGCACTCTTCAGCGAATCCATCCACCGTGAGGGTCGTCGGTTAGAAGAATTATCGGTGCAAACTTCTGGTTATGGCCTGCCTATTCCACTTATTTATGGCATCGTGCGTATTGGCGGTAATATCATCTGGGCGCAACCCTTAAAAGAGGTTGCTACAACCACCACGCAATCAGGCGGTAAAGGCGGGGGCGGTAGTACCGCAACTTCCACTAATTATAGTTATTATGCCAGCTTTGCAGTCGCTATATGTGAAGGCGAGATTGATGCAATATTACGCGTATGGGCCGATACGGCGTTAGTGGATATTTCGCGCGGCACCTATCGCATTTATTACGGTGATGAAGACCAGCTGCCTGATCCCTTAATACAATCCATTGAAGGATCTGAACATACACCTGCGCATCGTGGTTTAGCCTATTTAGTGGTGGAGGATTTTCCGTTAGAAGCCTTTGGAAATCGCATTCCTAATTTCACCTTTGAAGTTCGGCGCAATAAGCAGCCCGATGATATTGATGGGCAACCACTAGAACATCACATTAAAAGCATGATGATCATTCCCGGCGCTGGCGAGTATGTATATGACACAGTGGTTCAGAGCAAAACATCGGGCAATATCGTTAATCAATCCTTCATTGCAAGCGGATTTGATGCGCCACTAAATGCACAGAATAATTCAGCAAAAGCCAATGCAATCGTCGCAGTCGATCAATTGCTGGAAACCTGTCCGAATTTAGAGTGGGTTGGGGTTGTTGTCTCTTGGTTTGGTAGTAGTTTAGATGCAGGCCAATGCACCATTCGCCCTGCAGTCGATTTTAAAATTGGCAATCGCGTAACACCTACCCCATGGCAGGTTGCCGGATATAATCGCTCTAATGCACCACTCATCAGCTTTGACGATAACCGCGCGCGCTATGGCGGAAGCCCTTGCGATGCCAGCTTAATACGCTTTATTGATATGCTCAAAAGCCGTGGCTTAAAAGTGATGTTACTGCCCATGTTTTTTATGGATTTACCCGATAAACCATGGCGTGGACGCGTGACGGGAAGTGCTGCAGAGGTTGAAAATTTCTTCACCAGAACCCAAGGCTACAACGCGTTTATTACACACTACGCCAACCTAACCAAACAAAAGGTTGATGCGTTTGTAATTGGTTCGGAATTGGTGGGTTTAACTGCGGTGCATGACGATGCCTCTATCAACCGTCAGTTTCCAGCAGTGAATAAATTAATCCAATTAGCAAATAGCGTCAAAACCATCATGGGCGAGTCAACTGATTTAACCTATGCAGCGGATTGGAGCGAGTATCACCATGCAGATGGCGGATGGTATCACCTTGATCCTCTTTGGGCATCACCGGCCATTAGTTTCGTGGGCATTGATGCTTATTTTCCACTCACCAACGCCGCACAAGAAGCTATTGAACGACAAGATATCGTCGATGGCTGGACGAGTGGCGAAGGCTGGAGCTTTTACTATTCGGATGCTCAACGCACCCAAACCCAACCGCTACAGCCTGAATATGCTTGGAAGAATATACAATATTGGTGGCAGAATGATCATGTAAACCCCGATGGAACAGTGAGTGCATGGCAGCCCCAAAGCAAACCTATTTGGTTTACCGAAATTGGTTTTCCCAGTGTTGATGGTGCCACCAATCAGCCGAATGTATTTTACGATCCCACCAGTAGTGAGAGCTACTATCCCTATTTATCAAAACAACGCATTGATTTTTCTGCGCAGCGCGAAGGGCTTATTGCCAGTGAATTACAATGGCAAAATTCAACCATGATACCACGACGCTTTGTGTGGACGTGGGATGCACGGCCATACCCATACTGGCCAGATTTGCGCAATGTGTGGGCCGATGGCCAGCAATGGAAAACCGGCCATTGGGTTAACGGAAAATTCGGCATTTCAGGCCTCGCCACGATTGTGGCTGAACTGTGCGAGCGGGCAGGATTTACCGCTGAAAATTATGATGTTTCGCGCTTGAAAGGCAACGTGGAAGGGTTCATCATCAACCGACAGCAAACGGTTCGCCAATCGCTTGAGCTGCTGATGGGAGCCTATTTTTTTGATGCAGTAGAATCAGGTGGTCAGCTAAAATTTGTGCCGCGCGGTGGCAGTACATCGCTTATGGTTGATTATGAAAAGATGGTGGCGGTTGATAATGCAAATCAGCGCACCTTACTTGCCATTCAACGCATGCAAGAAATTGAACTGCCGCAACAAGTAGGTGTCACTTATTTAAATTCAGGTTTTAGTTATCAGTCCGGTCATCAAATTGCGCAGCGCACGGATGTTAAAACGAACGAAAGAGCATCGCTCAATTTCCCCATTGTGATGAGTCAAGGCCAAGCACAGCAAATTGCGGAAATCAGCCTACATACTGCATGGACAGGCCGCACGCATTTCCAATTTGCACTACCACCGGCTTATATTGGGCTAGAACCCGGCGATGTTATCACGTTACAAATGCAAGAAAACACTCATACCATTCGCATCACGCAGACTACATTAAGCGAAGGGTTTAAACTGCACGTTCAGGCAGTACTCGAAGATTACAGCACCTATCATGCCTACGCACAGACACAAGATGTGGTTGAGGAACCCACCACATCTGAGATCATATCGCCTACGCGTACACAGTTGCTGGATATGCCCTTATTGCCAAATGACAATCCGACAAACGCACCTTTACGTGTAGCCATGCAAGGTACAACGGCGCAATGGCGGGGTGCAACGCTCTTCCGCTCAGCCGATAATGGACAAAATTGGAGTGCCGCTGTTAGCACAACCATTCCAGCTATAATGGGTTCCGCAACCGCCTTGCTGCAAGGAGATGTAAATTTTGCTTATCTCGACACTCGCTCAAGCTTAGAAGTAAGCCTAACCGGTGCAGGCGAACTCATAGCAACCACATATGAATCGCTCATTAACGGTGCCAATGCCGCACGTGTGGGTGACGAAATTATACAGTTTCAACATGTAGAATTATTGAGCGAGAAACGCTATCGCCTTACCCATTTATTGCGTGGGCGATTAGGCACGGATTGGGCAATCAATCATCATGTTATCGGTGAGCCATTCATCCTGCTTAATCAAGCGATCTTAGTCGATGAGTCATCAGCAACTTTAACGGGTCTGACACGTGATTACCGTTCGGTTTCCATTGGCAGCACCATCGGACAAGCCGCGAGTTTCAGTTTCACCCATCGCAGCATCGGATTGCAACCTTATGCGCCCGTACATGTGCATGGACAAAGGCTCGAAAATGGCACCATTATCATGCAGTGGAAACGCCGCAGCCGTACAGAAATCAACTGGCGCGATGGGGTGGAAACTCCGTTAAATGAAGCCAGCGAGATTTATGAAATTGAAGTGCTCAATGGCGATGAAGTAGTGCGCAGTTTCACAAGCTTCGTGCCAGCGGCCACCTACACAATCGCCCAGCAAGCCACCGATTTTACGACGCAACCACAAAATATCACCTTCCGCATTTGCCAGCTCTCTGCCAGTTTTGGTAAAGGCATAGCTGCGACCCTTACGCTTTAATTAAAGGAATAATCGAATGATAAATGCTACTCCAAAGTTAAAATTACCTTATATTTTAACCGCTCAAGCACAAAAAGAAGTCACGCATAATGATGCCTTAAATCGCTTGGATATGTTTACAAAACCCACCGTCTTGGCTATGGACATCAACACGCCTCCACCATCAAATACAGCGGGCGATTGCTATATTATAGGCAGCGCGCCCACTGATGAATTCGCTAACTATCCACAAGCGATTGCCTGTTACACGCAAAATGGCTGGTTATTTGCCGAGCCATTTAACGGACTGGATGTGGTTAATCAATCCGATAACACGCGCTATATATTTTTAATGGCGCTACATGGCAACCTTACGGACTAATTATGCAGCCGTCTGGCGAATATCTTCGTGTACATCGACAGGCCGAAACCATTGCTTTAACGTCTGGTGCTACGATTACGAGCAGTACTCTCATTCCTAACCGCGCCATTGTGTTGGGTGTGCATATTCGCGTCACGCAAGCGATTTCCGGCGCCAGCAGTTTCTATTCTGGCGTTGCGGGTGACGCTACCCGCTATGGTAATGTCATTGGCATTGCGCAAGATACAACCAATATTGGTATCACCCAATATCCGCAAGGCTATTATGCTGATACGCCGCTGGAAATAGGCGCTAATGGCGGCGATTTCACAGGCGGCGAAATTTCACTTATAATCCATAGTTTAACCATGCGCGGCGCGTGGAATTTTTAACTATTTATGTGGTTTTTACGCACAAATAACGCATCGGAACAAACCGAAATGCTGCATATATCCAGCCGCGAAAGCCGCGAATGGATGCACGAGCAAATGGATGCCCGCTTACAAAAAATAGGGCTTTTGATGACCGATTTTAAACCCGAAATGGTGCGCGCAGATATGGCCTATTTACGCAAAACGAGGCTATTGATGGAGCACATTAAAAGCGGCACCATTTCAGCCATTATTAAAACAATCATTGGCGGCGCGTTGGGCTTTATCGGCTGGGCAATACTCATATTTTTAGGAGAAATCAAATGAAACTCGCAGAAATTTTAATTGTAGAAGATAACCCTGCCGACAAACGTATGTTGGGATTATTTTTTGATTATAATCATTTCGGCAACCGCATTTATTATGCGCAATCTGCCAAACAAGCCGAAGAATTATTCGCAAGCCATCCTATCGATTTAGTCATTTGCGATGTGCAATTGCCCGATGGATCGGGCATTGATTTGGCGCTTCATATTAAAAAAGTGGCCGTCCGCCAAGTGCCTGTAGTGTGCCTCAGCAACATAACCGATATTGAGACACTCAACTTGGCTGAGCGCGCATCGGTGGCCGCTTTTGTTGAAAAGCCACTCAACTTTTCGCTTTTGCGTGAACTAATGCAAACACTCAATTTTATGTATTTAGGTTTAATGTTAAACGAGAAGGAAATGCTGATATGATTACGGTAATTAGCAGTCTGGTAGGTTTTATCAGCGCAGCATTTCCTGATTTGCTTAAACTTTTTCACGATGTGCAAGATAAAAAACACGAACTACGTATTTTAGAACTGCAAATACAGCAACAGACTCAAGGCCACACCCAACGGTTAGAAGAAATTAATGCTACAGCCGATATTTCCGAAGCAACGGCCATCTATAAAACGTTTCAAAGTAATATTGAATGGGTGGATGCTTTAAATGGCACGGTGCGACCTGTGTTAGCATATGCATTTTTTATATTTTATGCCATCGTCAAGATGATGCAATTTTCATTATTGCCTGATGCCCCTTTGCCGTGGCAATTAAACGATTTATGGAATATTGAAGACCAAACAATTTTCGCTGGCATTATTAGTTTTTATTACGGTCAACGTGCCATGAGCAAGTTTCGCAAGAACGCATGAAAACAACTCAAATAGGGCTAAATTTAATCAAAGAATTTGAAGGGTTTTCCGCAAACGCGTATGTGGATGCAGCAGGATTTTTAACCATTGGTTATGGTCACCTAATTCGCTCTAACGAGCAATTCGATGAGGCTATTGATATTGATTTTGCGACACAATTATTAGCACAAGATGTAGTGATTGCAGAACGTGCCGTGAAGCGTTTTATTACGGCTCCATTATATCCAAACCAATTCGATGCACTGGTAAGTTTCACCTTTAATTTAGGGGCAGGGGCGTTGCAGCGATCTACCTTGCGGCAGAAAATTAATCGCGCCGAGCATGATGCCGTGCCAAATGAATTGTTGCGCTGGGTGTGGGCAGGAGGGCAAAAACTAAATGGGCTAATCCGCCGCCGTAAGGCTGAAGGCTATCTCTATGCGGCTAGCGATTAATACCAGTGGTTGGCTTTAATGCGCCAGATTGAGGGACATTTATGTTTGGAACATCCGCTGAGTTTGTGTTTTCTTGCGCTTTAATGCCCGACGAGGCAAGTGCATAGCTCATCGTACTGGCTTGTACATGCTCTGGCGAAAGCGGCGCAAAATTTTTCTCTAAATCGACAAAAATCGCTTTACCTGCTGGGCCTACATGCCCCACTTTAACTGCATTTAAATCCGTTTCAGCATTCATTTGAATCACGGCCAAATCACGCTTCTTTCCGTGCGCATCGGTGGTTACTAAATGAATCTGATGATTTGCATCATCTTTCACAAATTTAGCATGAGAGGTGCTATTTTCATTTTTAAATAAAAATTGAACATTATTTAAATTTTCAGCTGAAACATCTTCAAAATTAATGGGAATTTGCTTTTCAAGGCTATCGCTAATGAGCACTACCGCTTTGCCAGACACAATGGTATGATCTTTATCATGGTCCTTATAATATTTTATTTCTGTAGGTGATAATTGGGGCGAAATTAAAAAACTATCAGGCGCTTTACCGCTCAAATCATAAACATGGGTTATATTCTTATACTTAGCAATTTCCTGTTCTTTGGGATAAAAATGTATTTCAACAGAACGGTTATCCACTAAATCAGTATTATTAGGCGTTTGAACGACTAAATTATCTTCTCCGGTGGATTTATGCTCAACCCGTATGCGCTGCGTTGGATTTTCAACCCCTCGTTTTTCTAGTTCGGTTAAAAGGTATTCCAATGTGCTTGAGGTGCGCAATTCGGATAAAGCCTGATTATATTCGCGCGACCCTCGTGTATCTGTATGGCCTTCAACCGAAACATTCGTATCAGGATTAGCAATTAAATAATTTAAAATCGGCTCTAAGGTTTTTTTGTCTACAACATCTAAAGTATTAGAATCCGTATCAAAAGTGATGCTTTTATTGCCTTCATAATGCTCAGGTAGATCCACTGCTCGGCCAATAAATTGATTTAAAGATATAACATTCTCTTTTTTATTATCAAGCTTATGATAAACAAATTGGGTGGGTGCATTATCTAATCGGGTTAAATCACCCCCATTGGGATTGGTGTTTGATAAATTAGAGATTGATGTAAAATCAGCTTTTAAAGCACGAGGAACGATAGAATCAAAATAGGTGTTTGTGGCCATTATTAATCATAACATTAAATGATTAATATTTTATTACAGCGAGGATTTAAACCGCAAATAATTTGCTTCCGTCATTTTTACTTGCAGATGTGTTATGCCTTGCTCATCAATCTTTTCGTCAATAATGGTGGCATGTTCATGCAACCATGCACGCCATTTGCCTTGCGCTGGCTGCAACGAAATATCGCGTATATGATAGTCTAAAATTTCTTGTAACTGGGTGTCAATTCGCTCTAAAAGTGTTTCAATTCCAGCACCGGTTAGCGCCGAAATGCCGCGCGCATCCTGATGCATTTGGGGCAATGCATCCATTTTATTAAGCACTTCTAAAACAGGCTTTTCTTCTTCGCCCAAAAGGTCAAAAATAATCGCATCAACATCTTGTTTTTGAATATCATTATCTTCATCGGATATGTCGCGAATATGCAATAATAGATCTGCTTCAACAACCTCTTCTAACGTCGCACGAAAGGCGGCAACCAGCTCAGTTGGCAAATCAGAAATAAATCCTACCGTATCGGATAAAATAACCTCAAGACCAGAGGGCAATTTCATTAAACGCATCGTAGGATCAAGCGTGGCAAAAACCTGATTTTGCACAAACACGTTGGCATTCGTTAGCCGATTAAAAAGCGTAGATTTTCCCGCATTTGTATAGCCCACTAAAGCCACAATAGAATAAGGAATTTTGCGCCGCGATTCACGTTGCAGACGACGTGTTCGCGTTGTTTGTTCAAGTTGTTTTTTTAGTTTGCCAATTTTTTCGTTAATTTGGCGTCTATCCGATTCTATTTGCGTCTCGCCTGGGCCACCCATAAAGCCAGCCCCGCCACGTTGCCGCTCAAGGTGAGTCCAACTGCGTACAAGACGACTTTTTTGATAATTAAGTGAGGCGAGCTCAACCTGCAAAGTGCCTTCTTTCGTACGCGCGCGCTCTCCAAAAATCTCAAGAATTAGCGCGGTGCGGTCAATCACCTTTGCACCAAACCCTTTTTCCAAATTACGCTGTTGAATGGGGCTTAATGTACCATCAATAATCACCAAATCAATATCAAGGCTGGCAAATTCATGCTGCAAACTCTCAACCGTGCCTTTACCAAACAAGGTGCTCGGGCGCTTTTCGCGCAAGTTAATCGCTTTTGTAAATGTTGGTTCCAGTCCTATTGCATTGGCTAATCCAATGGCTTCACTCTCGCGATTTTCAAGTGATCGACGTTCCCTACCGGGTTCGAGTGGGATGATAATGGCTAAGCGTTCGCTCATCTAAAAGCAGCTAAACACCAGCGGGAAGACCCTGAATTTCATTGCTATCTTCGTAATCGGAAGACATTTCATCTTCATCGCCTTCATAAAAAGTAACGGGGCCAGCTGGCACCACGGTTGCGATAGAATGTTTGTAAACCAATTGCATTTGAGGCCCGCGGCGCAACGTTAAGCTAAAATTATCAAAGCCAGTAATATTACCTTGCAATTTAACACCGCTAACTAAAAATACCGTAACGGGCACTTTCTTCTTGCGAAGCGTGTTGAGAAAAACATCTTGAATATTTTGGCTGCGGTCGTTGCTCATGATGGTGCCCTTTGGGGAATTGTTATTATTTTTAAGCACTATAAATGCTTGACCCTTAAAATAAAATGAATTTTTAGTCATTCATCGCGTTAAATGAGAAATTTTAGTAATAATGTTGCTATGACGCACGCGTGAATAAACGTGTGTGGGAGTCGCTTAAAGTTTCATCATAGCGATAATCAGCTTCTACAAACGATTCTAGCTCGCCAGAATTGCAAATTAAATGCCGTGCCATCATGCCTCGCGCGCGTTTGGCAAATAAAGCAATCACCTTCATTTGATTGCCTTTAATTTGCTTAAATACAGGCGTTACCAGTTTTCCGTTAAGTTTTTTTGGGTTCACGGCTTTAAAATATTCATTAGAAGCCAAGTTGATAACGGTATCTGAGCCGCTATCTTTTAATGCCTGATTAATGTGATCAGTTATTACATCGCCCCAAAATTCGTAAAGATTTTTACCTTTTTCGGTAGCGAGTTTCGTGCCCATTTCTAAACGATAGGGTTGCATTAAATCAAACGGTCTAAGTAAACCATAAAAACCAGATAGAATACGCACCTGTTTTTGGGCTTTATGCAATTGCGCCGCGTTGAGCTGCTCAACATCAAACCCACCATACACATCACCTTTAAATGCAAAAATGGCAGAGCGTGAATTTTTAGGAGTGAAAGGCGTTTTAAAGTTTTGAAAGCGATCATAATTTAATTCGCTTAATTTTTCGCTGACACCCATAATATCTGAAATATCTTGAGTATTAAGCGCATTCAATTTTTCTGCTAAAAATTTGGTGTGTTTCAGTAATGTAGGTTGAGTAGGTTCAACCGGCAAATGCGGTGTCTCAAAATCAAGGGTTTTGCTGGGTGAGAGTAGAATAATCACCGTTTATTACGCCCGTAATTTTGCGCCAACGGCGCGAACATTAGCAATAATTACATCTGAAATAGCATCAATTTCTTTATCTGTTAAGGTGCGATCAGTGGCTTGTAGTGTCACTCGTAATGCTAAGGATTTCTCAGTATCTGCTAAGCCTTTACCCTGATACACATCGAATAAATCAACGTTTTGAATTAAGTTATTATCCGCTTTTTGGGCAGCAGATATTATATATGCAGCTGGAATATTCTGTGGCACAACAAAGGCAAAGTCACGTGAAACCGATTGAAATTCCGACAACGCAAGCACAGGTCGCGTGCTCGTTTTTTGCTTTGAAAAGGGAATTGATTCTAGCGCAATTTCAAATCCAATTAGCCCTTCTTCAACATCCATCTTCTTAGCAATAACCGGATGAATTTCACCAAAACTGGCAATCACATTTTTGCCTAAACGGTAGCTGCCCGATTTACCGGGGTGATACCAATCGGGTGCAGAATCATCAATTTGTAAGCGTGCAGCATCAAACCCGCTTGCATTAATAACCGCCTCAATTGCAGCTTTTGCATCAAAAACATCACTGTTTCGTGCTGGGTGATGCGCTGTTTTAGATTGCTGATTACGGCTAAATAATCCACTCGCCATCAGCGTTTGGCCTTTAGGTGAGGTTGAGTGATATTGCAAACCCACCTCGAAAAAAGCCGTTTGAATAAGACCTCTATCATAGTTGCGTTTACTAGCGGAAATGAGGTGCGGCAATAGGTTGGGCCGCATTTGGTCAAGCTCAGAACTGATAGGGTTTAACAATTTTAAGGCTTGGTGCGCGCCGCCAAATAAAGGGGCTATTTCTGATGACATGAATGACCAATGGCAAACCTCTTGCAAGCCACATTGGGCGAGCGTTTGTTTGGCAGTTACCGCGCGTTGCTGCATATCGCTTCGGGGCTGCGTGGGTAGGGCAGGTTTGCTCAGTGGGGTGATGGGAATATTCTCATAGCCTATTAAACGGGCTATTTCTTCAGCTAAATCAGCTATGCCTTTTACATCCGGGCGCCAAGATGGCGGCGTGGTGATATTGTTTGAAAAGGTAAAACCCAACTTCGTTAAAAGGGTCTTTTGGTCAGCTTCAGATACATTTAAACCGGTTAATTGGTTAATGCGCTGAGGATTAAATGTAATTGGTTTTACGGCAGTTGCAGCTTGGCCAAAACTAGCTAAAGCGCTGGAATTTCCGCCGCATTGTTGGGTAATCATTTCAACCGCGATAGCTGCACCCTGAGCCAAAAATGCAGGGTCAACCGAGCGTTCAAAACGATAGCGCGCATCGGATTCAATGGCCAAGGCGCGACCTGCTTTAGCAACGCGAATGGGGTTAAAATAAGCGACTTCCAATAACACATTTTGCGTGTTTTCATCGCATGCAGTAGATGTGCCGCCGATAATTCCTGCCAGACCAATCACACCTGAATCATCGGCAATAACAAGCTCAGTGCCCTGCAACGAAACCGTTTTATCATTCAATGCTGCAAAACTTTCACCTTGATGGGCGGTGCGCACTTTTATAGAGCCTTGTAGTTTATCTAAATCATACACATGTAACGGACGGCAAAATGCGATGCTGATGTAATTTGTAATATCGACAAGCGCTGAGATGGGGCGCTGGCCGACAGCTTTAAGGCGTTGCTGCATCCATTGGGGGCTTTTGCCATTGGTAACATTCCGAATTTCAGCAGAAATAAAATGCGTGCATCCATCATCATTCAGTGAAACGTTTGTTATTGGTGCGGCGCCTGTAATGGAGGGTATATTTAACGGTTTTAAACGCCCCATACCGGCAGCGGCTAAATCGCGAGCAATACCATAAACGCCCAAACAATCACCGCGATTAGGGGTGATGGCAATATCAAAAACCGCATCGTTAATGCCGAGCGTTTCGGCAATGGGTTGGCCGAGCATAGCGGATTCAGGTAGTTCCAAAATGCCACCATCTTCATCGCCTAAATTAAGCTCTGATGATGAGCATAACATGCCGTTGGATTCTACTCCGCGGATTTTCGATTTTTTGATTTTAAATTCGCCGTTAGGAATAATTGTTCCTTCTTGAGCCAGCGCTACTTTAATGCCCGCCCGTGCGTTGGGGGCACCACATACAATTTGCAAAATTTGAGTGCCCGTATTGACCTGACAAACTCGCAATCGGTCAGCATCGGGATGCTGCGTGGCTGATTCAATCTGTGCCACGGTAAAGGCTTCCAATAAAGCGGCAGGGTTCGTAATGGACTCCACCTCAAGCCCTAGCGCAGTTAGTTTATCGCCAATTTCATCCAATGATGCATCGGTTTCTAAATAGTCTTTAAGCCAATTGAGCGTGAATTTCATAGATTTTGCTTTGTTTTAAATGAGAGGCAGAATGATAACACCCAATAATTAGCGGCGCATTTCGGTTAGTTTTTGTGCGGTGAATCCATAATGTTCTAGCCAGCGAATATCGGAATCGAAAAAGGTTCGCAAATCGGGAATGCCGTATTTGAGCATGGCCAACCGTTCAACGCCCATGCCGAATGCAAAGCCTTGCCATTCATCGGGGTTTAAATTGCAGGCTTTAAGCACATTAGGATGCACCATGCCACAGCCTAAAATTTCAAGCCAATCGTCGCCAGCGCCTACTTGCAAACTGCCGCCAGCGCGCGTACACCCGATATCAACCTCCGCTGAAGGTTCGGTAAAGGGAAAATAACTGGGGCGAAAACGCACGGGCAAATCTTTCACACCAAAGAAGCTTTCCAAAAAGGCGATGAGCATCCCTTTGAGGTGACCCATATGAATGTCTTTATCAATGGCGATGCCCTCAACCTGATGAAACATAGGGGTATGAGTTTGGTCTGAATCCGAGCGATAGGTGCTGCCGGGCGCCAGCACGCGTAACGGCGCACCATGTTTGAGCATAGAGCGAATTTGCACAGGGCTAGTGTGGGTGCGCAATACAGGATGCTCGCCACCTTCTTCACCTGTTAGGTAAAATGTATCTGCCATTTGGCGGGCAGGGTGCGAATCGGGGATATTAAGGGCATTGAAATTGTGAAACTCATCTTCAATGTCAGGGCCTTCTTCTACATGAAAACCGTAATCGCCGAAGAAACTGATAATTTCTTCAATGACTGCGGTGATAGGATGAAGTGAGCCTCGTGCACTGCTGCGAGCGGGCAGGGTAACATCAATTTTATCGTTCGCTAATCGGGCTTCCAACGCCTTGTTTTCGAGCAATTCTTTTTGCTGATCAAACGCCGTTTCAAGTTCAGTTTTAATAAGGTTAACGAGTTGCCCTACCGCTTTGCGCGCTTCAGGGTTTAGAGAGCCTAGGGTTTTAAGCTGTGCGGTGAGCGAACCTTTTTTACCCAATATTTCTACACGCGTATTTTGCAATTGCTCAGGCGATTGGGCATTTGCAATTGCCGTTAATGTAGCAAGCTTTAAAGCAGAAAGGCTGGCAGCAAGTGATTCACTTGCTGTGCCAGCCTCGGTTTGTGGTGCGGTGTTAGCCATCAGCGGCTAACCTTATGCTGCTTTAGCAGCAGGCTTTTCAGCCGTATTCTTATCTGCATCATTAAGCGCTTTTTGAGCCGCTTTAGCAATGGTTGCAAATGTTTCTGCTTCGTGAACTGCCATATCAGCAAGAATTTTACGATCAAGCTCAATACCTGCTTTTTTCAAACCATTCATAAAGGTTGAATAAGTCATATCATGCATACGTGCGGCAGCGTTAATACGTTGAATCCACAAAGCGCGGAAGGTGCGTTTTTTAACTTTGCGATCGCGGTAGGCGTATTGTAGCCCTTTTTCAACACGCTGAACAGCGGTGCGAAAACAGCTTTTGCCACGGCCACGATAGCCTTTTGCCATTTTAATAATTTTTTTGTGACGACGGTGTGTCTGTGATGATTGTGCGCGAGCCATGTGTCTCTCTCTTTCTTAAATCGTTAGGATTCGTTTATTTGCCGCCATAAGGCATAAATTTACGAACAATTTTTTGATCAGCTTCGGATAAAATTTCCGTTCCACGCGTGGAGCGAATAAAACGCTTAGAGCGCTTGCGAAGGTTATGGCGTTTACCAGCTCCTGCGGCTTTAATTTTACCTGTAGCGGTGAAAGAGAAGCGCTTTTTCGCGCCGCTTTTAGTCTTCATTTTAGGCATTTTGCTATCCTCATATTTAGATGCTTCATAAAAATGACCATAAGGCATGCCAATTAGCCCAATGTGTCAAGCGAACGCGGCTTATAGCGCGCAAACGCCACCAATGCAAGGGTTTTATGGATTGAGTAACGTATGTTTCCAGCCACTCGCCTCGCGTTCATAAAGTTCGCGATGATGCAAGCGAAACTCGCCTTCATGCCAAAATTCAACGCGGTTAAGTGAAACGCGCCAACCATACCAATATTCAGGCCGCGGAACCTCTTGCCCCTCAAATTTAGTCTCATATTCTTTCGTGCGCTGCATGAGCGCCTCATAGGATTCAAGTGTTTCAGATTGATGTGATGCCCATGCCCCAATCTGGCTGCCACGTGAACGACTGGCGAAATACTCATTCGATTCATGTTCACTCACCGCGGTGACCGTGCCTGAAATGCGAATTTGACGTTTTAAGGGCATCCAATAAAAGAGCAATGATGCTTGCGGGTTAATGGCTAGTTCAAGGCCTTTTTGGCTATTTCCGTTGGTATAAAATACGGCGCCTTGTTCATCAATGGCCTTCAACAGCACCGTGCGAGCTGATGGAAAACCATCAAGGCCTGCTGTTGCTAACGTCATGGCGGTGGGCTCGATGATATGGTCATGTTGCTTGGCTTGTTCGAGCCAAGATTCAATTTTCTGTAAAACGATAGGCACTACAAAAACTCCTCTAATTGTGTTTTGCTCCATAACCCTTCCCGATGCACAATCAATTTTCCATTCTTTAATTCTGCTACGGTTGAAGCAATGCTTCCTGTTTCACCTTTTATGAGCGCTAAATTGGGGAAGGTTGATGCTATATCTGCGGCGTGTTGTAATGGTTGTTTCCCTGCTAAATTAACGCTTGAAGCCGCAACAGGCTTGCCAAATAACTGCAATGCCTCCACTAGCTGAGGGCTATTGGGCAACCGTAAACCAACGGTAGTGAAGGTGCTATAAAGCGACGGGCTTAAAAGGGTAGGCAATTTTAAAGGTAGCACTAATGTTAATGCTCCAGGCCAGCAAATTTTGCATAAGCGCTCTGCTTCGATAGAAAATTCTGCTAGCTGCTTGGCCATTTCCATTGATGCAACTAAAAGCTGTAAAGGTTTAGTTTTATCGCGTGCCTTAAGCGCATACAATTTAGCGATTGCGGCTGGATTAGTAGCGTCTGCCAGCACGCCATAAACGGTATCGGTAGGGTAAGCAATCAAGTCGCCAGCCGCTAAATTATTAACAATTTTTTCATTCATAGTTGCATTTATAGGCAAAAACATGATAATTACTAGAATTATGAGTCAGATAGCCCGTACAGTACATACGCCTATTGGTGGATTGGTTATTGTCGCTGAAGCAGCGGAGTTGCTCTATGTTTTACATGAAAAAGCCAATGCCGCAATTTTAGTGGCTATGCGCGCCGTGCAAGTGCCCATAGATTGCCCCGAAAAAGAAGGCATTAATACGCATGTGTTAAGCGATGCTCAAGCTCAATTAAACGAATATTTTGCAGGCACACGCCACGAATTTGATCTCCCCCTATCGAATAGTGGCACATTATTTCAGCGCCGCATTTGGCAAGCGATGATGATGGTACCTTTTGGCCAAACCATCACCTACCGCGAATTGGCCCGAAAATCGGGGCATCCGCAAGCAGAGCGTGCCGCTGGAAGCGCCTGTGGTGCAAACCCGTTACCTATCATTGTGCCCTGTCATCGCATCACGCGCACCGATGGCAGCATTGGCCAATATGCCCTAGGCGAAGAAGTGAAAGCAACGTTGTTACAACATGAATCGGTTAAAGTTAGGCAGTTTGTTTAATTAGGCGTGGTAGGGTTACGAATCCAGCAAAACTGTCGCGCACACCCGATAAAAATACTCCAACTGCATAGAGGCTTAATAGCCAAGAAATCCATCCATAATTTACGGCAGCCAGTTGTGTGGGTTCGCTAACCCATTGGGTAAACATAATGAATCCCAATAATCCTACGTAAGCCCCGCCATTCATTGCTAATAAAGTGTGAACAATGCGCTCTTGTGGGGTTAGTTTGCGGGTTTTATCTTCCACAACAAAATCCCATAGAGTGAGTATAATTTCTATTAAAATTAAGGCTGAAAAAATATATACCCATGCACCTAGCCATTCATACCATGCAATGCCAGCGAAAAGTACTGCATATAGCACCGCGCGAACGCCATGGATTTTAAGTTCTAAAGATGCAGTGGGTTGTTTTGGTAAACGTGCCACCCATTCGTGATTATAAAAAACATCAAACGCGCCGATGGCGCCCTGTATCACTAGCAAAATCAATATTAAGGTAATCATCTAGGGGTATTGCTCCTTTCTCCCAAAAACGTCCTTCATGCAAAAACATTTGGCCAAAAAGCGGATGTTTGATGTCGATACGAATGTGAAAATTTTCATCGTTAATGTTATAGTGCGTAAGATTCGTAATTCCTGGTGTCAAAATAAGTGGAATTTTAATGCGATAATTGCCCAATTTCAAAAAATAATGGTCGCTAAAAAAATGAAGATTTTTATCTTCATTAACTGAAACATGTAACACCATGCCAAATCCATAGTCTACAAGTTCTAATACTTCATCATGTTCATTTAATTTCATGCGCGATATAAAAGTGAAAGGCTTTTTATTGCCGCGCAAATATTGGCGATGTTTATAAAGGTATCCTTGCTCATCACTATAGAGCTTAATGATTACGGGTGTATCCTTGGTGGTGAACGGTTGTAAACATCCGATAGGGCGCATCAAATTAGCAAAAACTAGGCCCATTATACTGGCTTGCATTTGAGTCATCACGCCCTCGTAATTAATCTCTTCACCTACAGCTAAATTCTTGTCGAAACGTTTTTGAATCGCAGGATTAAGGGTTTGCCAGTCTTCGCCAAGTTTATATTTGAAAATAGCGCCTTCAGATAAAAATTGCTTATCATTCATTAATAGAGTCCATCGCTGCTTGGCATTTCTAATGAATACTACTATATAACCCTTTTAATTGAAAGGAAATCCAAGTGCACGCATATCGTACACATCATTGTGGTGAATTAACAAAGGCCAATATTGGCGCTAGTGTGAAATTATCGGGCTGGGTGCATCGCAGCCGCGACCATGGCGAATTATTGTTTATTGATTTGCGCGACCATTATGGCATTACCCAATTGGTAACAGAAGGCAAAAAAGACTCCGATGCTTTCTCAAAAGTGCGTAATGAAAGTGTGGTCACGATTGAAGGCGAAGTGATTGCCCGCACAGCTGAAGCGGTCAATGCAGCTATCCCCACGGGCGAAGTGGAAGTGAAAGTAAAAAGCTGGCATGTTGAATCTGCACCTGCCACTGAGCAACTTCCTGTACAAGTAAATACCGACAAAGAATTTCCTGAAGATACGCGCCTCACTTATCGTTTTCTTGATTTGCGACGTGAGAAGCTGCATCAAAATATTGTGATGCGTGCAAAAGTTATTCAACATATGCGCTGGGCGATGATTCAACAAGGCTTCACCGAAGTGCAAACACCAATCCTAACCAGCTCTAGCCCTGAAGGCGCGCGTGATTATCTTGTGCCAAGTCGTGTGCATCCGGGCAAATTTTATGCGTTGCCGCAAGCGCCTCAAATTTTTAAGCAGCTATTAATGGTTTCAGGTTTTGATAAATATTTCCAAATCGCACCGTGCTTTCGCGATGAAGATGCCCGCGCTGATCGCAGTCCTGGCGAGTTTTATCAGTTGGATATGGAAATGAGTTTCGCTACGCAGGAAGATGTGTTCAGCGTAATTGAGCCCGTAATGCAAGGTGTGTTTAACGAATTTGGCGGCGATAAAAAAGTAGTTTCAGGTTCATTCCCGCGCATTCCTTACGATGAAGCGATGCTAAAATACGGTGTTGATAAACCCGATTTGCGTAACCCAATTGAGCTGGTTAATGCCACTGAAATTTGGCGCGATTCTGGTTTTGGTATTTTTAACGGCATTATCGAAAAGGGCGGTCATATTCGCGCTATTCCTGCCCCTAAAACATCAGAAATGCCGCGCAGCTTCTTTGATCAAACCATTGCGCATGCTCAGAGTGTGGGCGCTAAAGGGCTAGCCTATATTACGTTTTTAGAGGATGGCACGCCAAAATCGCCCATCGCGAAGTTTTTAAATGAAGAAAAATTGGAGCAACTGAAATCACTATGCGGATTACAAAATGGTGATTCTGTATTTTTCGCGTCTGGCGCTTATGCTGAAGCGGGCGAGGTTGCGGGTAGTGTACGAAAATATCTGGGTGAAAAGCTTGAATTGATTGATCAAAATGAATTTAAATTCTGTTGGATTGTTGATTTTCCTTATTATGAATGGAATGAAGACGAGAAAAAAATTGATTTCTCACATAATCCATTCTCCATGCCACAAGGCGGGTTAGAAGTGCTTGAAGCAGCAAAATCCGATGAAGATTTGTTGGCTATTAAAGCGTTCCAATATGATATTGTATGCAATGGCATTGAGCTATCATCAGGTGCCATTCGTAATCACCGTATCGATATTATGCTCAAAGCCTTTGATATTGTAGGTTATGATGAAGCCTTTGTGGAAAATAAATTTGGCGCTTTATATCGCGCGTTTCAATATGGCGCGCCGCCGCATGGAGGCATTGCACCCGGGGTTGACCGTATTGTGATGTTATTAGCCGATGAACCCAATATTCGTGAAGTGATTGCCTTCCCCATGAATCAAAAAGCAGAAGATTTATTGATGGGCGCACCTAATACAGCTGACGATAAACAACTACGTGAGCTAAATATTTTGCTTTCACCATCCGCGCGACGTGCGTTAGATGAAAATAAGAGCGATGGCGAATTTCAAGTTGCTTGAGGTAGGGCAGTCATAAAATCTTAACAATCCTGCTTTATATTAATTTTTATGATACAAGATAAACAAGTGTCCGCAGCAGAACGCGAGCGGAATAAAACAGCTGAACAAAAGGCTGTAGACGTGGCATACACCATTAATCACGCTTTAGTTTGTGCCGCTACAGATATTATTGATCCATTCGTAGCTGCATGGTCACAGAAAAATTTTGGTAAACAAATCCATACCAGTTGGTGCAATATGTCGCATGATCATGGCGAGGATGCTGCTTGTAATCATGATCATGGTCACGATCACAACCATAATCATGAGCATCAACATAACCATAACCACGACCATCATCATCACGAGGTAAGCTTCGGTGGTGCGCTAAAACATTGGGTAATTGGCGAGGCGATCGGCGATATTGGAGCGGTTCCCGTTGCCATTGCAATGCAGCGTTACGCACCAAACTTCATGGAATGGATTAACGGTGGGATGGAGAAAATTTTCGGTAATACATATCGTAAAAGTGCCGATAAAGCAGCGATGACTTGGGCTTTGGAAAATAATATAACTCCAGGAAATCCAGTGGTTAAACAATATGGCGATGAATTATATCGCCACGAAGTGCACCATTTTGGACAAGCCGTAGTATGGACGGTTGCATCCGTTGGATTAAATATTGCATCACAAAAACTCATCACGGGAAATCGCCATCCTGTGTCTCATATGCTATTATACAAATCTTTAGGGGCTGCTACGAGTGCTACCTTATTATTTGGCGGGCGTGCGGCCGCACCGAAAAAATTTCAAAGTTGGGATAAATGGACGAGTGAGAATATTTTCACACCTGCTACAAAATCCGTCGGAAAATTATTTGGTGTTGATGAGCAAACAGTTGATAATACAGTAAAAAAAGATGCAAGTGTCTACGATGATAATTGGGTTGCAAAAGCCAAACGCTATGAAGAGCAAATGAAAACGAGTGGCGAAGAGCTTGCAAAGCGCTAGTCAGAATTTGGTTTTATGAATTTAAGTTGCGGCTGGCAGTAGCACTGTACTTTTTAAACCTTCGCTTTTTAAAACATCTATGCTATCAGCCATGAATGAGTGAAGATTCAATCATCCGCAAAAATGCCGCGCGATTAGTGTTTGTGCAGGCCATTTATGGCGAGCATTTTGGAGTGCCAATAAAGTCAGCTGAACGCTGGGTGGAGCGCTATAATGAAGATTTGTTAACCGATGAAGCTAACCCTGAAAATGAATCGGATGAACGCTCTGAAGAAGTGTTTCAACTTAAAACCGACACGACACCCGACATGAAATTTTTACGCAAACTTTTACGCGGATGGCTAGAAGAAAAAGGCGCAGTGGAGCATTTTTTGACAGAGCTTTTAAGTGCTGATGAAAAACGTGGCTACCATCGCCTAAGCCCGCTTATCCAATCATGCATTGCAGCGGGTAGCTTTGAGCTACTGCATTTAAATACTAAAAAACCCGTGGTATTAAAGGAATATATGGATATTTCCGGTGGTTTTTTTGATAACCCTGAATTGGGTTTTATTAATGGCGTTTTACAAGAAGTAGCCAATAGCGAAAAATAATTCGTAGGATTTAGTTATCAGGCGCGTATCATTAAGGTAACAACCATAAAGGATACTTTTAACATGAAAAAAATCTTATTTGCCACCACTGCCGCATTCTTACTTAGCGTAAGCTCCGCTAGCTTTGCCGAGCATCATGAAGGCGGCCATGCTGAAATGAAAGCTAAGTTTGACCAAGCCTTGCAAAAACTGCCCGAAGATAAAGCAGCAATGGTGAAAGAGACGTTCAAAGAAATGCGCGAAGACCGCAAAGAAAACCGCGGTAGCTATAAAAATGAACGTGATGAAATGAAAGCAATGCTCGAAGCGCCCGATTTTAATAAAGCGGCATTTATGAGTAAAGCTGAAGCGATGAATCAACAACATTCAAAATCAAAATTAAAGAATGCCGAACGTATTGCTAATTTAGCTGAAAAGCTTACGCCTGAAGAACGCAAAATTATGATTGAAATTTTGCCTGAAAAAGGTGGCAAAAAAGGCAAAAAACAGGATTAGTGTGAATCACGCACAACCTTTTGATGATGTATCCCTGTTGGAGCAAATCCAGCAGGGTAATCATCAGGCATTTGCTAGTTTAGTGAATGCCTACAGCACCCGATTTTATCGGCTGGCATATCGCTATGTTGCGCAAAAAGAAGCAGCTGAAGATATTGTGCAGCGGGGTTTTTTAAAGCTGTGGGAAAAGCCATCGCGTTTTGATGCGTCAAAGGGCGTTCAATTTACGACATGGTTTAGCCGTGTGATTATAAATTTAAGTTTAGATAATCAAAAAAAACGCACGCCCTTGCAATTAATTGATGGGTTTGAAGTTGTTGATGAACGCGATGGCCAAGAAAAAGCTATGATAGATCTGCAAGAAAATATCCAGCTTGAAATCGCTATTAAAGCATTGCCCGTTCGCCAACAAACTGCACTTAATTTGTGCTTTTATGAACAGGTTAGTAACATTGAAGCGGCGCAAATTATGCAAATTTCAGTAGGCGCAATTGAAAGTTTATTGATGCGCGCAAAATCAAATTTACGCCAACATTTAGAAGAAATTAACGTGAGGATATCCGCATGAACAATTTTGATATTGAAAAGCATCTTACCAGTCGTGCAATTCAGAACCCGTCTTCAGACCTTGCGAATCGCATTACGTTAGCTGCCCGCAAAAAGCCACAGCATCAAGATATGCGCTGGCAACTGCCTGTAGCTGTTTATGCAATAGCCGCTGTATTTTTAATTGCGGCGGCATTGCAATTTCCGAATTTAGAAACTTCATTTGAGTCTGAGTCTGAGATTGCTGCAATCAGCAATGAACAACTTTTTGCTGAGGTGTTTACTTATGATGATGAAACGTTTTTCTAAGCAAGTAAGTATAAATTTGAAAGGTGAGGGTATGAAAAAACTTTTAATGCTGGGTATAATTTGCATCCTATTTCCATTGTCGGCGATTGCCCGCAATAGCCAATATGACGAACAACCTTATTGTCGTGAAGTGACTGATAAAATAAAAATTAACGGCCGATATGAGCGTGTAAATGGTATGGCGTGCCAACAACCTAATGGTGAATGGAAGTTTGTGAGTATGGATGACTATCGCAACGGTCAACGTGGCTATACATCTAGCAATATAACTCAAAGTTACGCAGCTCCAACTCGGGTATATGTTGAACGCGAAACCGTTTATTTGCCTAATTCTGGCTATAGTGTTTTTTTAGGACAAAATAGTTTCAATCGTCAGTATTATAGCGGATATGGTCATCAAGGGTATGGATTTAATTATGGACATAAGCCATATAAGCAATATCGTCGATATCAAACAAAGCCCGCTTATCATCACAATTATAAACATAAAAATTATGGTAGTTACGGAAATCGTAATACGCCGAATAAAACAAAACATATCATTAATCCGCTAACTGCAAAAGCTGGAAAATCTTTCTCGCAATCTAGTGGCGAATCTCGTACACCTAAAGAGTGAAAGAATTTGATTGGATAGCACGGTATTTTGTACCACTTGCCGCACCTGAGGGGCTAGGTTTGAAAGATGATGCCGCTTTGCTAACCCCTAAAGCGGGTCGGCAGTTAGTGATTACAACTGATGCTATTACAGCGGGAGTGCATTTTTTCGCTGATGATGCACCTGACGCTATCGCACAAAAACTATTGCGGGTTAACTTATCTGATTTAGCTGCGAAAGGGGCGATGCCACGGGGTTATATGCTATCGCTTATGTTACCGGAAGATACAAATGCTGCTTGGTTAGAAGCATTTGTATCAGGCCTTGCTAGTGATCAAGCGCGATATGGAATTTATTTATTTGGCGGTGATACCACCAAAATTAAAGGGCCAATCACTGCGAGTATAACTGCAATCGGAGAAGTAGTGGAAAATACCATGTTACGGCGCAGCACAGCGCAAATTGGTGATGTGGTTTACATGACAGGTGGCATAGGTAATGCTTTCTTAGGGCTTAAAATTCGTGAAGGAAAGCTAGAAGCAAATGATTATTTGTTAGATAAATATCTTTTTCCCAACCCTCGCTTGGAAGTTGGACAGGAGCTGATTGAATTAGCCCATAGCTGCATGGATATTTCAGACGGGTTGGTGCAAGATGCAGGGCATTTAGCAGATGCGAGTAATGTAGGTATCACCATAAACACAAGCCAGCTAACCTTGTCGCGCGAGGCAAGAGATGTCCTTAATCAAGATGACCGTTATTATAAATTAATGCTGACGGGCGGCGATGATTATGAATTATTATTTACCGCGCCCATTATTCATAATGATGCATTAATGCGCTTGTCAGAGCGTACTGAGGTTACAATAACGGCCATTGGCACAGTGCATGATGGGCAAGGCGTAGTAGTGCTCGATGCTAGCGGAAACCCGATGGATTTTGAAACCACTGGATATCAGCATTTTTAATAGCCTATAGCTAGCCCCTCGCGCCGCGGATCGGCAGCGCCAATTAATGTATTATCATTGGTAATTTCAACAGCATGGATTCCGCTGGTTTGTGGCATTTCCACTACCTGATGCCCAATAGATTCTAAATCTTCAATATAAGGATATCCCAACTCAACTTCAGCTACTAGCTTATTGCGATGCAGAAAATGCGGTTGATTTAAAGCGGTTTGTAGCGGCATTTGCCAATCAATAACCCCATTGATTACATTCAAAACATACCCAATAATTGAGGATCCACCAGGTGATCCCAAAACATAACGCAAATCCTCATTGTTATTGAAGATAAACAGAGGTGTCATTGAACTACGTGGACGTTTATTAGGCTGCACGCGATTAGCTATGGGAACGCCGTTCTCAATCGGATTAAAAGCAAAATCTGTCATTTGATTATTCAAAACAAATCCATCAACCATAATGGAACTGCCAAAACTATGTTCAACCGAACTGGTTAAGGCAACGGCATTGCCTTGAGCATCCCGAATGCTGATATGGGTGGTAGAGGGAGCGTCCAACGTATTATCAGCGCCGTGTAAAATAATACCTTCGCGTGCAATATCGCTACTGGCATTTTCACGATCAATTAAAGTGCGACGAGTGGCTAAATATTCATTAGATAACATTTCATCAATGGGCAGCTCACTAAACTTTGAATCAGCAACCAATGCGTTACGATCGGCGAACGCTAATTTTTCAGCTTCTAAAATGAGGTGATGCATAGCGGGCGAATCACCCTCACTTAAATCAAATCCTTCTAAGATTTTTAGCGTTTGCAACACGGCAATTGTTCCTGAGCTTGGTGCAGGCATGCCACAAATACGATTGGAGCGATAAGCTCCACATAATGCAGGGCGTCGAATTGGCGTATAATGCATTAAATCTTCAGTTTTGAGAATACCGCCGCGCGCTTGCACGGCGTTGGCGATGCGAAGAGCTAAATCACCTTGATAAAATGCCGCAATACCATTGTCCGAAATAGTCTTAAGTACATTAGCATAAGCAGGATTTTTTAAAATTTGGTCTGTTTTTAAAGGGGTATTATCAGAATTTAAATAAAGCAGCTTGAATTCTGGCGACATATCAAATTGTGTGGCATAGGCGATTGATTTTTGTAAGCGTGGCGTAACGGAAAATCCTTGCTCTGCTAACAAAATTGCAGGCTTAAACAATTCAGAAAATTTTAATTTTCCACCATCATTATGCGCTTGCTTTAACATCGCTAAAACACCCGGAACACCCACCGCCTTGCCCGATTTAACCGCCTGCATGAATGACATGGGTCGATTATTAACTATAAATAAATTTTCAGTAACGGCTTCAGGTGCAGTTTCACGGCCATCATAGCCATCAATCGTTTTTGTTTGGGCATTATAATGCAATAAAAAAGCGCCGCCTCCAATGCCTGAAGACTGAGGTTCTACCAAGCCCAGTACCAGTTGTGCTGCAATGGCGGCATCAATTGCATTACCACCATTTTGTATTATTTTTAAGGCCGCTTTACTGGCTAACGGATGCGCCGTTACCACCATTGCATGATCAGCATAAACTGCTTTTTTCAATTCAACATTTGACGCTATCTCGGGCGCTAAATCGCTGGCTGAAGCGATTGAAATAAAGCTTAAAATTGCAGCTAAAAAACTAAATTTAAATATCATTAAACTTCAACTACCCGTAACATTTTATTCACTGACACACCTAGTTTTTCAGCATCTTTCTCAAAAATAATAATCTCATTTTCATCGGTCACACGGAGCGGAATTTGCATTATTTTTAAGCTAGCCAAATCAGTGGTCATAACAATAAATTTGGATTCAGTAAGTACTGTGGGGCTAATTGATTTCACAGTCATCAATCGACTGTTTTGTACGGTGCTGATTAATTTTGTTTCGGCCGCAACAGTAGGGCCTGCATCAAAAATATCTAGGTAACCTTGATAGCGAAAACCTTCACGTTTAAGCATTAATAATGCAGGTTTTGAGGCTTCGTTCACGACGCCAATAACTGCTTGCGCTTCAGGTGCTAATAGTTTTTCATAAATAGGATATTTAGGCATTAAATCGGCAATAAATTGTCCGCCTTTAGTTGCGTTAATATAATCCGCTTCATGAAAGGCCATTTTAAAAAAATGCTTGGCTAGATGCGCGTAAAAAGGCGAATGACCATTTTCATCATGCACGCCGCGCATTTCAGCGATAATGGTATCCGAAAAATATTGTGGAAACTGCGCGGCTAATAGAAAACGACAACGCGATAGACATTTACCCCACCCATCGCGGCGGTAGGTTTTGCGCAAAAAGAGCGAGCCAATTTCGCTAACGCCGGTATAATCATTTACCATATGTAACACGCGATTACGCGCATAAACTTTGGGCTCCACGCTTGCTTGTATAAGCGTGGATAGTTTATAAGAATAAAACGGACTACTCAAACCAACATGCGTTTTAATACCCGTAGAACCAACAATTTCGCCTGATGTTGCATCTTCCAAAACTAATAAAAAGCGCTCCTCGCCTGAGCTTTCTGCGCCACCTGCAAAGCTATCTTCGGAATATTTTATCTTCGCTTCAAGCACTTGCGCATCTTGGGGCAATGAGGTCATGCCATAACCTGCTTTATCAGCAAGCGACATCATTGCGCTATGATCATTCATCGTAACTGGACGGATTAGCATGGCGCTAAGCTACGGAAAAACCTTTAAATTATCAAGCTCATTCTTTGTGTGGATTTATGGAATGACCATGATCGGTTTTTTCCCAATAATGGGGGCGGGTGAGTAATTGATAAACTGCCTTAAAGCTCGCCACCGAGTGTAGAAGCCAGTAAAACGGAAAAAGAATACTGCAACCAAACATGCCTTTCCAATGTCGTGTTTTAATGACACTAACCGCAAAACAATAATGCAAAATCACGCCATACAGTAACATCGTTATACTTAGCGGCAACACCCACTGCGCTGGCGCACTGACCCAAACCGGTTGTTTAATAAGCCATAATCCTGAAAAAATAAGTAAAAAAGGAGTTGTTAAAAATACTATTGAAGGGCCACCAATAAAGAGCTGAAATGCCACAAACCCTTTACACCCTAGCTGTCTATAAAGTGTTAAAGGCTGCCGCATATGCAGTAAATAAGTTTGCATATATCCCTTAATCCAGCGGCTACGCTGTTTCATCCAACATAAAAAATGAATAGGTGCTTCCTCAAGTGTTTGCGATTGAATCACATCAGTTTCATAGCCCAAAGCGGCTAATCGAATACCCAAATCGGCATCTTCGGTTACATTGAACGGATCCCATTCTCCCACATCGACCAATAGGGCGCGTTTGATATGGTTACTGGTTCCTCCTAATGGAATGGGAAAACGATAGGCGCGTAATGCAGGCAGCATTAAATCAAACCACACGCCATATTCAATGGAAAATAACCGCGTGAGCAAGTTTTGATTTCGATTATAATAATTGAGGCGACATTGAATAGACACCACCTTGTTTGATGCATAATGAAAGCGATGCGCTACTTCGCGCAACTGCTGTGGATGGGGCGCATCCTCTGCATCATAAATACTTACAATATCGGATGTAGCAAAATGTAGCGCATAATTGCATGCTTTAGGCTTGGTGCGCGGTTGTGAAGGAGGCACTTTTGCAATCGTAAATTTTGCATTAGGCTTAGCATCACAAATCGCCTCATACGTCTCATGATCATCCTCTTCAACAATTAATTTAATATCTAATTTCGCCGCTGGATAATCTAAATCATTCAGACGTGTTATTAGCGTTTTGACGATAGCTACTTCACGATACAGAGGCACTAAAATGCAAAAACTCGGAAGGGCTATATCAGCGAGTGGGGGGTATTCTGCATGACGATTCCAAACTGCACTGCGCTTGGTTGTACCAGCTGAAAATAATACAGTTTTGAATAATAATGTTACCAAATGGAAGCTATTAATTATGAGTAAAATTGTAATGATTACAAATTCAGGAGCAAATAAAAACGCGAGCAAAAAAACAGTAATTAATAGGTAGAAAGGCGCATTTTTTGTATCTTTAACCAAAGTTTTTGCAGAGAGTTTTGGAGTATTTGTCGCTAGTTTATAGGTTGCTTGATGAATAAGCGATTTTGAAAAATGAGCACTCAAGCTACGCTGAATATCAAGTGGCGATGTTTGGACAAAACGATAATGGGAATATTCTTTCTTCGCCCATTCATGCTGCGCATCTGCTTGATTAATGGAAGCTATTAGCATCGTTTCACTATCAACATCATATCGCCACGGCACTAATTCTAATGCAATATAATGAACTAAATCCGGTATTTGCAATAAGGATGGATGGGGTGGTGTCGTTAGCAAATTAGCAAATTCCATTTGTTTTTGCAGGGCAATGGTCTGGTGCAATTGAAGTGAGTTACATTCGCCTTCCTTCAATAAAACCTGACCTAGTGGCACATGTAAAATCTGCGCAATATGCAATGCTTTATCACGTGCCTTAGCAGTAATTTGACGTGAATTTACCAGTATATCGCCTAATTTTGTTGAGTGAAGAGTCATGGTTGCACCCACAAAGCAATGGTTGCGCCAGAACCGCCGCCACTGTTGCGCGCATATGCGTGGTGAAATACCCCCGTTTGGATGCTGAGCATTGAGTTTAATTGATAAACAGCTGAAATTTGAGGTTTAACCAAATCATAAGCATCATTTCCGGTTTGGGTAAATGTGCCGGTTTCATCGCCTAAATTCCAAGTACTAAAAACTTGGGGCATGATGATCCATTCCGGTGTAATTCGAAACCCCGTTGTTAGGTCTATATGAAGAAGATCGCCATTATTATTAGGGCGATATTCATAACCTATTTCAGCATTCGCGAAATGATTATTTCTCCATTGAAAACTTTGGCCAGCTAATATTCGTGCCTCAAAGCTTATCTCATCTGAGCCAGTACGAGCAGCGGTAGAATCCGCAAAATGGCTAGGTAATTTAAAGCTGCCTTGTGCTGAGATAATTGAATGATTCTTTGAATACAGAGCGTGCCTTGCGTAAAGCGTGGGATCTGAAATGCCTAAATTAGTAGAATTGGAAGGAGCACCGCCTAATATTGCGCTATTTTGGCTACCCGTAACGCGCGCTAATGCTAAGGATGCACCTACGGTTAATTGAGAATTCAAGCCATACTCTAAACGATGGCCATTTTCAATTTTACCATAACGCGGTTGATCAATTTCGTTACCCTGAAAGTCGGTATATCTATCCGTGCTATAATATGTAATGTTATGGTAAGATTCCCAAGATTTTTCAGGCACCAGCCATGCACCGGCATAAACAAATTGCGGTGCCAATATCCAAAAAATAAAAAATAGAATAGTTTGGAAATGAATCAACTTTAACACCGTATCTCTAAATAAATTAGATTAAGGATATTTAATTTTATTTCAACTTCAAGTTGATATCGTTTAATGCTTTATCGATTGAATCAGAGTCGTTAGCAGCTTCCAACATAATTTCATGGCTAGCTTTTAATGCCATTTCTACCACATTTTTTTGCACCATCTGTATCGCATGTTTTTCGGCTTGTGCAATTTTTTCCATCGCTAACAGTTTGCGTTTTTCTAACGTCTCGCGTAATTCCGCTTCTGCTAATTTCGACATGGCGCTGGCATCGCGTTTGGTTTGCTCAACGATACGTTTTGCTTCTTCTAAATTTTCGCGTTGTTTGCGTTGGTATTCAGCGAGTAATGATTGAGCTTCTTCACGCAATGAAACTGCTTGAGCAAGCTCTTCTTCAATTTTGCGTGAGCGGCTGTCTAAAGCATTCGCTAAAAATTTGCCAAGTGGGCGCCACGCTAGCGCAACGAATATTAAAAACGATATTAAAACCCAAAAAGTGGGGTCAACATAGAAAGCATGATCAACCTGAGGCGTTTCGGCTTGTTCAACAATAGCAACAGGGTTGTCAATGGGGGTGTCCTGAATGTCAGCCTGTGCTGCCGGCTCAAATGAATCGATTTGCGGTTCCATTATGAGGCCTCTTTAACCCGTTTGTGATTATCGTTTGTATAAGACGAAATCAATTTTGAAACCTTGCGACTATCGGCCTTTTTGCCTGATAGTTTTTCAATGATAGTCACTGCCACTTCTACAGCTGTTGGCTCTAAGTCTTTTTCAGCCGTCATACGCGCCTCATTAATCATGCGTTCTGATTCAGCCACTTTGTTCGATAGCACCGCTTCAAGGTCTGTATTCTTTTCATCCGACATATGTTTGATAGACTCAGTCATTTCTGAAAGCATCTCTTGCGCGTTGGTTCGCGCATCAACTAAAGCACGCTCATAACTATCGCGCGCATTTTCAGCTTCTACTTTTAAACTGGATGCACGATCTAAATCATAATCTAGCCGTTGCTGGCGATTTTCCAATACCATATGGATGCGCGGCACGATGTGCCGCGCCATCACATAGTAAAGAATTGCAAACGTAACTACCAACCAGAAAAGCTGGGATGGGTAGGTTGCAAAATCGAGCTGAGGCATCGAATTGCTCGTTTGTTGTGCTGCTTGAGCGCTCATTTGATTAGGTATCGATTAAAGCGAATTAAGCGAAAAGCATCAAAAGTGCGAGTACCAAAGCGAATAGACCCATCGCCTCAGCCAAACCTGCGCCAATGTAAACATATTTAGAAAGTTTACCTTCGGCAGATGGATTACGCGCAATACCATTGAGCATGGCAGCAAAAATGTTACCCACACCAATAGCGGCACCGAACATACCAATTGCAGTAAGGCCAACGCCAATATATTTGAGTGCTTCTAGTTCCATAGTAATCTCCTTAAAGTTTGTAGTGTTTTTAGATGTTAGAGGATGGTTGTCAATGTTAATGTAAGTGCACCGCGTCACTTATATAAACGCAGGTGAGGATAGTGAAAATATACGCTTGTAAAAATGCGATGAAGAATTCGAATCCGGTTAATACAACCAGTAAAGATAAGGGCGCCCAACCGCCGATTAAACCCAGTGCAACCACAAATCCGGCGATAACCTTTAACATGGTATGACCCGCCAGCATGTTGGCTGATAGACGAACCGATAAACTAACGGGGCGTGCTAAATAGGTGAAAAGCTCAATAAAAAACATGAGGGGCGCTAACCACCACGGCGTACCTGAAGGCACGAAAAATCCAAGGAATTTAAAACCATGTTTAAAAATCGCAACCATTGTAACAAAGAGAAAAATAAATAAAGCCAAAGCAAATGTAACAATAATATGGCTAGTAAATGTAAAAGAATAGGGAACCATGCCCAACAAATTTCCGAATAGCACAAACATAAATATCGTGAAAACTAAGGGGAAATATTTTTTACCCGCTGTGCCAACCGTATCGCGCACCTGATTAGCAATAAATAGATAGCTGAGCTCAACCATGGATTGCCAACGCGTAGGAACCAACGCGCGGCCACGGATGCCTGCGGCTAAAAATATGATAATGAGTAAAGCTGATGTAGCCATAGCAGCGGTTGCATTGGTGATACTAACATCGTAACCAGCAAGGGTTAACTCTCGTAAAGGGTGAATTTCAAACTGAGCGAGTGGACTTTTAGACATCTATAACTCTTCTTCATTATCGGTTTGATTATAGCGTGCTGAAGTTTGCATCATCATCTTTACTCCTGCAGCCGCTCCGATGAAAAGGAAAATCATCAAAAATATGGGCAACGTGCCGAGAAATTTATCAACAAAATAACCAAATCCTGCTCCTACCAACACGCCAGCGACCATTTCGCTGCCCATTCTCATGGCTATGTGCGCGCCGGAAGGTTCAATTTCTGGCTTATGCTGTGCCTTTTTAATGCGTTTTTCTAACGCTTCAAGCGGGTCAGATGATGAATCAGGCTTCATACTGGCTCAATCGCGTTGGTTTTAACATTTCGCGCCCCCCTGTCAAGCGACCAAGCGCTGAAAGGTTTAAGTTATTGTGCTTTTGTTGATTCACGTATCGCTTTTTCAAAATCAGCCACATCCCATCCCTTAACGGTTTGGCTGCCAATACGAAAATGCGGCGTGCCTTCAAGTGCCGTTAAATCAACGATAGGTTGGCGGCTATCGATAATACGTTTGAATGCTGCTTCATCAGCTAAGCATGCATCAATCGCCACATCGCTCATACCACTAACGCGTGCGATGGATTTGAGGTTTGGCAGATAATCGCTAGATACCCACTGTTCTTGCCCACGCAACAATGCGCCAACAAGTTTCTGCCGCTTCTCATTAGTGTCTTGGCATTGCACCAATAAAGTAGCATCGGCGCTGGGGCCTTCATTCACGTGCGAATAAAAATGTAGCTGCGCAACATTAGTATCAATTAAATTACGCTTTAACGCATCAAACTTTTCGCGATAAAAATTAGCGCAATGCGAGCAGGTGAACGATGCAACCTCTTCAATGATGATGGGAGCATTGGTATCACCATATATTACAGGCTCAACTTGCACGGCATCTTTAGCGATTGATGGCGTAGTTGGATTAGCCTCACCAAGCGCTTTTAACTCATCAACATTCAATGTTAAAGGCTCTGCAGTGCTTGCAGCATCGCCAGCAACAACAGTTTCATCCGCATTTGCGCCATTTGATTTGATAACACTGCTATAGAAATTTGCTCCAATCAACGCACAAACACCAACCACTGCAAAAAGAATAATAAAGTTTTTCATAACTTCTCCCTTAATTTTTTGTCAGCATAAAGATTGCGCCGCAGGAATCAACCATTCTGAATCAGTTGAATACGCTCTATTTTTCGATGCCCAATAATTTTAGCAATACGCTGTAATAATATAGGTTGCATATGCTGTAATTCTAACGCGCTGGAGGGGGTGCTATTGATTACCAAGATAGCAGTACCTTTGGTATAGCGCAGCTTGCATGGCTTGCTATTTTGTGCGGCATCGGCTCCCGCAATATCAGGCCAGAATGTGCCAAGGCGCAACAATTCGAGTGTGGATTTATCAAAAATATCCTTTTGGTGGCTTGCTAAACCTGCCGCGATGGGTTGGGCGAAAAGGCCGGTTGTCCCATAATATCGCGTCTTTTTTTGCATAATGTTGTTATAGCTTAAGCGCTGGCTTTCATCAAGTGGTTGCGAACCGGTGCAAAACTCACGCGGTGGTGTGGGGTTACACCAAGCTTATCAAGTGCAGCTAGATGTTGAGGGGTAGGATAACCCGCATTCTTTTCCCAACCATAGCCTGGATAATCTGCTGCAAGCTTTTTCATAACCGCATCACGCGCAGTTTTTGCCAAAATAGATGCCGCGGCGATTGATAAGCTAATGGAATCGCCTTTTATGATGGTTGAAGCGCCGCAAATGAGTTGAGGTGGAATGCGGTTGCCATCAACCAAAACATGGTTAGGCGTAATGCTTAGTGCCGCAACCGCTTTGCGCATCGCTTCCATCGAAGCATGTAGAATATTTAATCGCTCAATTTCATTTAAATCGCATTCGCACACAGCCCAAGCAAGTGCTGATTCTTTAATTTCTTGTGCTAAACGATTGCGCGCTTTTTCGCTCAGTTTTTTGGAATCATTAATTCCATCGGGAATGGAGTGTGGGTTTAAAATAACAGCCGCGGCGGTAACAGGGCCAGCTAAAGGTGCACGTCCTGCTTCATCGGTGCCAGCAACATTTCCTTTAATTGCTAATTCTAATTGATAATGAGGCAGCATTAAGCTCTAATTTTAGCTGAAAGGATGGCCGCTAAACGCGGTGTCATAGGTTGAGTGGTGGGCCAAATATTTTGCGAAAGTTCGGTTACACTGGTTTCGTTATCATTCATAATTTCGCGATACATCCAATAATTAGTCATTACATTCATCACATAATCGCGCGTTTCGCTAAAGGGTATGGTTTCAATAAAATAAAGCGGATCATTCATAGCCGCGGGTTGGCGTGACCAGCGTTTCGCGTTGCCCGGGCCTGCGTTGTAGGCAACAGCCAGCAATACAATATTGCCTTGAATATAGTTTTTATTGGCTAAATAATTCAGATAATTTTGACCCAGCGTCATGCTGCTAACCGGATCGTTAAGATTTGTGCTGGATTTTAGATTCATCTTTTGAGCAATATATTTAGCAGTTTCAGGCATGATTTGCATCGTCCCTTGAGCGCCAGCATAGCTGCGTGCTTTGCTATTAAATCCTGACTCTTGACGAGCGACAGCAAATACCAGCGCTGGATCAATAATATAACCATTTTTCGGTTCCCATCGCGGCATAGGATAGAGTGCTTCGCCTGAAGTAATGCCCTTACGTTCCAAATCTATGCCCATGCGCAATTGTAGCGCGGGCAATTCAAGTTTATTGGCTAAAGGAACAAACGCGACACGATCATGTGCATCAGCCAAAGCATAATGATGAACCAACTCGTTTAATGCTAATTCTTTTTGCCCAATCTTGGTGAGCGCTTGAATGCGTCGTAAGGCGTTGCGCGTTTGTGGCGCTTCAATCTCAATTAAATAATCAGCTAAAGATTCTTTCCCCCGCAAAGCGACCTTTTCATCCAAAGTATTACCCAAGATATGAACCGCTTGTGCACCATAGAAACTGCGCGGAAAACGCGCCGCGCGCTCAAGATGCTTCTTCGCTTTTTGCGTGTCATGTAAAGCATCGGCTGCGCGATAAGCCCAAAAACTTATCGCTGATTTATCCCAATCGCCCAACGTGCTGCTGGTGTTTTCTAACGATGTAAAACGCTCATAAGCACGTGAATAATTTCCATTGTTCCAAGAGCTAAGACCTGCGCGCCAAATGGCAGCAATGCGCGGACTTTCAAAACGAATATTTTTAAAGCTTTCGCCATACCCACTTAAATTGCGGCGCGTAGTATCCGGACGGCTCGCTTCAATACCGCGGCTTTTAGCAAGGGCATATATACGGGTGGCTTGCGGCAGATCGCTATAATTATCAAGCCATTCAACCAATTCCGCTTTTGATGTTTTGTAAGTAGGTGCTAAATAGCGCTGACCTAACACATGACCTTTTAACATTGGATTTAAAATTTCATTCATAATCGCATCGGCAGCCGCCCAGTCCGCTTTTTTCTGCATGCGAAATATTTCATCATAGCGAATTTCATCAGCGGGAGTAAGCTTCACATAGGTTTTATTATGGATAAAATCAGATGCCGTAGCTTTAGCTGTATGTGTGCTAAGATATAAAGCACTTAAAAAATTACGGCTAGGTGATTGAGATAGCACAATAAGTCCGATAAATAGAAGCATCGCCAATAAGGCAAAAAGCTCATAACGTGCTTTTAGTAACTGAATCAAAACATAACCTATAATAATTAAAAGTTGCGCCTTGTAGCACATTGTTAAGAGTTTGTTAACCCTTTATTCTAATCGTTTGTGAGCAGGGCTTTTAGCTGCAATAAATCATTCCATGCTAACCTTTTTTGTGTAGGCTGCCTTAACAGATAAGAGGGGTGGTAAGATATAATGACCGGTATATTATTCGTGCCATATTGTTGGACTTTTCCACGTAGTCTGGACAAGGGTGACGTTTCACCTAAAACAGAGCGCACAGCGACTCCCCCCAATAAAAATAATACTTTAGGTTTTTGAAGCTCGATGTGTTTATTTACAAAAGGTTGGCAGATTGCAATTTCTTCAGCAGTAGGGGTGCGATTACCCGGTGGACGCCAATATACGCTGTTCGTAATTAATGCATTTTCATTTCGATTATAACCGATTGCGCCCAACATTTTATCGAGTAACTGCCCGCTTGGCCCGCAAAAGGGCACTCCTGAACGATCTTCCTGAGCGCCTGGGGCCTCACCAATGACCATTAAGGGAGCGTGTTCCACGCCCTGTGCAAAAACAGGATGGGTTGCCGAGCGACAAATGCCAAGATCACGAAAACTAAGTACTGCATCGCGCAATTGCTCAATCGTCGTGCACTTAGCAGCTAAAGATTGCGCTTTATGCAAAGCCTCTGCCGGTGGAGTATAAGGTGCTGACGGTGATGCTTTAAGCGCGGGGGTTAATGGTGCAACATGATTTGATTTTGCTTCTGCTTCACTTGGCGCTGATTTGAGTTTTTCAGAATGGTTTGAGGAAGTAGCCAATCGATTATGTGGCGTTTCATCCACCCACATATCAACACCCATGGCGCGATACCATTCAATGATAGCTAATTCTTGATTCCCCATGTAGTTTATTTAGCATGGACAAAAGCAATAGATAAGGGGTTTTTAATGTCCGATGCAGCATTTGAAGTAATGGAGTGCGATGTAGCCATTGTAGGTGGCGGCGTTGCTGGGCTCTCTGCGGCTATTCGGCTAGCGCAATTAGCCGAAGATGAAGGCACGACTATCAATATCATGCTGCTGGAAAAAGGTTCTGAAATTGGTGCGCATATTCTTTCAGGTGCCGTGATTGAAACCCGCGCCTTAGATGAACTTTTACCCGATTGGAAAGAGCGAGGTGCTCCGTTAGATACACCTGCAACATCAGATGAATTTTGGTTTCTTACGGAAAATGGGAAATTCAAATTACCTACCCCACCACAAATGCATAATAATGGAAATTATATTGTAAGCCTTGCTAACGTAACGCGCTGGCTTGCCCAACAGTCTGAAGCATTGGGCGTGCAAATTTTCCCCGGATTTGCCGCGGCTAATGTTATTATTGAGGATGGATGCGTCAAAGGTGTGCGCACGGGCGAATTTGGCATTTCGAAATTGGGTGAGAAAAAGGATTCGTATCAACCCCCAATGGAAATTCGCGCTAAAACAACCATGTTTGCAGAAGGATGCCGTGGTCATCTTTCTGAACAGGTGATGAAGGAGTTTAACTTGCGTGAGGGTGTTGACCCGCAAACCTATGGCATCGGCCTGAAAGAATTATGGGAAATTGAGCCGAGCAACAGTAAGCCTGGTCATATCGTGCATTCTGTGGGTTGGCCAATGGACAGCCAGACCTATGGTGGTTCCTTCATTTATCATTTGAAAGATAATCTAGTGGCTATTGGATATGTGGTTGGACTTGATTATCAAAATCCCTACCTTAACCCTTTTAAAGAATTTCAGCGCTTTAAAATGCATCCCTCCGTTAAACCGTTATTAGAGGGTGGGCGCCGCATTTCCTACGGTGCGCGTGCGTTGAACGAGGGCGGGTGGCAATCGATACCCAAATTGATTATGCCCGGCGCAGTATTGATAGGATGTGCTGCTGGCTTTTTAAATGTGCCGAAAATTAAGGGCACTCATACCGCTATGAAATCGGCTATGCTTGCGGCTGAGGCGGTTTATGAAAATAAACCTGAAAACTATCCGAAAATGTTGAAAGAAAGCTGGGTATATAAAGAACTGCATCAAGTGCGCAATATTCGCCCGTCATTTCACAAAGGTTTGTGGGCTGGGTTGGCTTATAGCGCGCTGGATACCTATTTGTTTCGCGGCAAGGCTCCGTGGACATTTAGCCACAAAAAACCTGACTATGCATACACAAAACCTGCTTCCGAATGCTCCGAAATTACCTATCCATTACCCGATGGAAAAGTAAGTTTTGATCTATTAAGCTCTGTTTTTCTTTCCGCAACGAATCATGAAGAAGATCAGCCGCCTCATTTAAAATTGAAAGATGCTGATAAGCCCTTAACCGTTTCGCTCGCAACTTACGCTGGCCCTGCTGCGCGTTATTGTCCGGCAGGAGTTTATGAATATATTGAACAGGCTGGCCAAACTAAATTTCAAATCAATGCGCAAAATTGCGTTCACTGTAAAACCTGCGATATTAAAGAACCTGAAAATAATATTAAATGGACTGTGCCTGAAGGTAGTGGTGGCCCAAACTATCCCAATATGTAATAAAAAAAGGCCGCATTAAAGCGGCCTTTTTTAAAATATTTAAAGCAAACTAGCCTGCTACAGATAAGCTACCGTAAGGCAATGCATTGCCTGAGCTTTTCTCAGTCACTAAATCGCCAGAATCTTCGTAAACGCCAGCGATGAAACGGCGGTTGCCGTTGATGTAAAGAATAGGCTTTACTTTTTTGCCATCGTGAATACGTAACTCTGTAACTAAGCCACGATTTTCGGGGTTATTTTTAGTTCCCATGGTAATAATCTCGCACAACTAATTGAATGTTAATTTCCGCAATATATTAACCAAATCTTACTGTTGTGCAAGCAATAAATACCTATACACTAGAGGTTAGAATAAAGAGGGTGCCTTTTGTCTGCTTTTAAATTACGTATTGTTGCTATTGTCGCAGTTGCGATGTTATGTGCATGTGGTGGGGCAACCTATTTTCAACAATCCCGCGATAAAAATCATAAGCTAGCCGAGCTTGCTGAAAAAGAGATGAATGTTCCTGACTTCAATTCGGTAAGTGGGCATTATCTTTCAGCGGCTTTAGCAAAATATAATGGCGAACCCAAGCAAGCGCTCAGTCATTTGAATGAAGCGATTGGCATGGGCTATAATGATAATGAGCTATATGTGGATGGCTATGCATTAGCACTAAATGCAGGTGATATTGAGCTTGCCGCACAATTTGCATCGAAGATTGAAAGCTCGAATGAAGCGGTTATTTTATCGCCCAAATTAATTGAAGCCGTGGTTGCGATACGAAAAGGTGATCTAGACAAAGCATCTGCTTTTTTAAAGCAAGCACCAGAAAATGGATTTGGCTTAATTGTTGTTTCACTTTTGGAAGCTTGGGTGAGTCAGGCGCAAAATAAATCCTACTCAGTTGAGCCTTTAAAGGCGCTGATTACTCCGGGCGGCGAATTTGAGATGTTGATAAAATATCAACTTGCATTGCTGGAAGATTCCAAAGGCACGCAAAATAACAGCTATTATGACGATTTACTAAAAGCCCGCTATCTGCCCCACCATGTGGCATGGATGGTAGGCAACCATTATAAACGTATTCAAAATAAAGAAAAATTTTCAATACTTCAAAAACGCTACGAGGCGGATGTAGCTTTGCAATTAAATTATAATACTCCGCCACCCGAAAAGCTTGATTATAAACAGGGTAGTGCTGAAGTTTTCTTTGGTATCGCTAGTGTGTTAATCGCCATTGATGCAATTGAAGTTGCGCAAATTCCGCTTAATCTTGCGAGTTATTTAAATAAAGATTTTATTGCTGTCGATTTTATTCGCGCGCAAATTAATGAAAAAATTAGCGAGAATAATTTAGCAATTGAAGGTTATAAGGCTCTTCAAAATGATGAAGTTTATGGCGATATGGCTAATTTGCAATTGGCTTATTTATATCAAAAAGAAAATCATGTTGATGATGCGCTCGCGCAGATTGATTCACTACTGGCTCGCGATCCGAACAATTTAGAAATGTGGTTAGCTAAAGGCGATATTTTGCGTAACGAGGAGCGCTATAAGGAATCCATTGAAGCTTACAGCGCAGGCATTGATAGCATCAAAGATAAGAAAGCCACGGATTGGCCTGCATTTTATTCGCGCGCGATTTCTTATGAGCGTGACGGTAATTGGAAAATGGCTGAGAATGATTTTTTAGAGGCATTAAGATTACAGCCCGATCAACCGGACGTATTAAATTATTTGGGTTATAGCTGGCTGGTTCAAAATAGACAGCTCAACCAAGCTAAGGCGATGATTGAAAAAGCAATCAAAGCGCGCCCGCGTGATGCGCATATCATTGATAGTATGGGTTGGGCATTATATCTGCTTGGCGATTATGATAATTCGCTCAAATATCTTGAGCGCGCGGTTTATTTAAGCCCAGTGGATGCCACTGTAAACGAGCATCTGGGCGATGCTTACTGGCGGGCCGGTTATCAATTGCAAGCTAAGTATCAATGGGAACGGGCGTTAACATTCAACCCCGTGGAAAAAGGGCAAGAGCAATCCATTAAAGATAAGATAGCTAATGGATTAGAAGCGCTTGATGATACTCAAAATTTGCCGCAGAATGCTGAAGCAAGTAAAGAGCAACGCGCGGATGTGCTTTTGAAAAATAAGAAACAGCCCATTATTGCCGATTAATTTGCAATTAGCGCTATCATTTGCTGAAATTGACGTTAATTTCGTTTAGCTATGGCTGATGTTTTCGCACCTGCAAAGGTTAATTTATTCCTTCACGTTACTGGCAAACATGAAGGGTATCACACGCTTCAAACCGTATGTTTTTTCCCCTCAATTGGCGATCGCTTAGTTGTATCAAAACGTCTGCCTTTTTTTAAAGAAGATGAATTACATATTACAGGCGCGTTTGCGCATCATTTGCCGAAAGAAACAAAGCAAAACCTTATCCTAACCGTGTTAGCAAGGCTTAGAGAAAAATATCCAATTCCATATTATAGTATTCATCTGCAAAAACAGTTGCCTGTAGCTGCAGGTTTAGGGGGTGGTTCTGCCGACATTGCTGCTGTGTTACGCGTGGTAACCACCCACACGGGCATTGATTTTTCAACAGAGCCCTATAATGCAGAACTTTCAAGTTATGGTGCGGATATTCCGGCTTGTTATTTGTCGCAAGTATTATTTGCTGAAGGCATAGGAGATGAAATCTCTGTATGGTCTGACTTGCCCGATTATGGTGTGCTATTAGTTAATCCACTTAAACCCTTAACGACGCGAGAAGTGTTTGGGCGATGTAATGATTATTCAATGCCTCTAATGATAACTCCACCTAAATCGCAAGCCGGATGGCAATCCATGATGAAAACGACACGAAATGATTTACAAAAAATTGCCGAAACGATGGTGCCTGAAATTCCTGAAATGATTGCAGAATTGAAAGAAACTGAAGGTGTAATTATAGCGCGTATGAGTGGTAGTGGTCCTACGGGATTTGCTGTTTATCCATCAATCGTTGAGGCACAAGTGGCTGAAGCAAAAATAAAAGAACGCAACCCAAAATGGTGGGTGCAAGCAGGAAGGGCAGGCCATGGGAAAGAAAAATAAGTTACGCTATCAAAGCAAAGATAATCCGTATCCTCGCATTATTATGACGGGGCGCGCTGGCTTAAAGTTTTGGGAAGAATATTGCCTCGATAAACACGAAGTGGGCGATCTACAATTCTTTATGTTTACCTGCAATTTAGGTCGTAATGAAGCCGAACCAGCCTATGATACCATTGGCAGCAGTGGTTATTTAAAAGCACGCGTATTTGATGGTAAAGAATGGCAAGCCCTCATTATGGATGATTTATTTCCCAATAAAACGCATCATTTTTCCAAAAAAGAAATGCCTATCGATACGTTTATTTTATGCCGCGAATTGGTAGAAGATTTAAAAGATACGCCATTGCAACGCACCTATCGTATGCATTATGAGCCTGTTCCTTACGCCGATCGCGAAAATGACGAAGAAGAATAAGCTCTAATAAAGCGCTTCACTCGGATCAAAATTAAGCTGAAGAAACTTCCAGGTTTCATACTTATTAGACGGCAAATTTTGTAGTGGACTGCATTTATACACCGCTCGCACGGCACTATCTGCCGCCGCACGGAAGAAGCTATCGCTATTATATCGCCCAACATCGCGGCCTAATTCAGCGCTAATAACGCTACCATCGGCGTTTAAACGCACATTTACCGCCACAATAAGCTGATGGGCATCGCGCGCACCTGCTGGCATAGTCCAACATTTGACAAACTGCGAACGTATGGCATCAATTTCAGTCATACCCATAGGTAAAGAGGGGTTGTAATTATCTGATTTGGCTAGCTTTTTTTCCTCATTTGATTCAGTTGGTTTATCGCTCTGTTCTTTCTTCGCAGCATCTTCCACGCCTTTAAGAATAGAATCCAAATCAGCAACCTCTTTCTTTTCAACCTTTTCAGGCTTGGGTTTTTCTTTAGGTTTTTCTTCTTTTTTAGGCTCAGGTTTTTTCTTTTCGGGCTCTTTAGGTTTAGGTGGAGTCACTACATCTTTCTTTTCCGGCTCTTTTTTTACAGCCGTTGAGCTTTCCGAAACTGCTTTTTTAGCAGTAGCGGTTTCAAACTTCTTATCACTCTCTTTTTTCTGTTGTTGTTGGCGTTTAATATTGCTGATTTCAGTAATGGGTAACACCTCAACCGACATAGCGGTAGGCAAAGATTCACGGTGATCTTTCCAGATTTCAGGTAAGCCAAACACGGCAAAAAGCAACAAAAAAACGTGAAAAACAGCAGACCAGATAAGCGCCGGCTTTTGATAATTATATGAGCTGCTCATGGATGAAGACCGTTACTTTAAACTATCGGTCATTAGTGCTACTTTAGTGAATCCAGCGCCACCCAAATTACCTACAATGCGCATGACATCACCGTAACCCAACGCCTTATCGGCTTGCACAAAAATACGCGTATCGCGTTTTTCGCTGGTGATAGCATCAAGTTTATCCACCAATTGCTCTTCGGTTACTGCTGTTTCTTGCAAGGTAAGTTTACCGTATTTTGAAATACTCAACACTAATGGTTCATCTTGTCCGGGTAGGGTTGATGCGTTTGCCTCTGGTAAATCAACCGTCACGCCTGTTGATAGCATAGGGGCGGTAACCATAAAGATAACCAATAAAACAAGCATCACATCCACAAAAGGTGTGACGTTAATTTCCGTAAAACGCGTATTGCGACGGCGGCGATTATTGCTGCGCGAACCTCCGCCCCCTCCCATAGATGCGCCCATTTTAATTCTCCAACTGACGCGATAGAAGGGTGTTAAACTCTACCGAAAAATCTTCTAAACGACCATCAAATGTATCAAGCTCGCCGGCAAATTTATTGTAAGCAATAACGGCTGGAATTGCGGCAAATAAACCAATTGCTGTGGCAAATAATGCTTCAGCAATACCGGGTGCTACAACGGCAAGCGATGTATTTTGCGATAAAGCGATTGATTGAAAACTATTCATAATACCCCAAACCGTACCAAATAAACCGATAAAGGGCGCCGATGATCCCACTGTTGCTAAAAATCCAATACCTTTCGATAAAGCATTCAATTCGCGGTTACGCGTTACTTGCATAATTTGGAACATACGATCGCGCATGCTTAAACGTTGTGTAAGCGTTTCGCTTTTGTTGCCCGATTTTTGACTGCGATGCCACTCATCCATTGCAGCTAAAAACACTTCGGCGTAAGGGTGCGACACCTTACGCTTTTTCGTTTTTTCATAGAAAGCATCCAATTCTTGTGCTGACCAAAATTCAGTTTCAAAACGCTCGGCGCGTTGTTGTGCATTTTTAAAGCTCAACCATTTTTCAAAAATAATTCCCCAGCACCAAAAAGAGGCGAGCAGCAACATGATAATTACTGATTTAACAAGAAAATCAGCCTGCATAAACATGCCCCACATACTCATATCAATATGGCCAACACTACCGGCTAGGTTTCCTGAATTTACGGATTGTACCGCGGTATCAACTTGTTCTGGCATGATGGTTCTCTAATTTTCTTCGGTTATAGGTTCAAATAATTGTCGGACTTCTTGCGGAAGACGCGTTGCTTTAAGTTGTTCATTCACACATACAATAACCAGCTTCATAGCGGCTAATAAGGTGGAATCGTCTTCGCGCAATACATCTTGCAGCATGGTTATACTGGCATTGCCCATTTGCTGCAAGCGGGACTGTACAATTAAAGCATCATCTAGTTTACCGGCTGCGCGATAATCAATTTCAGCATGGCGAACTACAAAATATAGCCCATATTTTTGACGAAAAGCTGATTGGTTAAGGCCAAGTTCACGCAACCAATCGGTGCGCGCTCGTTCTGCAAACTTGAAGTAATTGGCATGGTAAATCACCCCGCCCGCATCTGTGTCTTCGTAATATACACGGATGGATTTGGTATATGATGGAGCGATAGAATGGTTCACGAAAGTAAATCACCTTGATTGGAATGGGGTGTTTTGGGAATGGGTAACCCTAGATGATTCCACGCCGTGGCTGTGAGCATACGGCCGCGCGGAGTGCGTTGAATAAAGCCAATTTGCAACAGATAAGGCTCTATCGTTTCTTCTATTCCATCCCGTTGTTCTGATAAGCCAGCGGCTAGGGTTTCAACACCAACCGGCCCTCCAGCATAATGCTCAGCAATATAGGTAAGGTAGCGTCTGTCAGAAGCATCAAGCCCCAGTGCATCGACTTCCAATCGTGACAAAGCGCTTGATGCTAAGGCTTGTGAGATATGTTCATCGCCCGCTGCATGGGCAAAGTCGCGCACGCGTTTGAGAAGGCGAATTGCAATGCGCGGAGTGCCACGAGCACGACGGGCAATTTCATGAGCGCCTTGATCATCAAGCTGGGTGCGCATCACTTTCGATGCACGAATGATAACTGTTTTTAAATCGGCCTCATTATAAAATTCGAGCTTCAAAGGAATGCCAAACCGATCGCGTAGGGGGTTTGATAGTAAGCCTAAGCGCGTAGTGGCCGCAATAAGTGTAAAAGCAGGTAAATCAATTCGCATGGAACGGGCTGCTGGACCTTCACCAATGATGATATCAAGCTGAAAATCTTCCATGGCGGGGTATAGCACTTCTTCGACAAGCGTGTTGAGGCGATGAATTTCATCAATGAATAAAACATCGCCTTCTTGTAGGTTGCTTAAGATGGCGGCCAAATCGCCTGCTTTGGTAAGCATGGGGCCAGAGGTGGCTTTAAAACCTACGCCCAATTCTTTAGAGACAATTTGCGCTAATGTAGTTTTACCCAAACCAGGTGGCCCATAGAATAATGTATGATCAAGCGTTTCTTTGCGGGCCTTGGCGGCATCTACAAAAACTTTTAGATTATCACAAGCGCCGCGCTGTCCGGTAAAATCAGCCAAGCGTTGTGGGCGAAGTTGAGCCTCATCGCTATCATCTTCTAAAATACTGGGGCTGGTCATGCTCATGATATTGTTTTAGCCTATTTAGTCTTTAGCGTGCCAGCTTTTTCAAACTAGCGCGAATGAGTGCTTCGAGCGAAACATCAGGCTGCTCTTGCTGCAAGCCCAACACAATGCCAAATGCTTCCGAACGACCATAGCCTAAATTTGCTAATGCTGACATAGCCTCTTCAGTAGTGGCGGTGGGCGCAATAGCGGGGATGGTTTCAAGGCTATCGGAATCGGCTACTTTGTTCGTGGCCGTAAAACCAATATCGCCGGTGGGCATAGAATCAACCTTGCTTTTAAGCTCGGTAACTAAGCGCTCGCCTAATTTGGGCCCCACACCATTGGCACGGGTGAGCAGTTTGGTATCGCGAGCATGGATAGCCTGCACCATCTCGGTTGGTGTGAAGCTGCTTAAAATGCCTAGTGCCATCTTCGCGCCCACACCTTGTACCGTGCAAAGTAAATTAAACCAGCTTTTATCACTTTCCGCTAAAAAGCCATAGAGATGAATATGATCTTCACGAACATGGGTTTCAATAAACAAAGCAACAGCTTCACCATTAGCGGGCAGCTGCTGCAAGCTACGACTCGATAAAAAAACGAGATAGCACACACCTGCTACATCTAAAAGCACGCTATCGGTTGATGTTGATTCCACTAAACCTTTGAGTTTTCCAATCATGGAATAACTCTGCAGATTAACACTTCAAATTCAAGCTAACTGTGGTTAAACGCTGATTAAGCAATTAGATTGATGCGCTGACTGCGACATCTAATGCGTTTTGAGCATTCTCAACCCGCATAGCTAAGCTGCTTTCAGGTTTTTTGGCTAAAATAGATTCAAGATTTTTATTTGGAGGGGCAATTTTTAGATCAGTTTGTTGAGGCTCTTGCTGATTGATGGCTATAGGCTTGGATGCATTTAGGTGCAAATTAACCGAATGGTGCTTTTCTAGCAAATTAGCGATATCAGTAAATGTGCGCGCAAAACCTTGATCGTGTAATTCTGGCAACTCACGGGTTTGCATCATTTGCGATGTGGCATAAACTAATTCTTCCAGTGAATCGGCCTTAACACTGGATGCAATGGCAAGCGACGCGTGTGACTTAAGGTTTTCTATATCCAATTTCTTTTCGGTATAAGGCGAAAATGCTTTCGTGAGTAGGCTTAAGCCAAAGGCCATAGCACCTGAGAGTTGCCACCACTGGATGTTATCACCTTTGCGCCATTCGGTATTTTTAAAATCAAAAAGTGAGTACCATTTACGGTTTGCTTTGACTTCATCCTTTTGTTCATCCGTTAAGTTCTTATCGCGGCGAAACGAACTGGCAAAAAGGCTAAACGTGGATGTCCAATCAAAAAAAGTGGAAACAATATTGGATTCGCGACGCAATCGTGTCAGCGGCCCTTGCTTCTTTTCTAAGTTGAATTTATCTTCCGGTAATCCGAGTAAGCTGATGGTTTTGCCAATGATAGACAGCCAACCGCTTAACTTAAGCCCATCGTCTTTTGCGCCTGTTAATTCCACTTTTGACCATAATTTTACGGCACTTCCCACACGAATGGAATTGCGCTGCATAAAAGTGGGGTCGTCAACAGATTTTTCTAAGCGCTTGGTATCTTCTGGACGCGGTAGAGTGCTTTTATTTTCATCGTTTCGCAGTGATATGCCTTTATTAACCAATTCCTTAGCATAAAGTAATCGGGTTTCATCAAGCTCCTTCTGCGCACCCCAAATGGAGTTAATACCATTACCTAAAAAACCATAAAAAGAAGTTTTAAGTTTCGCTTTACCATCATCGGTTTTATAATAATTTGTGGCACCTTCTTTCGCTATTTTCTCAAGCTTATCGCCATCGTAAAAGGCTGAACCAATCATTAAAAATTGAGCTAAAACACCAATATTTCCGCGCAATTTATTGAGATCGACTTTCTTTACCTCTTTTTTTATGAAAGGTTTGAATTTTTCATCGGTGAGTGTTTGAACTTTGTCGACCAAATCTTTAGGCTGATGTGGCGTGCGGCCAATAATAATATTTTGTCCATTAACCGTAGTATGGCTGATAATTTCAAGGTCAGGAAGTGTGGTTTGTACCGTATGCAACAACTTAGAACGGTTAGCAAATTCATGCCCTTCAAAAAACACAAAGTGATCGCCTTGCGTTGAATCGGTAAAATGAATCTTCTGAATTTTCGCTTCAGCCGATTTATTATGATATGAAATTTCTTTACTCACGCTCTGATTATAGCAAATGCCGTAATTAAATAATGTTACAGATTAGTGAAGTTTTAGGCATGATTACGGCTAAATTTTATAGGGTTGTACGCGACATTAACGCGGCTCCTAAAGTGCCCTCATCCAAATAATCCAACTCGCCCCCAACAGGAATACCTTGAGCTAAACGCGACAAAGATACATTGCAATGCTCGAGCGCATCTTGCAGATAATGCGCAGTGGTTTGGCCTTCAATCGTGTTATTGGTGGCTAAAATAACCTCAGAAACTACCGACTGGCTAGCGCGATGGATAAGCTTAGGTATGCCCAGAGCATCCGGGCCACGCCCTTCAATAGCCGATAAAGTGCCGCCTAAAATATGGTAAAAACCGCGATACATCCCGCCGCGTTCTATTGCCCATAAATCGCTCACACCTTCAACAACACAAAGGGTTGAAGCATCGCGTTTGCTATTACAACAAATGGTGCAGGGTGATTGCACATCTAAATTATTGCAAGTTTCGCATGTTACGACTTCATCGCGTACAGCGATAAGCGATTGGGTTAAAGGCGCGAGTAGTTTCGTTTGTTCGCGCAAGAGTTTCAACGTGATGCGTTGCGCTGAGCGTGGACCCAATCCAGGTAATTTTGCAATAGCAGTGATGAGATTATCAATAGCGCTCATTATGCTAGCGGGATGCCTGACAAAGTGGCACATGATGCCATGTTGAATAATATTGATTAGCAAGGCTGGCCACCTTATCAAACTGGCCTTGCTGCAAGGCGCCATAGAGCGATGCAACCTCGCTACAATATTGCGGTTGACTCCGCCCTAAACTGGCGCGTGAGGCGCGATTAGCCATTTTGGTAATAAAATCATTTAAAAGTTTAACGCCATTATCTTGCGCACCATAACGATCAAAAAACCCGACAATTTGTGTGCCATAGAAGGTAAGTTGGGGCTTATACTGTGTGGCAAACCAATTATATTGATTTTTTTGGCCGCAGCTTAGAGCAGCCACCATCAGCTCGCTTTGCAGCGCTCGCATATTTAAAGCCTGATACTCATTAGGATTTGCGCAAATAGCAGAGTTTGCGCTGGCTTGCACACTTGCAAAACTTAAAATTGCCATAAGAACTAGGCGTTTGAACATGAATATATCATCTCAGATTGCTGGTTAAATTTATCCGCGGCGCGTGACGATAAAATTGGCCAACTCGCGCAAAATATCCGCCTTTTTATCAAATACATCCAAATGATTGATAGCTTGTTGTGCTAAGGTTTTGCACTGCTCTCGTGCCATATCTATGCCTAAAGCTTCAATTAGCGTCGCTTTACCGGCCACTTTATCTTTGTTAACCGCCTTACCGGTTTCTTCACGCTTGCCTTCCGCATCCAGTAAATCATCACGAATTTGGAATGCAAGACCTAAGTCATGCGCATAACGTCGTAACGCCGAGCGCATTTTTTGCGGTGCCATACCTAAAATAGCCCCTGCTTCGCATGAAACGGCAAACATCTCACCGGTTTTTAAGCGCTGTAAGCGGATAATTTCATCTACACTAAGATGACGATTTTCCGCTTCTAAATCAAGCATTTGTCCGGCTACCATGCCATTATAACCTGCAGCACGACTTAAACTCTGAATTAAATCGCAGCGCACGGCAGGGTTGGCATGCACCTGATCGCTTGATAATACTTGGAAAGCAAAGGTAAGCAACGCATCACCGGCTAGAATAGCGGCTGCTTCACCAAACTTAATGTGCGCTGATGGCTTTCCACGACGCAAATCATCATCATCCATCGCGGGTAAATCATCATGCACGAGTGAATAGGTATGCATAAATTCAATCGCTGCGGCAGTTGTTAATGCTGCCTCATCGGATACGCCAAAAAGGTTGGCACACTGCACCGTTAAAAAGGGTCGCAAACGTTTACCGCCAGACAATGCCGAATAGCGCATCGCTTCGATAATCGTATTTTCTTGATCAGCTGCGTAGGAACCGCCTGTGTTATTGGACTTAGATGCTGCATTTGGAAATGAAATAACATTTTCCGCCTCGCGTTCACCACCCGGAAGCAAATTGTCCATTTTTTCATTCAGTGAATCGGCTACCTTTTGGAGCGCTTTTTGTAAATCTGCCATAATAACTCTATCCTTGCGCGGTGAAAGGCTCGGTGGTGGTTGAGCCGTCAGAATGTTGAATGATTTTTTCGACCTTTAAACTGGCCTGCTTTAATTTGGCTTCGCAATGTACTTTAAGCTGCGTGCCTCGCGTGTAATCGGTAATGCTATTTTCGAGCGAGGATTGGCCATTTTCAAGTTTTCGCACAATAATTTCAAGCTCGCTCAATGCATCTTCAAAACTTAAATCTTTAATTTTAGGGCTGTCGGCAGCAGTCATAGCAGTTTTCTTATTAGTTTTTGCGATGCCGTAACGTAGCGCAAGCGCATGCATTACGCAACCGCCGCTTTAATGTTCAGTTAAATCTTTTTGCTTTTTGCTACGCATTAACCGCTTTTCAATACATTCAATCATCATGCCTGCAATGTTTTTACCGGTTATGGACTCAATACCCTCTAAGCCTGGTGATGAGTTGATTTCCAATACTTTTGGGCCATCTTTTGAGCGGATAATATCTACACCTGCTACATCAAGACCCATGGCACGAGCGGCATTGATGGCTAACTTGCGCTCAGCGACTGTAATTTTAACGGAAGTGGCGGTGCCACCTAAATGTAGATTTGCGCGAAATTCTCCCGCTGCGGCCTCGCGCTGGATGGATCCCACCACTTTGCCATCAATCACGAAACAGCGAATATCTTTGCCATCGGCTTCCTTCACAAATTCCTGCACTAAAATATTCGCATTGAGGCTTTTAAAGGCGTTGATAACCGATTCGGCAGCTTTACTGGTTTCGGCTAACACTACGCCTTTGCCCTGTGTGCCTTCAAGCAATTTAACAATAAGCGGCGCACCGCCTACCATTTTAATGATATTGCGTGTGTCGACCGCGGATTTTGCATAGCCAGTGGTGGGCATAGCAATGCTATTAGCAGATAAGATTTGCAGAGATTTTAGCTTATCGCGTGAACGTGTAATCGCCTCTGAATCATTTAAAACATATTTGCCCATGGCTGAAAATTGGCGGGCTACGGAACATCCATAAAAGGTCATATTTGGACGAATGCGCGGGATAACGGCATCAACATCATTGAGTGATTGGCCGCTGCGGTAGTGAATTTCAGGCTGATTAGCACTGATATTCATATAGCATTGTGCTACATCTACAAATTGAATGTCATGCCCCCGCTCTTCTGCCGCTTCAATCAAGCGCTGATTTGAATAAAGCTCGGGATTGCTGGCGAGTAAAACAATTTTTAAACCATCAGCCTTAGCAGGCATTTTGTGATAATGCGAGGCAGCTACACCGCTTTCTAAATTGCCTAAGCAAAAAGAAGCATCAGGATCAATCAAGGCACGCTTATTCATTGCTTCGCGTCCGAGCAACATGCGGTAGCCCATTGAATCGCGGTTAGTGAGGGTGATTTCAATCTCCCATGTTTCTTCACCCAATGTGATGGGGGTGCGAATTACACAGCGCGTTTCAGCATCGCCGCTGGAGCTTCTGACACTCCGTTCATCAACCACGGCAGCGCGACAGTTTTGGATGAGCTTGCGGTTATTTTGAATAGGATGGATATCAAAATGCACAAATCGCTGACCATCTTCATTAAAGCTGTGAATATTAAAAGCATGGAGTGAAGATGTTTTAGCGCCGGAATCAATGCGCATTTTTACCGCAGGCAAGTTTAAATCAGGCAAAGCGCCCCATTCTTCTTTACCAATTACAATCTTCTTATTCATATATACTCAATTTCGCTGTATTTAATGCTAATGCATTATCACTTGTCAGGCTAGGAAAATGGCTCAGCGCCTAACACCTTGCAAAACTTTTTCGTCAAACTTGTCTTTTTCGCCATGCAGCACAGAAACATCGCCGGTTGATTCAAAAATAATGGCACGCATTTGCTCTAGATTCAGGCAGTTAGATTCGCGTATTTTTGCGTAAACATCATGCTCAGTTAAATTTGCCTTATGAATATTTTCTATTAATAACTCGCCATTAAAGCCAATTAATAGCGGCTCATTATCACCTCCATTGAAACCTTTTATGCGCAAAAATGAGAATATCGTTTTCCAAAGCAGTAATAGGAAAATTGCTAAAACAGCTTGAGTTAGTGATGGCTCATCAGAAAGAACGGTAGTTGCCAAAATAGAGCCAATGGCAACCGTTATGGGAAAATCATGGCTAGAGATTTTTGAAAATGTTCGCAAACCATAGAGGCGCACAATTAAGGTGAGTAATACATAAATCAACAATGTGGTTAGGGCGATACCCCCAACTTGAACTAAACTAATTTCAAACCATTTTTCCACGTAACCTCATTTCATTTAGATTATTTTAGGGTAAGCACTTTACAAAGGTTGTCAAAGCCTATGCCACATTAACCGTATCAATTGACTGATGCTTGACAGGGCAGCGGTGGGCTGGCATTAGCTGAGTATGAAACTCATATCCGTTACCCCCGAACATCACCGTATTTCTGCCGCTGCATTTGAAGATGAGGCGGATGTGCTGCGTCGCTTGGCCGATAGTTTGCCGCGCTACGAAAAGCTTATTCCACGCATTGCTGCAGATGCTGAGAAAATTGTAATTAAATTGCGCAAAGAAGGTACCGGCCACGGCGTAGAGGCCTTTTTGCAAGAATATGGGCTGAACACGAAAGAGGGCATTGCCATCATGTCGTTGGCGGAAGCATTGCTGCGCATTCCTGATAGCCACACGGCTGATGATTTGATTCGCGATAAATTTGATGGTCGCGAGTGGGATAAGCATTTGGGCAAAAGTGAGTCGCTATTAGTAAATGCCTCAAGCTGGGGCTTGTTGCTAACGGGAAAGGTGCTGGAATTTAGTACTCCTGAGGGCGAAAAAGCAGGTATGATGCTGCGCAAATTAGTAGGACGTTTAGGCGAGCCTACAGTACGTGAAAGTTTGCGCCAAGCCGTGCGTTATATCGGCACACAATTTGTAATGGGAACCAATATTCATGAGGCCATGTTACGTGCAAAACCTGCACATCGCAAAGGCTATATGATGTCATATGACATTCTAGGTGAAGGTGCGCGAACGCAAAAACAGGCGGATAAATATTTTGACGAATATTTCAAAGCGTTAAAAGCGATTGCTAAAAATACACAATCCACCCAGCCATCCTTATCGATTAAACTATCCGCATTGCACCCCAAATATTTAACGGCAAAATATGACCGTTTGGAGCGCGAATTATTGCCTAAGCTTAAACAACTTTGCGAATTTGCTAAAACGGATCGAATTATTATATCAATTGATGCAGAGGAATCTTCACGCTTAGATATTCACATGAAGCTGTTTGAAGCGCTGGTAATGGATGCTGATTTTAAAGGCCTCGACACCATCGGCTTTGTATTACAAGCCTATCAAAAGCGGGCGTTTGAAGTGGTGGAATGGCTAAAGGATTTACATCATCGTAGCGGCAATCGCATCCCAGTACGTTTGGTGAAAGGCGCTTATTGGGATACGGAAATTAAACTTGCCCAGCAATTGGGGCTTGAGGGTTATCCTGTATTTACACGCAAGGCGAATACCGATTTATCGTATTTGGCTTGTGCCGAATCGATGCTAGAAGCCAAAAATGTATTCTATCCGCAATTTGCCAGCCACAATGCCTACACCTTAGCTGCCATACGCGAAATGGCAACGGATGCGGGCTGGAAAAAGGGCGAGTATGAATTTCAACGCCTGCATGGCATGGGCGAAAAACTCTATGATCAAATTTTAGGTGATATTCCGTGTCGCGTTTATGCGCCCGTGGGCGAGCATAAAGATCTGCTCGCTTACCTCATTCGTCGTTTATTAGAAAATGGCGCAAATTCTTCATTCGTGAATCAATTAATGGATGAAACATTCCCCATTGAAGTGCTACTGGCTGACCCGCTAGAGAAAATTCGTAATCGTCAATTTGGTTCGCATCCCGACATTCCGTTGCCCAAAGATATTTATGGCGATAGGCAAAACCCTAAAGGCTATGATGTGGGCAATGTAGCGCATTTATATCATTTGGCTGAAATGATTCAGTCTCCAACCATTTCGAACACCAATGGAGCTGAAATTTTAAATCCTGCAACCCATGACGTGGTAGGCCATATTCCCTTTGCTGATAAGAATGAAATTGATGCTGCAATTCAACGCGCTAATGCCGCTCAGCCTTCATGGGATAAACGCTTCGTAGGCGAACGTGCCAAAATTCTCGAAAATGCGGCTTTGTTAATGGAACAAAACGAGGCTGAGTTATTATCATTATGTGTGTATGAAGCAGGAAAAACCATTGGAGATGCCGTAGCAGAATTGCGTGAGGCGATTGATTTTTGCCGCTATTACACCAACCAAGCGCGTGCCACAATGTTGGCCAAAGTGCTACCCGGGCCAACGGGCGAAAGTAATGAACTTCACCTTTATGGACGAGGCACTTTCATTTGCATTAGTCCATGGAATTTTCCACTCGCCATTTTTATTGGTCAAGTAGTGGCAGCGTTGGTTACAGGCAATGCCGTTATAGCCAAGCCTGCCGAGCAAACTCCCCTTATCGCTAGAAGAGCGGTAGAGTTATTGCATGAAGCAGGCGTGCCAAAAGACATCCTTACATTAATGGTAGGTGAAGGCGCTACCATTGGCCAAAGTCTTGTAGAACATCCTGCAATTTCAGGCGTTTGCTTTACTGGGTCAGTCGCAGTAGCGCAAAAAATCAACCAGACCTTAGCCGCGCGTAAAGGGGCAATTTTGCCTTTAATTGCCGAAACAGGCGGCCAAAATTGCATGATTGTGGATTCGACAGCTTTGCTTGAGCAAGCTGTAGATGATGCAATATTATCCGCCTTTGGCAGTGCTGGGCAGCGCTGCTCGGCCATGCGGGTGTTGATGGTGCAAGAAGAAATTGCGGATGAGATGCTAGAAATGCTCATCGCTGCGATGGACGAATTAGTAGTTGGTAATCCAGCCGAAATTGCAACCGATGTGGGCCCTGTGGTAGATATGCGTGCACGCGATAACTTGCTCAAACATATCGCCACAATGCAATCTAAAGGCCGCATTTTGAAAAAGCTTGATTTGCCTAACCTACACGGAAGCTTTGTAGCGCCACATTTAATTGAGCTTGAGAGTTTAGATGAATTAGAGAGCGAACATTTCGGCCCTATCTTACATGTGATTCGTTTTAAAGCTGATGAGCTAGAGCAGCTGCCTGCGCGCATCAATGCTACTGGCTTTGGTCTAACATTTGGTTTGCATAGTCGCATTGAAGACCATTGGGAGCTGATGCAACGCCATATAAAAGCGGGCAATATTTATATTAACCGCAATATGACGGGCGCAGTTGTTGGTGTGCAGCCATTTGGTGGCGAGGGCTTATCGGGCACGGGCCCCAAAGCGGGTGGCCCACATTATTTGCACCGTTTTGTGACTGAACGAACCATAACCATTAACACGGCAGCCATAGGCGGCAACTTAGATTTGTTAGGTTAGTTAACGCGAGCTTAAGCTTATGGCACTAAGATGAGGCTTCATTAAATGGAGTTTACTTATGAAAACCGCATTAACCTTGATGCTAACCGCCTTATGCTTATCAGCCTGTGATGTTCCTTTTGTGCCGCTAATTTAAATCTACGCTAACAACGCTGTACTTTGCGTTTCAATCGCATTTTGTAGCTGCGGCAAAAGATCATCCTGTACATCAGCAGCGCTGATGGCAGGCAGAAACACGACATCAATCACACCGCTTTTTTTAGCAAATGCATTTCTTGGCCAAAAAGCGCCGGAGTTAAGTGCGATAGGCACGATCGGGATTTTTAAAGCACGTGCTAAAATGCTAATACCCGCTTTATAGGGTTTGGTGGCGTCTAATTCCGTGCGCGTACCTTCAGGGAAAATGATAATATTATACCCCTCAGCTACTTTTTGTTTGGCTTGCTTAATCATCGTTTTAACCGTGGCACTGCCGCCCCCACGTTTAATGCCAATATTACCGACACGCCAAATCCACCAGCCAATTACTGGCAGCCAATAAAGCTCTTTTTTCATAATAAATAAGGGGTTTGGCACTAAAACCCATAGCGCGATTGTCTCCCATGCCGATTGATGCTTACTGGCATAAATAGCAGGTTCTTGTGGAAATTTAGCCTCTAAGCGCACGCGATATTCTAAACCTAAGGTGAAACGCATTAAAGCCAATGATAAATATACCCACTGGCGAATGCCCCAATGCGTGCTGCGTACCGTTATTAAACACGGAAGCATTACAATTGCATAGAGAATGCTGCCTGGATAAAAGAGAAGATTAAATAGGATTGTTCGCAATAAACTCACTGATTTGGGTCTCCTGTGCGACATGCTTGACGACAAAGCTGATTAAAAATTTGTGGTATTCCGACGCCATCAATATCGCACTTTCCTTATTTGTCCACCAATCAACGTGAAACTGAGGCGAAAAAACAGGTTCAGCGAGTAATGTAAAATCAGGAAATACCCGTTTAAATTCATGCATACTGCGCGGCAGATGATAGTTGGATGTAATTAGCATGAGTCGATTGATTTCAGGATAATCTTTCAAATATTCTTGTGTTTCAAGCGCATTGCCGCGCGTGCTACGTGCATTACGATCAATCGTTATGTTAGATTTAAATTGATTGTAGAGTTTCTCGCCTTGCTCATTTCCTAATGCTGAAATAAGTTCATTGTCAGGTACATTTTCATTTACGCCAGTAATGTAGAGTTGCGTGATGCGTTTTTCATAAAGCAAAATAAGCCCATGCATGATGCGGCCTTGTGCACCCGTTAAAACAACCCCAACTTGTGCCGTATTCTTATTTACACTCGATAAATCTTGTCGAGGCACTTGGCCAATAAACCATAAAAAACCTATGATCCAGACTAGCCCAATCATTAACGCCAAGAGTAACAGAAATGAAAATAACCGTTTCATAGGCTCATAATTAAGCCATTTTGCGCAACATGGCTAGCACCGTTTTGCGTGCCACAATTAATGACAATAAACCTGTAAGCGGCGGTAAGATTAGCCAAACAACCAAGTGTAATCCTGTGATAGGAAATTCAGGCAAAAGCGCTGTATCAATTCCATTAACGGATAACCCAACGATGAAAAATAGGGTTGCTGCAATTGCAACTCCGACCAATCCGCCTCGCATACCTAATAAAAATGCGTTAAACTGAAATTGCCGTGCTATATAATCATCTTCGGCACCTACTGAATGCAATAGATGAATTGCCTTTTGATGTAGTTTAAGGGCAGTTTTTGAAGTGAATATAATAATGACGGTCGTTGCTATAACGACTAATAACGCCAGCAAATAGGCGCCAACTTCTAAAATTCGAATAAAATTCAAATAGTGATCTAACCATCGTTCATGATTATCAATTTGCACGGCAGGAAATTGTTTTTGAATGCGATTCGATAGCGCATCTAAATCATAATTAGCGCGTTCGATTAACTTAACCTCCAAAACCTGAGGAACTTCAAGCGCATCAACCAAATCGGTATCATTACCGAACCAAGGCGCTAGCATTTGCGTAACATCTTTGGCATCTAACAGGTTAATTTTTTCAATTCCCGCATCTTCATTCAAACTATTCACCAGTTTTTCTTGCTGGCTATCGCTAACCGAAGCCGGAATTTGAATGGTAAGCCATTCCGAAAAATCATGTTTTTTATTTTCAAGCAAAGTGCCAACCGTAATCCCGCCTGCAATAAAGAAAGCCGCCAAAAATATCATTAATGCGATGAAATAGGGCAGGTAGCGATTTGCATCATCGCGTGCAAAAGGTATGTCAAGCCGTGGAGCTAAAAACCGTTTTACATCACGAAAACTTGTAGCCATTTTAAGCTTGAGTCGTAATAGATTCGGACTTATCGCCACTTTTGGCAACCGTCACCATAGCAGGGCGCAATAGGCGGTCGTGAATGATATAACCTGCCTGCAACACTTGCGCGACTGAACCAGGCTCGGCTGTGGCATCTTCCACATGTGCCACGGCTTGATGATGATTATGGTTAAATTTTTCACCCTTTGGGTCAATCCGCACGATGCCGTTACTTTGAAAAATGCGCAGCAATTCTTTGTAGGTCATCTCAACCCCTTGGGCAATATTGCTCAAGCGTTCATCATTTTTCTTATCATCTTCGGTAATATTTTGAATTGCCAATTGCAAATTCTCAACCACATTGACCATATCGCGTGCGAAACCCGTTACAGCATATTTGCGGGCATCAGAAGCTTCGCGCTCGGTGCGTTTACGCAAATTTTCCATTTCGGCCATGGTGCGCATAAGCTGATCCTTCATCGCGGCCAGTTCTTCTTGCACATGTGATGCATCATTTTCTGACTCGCCCGCATCTAACGCTTCCGCTAGCGCTTCTTGCATTTGAGCAACCGTATCCGCAACGGAAGGTTTTGCAGTATCGCGCTTGGGGGCATTAGCAGCTTGCTCATTCTGTTCTTCTTCACGTGCCGCATGTAAAGCAGCATTCATTTCGGGAGACAATTTTTCACTACCAATAACGGGTTCGTGTGAATCATTAGAAGTGGCTGCGGCGGAATCTTTAGGATGTGACATATGTTTCGCTTTATCTGGTAACGTTAATGATGTTCTTTATATCGTGATAATGTCAAAAGTTTCAAGTGCGCGGATGGACAAATATCATAAAACGCCTATACCTAGTGAGGAATTAATAATTAAGGGTCTTTATATGTCAAACCGTCCATCGGGTCGCGCCTTCGATGCTTTACGCGAAATTTCAATTATTTCTAATGTTAGTCGTTATGCTGAAGGTAGCTGCGAAATTCGATGTGGCAATACATTGGTGCGCTGCACAGCCAGTTTAGATGAAGGCGTACCGCCATGGTTGCGTGGCAAAGGTAAGGGATGGGTGACCGCTGAATATGGCATGTTACCGCGCTCAACCCACAGCCGTATGGGGCGCGAGGCCGTACGCGGCAAACAATCGGGGCGCACGCAAGAAATTCAACGTTTGATAGGCCGCTCGCTACGTGCAGTGGTTGATATGGAAGCATTAGGCGAACGCCAAATTACCGTCGATTGCGATGTGATTGAGGCTGATGGCGGCACGCGAACCGCATCTATCACAGGTGCTTATGTGGCGCTGTATCAAGCCTTGGAACTTTTAGTGCAGCAAGGCGAGTTGCCAGCCATTCCGCTTCGCGAACCGGTGGCAGCTATATCGTGCGGCATCTTTAAGGGTGTGCCTGTGCTAGATTTAGAATATGAGGAAGATTCAATTGCGCAAGCCGATGCTAATTTTGTGATGACTGCGTCTGGTAAGCTGATTGAAGTGCAGGCCACAGCCGAGCAAGAGGCATTTACGCGCGATGAATTTAATCAGCTTCTCGATTTGGCTGAAAAAGGGATCAAAGAATTGGTTGATTTTCAGCATGCGGCATTAAATATTGCGAAAGCGACAGCTGCATAATATGAACCTGCCGCTATCATCTTTAGTCATTGCCAGTCATAATACAGGCAAAGTGCATGAGATTGAGCAATTAGTAGCGCCGCTTGGAATTGCTGTAAAATCTGCTACGGAAATGAGTCTTCCCGAACCGGAAGAGACGGGTGATAGCTTTGCGGCAAATGCACAACTTAAATCTCAATCAGCATTAAAGCATTCAGGCTTGCCAAGTTTGGCAGATGATTCGGGTTTGGTTGTGCCGGCACTGAGTGGTGCGCCGGGCATCTATTCGGCGCGCTGGGCAGGGCCAAAAAAAGATTTTTCACTTGCGATACAGCGTTTGCAAGATGAAGGTGCACAAACAGGTATGCCTGCATATTTTATATGTATATTAGCCTTAAGCAGACCTAATGAGCGCGATAAATTGTTTGAAGGTAGAATAAATGGCACGCTAACATTTCCCGCTAAAGGCGAGCTTGGCTTTGGTTACGATCCTATTTTTACTGCTGATGGACATCATAAAACTTTTGCTGAAATTGATTCAGGCTTAAAACAAGCCATAAGCCATCGTGCGGTGGCATTCAAAAAATTTGTAACGTTTTTAGATTCATTATCGAAGGTATAATCATGCGCAGTTTTTTCCTCTACCTATTTATTGCTAGTCTAGCATTTGGTGCAAATGCGTTACCAACGGCCACTACTGAACATGCAAAAGTTTCCATCGTTAGCGAGGCGCAAGCCATCACTCCGGGTGAGCCATTTGATATTGCGATTGATTTTGAGCTGGAAGATCATTGGCATATTTATTGGAAAAACCCTGGTGATTCAGGCCTAGCGCCGATGATAGATTGGAACCTGCCAAACGGATTTGCCGCTGGCTCTATCCGTTGGCCGCTGCCAAAATCTATTAGCATAGAAGGGCTTACTAATTATGGATATGAGGGCACACCTAGCCTTATTCAAAAAATCATTCCGCCTACCGGTCTTGAAGGCCAAGCGTTTAGCATTGAGGGTAACGAGGTAATTTTAAAGGCGCATCTAGAGTGGCTAATATGTAAAGAAGTGTGCATTCCCGAATCGGCAGATGTGTCGCTAACCCTGCCCATTTCAACCAAATCCTTGCGCGATGAAGCAGCATTTGATTCTCGCCGTGCGGCACTTGCAGCTGAGTTAGAATTACCCGCTTATTACGAAACCAAAAAGGATGCAATTTATTTGCAGTTGCCCATTCAAGTGGCAGATGATGCGTATTTTTTCCCTGAAATTGGCGGTATAATTTCACATTCATCACCTCAAACTATCATTCAAACGGGTAATTATAGTATCCTTAAGCTAACTAAAGATGCACAAGCTCCTGAAGGAGATATTTCTGGAGTTTTAGTTGATGCAGGTAAAGGTTATAGTTTGAATGCCCAGCCTACAATTGTAGCTGTTCCACAAACAATTGAACTACAAGAAGCTGAGCAATCAAACCTATCACTGGGGCTTGCTTTGTTATTTGCACTATTGGGTGGGCTGTTATTGAATATCATGCCTTGTGTGTTCCCTGTATTATCGCTCAAAGCATTATCTATGGTCAAAAAGGCGGATTCTCATCAACGTGAGATTCGCAAACAAGGGCTGGCCTATTTTGCTGGCGTAATTGTTTCATTTTTGGTGCTGGGCGGTTTAATGCTAGCGTTAAAAGCGACTGGCCAATCGCTTGGCTGGGGATTTCAGTTGCAATCGCCTGTATTTGTAATGGGCATGATGTTTGTATTTTTCCTCTTAGGTTTATCGCTAATTGGATTATTCCATCTGCCAGTAATCATGGGCACTACCGCGCAACTAGCAGAACAAAAGGAAAGTACAAAGGGCAGTTTTTTAACGGGTGTATTGGCCGTTTTGGTGGCTACACCTTGCGCGGTTCCTTTCATGGCGCCTGCGGTGGGTTACGCCTTTTCGCAATCTGCAATCATTACTTTAGCGATTATGGTGGCGCTAGGCGTTGGGCTCGCGCTGCCCTATGTTTTGCTTGCTTTTATACCTGCATTACAAAAACGTATGCCAAAACCCGGCGTTTGGATGAACCGCTTTAAAGAATTTATGGCATTTCCCATGTTTGCATCTGCCGCATGGTTGTTGTGGGTTTTAAACCAGCAAGTATCTGTGGAAGATTCAGGCCTTGCTTTATTTGCGCTTATATTGGTGTCATTCTTTATATGGCTAAATAAGCGTTGGGCCAACTGGGTGGGGTATCTCATCATAATTTTAAGCATGCTTGTTATCTATAATGGGCACCAAATGGCATTGGCAGGCGAAAAGACGCAAGCGCTTAAATCGATTTCAGAGCCTTTCACGCCAGAGCGTTTGGCGCAGCTCCGTGCTGAAGGTAAGCCTGTTTTTGTCAATGCCACCGCTGCATGGTGCATTACCTGCAAAGTAAATGAACGGGTAGCTTTGCAAGATGCTGACTTAACCCAAGCATTCAAAGATCAAAATATTACCTATTTGTTAGCTGACTGGACAAATTATGATGATACCATCACGCAGTGGTTAGAAAATTATCAGCGTTCAGGTGTGCCACTTTATGTTTACTACCCGGCGCAAGGTGAACAACCGGTTATTTTGCCACAACTATTAACTACCTCAATCGTGTTTGAATCAATTATGGAGAATCCAAAAAATGAATAAATTATTTGCAATGACGCTTGCAGTATTAGCACTACCCTTTGCTGCCTTAGCCACCCCCGAAATTGGCGCTAAAGCGCCTAACTTTAATACGGTTGATACAAACGGCAAAGCAGTAAATCTGGCTGATATGCAAGATGATACTGTAGTGCTTGAATGGACAAACCATGAATGTCCATTTGTACAAAAATTCTACAGTGAAGGCGATATGCAAAAATTGCAAAAAACCTATACTGATAAGGGAGTTAAATGGGTACGTGTTATCTCTTCAGCACCGGATAAACAAGGCAATGTAACAGCAGAAAAAGCAAACGAAATTGCTGCGGAGCAAAATGTTGCCGCTACGCACACAATTCGCGATGAATCAGGCGAGATTGGTAAATTATATGATGCAAAAACCACGCCTCATTTATTTGTAATTCATAAGGGTAATTTAGCTTATATGGGTGCGGTTGATGATATGCGCTCACCTAAACAAAGTGACATTGCTGGAGCTACACCCCTATTGGCAAATGCATTAGATAATATTCTTGATGGCAAACCCGTTGAAGTTGCCATTAGTCAACCCTATGGTTGCTCGGTTAAATATTAATTTAAACGCGCCTCATTACGGTACTATCGGATAAATCCGCCGCTGATTCACGCTCTACAAAGCTGGTCAGCGGCTCTTTTTTTACAGTCTTATCGCGTGCTATGCGTAATGCATGCTGGCTTTGTTCCATATCAATCGCTTCAGCTGCAACAGCAATAGCAGGCGCAGATTTTTGTAGCAGTGGGTGGTTTTGCAGCTGCTCAATTTTTTGCGTTAAAGCAACGCGTATTTCACTAGGTGTGAGTCCAACATTTTTATTGAGTGTCACATAATGACTGGCAATATTAATAAGATGCTCGCGCTTGGTCGCATCCACGGTTATCGCTTCACTTGCCACCGCATTTACAAATTGATTCGTCATTTTTTCAGCATTCGGATCATTCCCGTTTTTGGATGATAAACCATAAAGCACATTGGCCACGCCAAATGCAGATGCTTGGATAACGTTAAATATCCAATATTGCCCATCTTTAACCGTTATTAAATCTTTGCCTGCAACCGATAAAGTGCGGCCCGAAACCAATTTATCACGTGCTGTGCTAAGCGATTGGATATGCGTATTAGCATCTGATAATTCCGTTTCAGCTTTAGCTAAATCGCCCGATAAAATTCCCAATGTTTCATAGGCGGCATCTAAAGGTGTAGCACCTTTCATTGCAATATTATGCTTAGATTCCGTTGCCTTGATAATAGATGAAATCTCATCTTGATTCAGATTGTTACCGTTGCTATCGGCTTTATTCAAAAGATTTTTAAGCGATGCATGTGTATTACTAATACGATCATAGGCGAGTGCTTTATCGGTAGCATCTTTACTGGCAGAATATACTTTTTTGACAGATTCAAAACGTGAATTTTGATATTCACCTCCATCTATTTTTGCATCCAGCTCTTCCATCTTGCGGCTTTTACCGTGAGCTTCAAAATAGTTCTTTTCATCATACGCACCAATTAAAGTGAGTATATTATTCACGCCTGCAAAACTGCCCGGTAAAATAAGTGGGTTAGCTTGAATTTTAGTTTTTAAACGTTTGAGTGGGGATAATGATTTCATTTTTAACTGCAAATCATCATTATCTTTAGCGCCTAATTCCTCGCGCAAATCAGCCTTTGATTTTTCAGGAATTGCTAAGCCGAGTGCAAAGCCAGCTCCTACCAATCCGCCTGCGGTGCTTTTAAAATAATTGCGTTGTTTATAACCTGCCATCGCAAAAGATGTGCCTGCTATAATTTCGGATACGGATTTGATAGCGATAACTTTACTATACATCACATCACGTATTTTTTGCCAGCCTGAAACTTCTTTAGCGGTTGAAAGGGGGCTAAATTGTTGCTGGCTTTCGGCTTGATATTGATTGGTGTTGAGAAATTTACCAAAATCTTGCATCAAATCGCCATATTTTTCCTGCTGATTACGCTTTCCGAATAGCAGCATGGTTGAGTCACCTGCCATAAAAGCAAAGCCGGTACGAATTTCATCGCTATCACGGCGAAACCATCCGCCAATAGTGGTAGCAATATTACCCACTTGATAGAATATGGCCGATAAAACTAATTGATTGCTACGCAATGTTTCACGCCAACCTTTATGTGGTTCGTCTGTTGTCGCTTGTTTAGAATAGTCGCCCTTAACCGCATCCAGCTTTTCAAGTTGAGCAATCACTGACTCAGCCGATTGAGGATTGGTAATGCGTAATACTGGCACATTCTCAAAATGATCATAAGCGATAATAGCCCCTGATTTTTTCAAACTTTCATCAAAAGGGGGTGTGCTAAGATGCGAATCGCCTGTAATAGCCGTTTCAGCCCGTAAAAACAAAATCGCCTCATTCTGCCCGGTAAGGGCATTGGGTTGAAAGCGTAATTCGCTAATCACAGATTCAGGATGATTCCAACGGATTTTCATAGCTTATCATAGCTAAAGTTAGAGTAAAAGAATGTTACGATTCGATGATATTTTGCAAAAATAGTTTAAACTTGAATTCCAACTTCATCATTATAATCATAACTCTTATCAGCCCATTTTTTGGATTTTTCACCTTGCTCAGGTTCATTGGCAAATGCAACTGCACTTTTAGATAATGGCACTGAATCCGCAGAAACTACCTTTGTTTCATTGGAGGTAGATTGCGGCTGTGCTGGCGCGGGTGGGGCTGTTATGTTTGAAGGTTTATCTTTCCATTTTACGACAACTTCCATAACGCGTGACGTAACCCACGTGCAAAAAGTTTCAAAAAGTAACAATTCACTCCAGTATTTTTGGCGGCGTTGTGCCATTGGCTCTAACGCGGGCTTACCCGCTTTTTCACGTGCAGCATTCAACCCATCTTCAATTTTTTTGCCGAGAAAAGCGCTGCCACGGCGAAAACCATACTGATTTTCAGTTGCTTCGCGTTTTACGACATTCTTATCAAATGTTTCAGGAATTTGCGTGATAGCTATGCTGGCAATGACACCCGCTATACGGCCTTTGGCTATATCCCAACCTGATTTGGTGGGCTTATTTTTTATCATTTCGTAACGTGTTTCACGCTCTGCAATATCGGCTGCACTTAATTTTGTATTGGTAAAACTATCAATAACAATATCAAATTTTCGGGTTAATTTTTCACGGCTATCTTCAAGAACTTTAACTAATGCCGCTGCAAAGTGGCCGCCCATATTGAGTGTAAATACTGCCGCACCCGTATTGCCAATAAATGTTTTGCTTAACTTATCCTGAGTTGCGCGTAGAGCATCAGAAACAGCAATTGCTTTGCCACCAATTTTATTGGCGAAATAACTGGTTGGGGTATCATAAACTGATTTGGTCGTGCTTTTATCCGTTCCGCCTAAAAACCAATCCACAATGGCTAATGAGAATATTTCGTTTAAACCAAAATTCACTACTTTATAGGTGAAGAAATCAAAGAATTTCTCACCACGTGTGGCTTTGGTGGCTTCTAGTGGTATCGCCAATTTATCTGCAATTGCGGTTGTTGTATTTTGGTCCATCAGTAACCTGCCGAATGGATAAGATTTTCAGATTCTATAGCCGATTTTTTTGCTTCAGCAAGATGACTCTCTTCGCGTTTAACGACTAATTTTTGATGTTGTGCAGGCGCAGTCTCGTCAATCTGATGAGGATTATTGCGGTTTTCAATATGAACCGCTACTTCTTGAGATGGTTTTTTTAGAGTAGATTCTTGCTTATCATCGCTTTTGCGCGCAAAAATCTTGCTCGAAACATACAGGATGGAAACGGCAGCTGCCGTTGCGAAAAAATCAATTAATCCCACTTCACCAAATTTTTGTGCACGGAAACGATTTTTGTCACTTAATTCCGTTCCAAATTTTTGTGCTGTTTTTTCAGCGGCACTTTCAAATAACTCTCCTGTTTTCTGCATCGAATTAGGAATAAGTGTAGGTGACATTTTATCAACAAGAGTTAGTGAGCTGAAAACAATGCCCCATGCAATCACTCTTCCTTTTATTAAACTGCCCCAGCTTTGTGAAGATTCGCGTTCAATTTTACGATCGCCAAGCTCAACATCCGAAAGTTGATTTTCCGTTGCAGGGTCACCGTATTTTTCATTTAGCTTATGTACAATAGCTTTCTTGCGTGATTCCATCCATTTGATAGGAAGTAATGCTAAATTACCAGGTATAACAAGCGCTGTAGTTAACAATGCATCATCAAGTCTTTTATTCAGAGTTTTACGATCACTGACATTTTTAAATACTGAAAAACCAGCCACTTTATCAATCATATTTGTCCAAGCTTTACTAAAGCTTACACCATCTTCATTGATAAGTTTGCTGCCAGGAATCGTGCGATTGCTGTGTTTTAATAAATAACCCGTGCCAATACTTGCAATTAAAACCGCAATATCGCCAATGCCAATATAAGCTACCGCATCAAATATTTTTTCACCAATGGTTTTTTTAGGCTTAAAGCCCGCAGCCTCAGGGTCGGCTGCCCATTTATTCTGTGCAACATGAGTAGCGCTATCAATCGATACAGAATTAGTAGCCATTAAACACCTGCTCGCTTGGGGTTTCAGTTATGGCACGCTCAACGTGATTATGAGGCTTTGGCTTAGTATTGGCTGTGAAACTAACTGACTTTTTTGGCTGTGGCTCTTGTGTTGTTCCTGCCAATTTTACAGCATCATCATTTTCATGTATGATAGAGTTATCTTGTACGGTAACGGTTACGGAATCTTTGCGAGAAGCAGGAATGTGAATGCGCACAGAATCATCCGGCTTAACATCAATTTTTTGTTTCACATTGGTTTTGGGGCCAACACCAAAAAATTCTTGCGCCATTAAGTAAATATATTGGAAGCTTGAAGTAATCGTTGTACCCATAACTTCAGTTGCGGCTTGTTTAGACATAAATTCTTTATAGTCCATTCCATTAACTTTAAAGCCATCATTCATTTTATCGAAATGCTTTTTCGTAAATTTATTATCAAATACGCCCGCACGTTCTCCGCCTTTTTGAAGTAAAGTGGCAACATGTTCTAAACCCGCCTCGCGATGGCCGCCTTTAACCCCTTTACTTAAAAGCTTATCCGCTTCTTCAATGCCGATTAAAGATGCAATTACAAAGCCCATTGCGGCAAAACGTGAACCAAACATGCCAACAAAACTTTTGCCCGATAAGGTTGTATCAAGCTTGCTGTAAACTGCTTGACGCTCGGCTAATTCAACCTCGTTAGGCTTGCCCGCAAAAACATCAATTATATTATCTAAGGTGCGAACAACGCGCTTCTTGAAGAAAGGGCGTTCAGCAAGGTAAGCTAGCGCCGTGGTGATGTGGCCACCAATGCCCAATACAAAAACAGCATTGGTATAACCAATATATTTTTTGGTGCGTCCGCTATCAATACGTTGATTATTTTCACCTGCAATCGCATTCCAAAAACGGGATGAAACTTTATCTTCAAATTTTTCGGCAACGCGAAGGACTCCACCAAAGGTAGTGTTGCGAGTCTCGCCCGTAATAGTGCCTTTCTCAATAGCGCGGTTACGCTCCATGTTAAATTTATCATGTACGGTCCACAAGGAAAAGACGATATTTAAACCATAATTATTAACCCAGTGCACTAAACTATCAAACAGCTTCCAGCCGCGTGTACGTACTTTATCGGTACTATGCTCAACGCGAAATTTATCAGATAGCGTGGCGCCACCATCATTTTGAATGCTTAAACTGTTCGTTTTTGTAACCATATTTCTCATTAACGTAAAAAATAAACTTTTTACCTAGTGTTAATCTATCAGAAACGACTGCTTATGAGTGTTAAGGTTTTGTGACAAGTAGCATAAGTTAAAAAGTTTGAAGTGATTGGATTTACTCACTATTTGCCTGATTCTCGACTTTTTCACGAATTTCACGTAATTCGTCAGCTGAAGCATCCCATGTGCGGACACCATCTTTGCCTGGTAATTGCACCAAATCTAGCCTATCGGGATCGCGTACAAACAAGCGCTCACCCTGAATGGAGCCTAGGTTTGGAGGGATGTTATTTTTTGATAATCCAACCACCGTATAAGGCCCTTCGCGCATCATACCAAGCACCGCGCGTGGACGATCAATAAACACTTGAGATCCACGTAATAAATCATAAATATCGCGTGTATCATTTGGATGGGCGTTCTTCACTAAATGATGCACCACTACCATTCCGCAATTCTTTTCAATGGCAAATTCTTCAATCGCTTCAAAGAAATCACTCACTACTTCCGAATTATCTTCATCGCCAGTTAGATATTTACGCGCAGGGTCAATGACTACGAGCGATACATCGGGCAACTTGTGTAAACGTGTAAGAAAATCGCCAAGCGTTGATTTAGTGCCATCCTCATTCTGCCCAAAATCGCTTCGTTGAAGCATTAACCGAGTGGAGCGCCCTTCAGGATCCATCATTTCGGCGCGGGCATTGACGATGGCTGCACTATCTTCACCTGAAAAGTAAATTACCAACCCTTTAGCATATTCTTTGTTTAGTGGCTGACCAAGCCACTTAGGCTGCTCATGCTTCTCCCAATCAATAGACGCTAAAATGGCTAAACGATGCGAAATAGAGCTTTTGCCTGTACCACCCGTTGCGCCCACCACCGTTACGGAAGCTTTAGGAATCCAACCCTCGACTAAGAATTGGAAATTATCATCCTTATCTTTACGGTCTGAGCCTGTTGCTTCAAATAGCTTGATATCATGCGCCACGAGGCGGAAGAAGCGCATATTATGATCAACCTTTTTGGGGTTAGTACCAAATTTTTCATAAAGCAAATGCTGGCGGTGATACGATTCCCAGCAACTGGCTGCATCTTCAAGCTTTTGCGCCGATAAGGTGTATTTTTTAATGTCTTTCTGACGAAACCCCTCCGGCAACATTGAACCAAAATCTTCATGCAAAAACGAACCATTTCGCGTGAGATATTCTACATCGGATAGGGGGTAAGCGTTTTTATAACCATCACTTTCAATATCGGCAATTTGGTAAAGGGGGCTATTGCCATCAATCACTTCTGTGCCAGGAATCACGGGCAATATTGTCTCTGAAAATGCTAGCATTTTCATGCCTGCCGCAGGATTATCTCCGCGTTTATAGACCCCTACATAAGCCCCTAGATCGCGGATACGTTTGATTGAATCAGTATCGAGCCGTTTTACGCCAAGGGTAAATGCCGTTGCCCATATAACGCCAGAACCTACGGGTTCATATAAACCAGTCTCATTAATTTGATGCACTAATGGGTTTAATAGCAACGGTGAATTGGGCAAACGTCCATCATTATAATTCGCACGAATTTCGCGGACGGCATCAATGATATCTTTTTCATCATCGCCTACCCAAATTTTCAGTGTGTTATTTAATGCGCGCCAAGGGTCTTGTTCGGGTTGTGTGTATAGCAACATCTTTCCGGTGAGGCCTACATTGCGATGCGCCGTCCACAAAACATTAAGTTCGCGAACAATTCGGTCAAATATATCATCGGTAAAATAGGCCATTACAACTATTATATAGTGCAGATTTAAAGGATTACAGGTTTTATTCGTCAATTCTTGCATTGCGCAGCAGCTAAGCGTAACCTGTAGCGTATGTTCTACACCGTTTATGCAGCTGAGCCTTTGGCTGACCGTTTAGCCCAATGGGTATTGCATGAATATGGGCATAACCCACAATCAATTGCTCAACTCATTATATTTTTACCTTCGCGGCGGGCGATAGGTACGATTAAGCAGGCTTTTTTGCGCGCCAGTGATGGTAAGGCTATGTTAATGCCTCAACTTATTCCCATCGGTGATATCAATGAAACGTTTGTTTTGCGTTTGGCATCCTTAAACAGCGATGAACTTGCGCAACTGAATAACTTATCGCCCGAACCTGAGCCAATGAAACGTTTAATGGCGATGCAAAGCTTAGTGTGGAAGCACGGGCAAACGATGATTCCGCGTCTGCATAATCGCGAAGCAGCATTAGATTTAGCCGCAAACTTGCTTGAACTGATTGACGAGATGGATAAAGAACAGGCAGATTGGGATAAGCTCGATCATTTAGTGCCCGATGACTTTTCGCAATATTGGCAAATAACTCTCGAATTTTTAAAAATCATTCGCCTTTATTGGCCCGCTTACGAGCGTGAGCAAGGCTGGGGCAGGTCGTGGCAACGCCGCAACCAGCTATTTTTAATTTTAATGGAAGCGTGGAAACGTAAGCCACCTTCAACACCCATCATTGCTGCCGGCACGACAGGATCCATTCCAGCGGTGGGTCGAATGCTCAACGCCATTCATCAACTGCCATTAGGCACCATCATTTTACCGGGATTCGATGTTTCAATCGGCCAAGAACCTTTGTCACCTACTCATCCACAAGCGGGTATGCAGGAAATTATTTCACAAGCGGGTTTAGTGCCATCTGAAATTAAACCATTGCCTGATTTCTCATCGTTGCCAATGGCTGAAATGACTGCACGAGAGGCGCTAATTTCAGATGCTTTCAACCTGCATCAACCTGATTTGCAGAGTAGTTTAAATCGCGGTGCTGCCATAAAAGATCTACATAATTTAAGCTTCGCATCAGAGATTGATTTAAGTTTAGCAACCGCTTTATTGATGCGCGAAATGCTAGAACAATCAGGTAAAACCGCTGCCTGTATCACACCAGATAGGCAGTTGGCTCGCGCCGTTACTGCCCAGCTATCCCGCTGGAATATAAAAGTAGATGATTCAGCTGGGCAACCTTTAGCTCAAACTTCGCAATCAACATTTTTATTTATTATTATCAATGCCGTTTTTAATGAGTGTAATCCTGTCACGCTTTTGAGCATTTTTAAACACCCCTTATGTTTTGGCGGCGTGCATAAAGCGCAGTTAAATAACGCCGTTCGGAGAATTGAAAAAACCGTTATCCGCGGGATGATTTCTCCTACCATCAAAAAAATGCATACGCAAATAAAAGAAAAAATGCCGGAAGAATTTGAGATTTTTAATCGGTTAATACAGCCGCTCCAATCTTTTATGGCAGCATTCAGTTCGCTCAACGGATTGGCATTTGTTACCGCAGTACAATCGGTTTTATCCATTGCAGAATTTTACGCAACGGATGAAAATGATGAGTGTCATCTGTGGAAACATGAAGGCGCAAACGAGCTTGCCGCATTCTTTTCACAGATAAATGAAACGCTAGACGATACCGAAATTTTGCCCGATGAATTTGCAGGCATATTACGTGCATTAATGCGTGGCAAAGTGGTGCGGCCGCATTATGGTACACACCCTCGATTATTTATTATGTCGCCGATGGAAGCGCGTTTGCAACGGTTTGATCGCGCGATTCTTGCCAACTTAAATGAAGGCGAGTGGCCGCAAAAACCGGATGCTGACCCATGGATGAACCGTCAAATGCGTCACAAATTAGGGCTGCCAAATGCCGATAAGCGTATGGGCTTGCAAGCCCATGATTTTGTGCAACAAGCCGCTGGTGGCGAAATATTCATGATGCGCACACTCAAATCCGATAGCGCTGAGACCGTACCAAGTCGATTTATTCAAAGAATTGAAACCCACTTAACGCAAGACCAAAATTTTGGTCATCAGGCGCAGCACACGGTATGCCAATGGGTTGAACAGCTTAAAAATCCTATTCCCAAACCATCCGCTACACGGCCTGCACCTAAACCTCCGTTGCATTCACGTCCTCGTGAACTATCGGCAACATCAATCGAAAAGCTGATGCAGGATCCCTACAGTATCTATGCCCGAAAAATTTTGCGTTTAAAAAAATTAGATGCTTTGGATGAGCCGCTTGGTCATCGCGAATTTGGTAATTTAGTGCATGATATATTAGATGAATACTATACGAAAAACTGCAGCATGCAGGAAGCGGCAGATAGAATATTTAAACAAAAAGATTTTGGTTATGTTGCTGAGTGTTTATGGCGACCACGATTTGAACGAATTGCGCAGTGGATAATGCAACAGCCTTTGCCGCAAAAACTGCTGAGTGAAGTGAAAGGCGAATGGCATTTTAAACCCACTACCGATTCCCAACCATTTTTGGTGAATGCTAAGGTTGATCGAATTGAGGATACCTTAGATGGCATTCAAATTATTGATTATAAAACGGGCGCAGCGCCCTCGGCGGATCGCATGAAACAAGGTTTTGCCAGCCAGCTTACTATCGCGGGCGCTATTTTACGTGAGGGTGGATTTGGTCAACCGCTTTCAAGCAAACCATTCAAAGGCCTATTTTATTGGAAGTTAGGTGGCGAAAAAATTGGCGATCCGATAAATTTTGCTATCGACAAAGATCAGAGTTATGATGATGCCGTTAATATTGCCCATGCGGAAATTCCAAGGATTATCGCTGCATTTGAAAACCCTGATAAAGCTTACGAAGCACTACCTGAATTTAAATATGCGCCAGCCTATAATGATTTTGAGCATTTAGCGCGCACCAAAGAATGGATGGAGTAAAATGAACCAAACCGAACTTTTTGCATGGATTGATACCCAGCACAATCGCATGGTTGAAACAACCTTGGCTTGGTCGCGTATTAATAGCGGGTCATTCAATGTGCAGGGGGTTCGCGATATGCGCCAAGCGTTGATGACTGCACTGGAACCGCTTGGTGGTGAGGCGGAAGTGCTGCCTATAGCGCCTTTGCAATCAGTGGATAGCCATGGAAAATTGGTAGATATTCCGTTAGCAGAGGCACTTCGTATTCGCAAACGCCCCAATGCCAAAACCAAAATTGTATTATCGGGGCATATGGATACCGTGTTTCCAAAGGATAGCCATTTTCAAGAGCCTGTTTGGTTGGATGAAAATACGATTAACGGCCCCGGCGTGACGGATCTAAAAGGCGGGCTTGTATGTATGATGATTGCGCTAGAAGCGCTAGAACAATCACCATTAGCGGAAAATATTGGCTGGGAAATTATCCTTAATCCCGATGAGGAAATTGGCAGCCAAGGTTCCAATATCTATTTAGAAGAAGCTGCCAGACGCAACGATGTTGGATTGATTTTTGAACCTGCTTTAGCCGATGGCACAATGGTGAGTGAACGCAAAGGTAGTGGGAATTTTGTAATTGTTGTTCATGGCCGCGCTGCACATGCTGGGCGCGAATTTGAAAAAGGCCGCAACGCGATAATTTTGCTGGCAGAAATGATGTTGCAGCTAAATTCTCTTAATGGTCAGCGCGAAGGGGTAACCCTCAATGCTGGTAAAATTGAGGGCGGTGGGCCTACAAATATTGTGCCCGATATGGCCTTGCTGCGTTTCAATGTACGCCTGCCAAAAGCAGAAGACAAAATATGGATGCAAAGCGAACTTGATAAAATTGTTGAGAATTTTAGTCAGCGCGATGGTTTTAAAGTCGAATTACATGGCGCTTTTACGCGTCCGCCGAAAGTCATTAACGCTCAAAATAAAAAACTGCTCGATTGGGTGCAATCTTGTGCGTTGGATATAGGTTTAACGATAAATTTTGTACCTACAGGCGGCTGTTGTGATGGCAATAATATGGCCGCAGTGGGTTTACCGAATGTGGATACACTAGGGGTGCGCGGCGGTCGCATTCACAGTGATGAAGAATTTTTACTGGTTGATTCGCTAACCGAGCGCGCAAAGCTTTCTACAGCGCTATTGTTGCGGTTGGCAAGCGAAGGCTGGAAACAATAAATAAGCAGCCTGACTCACTATTATTTTACTTATATTTTAACGACTTCATTAAGTTCAGCAGCTTGTGAAATCCAGTTTTCAACGGATGCCTCACTCGGAATAGTCGGCGAAATTGAGCGTTTGCCAGCGGTGTTAACCTGCTTCATTTTTTCAATAAATGCGCCAGCATTCTGACTCGCTAAATCGGCCACGACCAATATGCCGGATTTATGCATTAATTCAGCCGATTGATGATCAACTCCCTCGATGCGAAGCAGGTCGGACATACTAGCCCAACTATCCACCATTTTAGGACGAACAGAAACTTTGCTCGCTATTTCAGCCCTTTGTTGTGGCAAATGGCCATTTTCTAAAAATGCGAAAATCGTATCAATCTGAATCGCGCGCATGGCTAATGCCGTTTTAGGACCAACGCCTTCTAACGTGCCAATCTCATATCCAACACCATTTAAATCCACATTGCTATAGACGTCAAATTTAACGGAATCTTTTAAACTTTTAGCAACAGGTTTGGGGGTTAAGGTTGCTTTTGGCTTAGGCTGTGAAGCTTCCGTTGATGGTGCTAACTCAGTCTGATTTACGTGTGATGGTGCATTTATATTTATATCGGTTGAATCATCGGATAGATCAGCCTTGACAGGTGCTGGTGGTTGTACGGGTGGCGGTGGCGTATAAGAATCAGCAATGGATTTATCAGATTTAGATTCGTAAGTATCTGTGTTAATGCGCTTCGCTACCAGTGCTTCCACTTCGGAGCGGCGTGAGGGAGGTGGGGGCGGAGGAGCATAACTAGAAATTGAATTATCAACTTCGGCAGCTTGGATATCGCTAGCTAACGGAGTCTTTTTTTTAGAAACGTCATGCTTTGCACTTGGAGTGCAACGACCAAATAACCAGCCTAACAAAAAGCCAAAAATTAAAGCTACAATTAAACAAAACAGAATTTGCAAAATAAGATAGGTCATGGTGGTTCCTTTAGTTTGGCATCTGAGCCGGTAAAACTTTAAATTCAATGCGACGGTTTTCCACACGGCCTTGTTCGGTCACATTATCGCTAGCGGGTTGTGCAGAGCCTAAGCCCATCGCGCGTATGGGTTGTGTTAAGCCTGCGCTATCAATAAAATAATCGGCTACCGCTTGCGCACGGCGCTGACTTAAATCAATATTCGCAATCTCATCGCCTGAGCTATCGGTATGGCCATAAACTTCAATAATAGAATTTGGACAGTTACGCGCAATAGCCGCTAGTTGATTGAGTAGGGTTAAACTTTGTGAGTCAATTTCAGCTTTATCGGAAGAAAAATTGATGGCTTTGCCTTCCATGGCTTGGGTCAAATTATTCTCGCATTGTTCACTAGCGCTAATTTGCAATTCAATATCCGAGCCAGTATCTAAACCATTATTAAAGGGTTCTAAGGCAAAAGGCTCCGTTGATATGGCATCTTCTGCAATTGGGTTAATAACAACAATATCATTTTTAGTTGAGCGCACTCCATCAACGGCAGCAGCTAATTCTTGCGCGCGCTTTTTCAGTTGGTTATCGGCTACCACACCACTTAACACCACATCGCGTCCATCAACCACGGATTTAACCCGAGCTAATTCATCAAACTCAATGCTTTTATCGACCCGTGTTTTAATGTCAGCTGGGATAGTTTCAATATGCTGAGTAATGCAGAAATAAGCTAAAATAACTGCAATAATAATTCCTATAAGCAATAGTAATGAACGACTCATACGAGCAAATACCTACATTATTATTATTTTGATAATCATGTAGCATAGCAACTTGCCATTGTATAATAGTTTGTTAATTGAATTGTTTTGCATATAGGCCAAATTTAGGTTATGTAGGTGGGGAAGTTTGCGGATTACCCGTGACTATAACACCGCAGTAAAGGATTTTCAGTATGGCTACGGGTACAGTAAAATGGTTTAACCCCACAAAAGGTTACGGTTTCATCACTCCAGAAAGCGGAGGCAATGATGTGTTTGTTCATATCAGCGCAGTTGAAAAAGCCGGTCTACGTGGATTAGATGAAGGTCAAAAAGTTAATTTTGAAATTCAAGAAAACCGTGGAAAAGAAGCAGCAGCAGATCTACAATTGATTGATGCAGCGTAAGCGACTTTTCGTTTAAACCGCAAACCTCGAAAAGCCTATGCTTTTTGAGGTTTTTTCATGCCTGAGTTTTAGGTGTTATGCTTATTTATTTAAGCGCTTAGATTTTTTGTTTACACCACCTGTGCGCGGGTCTTTAAACGCAAATGCTTTATCATCAATTGGTGTATCAACAATAATATTGCTAAAATTAATGTGCGTTGCAGATTGCGTTGCATCAATAACAATCAATTTTTCTAACTGCCATGGGGATTGACTAAAAATCATGCCTAAGCTGCCTTGATCGGCTGCATCTTTCTGTTCCAACGTAATATGAAATTTTCCATTTTTCTCAAATGATTCAGCAACCGTAATATTGGAATTTTTAAAATCGACTGTCTTATTGGTTAATACTCCTAGAAGCGTTTCATCTAATGGAATATCACTTACCTGATCAACGGAATAATCATAATAGGTTAAAAAGTTGCCGCGCGTAACCATTAAAATTGGAGCAGGAGGGTTATATTCCCAGCGCATTTTATTGGGTCGCTTTAACAAAAATTTACCCGATGACTTACTTCCATCTGGCGCTACTTGCTGAAAGTTAGCTTTCAGCGTCTTGAGGTTTGTCAAATAAGCTTCAACTTTTTCAGTAGAGGCAGAAGCGTTTACGCTAAAAAAACAGCTTATTACCAGTGCTAATATTGTCCATTTATGCTGCATTATTTTTCGCTCCGTAAGTTTTCTCTATATATTGTACGACCATGTCTTTGAAATCCTGCGCGATGGAATCGCCGCGCAAGGTTGTGGTTTTTACGCCATCTACAAAAACTGGCGCTGCTGGCGATTCGCCCGTGCCGGGTAAACTGATGCCTATATTGGCATGTTTACTTTCACCAGGGCCATTCACAATGCAGCCCATGACGGCAACTTGCATTGTTTCAACTCCCTGAAAATGTTCGCGCCATTGGGGCATTTGCGCGCGTAGCCACGATTGAATTTCATCAGCCAAACTTTGAAAGAAGGTACTGGTAGTACGTCCGCAACCGGGACAGGCGGTAACTTGAGGTGTAAAAGCGCGTAGACCCAATGCTTGCAAAAGCTCTTGGCAAAGTTTTACTTCCGTTGTTCTATCGCCTTGAGGCTCAGGCGTGAGCGAGGCACGAATAGTGTCGCCAATACCTTCATGTAATAAAATACCCAGTGCGGCTGACGTTGCCGTGATGCCCTTAACCCCTAATCCAGCCTCGGTTAATCCTAAATGAATCGGCCAATGGCCAGCTTTTGCAAGTGCGCGGTTGGTGGCAATAAGCTCTTGAACCTTGCTGACCTTTGCAGAAAGAATAATTTTATTTGCGGGTAACCCAATCGCTTCGGCCATTTGCGCGCTTTGAACGGCTGAACGCACTAAAGCCTCGCGCATCACTTCATCATTATTTTTTGGATTACCATTGGCATTGTTTTCGTCCATCACCTCAGCCAGCATCTGCTGGTCTAGACTACCCCAGTTAACGCCAATGCGCACGGGTTTATTATATTTAATAGCCGCTTCAATCATCTGCTGAAATTGACTGTCGCGCTTAGATTTAAAACCTACATTGCCCGGATTAATGCGATATTTGCTTAGAGCCTTTGCCATATCGGGAAAATCCGCAAGCAAGCGATGGCCATTATAATGAAAATCGCCAATAATGGGGGTTTGATAGCCGGCTTCACGAAGCGCATTGACTAAAGGCGCAACTTGCGCTGCAGATTCCTCGCGATCAACCGTGATGCGAATTAGTTCGGAACCCGCATCAGCGAGTTCTTTGCATTGTTTCAATGTAGCCGCCAAATCAGCCGTATCGGTGTTGGTCATAGATTGCACTACCACGGGTGCGCCGCCGCCAACTAAAACTCCACCCACATCTACGCTAAAACGACTCATTCGCGTTTCCAAATGGGGTAAATAGTAGGATTTTTCAAGATAAAACTGGGTAAATTATCCGTCGAAGTTTCACAAATTTCGATGGAGCGCGATGGAATATTTAAACACGTGCTCAAAACATTTTGTGATAAAGGAGCAATATAATCACTTAATTGTGATTCATCAGCCATTTGTGGATCAACTAACGGTGGCGCCAAGCGCTCGCGATTGTCAGCTAAATTGGCTAATGAGAGCCATATAACGCATAAACCGAGCAACCCAAATGCACTGAACCAAAGGGTTCCGCGTGATGGAATTTCATAAGTGGTGTGAATTTTATGATAATTGAGTTTTGCTTCAACCTTGCCTTGAATGCGTAAACAACATTCAGTGGCTTCTTGTGGTGAAAAATTTAAATATTCGGCGTAATGGCGTAAATATCCGCGACCATAGGTAGCGCTGGGCAATGCATCCCAATCACCTATTTCGATTGCTTCGAGATAATAAGGTTTCAAACGTAATATTAACGCTATTTTTTCAATCGTTTGATTTGAATTAAGTCTAGCCTCGCGTAAAATTCCCCCTAATTGCTGCAGGTTTTTCACATGTGCAAAAGGTGTCGATTCACTAAGCGAAGATTCAAAATTTTCAAATGTGGTGGCCATGCGCGCGAACCTAACAGGCTTCAAGCAGGTTGTCATGAAATACCATAAAGAATTTAAAGAAGTAATTTACCCTAAAAAATTTGCTTTAAATAAAGGCTTCGGCCTGACCAATGAGCTCATCCACAATTGATTGCATGGGTTGAATTTGCGTAACCATACCCACCGATTGCCCCGCCATAACGGATCCATTTTCAACATCGCCATCAATCACGGCTTTGCGTAACGCGCCAGCCCAGAAATGCTCAATTTCGAGCTGCGCTTCAAGCTTATCTAACTCGCCTGATTCGTGGCGTTTGATGGTTTGAATTTGCATACGTGTGAAAGCATCAGTGGCTTTATTCTCTATCGCGCGCACTGGAATAACGGGGAAATTCGGATCAATTTGCACACTCGGTGTAGCGTTGCGCGCGTTGCTTTTAATGAATAATTGTTTAAAATTATCATGCGCAATGGATTCTTCGGCGCATACGAAGCGTGTACCTAATTGTACACCGGATGCCCCCATTTGCAAATATTGCACAATCGCCTCACCACGCCCAATGCCACCCGCCACAAAAATGGGCACTTCGGTAATATGCGGTAGAATCTCCTGTGCGAGAACGGATGTAGATACAGGCCCAATATGTCCGCCAGCTTCCATGCCTTCAATCACAATCGCATCAGCGCCGGAACGTATAAGCTTTTTAGCAATCACTAGTGCTGGGGCAAAACAAATCACTTTTGCGCCACCTTCTTTAATACGTTTGATGGTTGTGCCCTTGGGCAAGCCGCCTGCTAGCACTATATGCGTCACGTGTGCCGCCAAACAAATATCAATCAGGTCATCTAATTGCGGATGCATAGTAATAAGATTCACACCAAACGGTTTGCTAGTTAACGCCTTGGTTGCCGCAATCTCTTTTTTCAAAAGCTCAGGCGGCATTGAACCGCAGGCAATAACACCAAACGCGCCCGAGTTGCTCATCGCAGCAACCAGATTATGTTCCGAAACCCAGCTCATCGCGCCGCCCATTATGGCATAAGTTGAGCCGAGAAAATCTGTGCCACGCTTCATCAATTTAGAAAGCATAATTAGTCCTTATATAATTAAATGTTAACGCCATACTATGAAAATGCAAATTGGAGACATATAAAAGCAGAGCTGCAAGCAATAAGAAGGCTAAATATAAAACAAATGAAATCTAAAGATTTTTTATCATAAGAAGTGTCATTATTTGAACAGAAAATATACAAGTTTTTTATTTGTAAAACTAGACCTATAACAAAGCAAGCTAGACCCATAAATAAACTACAAACGAAGTATGTAAGTATTATTTCTTTAAAAGATGATTTAAATATAAGATTTTTTAAAGGCGAAAAAAGAATTAAAAGCGTTAATATGTTTATAATTAAGCTAGCTATAATCGCCTTATATATAGCGTGAAAAGGTGATTGATTTTTTTTCATTATAAACCTTACCGCAAAACTATATATTCTCTAGAAAAAAAGCTGTTATTTGTGTGCTAAATAACTATTGCTAAGCCTATGATGTGAAATTACCAAATTATGAAATCTTATTGAGAATAAAATATGAAAACACGATTAATATTTGGCCTGCTCATTGCAGCTTTTGCGGTTTTTTCTTTCTTCGGATCATCGGAATATAATCCGATTACGGGTGAAACGCAGCGTGTAGCTTTATCACCAGATCAAGAAATTGCATTAGGCTTACAATCAGCCCCTCAAATGGCCAAGCAACATGGCGGTCTTCATCCGAGTGCTAAGGCACAAGCGCGTATTGATGCAATCGGCGCGCGTTTAGTAAGCCAAAGTGCCGCTAAAGATATTGATTGGAATTGGGAATTTCACTTGTTGCGCGATTCTGACACGATAAACGCTTTTGCATTGCCCGGTGGCCAAATTTTTATGACCGCAGCGCTTTATAATAAGCTGCCCTCAGATGATGAAGTGGCTGGCGTTTTAGGGCATGAAATAGGCCATGTAATTGCGCGCCATGGAGCTGAGCATTTGGCAAAACAGCAGCTTACCGCAGGTTTAACCGGTGCAGCCACCGTTGCTGCTGGCGATTATAATATGGGGCGCATGGCGCAGATGATTGGCCAGATGGTGAATATGAAATATGGCCGCGATGATGAGTTAGAATCGGATTATCTCGGCGTGCGTTTTATGAGCGAGGCAGGCTACGAGCCTGAAGCCCTTATTCGCGTGATGGAGGTGCTTGCAGAATCAAGCGGAGGCAGCGGCGGCCAGCCCGAATTTTTCAGCACCCATCCAAACCCCGATAATCGCATCGAAAAAATCCGAGAAGCCATTGCTAAATTTGAAACATATTAACTGATTCTTAAAGAATAAATACTAAGGTAATATTATGAAACAAGGCTTTACATTACTAGAATTATCCATAGTGCTCGTAATCATTGGGTTGATAATTGGCGGTATTACGGCAGGTGCGGAACTTATCCGCGGCGCCGAGCTTAACTCTGTTATCGCTGATGTTAATAAGTATAAAGTTGCTATTAACACCTTTAAATTAAAGTATAATCAGCTTCCGGGTGATATGAAAAATGCCAAATCGTATTGGCCAGCTGAATGCGTTGATGTGTCAGGTAATGATTGCAATGGAAATGGCGATGGAGATTTATCAACCAGTTACGAAAACATGCGTTCGTGGCAGCATTTATCTTTAGCGGGTTTAGTAACAGGAGCTTATACTGGTGTGGGTGCAAACTCCATCACAAATTATATGCTACCACCGGAAAATGTGCCTGCATCAAAAATAGGGGGTTTGGCAGGATACAAACTTATGGGATGGACTTTGTATCAGAAAAAATCCAATGCAATGTTGTTATCTACAGCAGGGACTTCAGGTTTTATGGGGGGAGGAGCTCTTAATACTCCAGAAGCGCAAGCAATAGATGAAAAATCTGATGATGGTAAGTCTAGTACGGGTTCTATCAATGGATATTCGGCAAGCACTGGCTGTGTTGATGCATTGCCAACTGCCGCATCATCGAATTATATTCTATCAAACAAAGTAGTTGATTGCGTATTGTTTTTTAGATTTTAAGATTTTTCTTTTAATCAGCGTCTTTATCTAAGCCGAAAGCGGTGTGAAGCGAGCGCAAGGCAAGCTCGGTATATTCTTCTTCAATTAAAACGGAAATTTTAATTTCGGATGTGGAAATTACCAGAATATTCACGCCTTTTTTGGCGAGTGTGTCGAACATGGTGGTGGCAACACCTGCATGGCTGCGCATGCCAACACCAATTACGGATACTTTTGAAACGCCAGAATCGGAATGAAGTTTATCATATTGAATGGTGTCTTTAGCTTTTTGCATCACATCGATGGTTTTGGCCAAGTCGCCCTGTGGCACGGTAAAGGTCATATCGGTGCGCTGGCCATCTTCCGTCACATTTTGCACAATCATGTCCACGTTGATTTCTGCTTCACCTAAGGGGCCAAAAATTTTGGCAGAGATGCCAGGAATGTTGGCCACATTGGTTAAGGTTACACGCGCATCATCGCGGCTATAGGTAATTCCGGTTACTCGTCTGCGTTCTAACACTTCATCTTCCTCTACTAATAGGGTTCCGGGTTCGTCTGAAAAGGTGGATAGCACTTGCACCGTTACACCATAATTCATAGCCATTTCAACCGAGCGTGTTTGGAGCACTTTGGCACCTTGGCTCGCCATTTCTAAAATTTCTTCATAGGCCACTTTATTGAGCTTGCGCGCCGATTTTACAATGCGCGGGTCGGTGGTGTAAATGCCATCTACATCGGTATAGATATCGCAGCGATCAGCTTTGAGTGCTGCAGCAATGGCAACGGCAGTTGTGTCCGAACCGCCACGCCCGAGTGTGGCAATGCGATTATCGGCGGTGATACCTTGAAAGCCCGCTACCACAATTACTTCGCCACGATTGAGCGCTTCATGCATAATGTCGGTATCAATCGCTTCAATGCGCGCCCGTCCGTGGCTACCATCGGTGCGCAAGGGAAGTTGCCAGCCCGCCCAACTGCGCGCATTAATACCAATTTCCTGCAAGTTTAGCGCCAATAGGCCAGAGGTTACTTGCTCACCCGATGCGACGACTGAATCATATTCAGCCCAGCTTTGCGGTGACATTAAAGGCGACATTTCGCGGCTCCAAGCGGCCAGTTGATCGGTCACGCCTGCCATAGCAGATACGGCAACGACTACTTTATTGCCTAAATTCACTTCTTTTTGCACGCGGCTTGCCACATGGCGGATTTTATCCAAATCCGCTACCGATGTGCCGCCAAATTTTTGTACAATGAGTGCCATAGCATGCCTTTAAGCGATTGTGCGTTAAGGTGCAAGCGCCAAGCGCATATTACATTTCAAAAAGTTTTTGGCTTATAGCTTAAGTGTAAAAATCAGCGCATCTTCGCTTTTACCACTGGGCAAACTATAATAGTTTCTGCGTAAGGCTGTTTGTTCAAATCCTGCTTGGCAGTAAAGATATTGTGCAATGTGGTTGCTGGTTTTTACCTCAAGAAAAACGCGTTTGCACCCTATGGATTGTAAATGATTGTTCAACTGCGATAGCAACATTTTACCAAGTCCAGCACCTCGATAGGAAGGGTGCACTGCAAAAGTAATTATTTCAGCTTCATCAGCGGCAGTGCGAGCTAAGATAAAACCTGCTTTATCTTTAATCCAACCTTGAGCCCCTGTATTGATCAGATCGATAAATTCTTGTGCACTCCATGATTTATCAAAGCTTAAACTGTAAATATGTGATAGGGTATTAACATCCGCTTTATTAATAACCCTCATTTTTGCAAAAGCATTACAAAATAAGGCGTTTCATCTTGCGAATAAAGAGGCATTTCTTTTAGAAAACATATGGTTAAGCCTGAGCGCTCCGCCTGATTTTCAAGATATTGGCGACTATGCGCAAATCGGTGTGTTTGTCCATTAAAATGATAATTTTCTTTGTGCGTGGATATGCTTGCGGTTAACAAGAAATATCCTTGTGGGCTTAATGTTTTAGCGACACCATCAAACAGAGCGGTCAATCCCCCCATTATATTGGCTACATTAAATGCGGTAATAAAGTTAAATTTGGGGGTTTTCGTTAAGAGTAGGTAATCGCGAATATCGGCATGAATCGTTTCATCATAAAGCGTCGTTGGAAAACGGTTGATTTGGAGAAGCATATTCTTACTTAAATCAACTCCAATGCTATATTTAGCGGGCAAGCCACCACATATTCCCGTGCCGCATCCAGCATCAAGTATCGTATTGAGTATTATATCATATTCATTCAGAATTTCGGTTATAATTTGCGCTGCTTGATAGCCTTTCTTTAATTCTTTAACATCATAATAGTCGGATATAACATCAAATTCGGAAGCAATAAATTCTGGTGGCGTGGTATGGGGCGCAACACCATTTGCATATTTGCCCTCATCGAAAACGGCTTTTAAAAAGAGCGCTTTTTCACTTTTTTCATCTAAAGCTAAGCTTTTATTTAGCGCTTCAATACCTTGAAATTGATTGCCTAAACGCATTTCGCACAGGGCAAGTCGATACCATGCTTCAGCAAAATTCGGACGCCGCCACAGAACAAATTTTAAGCGATATTTCGCCTCGTCAAACTTGCTTTGAGACATCAATTTTAATGCTAATTCATAGCTAGAATTAATGGGGTTGCGCGCGCGCATTAAAACATTTTGCACTTGCTGGCGCATAGGGCCCAATGTGTCGCGTGCGATTCGTTCCCATTGCTGGGGTAGTGCTTGTAATTGTTCAAGGATAGTCATAAGCTAAGACGTAGCGAAATTTTAACTAAAAGTGAAACTGTAAGTGACGGCAACAACATTAGAACCCAAAGAAATTGAAAAATTCTCCGCTATTGCGGCTCAATGGTGGGATGAGCAGGGCGATTTTGCTCCATTACATCGCATTAACCCCGTGCGTATTGGCCATATTCGTCAAACGGTGCAATCGCATTTTCAGCGCGAAGATATTAAGGGGTTAAGCGTTATCGATATAGGCTGTGGTGGCGGATTAGTGTCAGAACCTCTGACTCGCCTAGGCGCAAAGGTAACCGGCATTGATGGCGCAGAAAAGAATATCAAAACGGCCATCGCTCATGCCCAACAAACCGATTTAAATATTGATTATCGCACTACTACGGCCGAAGATTTAGCAGCTAAAGGTGCTCAGTTCGACGTAGTGCTCGCATTAGAGGTGATTGAACATGTGGCAGATGTTGATCTATTTTTGCAATCTATCACCACTCTGGCTAAGCCGGGAGGTGTGATAATTATCAGCACGATAAACCGTACATTAAAAGCCTATGCTTTAGCCATTATAGGCGCAGAATATATCTTGCGCTGGCTGCCGCGCGGCACGCATGAATGGAAAAAGTTTTTAAAACCGTCTGAGATTATCATTCCATTGCAAAAAGCGGGCTTTAAACATATCGAAACCACAGGCATGGTGATGAATCCTCTTACCCAAGAATGGCGTATGGATGCGCGTGATGTGGAAGTTAATTATTATGCCGCCTTCTCAAAATAATACGCGGCTTTATGCCATTACACCCCCTCAAATTCAGTTATCAACCTTCGTGCCGCAAGTTGAAGCCGCATTTGCTTCGGGCGATATCGCCTGCCTTCAGTTGCGTTTAAAGGAAGCAAATCAGGCTAAGATTGCTGAGGCGATTAAAGAACTAATGCCAATTGCCCATGCGCACCAAGCGGCGTTTATTGTTAATGATGAATGGCAGCTTGCTGCCGAAATGGGCGCAGATGGTGTGCATTTAGGCCAAGAGGATATTGCCGAAACATCCGTTAAAGCGCTCAAAAAGCAACTGCCCGCATCAATGGTGTTGGGTATTACATGCCATGCGAGCACCCATTTGGCAATGGAAGCAGGCGAGCAGGGGGCTGATTATGTAGCGTTTGGCGCTTTTTACGAAACAACATCGAAACCTAAAGAAAAGCTTGAAAAATGGGGTATTCCTAGCCTTGAATTATTAGAAGGCTGGTGTGCCTATTCCAATCTTCCTGCGGTGGCCATTGGCGGCATCACCCCACAAAATTGTGCGCCTTTAATCAAAGCTGGCGCAGATTTCATCGCCGTAATCTCAGGCGTTTGGAATCATCCACAAGGTGCCGCTGCGGGTGTGCAAGCCTACCATCATGCAATTGAGGAAGCACTTGCGAGCAGCTCTGCAGCCTGATATACCGCCCGCACTGAACGTTTATTCAAAAGGATATCTATGAAAATTGATGGTGTATCGATTCGCAAAGGCAATGTGCTGATGCATAAAGGCGATCGTTTATGGATTGTGGTGAAAACCCAGCACACCCAACCGGGTAAGGGGGGGGCTTATATGCAAGTTGAGATGAAAGATATTCGCGATGGAACCAAACTCAATGAGCGTTTCCGTTCCGATGAAAAGGTTGAAAAAGTACGCCTCGATCAACAAGATTATCAGTTTCTTTATGCGGATGATGATTTGCTACATTTTATGAATCCTGAATCATATGAGCAAATCACGCTCAACCGCGAGTTAATGGAAGATGATAAGGTCAGTTTTTTACAAGATGGTATGATTGTAAAAATTGAAAGCTATGAAGAAGACCCGATTAGTATTGAGCTGCCACAACATGTAACGCTTGAAATAACCGAAGCCGATGCCGTGGTCAAAGGCCAGACCGCTTCATCTTCCTATAAGCCCGCCACATTAGAAAATGGCGTAAATATTCTAGTGCCGCCGCATATTAGCGCTGGCACGCGCGTAGTAGTAAATACTGAAACCGGCGAATATGTCGAACGAGCAAAGGACTAATCCATGCCAGCAATTAATTCTGCCCATTTAAATGTAATGATAAAAGCCGCTGAAAATGCGGCACACGGTATCCGACGTGATTTTGGCGAAGTGAGCAATTTGCAGATTTCGCGTAAAGGCACACTAGATTTTGTGACCGCTACCGATTTAAAAGCTGAAAAGATTATCCGTTCCGATTTAGAGTATGCACGCCCTAAATATGGCTTTTTGCTTGAAGAAGGCGGCAAAATTAAAGGGCAAGATTCCTCTCTGCGTTGGGTGGTTGACCCCATTGATGGCACAACCAATTTTATCCATTCCATTCCTTATATCTGTATTTCCATCTCGCTTGAGCGTAAGCGTAATGATGGCAAGTGGACTTCGCTTGCAGCCGTAATTTATGACCCCATTCATGGCGATTGTTTCATCGCAGAAGAAAATAAAGGCGCATTTTTGAACGATCGTCGCATTGAGGTGAGTAAGCGCCAGAGCTTTGATGAATCGCTAATTATCACCCATTCGCCCAAGCATGATAAAGCTAACTACAAAAAATCGATGGATATGTTTTTGAAAGTAACCGAACAATCGAAAGGGTTGCGCACCATGGGTGCCACCGCACTTGATTTAGCCTATATCGCTGCAGGCAAATACGATGCCGGCTGGTACACATCCTTTAAGCAGTGGGATGTTTCAGCCGGATTATTGTTGTGTAAAGAGGCCGGTGCCGAAGTGACACAAATCGATGGTGATGAAGATGTAACCAGTCCCACAACGTTATTATTGGGAAATCCGAAAATGCATCGCAACCTTTCGGCCATCTTAAAACCAGAATGGAAAGCAAAAGCAGCGTAAATACAATTTCGTGCTTGCTAACTGGGTAAGAATGTTTTGAAATACCACCAGCATAAAAAAAAGAATAGGGTAGCCATGCGTCAAACTTCACGAAAAATACTTAATTTAGCGCTTGTTTCATCAGTTGCTGCTATAGCGCTCATGACGGTTAATGCATCGGCTCAAACAGCTAATTCGCAATCTATGCCAAGTGTTGAGATACATCTTGAAGTGCTCAACTCGCTCAGCCAAACGGTAAGCGCACGCGGCCCAGTTATTGAAAATCGTTATCCTGTAAAATCTTCTGATATGTCATCTAACCGCATGGCTGCTCCACCGATTGAACGTCGAGCGGCACAACTGCCCATGCAAAGCCAAGTTATTATGCAACAATTGCCGGGTATGACGCAACCATCACGGCCCGCAACAATAGCCAATACAGTGGCTGAACCTCAATATATTTTAACGCCTCCTGTTGAACGTGCTTCAACAATCCCACAGCCGGCTCAAGCATCACAACCCATCAAAGCACCGCAGCCTGCCAGTGCGGATCAGTCTTTTAGTAATATGCAGGCAAGTGCTACAACAAAATCCACAGCGCCAGATGCAGGTGCTCCTCAATCAATTCTTTCCGTTGTCATGCCTGAAAAAAAGGCATCGGTTAACATGCAAGCGCAGCGTGAAAAAGAAGAAGGGTTGTTTGATAGTATTGCCAATATTTTCAAATCGGATGAAGAGCCTCAAACTTTACCACCTGCCGCGGTAAAAGCGCCAACAACATCTGCCAAAACGGCTATGGCCGCTCCTAAAGAATATGATATCGAAAGTGACAATTTCTTCGATACTATGAATGAATCTGCGACCGGTCAGATGCAAACTGCTCCCGCTGCATCTAATGTGCCTGTTATGGTTTCACCCAGAGACGAAACCGTTGCAAAGCTTATTGCACCCGAGATGCAGGTTAATACAAATACTGCTTTAGCACCTGCAGCCTCTCAAGCACCCGTAACTGCGCTATCTAATGAGGCACCCAAGGTTACGAATAAAGCAGCATCGGCTTCCTCAAAAGTTGAAGTTATTCCGGGTACAGCGCCAGTGGATGACATTTCATCAAGTATGGATTCAGAAATTGATTTTAAACCTTTTGCTGAAACAAATGCTAAGCCTCAAGAGGCTAAGTCGATTAATAATCCATCTGCTGAAAAAGCTTCAGCAAAATCAAACGTTGATGATTTTCCTAAGTTAAGCGATATTCCAGAAACAAATAAAGCTGACTTTGATTTTGAAGCGCTACCAAATTCGGCTGAAGAATGGTTACAGGAAGATAGCAAATCAGCTGTGCCGGCATCAGGTTTAAACACTCAAAGTTCAATGGCTAAAATCAATGTTTTGCCAGAGCTTCCGCAATCTACTGAAGCACCAATAGAGAAAAAGAAATTGGTTGATCCTTTAATTGCCAAACCTATCATTGCTGAGCCCGCCAAAGTTGCAGAAAAACCAGCTAACAATTCGCCTCAGACTTCCTTATTAAAGACACCTGTTGTACCAGCCAAGCAGCCTGAAAAGCAAACCAGCAAAGCGCTTGAGGCCATTCCTACGATTAGCACAAAAACGAAACTATCCGCAAATAGTGAGCCTAAAGAAAATAATTTGTCCATGCCTGCTTTGAGTAGCGCTGAGGAGTCATTGTTAAAAAGTGCGTCGAATCCACAAAAGGTTGATATGGCCGCAAATGGCAAGTCTGATATGGAAAATGCGCTTGATGAAATTGAGCCGGTTAAATCTGATAATGATATACTAACCGAAGATTTTGCACTTTTAGAAGTTCCTGCTGAGCCTGTAAATACAACGCAAGTGGAAGATCCGAAGCCTGCTCCTAAGCCGATTAGTTCAACTCAACCCGTTAATAATGCAGTTGCTAACCCTAAGAAAGAGTCTGGTTTTTTACCAGGTATTACCAACACATTTAAAAGCATGCTAAGTAAAGATGAAAAATCAACAAATGCAGCTGCGACCACTTCTGATGCTCCCAAACCACTTCCGCCAATTAATGCTACTGCACAAGTAGCTCCGATGCCTGCAGCATTACCTGACTTTGAGCCTTCGCAAAAAGCTGTATTACCACCACTAACGTTACTTGGAGATAATGCAGGCACGCTGGATAATAAAGATGACCTTGATTTAGGTGCGTTGGATGCGCCCAAATTAACCACTAAAATTGCATCACCTGAGCCTATAATTAAGAAGGAATCGTTTGAAATGGCGACACTTCAAGCGGAGGATTCAGTAAGCGTCAAACCCAAGCCTGTTATCGGCGGGGCTTCTGCTTTATCGATTGAATATGATAAAGATACGACTGATGTGCCTGATAGCCAGAAAGCTGCGCTCGTTTCGTTAGCCAATAAAGCGAAAGCAGCCAATCAGCGCGTAATTATAGTGGGTTATGCAGGTGGCGAGCAAAATGAAAGCCAAGCTGCAAGGATGATTTCATTATCACGCGGATTGAGTTTAAGAGCCTTTTTTATCGATAATGATATTGCAGAAGATCGCATCATTGTACAGCCAAAAGGGATTGAAAATGCTGGAGGCAAAGCCGACCGAGCAGATATTTCTCTAGATTAGATTTAAAGCAAGGTTTTGAACTTGTGCCCACCACGATATTATGAAATACTGCTGATACAAATTTAAGGAATGTTTGAGCGCGCTTAAATATTTCTTAATTTCAATGTGCTAATAATAATAAAAATACGTTTCGTTAGTAGCAGGTAAAAAGGTTAGGTATGCGGCAGAATAAGCGTAAAGGTTTGAGACGCATTTTTGGTAAGATCTTTCACCGCCGTAGCATTATTGTTATGTCGGACGAATCTGTCGACCATTATCCGATTGCAGGTTTAACACAGTTTTTAGCTCTCATAGCTCTTATCGGGGGCGTTAGTTGGGGCTCTTACTCAACCGGCAGTTACCTCACATCACAGCAAGTGATTGAACAAAAAGAAATCCAGCTTGTTTCAACTACCCGCCAAAAAGAAGAAATAGGCCAAGAATACAGCCTTTTAAAACATGATCTTCAAAAATTAAAAGATCAAAAAGGCGATTTAAGTAAATATGCACAATTCGTGCTTGACCAGCATTCGGACACAGAAGGTGCCGATTTGTCGGATGATGGCATGGTTGATAATGAACGCCTAGGCGTAATGAAAAACCGTCTTTTAGAGCGCATTACTTATTTAGAAGATAATCTACTTAAACTTCAGCAAGAAAATGAAGATATTGTCACTACCGTAATGGAGCGCACCCAAAATAAAATTAAAGAACTGCGCGATGTCATCAAAAAAACGGGTTTAGAGGCCTCTAGCTTAACGACAAAAGCTAAACGTGAAATTGCTGCGCTGCGTACCCATATTGATACCAGTAATAAAGGTGGACCCTATGTGCCCGATACGGTGCAGGATTTAGCCCCAGATTTAATGAAAAATATTGATGAGGCTTTGGCTTTGCAGCATGTGGTGCAAAAATTACCTTTGGGCATGCCGGTTGCTTCGGCACGCACAACCAGCCGTTTTGGCAGACGTTATGATCCATTTAATAACCGTCCAGCTATGCATTCAGGCCAAGATTTTGTTGGCAAAAGAGGGGCGCGTATTATGGCCACGGGCAATGGTCGTGTTATTTCAGCTGCACGCCGCGGCGCATACGGCAAAATGGTGGAAATTGACCACGGCTTTGGCATTACCACACGTTATGCACATTTAAGCAAAATTGCCGTTAGTAAAGGCCAGTTTGTTAAAAAAGGCCAGCTTTTAGGTAATCAAGGCACAACGGGTCGCAGCACGGGTGAGCATTTGCATTACGAAGTGCGTTATAATAAAAGCGCTGTTAACCCCATTAAATTTATTAAGGCAGCAAATTAATGTTTAATCGTAAGAATAAAGATGCAAAACGTCGTCCTCCGCGCAATTCTGCGCCTTCAATTATATCGCGTGATATGAATATTATGGGCAATATGATTAGCGACGGCACGATTGATATTGACGGGCATATTGAAGGTAATGTTCGCGCAAACCTCATAACCATCCGTAAAGATGGTAAAGTTAATGGCGATGTGCATGCCGATGAGGTGCAAATTTATGGTCATATAAAAGGCTTGGTGCGTGCCAAAGATGTACATTTATATGCATCAGCTCGTGTTGAAGGCAGTATCATGCACGAAATTCTTTCTATGGAAGAAGGTGCATTTGTAGATGGTAAATTTAAACGCAATGATCGTGTGCATTTAGACGATAAAATGATGTCTGAAGTTTCATCAGCAGATGATAATGACGATTCGGATGTGGCAGAAGAAGAAGTGCGTTTGCTAGAAAATATTCGGCTGATTAGCAATAATCATTCTGAATAACTCGCGTTTAAATCCAATTATAAAATTAGCCAAGCGGCCAATCCTAAAAAGCTAAAGAAGCTAACAACATCAGTTAACGTGGTTACAAAAACGCCTGATGCAATGGCAGGGTCAATATTCAACCGTGATAAAATTAGGGGGACAATGGCACCTGCAAAACCGGCTATTGTTAGTGTGCCAATAACTGCAATTGCAAAAATTCCAGCGAGCTGCCAATCTTTATAAACCAGCCAAATAACGGCGGTGGTGATTAAGCTTAATACTAAACTATTTAACAGATTCGTTAAAATCTCTTTGCGAATAATGGTTATTGCATTATGGCGCTGATACTCACGCGTAGCAATACCTCGCACGGCTATGGTGAGGCTTTGCGTAGCTGCGTTGCCCGCAAGCGATGCAATAACCGGCATTAACACGGCCAGCGTTACCATTTGTTCAATAGTTGCTTCAAACCGCCCAATCACCCATGCGGCTGCGCTGGCGGTTACTAAATTCACCACAAGCCAAGGCAAGCGCTGACGAACGGTTCGGACAAGGCTTGAATGCATATCCTGCTCCAAAATACCTCCGGAGCGCATAAAATCTTCTTCTTCCTCCTCCTTAATAACCGTCACAATATCATCAATGGTGATAACCCCCACAACTCGGTCTGCGTGATTGACAACAGGGGCTTCTGCTAATGCGTAACGATGAAATAGCTCAGCCACTGCCTCTTGGTCGGTATCAATGCGAATGGGGTGAATATCGGTTTTCATAATGTCCGCAATAGGTACTTGCCGATGATTTTGCATGATTCGCGAAATCATTACTGTGCCTACAGGGCTAAAACGCGGATTAACAACAATTATCTCATAAAAATCTTCAGGCAACGTTTCGGTCGTGCGCAAATAATCAATGACTTTACCCACATTCCAAAACTCAGGGACCGATACAAAACGTTTTTGCATCAAACGGCCAGCGCTCTCTTCAGGGTAAGCAAGGCCTTCTTCAACTTCTAATCGGGTATCATCCGAAAGCTGGTCGAGAAGATCTTGTTGCTCCTCTTCATCCAAATCCTCCATAACACTAACCGCATCATCGGTCTCAAGGTTCGATAAAGCCTCGCCAATCACTTCATTACCCAACACTTCAATCATCTCGCTGATAATTTCATCGTTCAGATAAGGTAAAATCTCCGGCGACAGGTTTTGCCCCATCACTTCAATCACCGCAGGGCGCATGGAGGGTGGCAAGATGGTAAGCAACGCCGCACTATCGGCATGGTGTAAATCTTGGGTTAGTTCCATCAGTTTTGCGGTATCTTCTTCGCGCACAGCCTCTTTAACCGCCATAGCTAGCATGTCGTCGCTTTCCACTTGCGAGGGAATGAAGTCGTAATGGGGGTTGCTGCTATCCATGCTTTGTTATCACGCGATTCAAGGTTGATGTAAACCGGAACCTGATGAATATTGAGTAAAAGTGAGTTTAAGTTTATTTTTACCAATTCATCCTCATGGGATGCAAGCATGATAGTAGTTGCACCCTGCAAAGCGATTCGATATATCAATAACACCTTAGCGGCCGTGGCGGAATGGTAGACGCGCAACGTTGAGGTCGTTGTCCTCGCAAGGGGGTGGAGGTTCAAGT
>CAWILT010000003.1:0-43583 GCA_963837025.1 uncultured Alphaproteobacteria bacterium
GCTTCGGATCACCACCACTAACGTTACTTGGAGATAATGCAGGCACGCTGGATAATAAAGATGACCTTGATTTAGGTGCGTTGGATGCGCCCAAATTAACCACTAAAATTGCATCACCTGAGCCTATAATTAAGAAGGAATCGTTTGAAATGGCGACACTTCAAGCGGAGGATTCAGTAAGCGTCAAACCCAAGCCTGTTATCGGCGGGGCTTCTGCTTTATCGATTGAATATGATAAAGATACGACTGATGTGCCTGATAGCCAGAAAGCTGCGCTCGTTTCGTTAGCCAATAAAGCGAAAGCAGCCAATCAGCGCGTAATTATAGTGGGTTATGCAGGTGGCGAGCAAAATGAAAGCCAAGCTGCAAGGATGATTTCATTATCACGCGGATTGAGTTTAAGAGCCTTTTTTATCGATAATGATATTGCAGAAGATCGCATCATTGTACAGCCAAAAGGGATTGAAAATGCTGGAGGCAAAGCCGACCGAGCAGATATTTCTCTAGATTAGATTTAAAGCAAGGTTTTGAACTTGTGCCCACCACGATATTATGAAATACTGCTGATACAAATTTAAGGAATGTTTGAGCGCGCTTAAATATTTCTTAATTTCAATGTGCTAATAATAATAAAAATACGTTTCGTTAGTAGCAGGTAAAAAGGTTAGGTATGCGGCAGAATAAGCGTAAAGGTTTGAGACGCATTTTTGGTAAGATCTTTCACCGCCGTAGCATTATTGTTATGTCGGACGAATCTGTCGACCATTATCCGATTGCAGGTTTAACACAGTTTTTAGCTCTCATAGCTCTTATCGGGGGCGTTAGTTGGGGCTCTTACTCAACCGGCAGTTACCTCACATCACAGCAAGTGATTGAACAAAAAGAAATCCAGCTTGTTTCAACTACCCGCCAAAAAGAAGAAATAGGCCAAGAATACAGCCTTTTAAAACATGATCTTCAAAAATTAAAAGATCAAAAAGGCGATTTAAGTAAATATGCACAATTCGTGCTTGACCAGCATTCGGACACAGAAGGTGCCGATTTGTCGGATGATGGCATGGTTGATAATGAACGCCTAGGCGTAATGAAAAACCGTCTTTTAGAGCGCATTACTTATTTAGAAGATAATCTACTTAAACTTCAGCAAGAAAATGAAGATATTGTCACTACCGTAATGGAGCGCACCCAAAATAAAATTAAAGAACTGCGCGATGTCATCAAAAAAACGGGTTTAGAGGCCTCTAGCTTAACGACAAAAGCTAAACGTGAAATTGCTGCGCTGCGTACCCATATTGATACCAGTAATAAAGGTGGACCCTATGTGCCCGATACGGTGCAGGATTTAGCCCCAGATTTAATGAAAAATATTGATGAGGCTTTGGCTTTGCAGCATGTGGTGCAAAAATTACCTTTGGGCATGCCGGTTGCTTCGGCACGCACAACCAGCCGTTTTGGCAGACGTTATGATCCATTTAATAACCGTCCAGCTATGCATTCAGGCCAAGATTTTGTTGGCAAAAGAGGGGCGCGTATTATGGCCACGGGCAATGGTCGTGTTATTTCAGCTGCACGCCGCGGCGCATACGGCAAAATGGTGGAAATTGACCACGGCTTTGGCATTACCACACGTTATGCACATTTAAGCAAAATTGCCGTTAGTAAAGGCCAGTTTGTTAAAAAAGGCCAGCTTTTAGGTAATCAAGGCACAACGGGTCGCAGCACGGGTGAGCATTTGCATTACGAAGTGCGTTATAATAAAAGCGCTGTTAACCCCATTAAATTTATTAAGGCAGCAAATTAATGTTTAATCGTAAGAATAAAGATGCAAAACGTCGTCCTCCGCGCAATTCTGCGCCTTCAATTATATCGCGTGATATGAATATTATGGGCAATATGATTAGCGACGGCACGATTGATATTGACGGGCATATTGAAGGTAATGTTCGCGCAAACCTCATAACCATCCGTAAAGATGGTAAAGTTAATGGCGATGTGCATGCCGATGAGGTGCAAATTTATGGTCATATAAAAGGCTTGGTGCGTGCCAAAGATGTACATTTATATGCATCAGCTCGTGTTGAAGGCAGTATCATGCACGAAATTCTTTCTATGGAAGAAGGTGCATTTGTAGATGGTAAATTTAAACGCAATGATCGTGTGCATTTAGACGATAAAATGATGTCTGAAGTTTCATCAGCAGATGATAATGACGATTCGGATGTGGCAGAAGAAGAAGTGCGTTTGCTAGAAAATATTCGGCTGATTAGCAATAATCATTCTGAATAACTCGCGTTTAAATCCAATTATAAAATTAGCCAAGCGGCCAATCCTAAAAAGCTAAAGAAGCTAACAACATCAGTTAACGTGGTTACAAAAACGCCTGATGCAATGGCAGGGTCAATATTCAACCGTGATAAAATTAGGGGGACAATGGCACCTGCAAAACCGGCTATTGTTAGTGTGCCAATAACTGCAATTGCAAAAATTCCAGCGAGCTGCCAATCTTTATAAACCAGCCAAATAACGGCGGTGGTGATTAAGCTTAATACTAAACTATTTAACAGATTCGTTAAAATCTCTTTGCGAATAATGGTTATTGCATTATGGCGCTGATACTCACGCGTAGCAATACCTCGCACGGCTATGGTGAGGCTTTGCGTAGCTGCGTTGCCCGCAAGCGATGCAATAACCGGCATTAACACGGCCAGCGTTACCATTTGTTCAATAGTTGCTTCAAACCGCCCAATCACCCATGCGGCTGCGCTGGCGGTTACTAAATTCACCACAAGCCAAGGCAAGCGCTGACGAACGGTTCGGACAAGGCTTGAATGCATATCCTGCTCCAAAATACCTCCGGAGCGCATAAAATCTTCTTCTTCCTCCTCCTTAATAACCGTCACAATATCATCAATGGTGATAACCCCCACAACTCGGTCTGCGTGATTGACAACAGGGGCTTCTGCTAATGCGTAACGATGAAATAGCTCAGCCACTGCCTCTTGGTCGGTATCAATGCGAATGGGGTGAATATCGGTTTTCATAATGTCCGCAATAGGTACTTGCCGATGATTTTGCATGATTCGCGAAATCATTACTGTGCCTACAGGGCTAAAACGCGGATTAACAACAATTATCTCATAAAAATCTTCAGGCAACGTTTCGGTCGTGCGCAAATAATCAATGACTTTACCCACATTCCAAAACTCAGGGACCGATACAAAACGTTTTTGCATCAAACGGCCAGCGCTCTCTTCAGGGTAAGCAAGGCCTTCTTCAACTTCTAATCGGGTATCATCCGAAAGCTGGTCGAGAAGATCTTGTTGCTCCTCTTCATCCAAATCCTCCATAACACTAACCGCATCATCGGTCTCAAGGTTCGATAAAGCCTCGCCAATCACTTCATTACCCAACACTTCAATCATCTCGCTGATAATTTCATCGTTCAGATAAGGTAAAATCTCCGGCGACAGGTTTTGCCCCATCACTTCAATCACCGCAGGGCGCATGGAGGGTGGCAAGATGGTAAGCAACGCCGCACTATCGGCATGGTGTAAATCTTGGGTTAGTTCCATCAGTTTTGCGGTATCTTCTTCGCGCACAGCCTCTTTAACCGCCATAGCTAGCATGTCGTCGCTTTCCACTTGCGAGGGAATGAAGTCGTAATGGGGGTTGCTGCTATCCATGCTTTGTTATCACGCGATTCAAGGTTGATGTAAACCGGAACCTGATGAATATTGAGTAAAAGTGAGTTTAAGTTTATTTTTACCAATTCATCCTCATGGGATGCAAGCATGATAGTAGTTGCACCCTGCAAAGCGATTCGATATATCAATAACACCTTAGCGGCCGTGGCGGAATGGTAGACGCGCAACGTTGAGGTCGTTGTCCTCGCAAGGGGGTGGAGGTTCAAGTCCTCTCGGCCGCACCAGAGTATAGTTTTCGAGATTCCTCATTATTCCCTATCATTCCCATAACAAGCCATAGAGCCAAAATATAAGGCGCTTGATTATTGGGGTTTTCCTCTTTATTCCTTTTTGTAGCGTAAAATTTGTACTTAATTTGTACTATTTTTTGTACCAATAATGGTTGTGGGGATATTTGGTTTATGTCGGTAAGCAAAAAGGCTAATGGCAGTTTTATAGCACGAGTGATGGTGCGGGGGCAGACGAGTAGTAAGGTTTTTCAAACAGAAATTGCGGCACGTAATTGGGTTGAAGCTGAAAAGGTACGTTTGCGCAAGCCTGGTGCAGCCAGCATTAAGAAAACGGTCGCTGAGATGCTTGAGCGATATAAAACGGATGAAGCCCCAAAACATAAAGGCGTGCGGTGGGAATGCATTCGAATTGATAAATGGCTGCGCGAATCTCCAATCTGTTATATTTTGCTGAACAACCTTACCACAGATGATTTGCAGCATTGGGTAGACGAACGCTGCAAGCAGGTTGCGCCCGCGAGTGCACGGCGGGAATTTCAATTATTACGCGCGGCTTTAAATGTTGCTCGTAGACGTTGGAAGTGGATAGATAATAATCCAGCGGCTGATGTGTATTTGCCTAAAAAGCCACCCCCACGAGATCGCTTATTAAAACGCGGCGAATTAGCACGAATCCTCGACGCTTTAGAATATGCTGAAGGTGAGCCGATTATATCGAGTCGTCAACAAGTGGCCATAGCAGTTTTAATTGCATTAGAAACGGCCATGCGGCAGGGTGAAATTTGGAATATAAAGCCAGAGCGCGATTTATATTTAGAGCAGCGCTATGTTAATTTGCCCGATACTAAAAATGGTACCAGTCGGAACGTGCCCTTATCTAAGCGCGCGGTGGAGTTGTTAGAGCGATTGCCAATTCAGGATAATGGAAATTTATTTAAAGTGCGCCAGCCAGTGGCCGTTCAGCTTTTTAGACGGGCTGTCATCATGGCGGGGATTGAAGAATCGTTGCATTTTCATGATTTGCGGCATCAAGCGATTACAACCTTAGCCAAAAAACTACCCATGTTGCCACTAGCGCGTATGGTGGGGCACAAGGATCCGCGTAGTTTGATGATTTATTATAATGAAACCGCCACAGAGCTTGCTAAAATGCTGGATTAAACCGAGTCGCGGTGGCGCGTAGCCCACGCTTTTACTTCGCCTGCTTTCCAGCGGCGCCCTGAACTTTCGAGCTTATAGGGTAAGGGAAAAGATTTGAGTTTACTAATCCGATTTAAAAAGTTTTTTTGCGACATTCGTAAATGCTCAGCGGCTTCTGTTGAGGTCATCAAGCTGTCATCACGCATATTGATGCGCTGGAGCTGACGTTGAATATTGAGCAATGCATCTGCAAAGGATTCGGTGCTGTGGCCTGTTATGATGCTCGACATTATTGTGCGCCTTGAAAAAGAAAATTCACTGCTAAGATAAAGATTGATCCGATAATGCTTACATAACCTAAAGGATCCGCTGCAAAATTTAAAAATGATTCCATAATGATTCTCCCTGTGAGAAAGAATAAAACACAACGTTTTATATGGGTCAATCAAAATAAAACATAAAGTTTGATTTTTATCTATAATTTTAAAATTGGATCCCAAATAATTTTTCCGGTTGTCGGAATCTTTATAATTTCTAAATGATTGTGAGATTAATCTTTATAGTATCGCTGTCGAAAACTTTTGTTATGCGCGCATTTTTGGAAGTTGTAGCGGTGGTGACGAGGGGAGAGCAAGCCACCACCACAAATACAAATGCCGTTCATGTGGCTTTGATGACCTCAATTTAGTAGTTGTCGCGTGAAAAGCTATTACGTTTAGCGGTGTGAAACGGAGATAAGTGTCTAAATTATTGGGTTACGGCTGGAGGGAGTTGTAAGTTCAGCTTTAGTTCCAGATTCTCAATATTATGATCGATATCGTTAGCATGGAATTTTAATGATTCGTTAATCGATTCTTTAAGATTGTTTTTCTTCATGAATGAAAAGCTATTATTTTAAATGGTGGGGATAGCGCTTTATTTAAGTATCTTCCGCAATGTCTTGAAAGAGAATAATAATAAACAACATGAAACGTTATACAGCGGAAACACTGCTTTCGCCGAGCGCTTCCGCTGTAAAATCGTTTGACATAGGTTTTATATTTACCTATGAATGCGTTGTGTTAACGAAGTGTTAACGACTACTTGGTAAACTACGCCAATGAGAGATTACAAATTCGATTTTACCGAATCGTAACCTTTCATAAAAACGCACATGTACACATTTGCGTAACATAAGCATCTCCTCTTTGGGGTGCCCCTCGAGGGAGTGTGCATTAGTTTAGCGACCATGAACACACTTTCCTCGAGCTCATGCCCTAGGTTTATAGACTCAAAATGGGGAATATCAGAATAACTTGCGTGAACCGCAATTTTTGTTATTGTGAAGTTACACACTTCAAGGCAGGCTTTTTATCGCAAAATTTTGAGCCTGCCTAAATTTTCTATCATATTTTATTGCACTGCACAATGCTAAATGCATTTAGAGGCTATTTAATACGCTTTATCCACAAAATGGTGGTAAGTGGCATTGTGTAGTTAAATATTAGCATTCTGATGCATATAAGAGGCCTTAATAGGGCAATTTTAAGTGCAGCTGCATCTATATTGTGGATAAAATTAACAAACATATTAATTTGTTTAAATAATTGTTAAATTTATTATTAGTATGTTGAATTTGTGAAATAGACTTATTGATATTGTTGATATGGATTGTTCGTAAATTTTGCAATCTGCTTAATTCATTAGGCTATTGCCACTAACTACGCGGCCTATTATATGGAAGTTAGAATCCTTATTAATAGGAATGATATCGTAATCGCTTACAAAACTATGAGGTTCTAAGCGTGGTATTGGTGTGTGGAAGTAGCGCTTAAACATACATTTACCATTTATATTAACGACTACATATTTACCATGTAGGGATTCGGCGGTGGTTTGATTGGGATCAATTAAAATATACATGCCAGGCATGGCCATTTTATTCATTGAAAAGCTGTTTTCGCGGATTCGAAAACTTATGCTATCAATTGGGGCATCGGCCCACTTGATGTAAAATTCAGCTTCGTTGTAATCATAGGTCGCTAAATCGCAGGGCCCGCCTGCAGGAATATCGCCTAGTACTGGCACTTCGCGGCCTGCTATGGTTTTTAAGTCGGCGATAATTTCATAAGGCTGTACTTCAAACGTAACTGATAATCTTTCCATCCACATATCAGATAGTCGACGGCTACCTTTTTCGAGATGGTTAATTTGTTGGGCGGTAGTGCCGATTAAGTTGGCTAACTGAGCCATGCTTAAGCCACGTTTAAGTCTCATTTCCTTAATTCTATTTTCCATATGCTCAATCTATAAGATGTTGAACGCCGATTACGCGGCCTATTATATGGAAGTTTGAGTCTTTATTAATAGGAATGATATCGTAATCGCTTACAGAACTGTGAGGTTCTAGGCGTGGTTTTGGTGTGTGAAAATAGCGTTTAAAAGTGCATTCGCCATTTATGTTAGCGACTACGGGTTTGCCATGCAGGGATTCGGCGGTGGTTTGATTGGGATCAATTAAAATATACATCCCAGGCATGGCCATTTTATTCATTGAAAAGCTGTTTTCACGTATGCGGAAACTTATGCTATCGATTGGGGCATCGGCCCACTTGATGTAAAATTCAGCTTCATTGTAATCATAGGTTGCTAAATCGCAGGGCCCGCCTGCGGGAATATCGCCTAGAACTGGCACTTCGCGGCCTGTAATGGTTTTTAACGTGGTGATGAGTTCGTAAGGCTCTATCTGCAAGGCCTTTGCTAAAATTGCCATCCAGTGGTCTGATAACCGCCGCTCGCCTCTTTCCAGATAATAAATTTGCTGAGCACTCGTATTGCAAAGCTCGGACAATTGAAGTGCTGTAAAGCCTCTTTTTAACCGCCACTCTTTTACTCTATTTTCCATATCATACCAATACAACAACATGTTTAATTAAAAACCCAACAAAATGTTTTTTTATATTTGACTATAAAAAAACATTATGTTTTATTCCATTCATGATTTTACATGATTGGCTCATTCAAAATAATTTATCTAAGGCAGTTTTTGCTAAAAATATCAATGTTAGCTACCAAGCGGTGGTTTATTACATAAATGGCAAGCGTTTTCCGAACTCAATAACGATGCGCGCCATTTTCAATGCGACCGGTGGGCAGGTTACGGCCAATGATTTTTATGATTTAGTGCCTGACGAGGTTGCCGGTGAATAGCCCTTGCTTTGCAAAGCCCCGGTTTATGGCGGCTGTGATTGTTGATTTGCCCTCATTTGAAATATTAGCCCATGGCGGTGGTGTTTTATTGCGGGCACCTGCAATGCGCGCGCTTTCGGCGTTGGGTGTGCGATTATTTGGCGCAGCGGATGCGTTAGCGTTTTCATTAACTGAAATTACCCCAACCTTGCCCCCTTTATCAATTACGTCAAACGGAGAGAAACGGAATGTATCAACGTGTACCAGGCACCCTAGCCGATGCCATCACCAAAGCGGCAGCGATATTAACGACCGAAGAAATGGGCAAAGCAGCGGGGGTGGGTGTGAGCTCGGCGCAAAAATGGATGAACCCCACCACGTTACAGATGCCCAGTTTGCAGCAATGCGTGCTTATCGACAAGGCGTGTCTAAAAGTGGCAAACGAGGCGCCCATCAACCAGTTTTACAGCAGCGAGATTGGACAGCTAAGCGCGCCACAGCCTACAGCCAAAACCCTTGGCCGCGAGATGTTGGAAGTTATGGCTGCAACGGGCAACCTTGCTGGGGAAGTTCAGCTGGCGGAGGAAAAACACGCGAGCTCTGGCAGGCCGATGTCGCCCAACACCGCGGTGTCTATTTTGCAGCAAGCGGAGAATGTCGCACGCGAAATTCAGGACATCATCCACTATGCCAGACCATTTGTGCCAACCTTGCAATAGAGCATTGGCGCCGCTTAGCGCAATTTGCGATTTTGGTGGGCCACAAGAGCCTTGCTATTTTGCTGCGCGCTAAGGTGCGCAAACATACCAATTTATACAGTTTACATATGCTGCCTACGCTAATCGCCCCGCGCGATGGGATGGCTATGCATTAAATTATCGTGGGGTAGAGCAGTGGTAGCTCGTTTGGCTCATAACCAAAAGGTCGGCGGTTCGAATCCGCCCCCCGCAACCAAAAATAACAGACTAAAGGAGAGAATATGTCTGAATTTGTTCAAGAAGATGCCGTTAGGGCGGTGGCAAAAGCTCACGGTATATCATCAAAAATTGTTGAGAAAACCTTGACTATTGAAAGTGGTGCTAAAGGCATGCGCGTAGGCGGCATTGCTGCAGATGAATTGCGTAGTATTATTGAGCGGGTGGAGCGGCTCGAAAAAGATAAAGCAAATTTGATGGCTGATATTCGTGAGGTATTCGCAGAAGCTAAGGGCAATGGATATGATGTAAAAACCTTGCGACAGGTGATTCGCTTGCGACGTGTGGATCCTGCCGAACGCCAAGAAGCGGAAATATTATTGGATGTTTATTTACGATCGCTTGGTATGCAACCTGATCTGTTTGACCGTGTAGAAGTGAATGAAAGTGCCATACAATAATGGAAGCCCCCGCTTTTACGTATTATATCAAGCGCATTGAGCGTTTTATTCAGAAAGAACGCGCTGCGCGCTATCGGTATTTGCGCGGTGACCGGTTGCAATTGGAGATGAAGGTTGATGAATGCGACCGCATGATGAAACATTTGCAGGTGGTGATGCAGCTGCGTCCTGATGCCGTAGATTCAGCTGAAACACTTGTGCAGTTTATTGCGCGCGAGATTGGTATTCGGGAGCATCATTTTTCTAAAACTTTGAATAAAGGGTGGTGGTTAGGTTTGGTACGCGATGCAAAAGCCGTTCACGCTGGCGCTGTTAAATTGCTGCATGAGGCGCAGGCGCGCTGTGGCATGGCTGAAAAAGGTGAGGGGATTTAACGCGTGGCTCGCAGTTTTAACAGGATGAATCGGGCAAGCCTGCCATTAACCGAAAAGCGAGTGCGTGCGCTGCATGCCAGCTGCAAAACCATGGCGGCCATGGAGCGGTGTTGCAATATTGGGCATGCCCAGTTGCACCAGTTGCTAAAGCAATATGGTCTTTCACCCTTGGCGAATGATCGGCCAATCACTCAGCAATCCAAATGCAGGCAGAATGAAGCGCTAAACCGTAAGGAGCTTGCCGAGCAACGATTAGCTGAGCATGTAGAGGAAGTTTTTGAGGAAAACGGCGTTAAAGTCACGCGATATTGTCAAGCCTGGGCCGATGGGATTTATCCGCCAAAAACCGTGGGGAGTAAGTGATGAGCAATATTATTGAGTTTCGTGCTAAAGGACAATTTGGGCACCGCCCTAAAAATTCAAACCAAGCTAAATGCACTTGTTGGCGAATTATCGTTCATGAAGCGAACCGAAAGGTTTTGTGCGCCGATTGTGGAGCAACCGTAAATGCCTTTAATTGGCTTTCGCGCGTGGCGCATAATGAAGTGCGGTGGAAACGTGAAGCGGCCGATAATCGTAAAAAAGCGGAAGCCGCTTATGTGGAGTTAAAACGATTAGAGCGCGATATTGCCGATCGAGCGTGGCAATTGCAAGAATTGAAGGCGGCCTTAGTGGAGAGTTTGACTGAATTGAGGCGCACAGATGCATTATAATTTGAAAGAACGGCGGATTTTAGTATCCGAAAACTTGGCGCATTTAATTCAGCAATCCTATGCTTATCGTGACGTTAACACGGGTGAAAAGCTTTTAGCGATTGAAACCTACATTTGCATTTTAGAGCAAGCCGCGTCGAGTGATAAGGCCGCGATTGAGCGCGCCAAAGTTGCCTTAAATGAGCGAGATGCGTTGATTGCCCAATTGCAGGCGACCAACAGGCAATTGCAACTTAATCATTTTGAACCCCAAGGAGAGAAAAAAGATGAAACCTATTGAAATGAAAATCGATGCATTGATTGCCAGCCCTAATAATGTTCGCCGAACCGGTGGACTGGATATTGACAGTTTAAAAGCTAGTATAAAAGCGCATGGTTTATTGCAAAATTTAGTGATTCAGGAAGTGGATGGTAAAGCACAGGTTGTTGCTGGAAACCGACGATTAGCGGCCTTGAAGCAATTGCAATCGGAGGGCGCACTGCCTGCAGATTTTAAAGTGCCTTGCTTTATGGTGGTAGCCGAAAACAGCCAAGAGGTGGCTTTGGCGGAGAATGTGCAACGTGTTGCGATGCACCCCGCCGATGAATTTGAGGCTTTTGCCGCTTTAGCGCATGCCGGATATAGTTATGCAGAAATCGCGGAACGGTTTGGCTGTCATGTTTGCAAGATAAAACAGCGCATGTTGTTAGCGGCAGTGGTGCCAGAGTTGATTGCACTCTATCGCCAAGGGGAAATGACGTTGGAAGTGTTAGAAGCATTTACCGTAAGCGATGACCACGCTGCACAATTAGCTGCTTGGGAGAATTGCAGTAATTTTTGGAAAGATGATGCGGATCACATTCGTGGGTTATTAAGCGAAGGTAAGTATGCATCTGATGAAGCGTTGGTGAAGTTTGTTGGCATAGATCATTACATTAAAGCGGGGGGACAGATCCGCGAAGATTTGTTTGGTGAAGTAGTTTATGTGGAAAATGAAAGCCTATTAAATCGCCTAGCATCAGAAAAGATGGAGCATTTGCCAACTGAACTTCAAGCAGATGGATGGGCATGGGTAGAATTAGATTTAGGGGAGATAGATTACCGCCGCCGCGATAAATATGCGCATTTAGGCTGTTATTTTCAAAGCAAGAATAGTGAAATTTTCAAAGAAGGTGAGCGCAAATTTGCAGGCTGTTTGGTTGGCATTGACCGCGATGGCGAATTAGAAATTGAATATGGGTATGTAAAGAAAGAAAATTCTAAAGCGCTGGAAGCCTATCGCCGAGGGGCTTCGATTTTAGACTCGCATTCTGCCGATTTGGGTGATGAAAACACCGAGAAAAGCCATGTGGGCAAAGATATGCCCGCCAGTTTGCGCGATTATTTAGAAGGCCAGCGATTGGAAGTGATGCAAATAGCGGTGGGGCAACATTCGCGCGTGGCGTTCGATTTGCTGCTTTACAGTCTGGTAGCACAGGTGATTGATCGAGCAGGGTTTGATATTCCGCTAGGCGCTAATTTTAACATTCAGCATTCAAATATTGTCGCAGAGCTGGGCCCTTGGCAGGATCATATTACGCTTGAAAAATTGTTGCCTAAAGGCTGGCAAACTGAAAATCGCCAACGTAATATTGAAAATCTTTCTCATTTGGCGCTTGAGAAGCGCATGCATTTACTGGCTTATTGTGTGGCACATTTGATACCCGCACAGATGAGTGGCCGTGATAATGCTATTGAATGGGCGCTCACACAAACGGGAATTGATGTTGCAAGCTATTGGCGCCCGAGTGCCGAAAACTACCTTAACAAATTGCGTAAAGAGCAGTTGCTTGATTTAGGCGAGCAACTCGCCCCTGTAGGATGGCGTAGTCAATGGGAAAAATCCAAAAAATCAGAGATTGTGGCAACATTGGATAAAATGTTTGCAGAGCCTGAGAGTGTTACGCGCGATGCGGCGCAGATTGCGGCGATCAATGCATGGTTGCCCGAGGGTATGGCTAGTTTGCCAAAACCTATAGCGGCTTTTGAAAGTGAGGCCGCATGAAAATATTAGTGTTAACCATCACGCGCGGAAGCGGTGGCGATAAATATCAGCATGATGAAAAATTACAAGGCTGCATTCAATTTTTACATGGTGAGTCGACTACGGAGATTGCCGTTGATGAAATAACCGTTTCAAAGATTCTGCAGCTGATTGCGCCGCTGATGATTGAAGCCGCCTATGTTAGTCAGGAAGCGTTATTGGCGGAAGCTCGGGATATTCTGCAGATTGAATCTCCAGCAGCGGAGCTTGAAAATGAATGAGGTGATAAAAAGCCGTGAAGCGGTGGTTTATGAAGCGTTTCGATTAGCAGGTGAATTGAACCCATCCAGTCCAACTATACCGCCACCCAAAGATGCGTTGCTGGATAGCGCAGGATTTGTCGATTTACCTGAATTGGGCTGGCTTTCGGTGGAAAAGCTGCGTGTCGATGCGGGATATCAACGCAGTAAAGATAGCGATCGTAGCCGCGCGAGTATTGCTAAAATTGTAAAAAATTTTAAATGGGCTTATTTTGGCGCGTTGATTGTCGCGCGAATTGATAATGGCTTGTTTAATGTCATTGATGGCCAGCACCGATTGGCAGCCGCACTGGAATTGGGTGTAATACCAAAACTGCCATGCTTGATATTATCGTATTGTCCCCTGCAAGCCCAGGCTAGAAGCTTTACGGCCATCAATGACGGGCGGGTTAATTTAACACCATTAGCCCGATATTACGCACAAATGGCAGCTGGCGATCCTGCTGCACAAGCATTGCAGGGAATATTAGAAGAAGCTGAGATTAACGTGCCGCCTTCGCCTGTTTTTAAAGGTTTAACGGAGCCACGACAAACTCAAGCCGTTTCAACCTTATTAAGGATGACTGCCAAGCATACGCGAAAAGATATGCTCTTTGCTTTGACGATCATACCTGAAGCTTATGGCGAGCAAAAAGGCTGCATGCGGGCGTCACTTATCAAAGCGTTGGCGGTTTTGCATAGCCGTATTAAGCCTGTAGATCGAATCGTGATGATGGCGGTGCTTAAAGATTTACGGCCAAATGATTTGGAAGCGGATGCGAAGGTTACCTCGAAGACTATTGGTAAAAGTACGCTGGTAGTGATGACTGAGACGTTAGAACGATATTATGCACGTGCGCAGCGCAAGCAGGCTAAGACGTGAGCTTGAAAATGAATGAGATGACTGTTTGTTCAAAATCGGCTTTATGTGGTTGTGAAAGTAGGGGCAGTGTGAGCGCTGTTATTAACCCTACGCATGGCATGATGCCTCATCAGCTTGATATCCAATATGAAATGTCGGTTTTTGTTGCGGTTGTTTGCACTAATGAACATGCTTTGCACTTCCAATCCGTAGCAACTGCGCAAGAAGTTGATTCGTCTAAAACTCTAGAGCTATTGAACATTTTAACGGCTGAGGACAGTGTTAAATCGTGTCCATTCATTTCAACGAAAGGAGTAGAGTTAATTAACTCCATATTAGGTGAAAGACATAATTTGCAATTTTCTGGAGGTCGAAGCCAAGGGGCTTTCTGGAATTTTTCTTCCAAAATTTCAGCTAAAGCCTTGGCTTTTATTGCTTCAAATATCCATCGGCCTAAATGGATTAAGCCATGGACGATAAGATGGCCTGTTACGCCGATTACAATCGCTATTGCCGCTGCGGCGAATAATTCCGCAAATGCTTCTTGTTTTAAAAGTTCCACAATATCGACCCAGTCGTTGATTCCAAAGAATGTTGTAACTGTTAGTATCGATACGAGATTATGTAGGAATTCTCTCGAGAATTGGTATAATCGTTTTAGCATACAGCTCTCCCCTGTGCAATTGAGTTTCGTTTCGCAACGTCTCACTAGCATGGGGCGAGGGTTGTTTCATCCCCTCATTGCAATAATAGGATTAGAGAAAGCTTTTAGCAAAAGCTACGGGGTCATTGATGGATTTACCATTGCTGACTCTAAGGTTTTTCATTCTAGTTGGACTGAAACTACTGAACTTATCCTTAGCGAGGCAAATACCAAAAAAAGTAATTTTACCGCCGGAACTTTCTTTAACTCCATTAATTTGAATTTCCCTATCTTCCCAAAGCTCTTTTTTAGAATTTGTATAATCACACGTAAATTCACGGGGCAGGGAAATACCCCCAGCGCCCACTTTTTTATTTCCTCCGAAAATTTCTGTAATTTCTTCGTCATCAAGAAAATTTATTATATCTCTAAATTCGTCGGGATCTTCAGTAGCAAGTTTTTGCATGTATTTGAATGTATAAGTCATCCATCTTCTTTATTGCATAAAGATGAATTTTTCGTTAACGTCAATCTTGCGAAATACTTAGAGGGTAGTGTAAACCGCCCTTACCTGTCCCGTAAGAATGGCGGATTTTTTGTATCCTCATGTCGGGGTGGGCTAATACAACAGCGGCTTGCCGTAAATATGTCCATAATACCTCTAGGTATTTCGCAGCCCCGGCACCAGGTTATGGTGTCATTGCGAAGCCAACCTAAATGGTTAAGCATTTATCTCATTGAGGTGAAAGATGGTAATAAGGTGCCATCAGCACAGGCGCTTACAACTCCGCAACAGATATTTCACCGTGACTGTCAAGGGCAGGTTGATGTGATTAACTACACTGAACCCGCCTTTGATCTTATTTACCGTGCGAAAGCGGGGCTGGTGTGATGTTAGAAGAAAAGTTAAATCAATCTGTAATAATCGACAAAAGTTTAATCGGGATAAAGTGCCACCATTTAAACGAGCATGAGGCCTATTTACTAAATGCAAATTTTGATACGGACTTTAAGCCATACATTTTAAAAGCTTTATGTTTTGATAAAGTTTGCAGGATTCTCAACCTCGAAGGAGAGACTGGCCTTAGAACCAAGCAAAAGAAAGGAATTCTCAATGAATTACTACAACAGCTTATTTCAGGAAAAAACCCAGATATAACCACTTTTATCGCCCAAAAGCTCATTAGATATAATAAATTTTATCTAAACATAAAAAAGCAGCGCAAGCAAAAACAGGCCAGCATATTAAAAAAGCAGCTTGAGTATCAACAACTTCAAGTTCCTTTAACAGAGCTAGTTGCACAAGAAGAGCATCATAACGTAATTGTAAATCTACCCGCTTCTAAGTTTTACCAGACCTCGGAGTGGAGGCAGCTACGCTATCAAGTAATTAAACATTACAACTCAAAATGCATGGCTTGTGGCGCTTGCGCTAAAGACGGCAATCAAATCGAGGTTGATCATATTAAGCCTCGATACCTTTATCCACATCTGGCTTTAAAATTTAGCAATCTTCAGGTTTTGTGCCGAGATTGCAACGCAGGGAAGTACTATGCAACAGATGAAAAAGACTGGAGGCACAAATAATGTTGCTTCCAGTTTTGAGTTATACTATTCTCAACAGTGCAACTAATACAAATAAGACGGATGGTTTTAAACCGTCCGACAAAGCTGTTGAGACGGTATTTTTTTCGACTTATGTCGGGAGTTTGACGCCATACAATAGCCGAAAGGTAAAAACGTCTAATAGTCCGTCTTACGTACTAGTTGCCCTCCCGACACCCGAAAGGTTGTCAATTTTGATGCAACAAAACGTAAGGAATCACTATGACAATTCAAACAATACAATTCGAGGATACCGCTCTAACGATTCACGATGCCAATGGCCAGCAATGGCTAACAAGCAGCGATATATCATCCGCACTTGGTTATCAGGACAGGCAGCGTGTAAATGCTTTATTCAATGCACACAAAGCAGAGTTCAATGGAGACACAACTTGCGTCACGAAAATCGTGACGGGGCATGGCATACGAAACACTCGACTTTACAATCGTCGTGGCGCTCACTTGTTAGCCATGTTTGCCAAAACCAAACGCGCGGCCGCATTTCGCAGGTGGGTGTTGGATGTATTGGATGGCCAAACCAAAGCGCCACGGGTGGAGCATCGGCCTTTGCGCATTGCCGCACCCGATCCCGCGCGCGATTCTATTTTGGGCATGGAATACAAACTGGAATTGCTGCAAGGGTTGCTGTACCAGCATTGTGGCGCAATGGCGGTGTGGGATGGCAAACGCTATCATCTGAATATCAGGCCGCACCCCATGCCGCACATGCAAGCGCGCGAAGTGATACAGGCGGCGCAAGCGGCGCAGATGTATTTGGAGCGCGCCGCGCTGGAAATGAAAATATTATGGGAGATGCCAAACCCCTAGCCATGATGCCGGTGGTTTGGCATGGATAAGTTCGCGTTAGCGCAAGCGATTCGCTTGCAGCACAATATCGGGGCGGTGGGCAATTGTGCGCAGCAAGATGATGGATTGATTGTTTGGTTTTGCCCCCGATTCCCACCGTTTGAGGGTGGGAAGGGCAAAGCCAAATGTGGCGCTAAAGCGTTTTTGCGTTATATTAAGGCCTTTGCGGATTTGTTTGACATCGATCGATGGCGGTACATGCACGCGGGTGCCTGCGGGGATTTTGCCTTTGACATGATTGACCGCTTGGTTAGCACCACGCATGACACTCTCAAAACTTTCGTTATCCATAGATTCAGGGGTTTTACTGACCGTTTTCATAATGGCAAGGTATCATTGCTATACTTTAAGGCCAAGCGCGAAAATATTGTTACGATCGTATTTTGCGGGTTGCTTATTGAATTGTTTTTAAAGGCTGAAGGATATTGGCCAAAAGGGGAAAACCTATGCACCACATGAAGCCGTTATTTATACCGCTGCGAGGCGCGCATTATGACCGTTTTGCAACGGGTGAGAAAACCGTTGAATACCGAAAAGCGGGAGGGCGGTGGAATGAGCGCACCTGTTTTGTTGGGCGGCCTGTTATTTTAAGTAGAGGGTATGGCAAGCAGCATCGATTGCGCGGCACCATTGTCAATTATCGTACGACTTATGCTGAAAGTAACAAACCTGCGGCATTTATTGAAATATTTGGCGATGGGAAACCGTGTTTTGAAATTCACATTGAGGTGCAACATGATTGAATTCTATGGCGAAATTAACAAGTGGATGCTTGTTGGCATCATCTTGATGGCATGTTGCATGCTTGTGTTGCAGTTTTTGCAGCTATTTTACACGCGGCGTTTGGAAGCGGCGCGCGCCAAACAGGTGGCACGTTTAAATGCGCTTTTGATTGTGTTGATGAAAGAGCGAGAGCGCAAGCTGCGCCACGCGCGGCCCCAAAAACCGCGCACATTAGTGCGCGATGATGGGGGGTAGGCATAATTTAACAGCCTATGACTAACCGCAGCATCGACAGGGAGAGAGAAGATGAGCAACCGCAAAAAAGCACCCACCGCAGTAAAAGACATTAATTATCATTGGTTTGGCCTGCAGCATGATATGTTGGAGGATAAACTTTATTTGGTGATTGCGAAGAAATGTAAGGTGGAGCCAAGCGTGGTGTTTACGCTTTGGATGCTGCTTTACCGCCATGCCAATGCCAATGACCCCAGGGGCAGTATTAAGGGATATGACGCCGATGAGATTGGCATATTTTTTGGAATTGATGCTGAAATAGTAGAGCGAATTATTGCTGAAATGATGCAACGTTTTATGATCGACAAGTACCATCGTGTTGCATCGTTTTTTATCACTCAGGACCTCAAGTCGGCACAAAGTTCGACAGAAAGAAGTCGTAAATCGCGAATAAGCAAAAAAGTTAAGCAAAATCAAAGGGCTTTGCAACGAAAAAACGTTGCAAAAACGTTGCAATGCAACGAAATGCAACGCGAGTGCAACGAAAATTTTGACATAGAAGAAAGAGATAAGAAGAAAAAAACATACAAAAAAGAAAAGGGAAGGCTTGCGCCTTCCCCTGAAGAAAGACCAGAGGCGATAAAGCCGCCCCCGCCTGACGGCGGTGGCAGCAAACTGCAGATTGCACCCTTGGCGCCCTTAGACGGCAAAGCCAAGCGTGCAGAAATGCAGAATGCACAGGCCAAAGCCCCCCCAACCACCCAAGAGCAGAGGCAAAGCGCTAACGCGCTGAATAGCTTGCATGCAGAGGGAATTAAGCCTGCGGATGGTGAGGGTGAATCACCCCCGCAAGAGGGTTGGCGAGGGGTGCCGGAGGGCGATTTTGGCAAGCCAAGTAGGAGATTGGAGGATGCGGAACCACCGCACCAAGCCAATGCGCCGCTTGGCCGCAGCGAGCCACCGCCTGATGGATTTTTGGAAATGGTGCGAATTTGGGAACTGCATTTGCCCGACAATGCCAGCATTTCTGACCCGTGTGCCGAGAAAATTAAACGCAAGATGCGCCAGCGGTGGGAACGGCAATTTGGCAGTGATGCGAAGCGGTTTGAAGATTATTGCCGCCGGGTTCGGGGCATTGCGTTTTTGTGCGGTGGCGGCACCCGAAGTTGGCGTGCCAGCTTGGATTGGGCCACGCGGCCAACCAGTGTTGCGCGGGTGTTAGCCGGAGAGTTTGCCAATGGTGCAAAGGCCACTGAGATGCTGGAAGCCGATGCGCGGATGCTTGCGGCCAAAGCAATTGCGCCGCCCGAAACTTTAACCACCGCGCCTGAACGATATTTGGCAGAATGGCGGCAGATGCATGCCCAAATTTTGAAGGATGTGGGCTTGGATAAGTGGCGAAGTTGGTTTGCTGGGATGCAGTTAATTGCCATTGATGATGGGCTGATGGAAATTGAAATGCCATCACGCTTTGTGCGCGATTGGGTGCAACAGCATTTTGCGGAGCTGTTACCCATCGCTGCGGAGGATTGCTTTGGTTGGGATGGCGAGATTGTATTGCAGCTGCGGCGGGCGCGGGAAGAAGTGGAGTTATCACCGCTTGCGGTCGCGCCAAAAATTTTGGCCGCCAGAGGCTAAGCATTGGCAGTTACAGGAAATAATAACATAAGTTCAGGGGAGAATTATGGCTCGAGGTAAGAAAAAAACAAAAGTGATTGCAGCCAATGCGAAGGAACCTTTGATGGTGCCTTTATTAGAGCAGTTGGATAAGGGCATGTTTGAAAAGCCCAGTAAGAATGCCAAGGTGAAAAGCCATCGCAATTTATTATCGTGGCCGGTAGATGCGCTTTATTATCGCTATCAGAGTATTGATAAAGAGCAACATAATGCTTGTGTTCGATTCTATTCTGATTTTCTGAAAGGTGGGTTGATTCCTAAAGTTTCGGTTCAGCTGGTGCAGCATTCGGGCGGGCGGCATGAGATGTCAGACAGTGCGGCCATTGCGCACGCAAATTGGTGTAAGGCTTATCGCGCTATTCAAGGTTCAACGGGGCAGCGATTGGCGGTGGATATTATCTGCGGGGGATGGTCGGCGAGTAGTTTGCTTAAAGAGCCGCAAGGTGGGGCAGTGCAGTTTTTCACTCGGTTTGAGCGTGCGAAGATTTATAAGAATAGGGATGCTCTGGTTGCAAGATTTATTGAGGCTGTGGAGGACTTGGTTGAGCATTATCATTTTCGGCATTGACATCACGCCGCGTCTAAGGTATCCATTTATTCATACTTCCAGTATTGTGAGTAAATAGAAGCCTTGATTCATTGTGAAGCGGGGCTTTTTTTGTTGGTGCATATGGAGAATTAATCGATTTTTTATGTTTCTCTAAAGGCATTCTCTCCCATCTGTATGATGACCTTTGCATTTAGAGTTGGGGTGATGTGAAAAATCCAGATTATAAAAAGTTGTATTCGCAGGCGCGGTGGAGAAAAGCTCGGCTGCTTCAGTTGCGGCAGTATCCAACTTGCTCCATATGCATGCAGCTCGGGAAAGTAAGCAATGCTAATGTGGTGGATCATATTAAGCCCCATCGGGGTAACATGAATTTGTTTTGGGATGTGCGTAACTGGCAGTCGGTTTGCAAGAAATGTCATGATCGACATAAGCAAAAACAAGAGAAATCCGGCATCATGGCAGGTGCTGACTTGGACGGAGTGCCGATGGATGAAAAACACCATTGGAATCAATAGCTTGGACGGGGTAGGGGGTGTAAAAGTAATACACCTAGCGCCCCTAAGTCGGCGGTTAAATCATGTTTTTACCGAGCCAAAATGAAAAGCTAAAAAGGTTAATAAGTTATTGTTATGGCTGGTAGAAAATCACTTCCGAGTATTGTTAAAAGTACAAAAAATACTCAACGTAAAAGCAGAATAAATAAAAATGAACCTAAGGGTGTTCCTGCAAGTTATATGGATCCGCCTGACTATGTCGCTACGCAAAAATATGCTAAACAGGTTTGGGATAGAACCATGCCTATCTTAGTTAGCATGGGTATTTTGCTTGAAAGTGACATTGATGCATTTGCTCAATATTGCGTGGCAAATAGCATTTATCGTGAGGCAGTCATTGGCTTAGGTATAAATGGATTAACTTATGATAGCGCACAAGAAAATGGCGCAAAATTGGCTAGAAAATCGCCTTATATTGAAATCATAAATCAACAAGCGCGAATTATGATTTCATTCGCTGGCGAATTTGGTTTAACGCCTGCTTCGCGCAGTAAGGTATTTACAGGTGGGAACGAAGACAACAATCCGCTCGATAAATTTACGGGGTGATAAATGCACAGCATATGCTCGTAAAGTTGTCGCTGGGAAAATAATTGCTGGAAATAATGTTAGGGCCTCATGCCAGCGGCACCTTGACGACATAAAAAACGGTTCGAAGCGTGGCATCTATTTTGATGGAAAAAAAGCTAAAGCGGCATACGAATTTTTTGAAGAAATTTTAAAGCTTAATGGTGGGCAATTTGAAGGGGTGCCTTTCGTTTTACATGAAAGCCAATGCTTTATTATTGGCTCACTTTTTGGATGGATGAGGGAGGATGCAAAGCGTCGGTTTAGGCGAGCATACATTGAGATGGGCAAGGGTAATGGTAAAAGCCCATTAGTTGCAGGAATTGGGCTTTATGGCATGATTGCTGACAATGAGTCGCGAGCGGAGATTTACGCTGCCGCAAGTAAAAGAGATCAGGCAATGGTGCTGTTTAGGGATGCTAGGGCAATGGTGCAGCAGTCACCAGCATTAAAAAAAGTTTGTAGTTTATCGGGAGGTGATCATTCGCCAAACATCGCTTATTTGCGAAGCGCCTCATTTTTTAGACCTATAAGCAGTGATAAGGGTCAGTCGGGCCCGCGACCGCATATGGCTCTGTGTGATGAAGTACACGAGCACTCAAGCCGAGATACAATGGAAATGCTCGAGCGCGGCTTTAAATTTCGTGAGCAACCAATGCTGGTGATGATTACCAATAGCGGATTTGACAAAAATAGCGTTTGTTGGGAGGAGCATCAGCACGCTGTTAATGTAGCAAATGCAGTTATAGAAGATGATGTAACCTTTAGTTATGTTTGTTCATTAGATGATGGAGATGATCCGCTAAATAATCCTAGTTGTTGGGCCAAAGCAAACCCACTGCTAGGGGTAACGATCACTGAAAGGTATTTATCAGATATCGTTTTACAGGCCAAAGCAATACCTGGAAAGCGCAACAATATATTAAGATTACATTTTTGTATTTGGACTGATTCGGAAAGCGTATGGATGAGTCGCGATACGTGGGAAGCGTGTGAGGTTCAGAATTTATCTGAGAAAATTTCAGAGCAACCCTGTTATGGTGGTTTAGATCTTTCACGCAAAACAGATTTAACCGCATTAGCACGTGTATGGAAATTTGCTGATGGTAGTTATGAAGCGGTGGTTGATTTTTGGACACCAGCAGAAACGATGCGAGCACGTGAAGATATTGATCGCGTACCATATTCTTTGTGGAATGAACAAGGCTTTCTTCACACTACGCCGAGCAAGTCAGTTGATTATTCGCATATCGTTCCAGTTTTGAAAGATATGGATGCCGAAAACGAATTTGTTGCCATAAATTATGATCGCTGGAGTATCGAATATTTCAAACGTGAGCTTGATTTATTGGGAGTTGAATTACCGCTTACAGAAATTGGACAGGGTTATAAGGATATGTCACCCGCTGTTGAGCTTCTAGAAGAAGTGATTTTGAATAGAAAATTAAAAGTAAAATTTAATCCTATATTGCGGTGGAATGTAGCAAGTGCAGTACTAACCGAAGATCCCGCCGGAAATCGAAAATTTAATAAAAACAAAGCAACAGGTCGAATTGATGGCGTGGTTGCATTAGCAATGGCTATGAGCGCTGCAAATAAAGAGGATAATTTTAATAATGGTTTTGATCAATTTTTATCTAACCCGATTTACGGCTAATGGGCTGGGCCGCTGAGAAAATCAGGCGAATATTTCGCTTGGATGACCCAGAAGGAATTGAGCAGTTAACAAGCTCTGGGGGAAGCTCCAACATCTACGTTAATAGTCAGTCTGCATTGCAAATATCATCGGCTAACGCTTGTATTCAGTTAATAAGCCGCACTGTTGGCACGTTGCCTCTTTCGGTTTATAAGCGGGAAAACGATGGCCGCGTTGTTGATTATAGCCATCCAGTGCATCAATTATTAAAAGTGAGCCCAAATGCGGAGCAAACGCCTAGCGAATTTAAAAAGCAAATTGCCGCGCATTTGAATATACATGGTAATTTTTATGCGCGAAAATCTTATCTCAATGGCAATTTAACAAGCCTGAATCCGCTTAATCCAAAAAAAGTTAATATCGAGCGGTTAGCAGGTGGTATGCTAGAATATGTCTACCAAGATGGCTCTAAAAGAACCACATACAGCGAAAGAGATATTTTACACATCAAATCGTTCTGCTTGGACGGTGAAAAAGGTGTTAGTCCAGTACATTACGGTGCCGGTTCGGTAGGTTCTGCGATTGCCGCTGACAACTCGGCAGGTAAATTTTTTGCAAATGGTATGCAAGCGAGTGGAGTGTTAGAAACTGACACGTTTTTCAAAGACGACCAACGGGAGCAGATTCGCAAAAGTATTATAGAGCCACTATCTGGTTCGGCAAACACTGGTAAAACCATGGTACTTGAAGGTGGCATGAAATATAAACAGCTCACGCTAAATCCGGAGGATGCACAACTCTTAGAAACCCGCCGTTTTAATATCGAAGAAATTTGCCGTTGGTATGGCGTGCCACCTGTGCTTGTAGGCCATGCTGCAGATGGTCAAACAATGTGGGGCAGTGGAGTTGAACAGGTAATTCTTATTTGGCTTAAAACTGGCTTAGAATCGTTATTGACTGACATTGAAGAAGCGCTTGAGAAACGTTTATTGACACCTGCTGAGCGCAAAACGCACTCAATCAAATTTAATTTAAACAAACTGCTACGTGCTGATAGTGCCGCGCGTGCCGAATATTTCAGTAAAGGCCTACAAAACGGTTGGCTTCATCGCAACGAAGTGCGGGGCTTGGAAGACATGAAGGAAATTGGTGGCTTAGATACCATTACCGTTCAATCTAACCTGATACCTATTGACCAGTTGGGCAAAGTTGCTCCTACACAAACATCGCTAAAGGAAAAATAGCCATGCATCAATTATTTGCCAAACAATTTCCGAAGGTCGCTAATCTTTGGGATGAGAAGATTATTGCCGCTGAAAAGAACAATAATAATACTATCGATATTTTGGATTTTATTGGAGATGATTTTTGGGGTGGTTTCTCAGCTCGTCGATTATCTGCTGCATTACGCTCTATTGGTGAAGAAACCGATATTATTGTGAATATTAATTCCCCGGGTGGTGAGGTAACCGAAGGGATTACCATTTTTAATCAGCTGATTCAGCATAAAGGAAATGTTGAGGTGCGCATATTGGGTATGGCAGCTTCAATTGCTTCAATTATCGCACTTGCAGGTGATAAAGTGCTTATTTCAAAATATGCAACTTTCATGGTGCATGATGCTTGGACTATTTTTGCGGGTAACGCAAAAAATATGGCTGAAGCCTCAGAGTACCTTGAAAAATGCAGTCAAAACCTCGCGCAGATTTATGCTGATAAAACAGGTATGAGCACGAAAGAGGCTCGTGATTTAATGCAGGCCGGTGACGCTATTGATGGCACCTACTTAAATGGTGAAGAAGCTTTAGCCATGGGTTTTGCTGATGCTTACCTAGAAACTGAAAAAGTTGGCAAGAAAGAAAAGGCTAGTGTTAACGCTATTCGATTAGCTGAACGCGCGATTAAAGCGGCTAATCCAGACTTAAGTCGTAATGAGGTGAACAACCTTATCAATGAAATTAAAGGTGTGAGTGATTCCGCCCCCGTTGTGAGTGATTCCAGCGACAACGTGGCCTTAGCGGCTGCAAAACTGCGTTTAACCATGGCGCTCAATCAATCTTAAATAATAGGTAAATATAATGACTAAAACGGTAGAAGAACTGTTAGGTGATGTCACCGAACAATATGCAAAAATCAATGAACAGTTAAAAAACGAAGCTGATAAATTTGTTTCCGCGAGCAAAAAAGCAGAAACATTTCAGGATGAAACAAAAGCATCAATCGATAAACTTTTAACTGAAAAAAACGAGTTGAAAGCCAACCTTGATGATTTAGCGCAAAAATATGCGCGCGGTGAAACACAAGGTGCCAAAACTGGTAAATCACTCGGTAATATGGTGATTGAAGATGATGCGGTGAAAAACTTTATGACCAATAAGCCGCGTGGCTCGGTGCAATTTAAAGTTAACGCTGCTATTACAAGCTTGACTACCGATGCTGATGGTTCTGCTGGTGATTTAGTAGAAGCGCAACGCGTAGCTGGTATTGTGGGTATTCCAGATCGTCGCATGACAGTTCGTGATCTTTTACTGCCTGGTACGACGTCTAGCAACGCTATCGAATATGTTCGCGAAACCGGCTTTACAAATGCAGCCGCTATTCAAGCTACGGAAGGTACAAATAAACCCGAAAGCACTTTAAAGTTTGATTTAGCTACGAGCACTGTAGCGACCATTGCTCATTATATGCGCGCTTCAAAGCAGATTTTAGATGATGCGGCTATGCTGGGAAGTTATATTGATTATCGCTTACGCTATGGTCTTTCTTTTGTTGAAGAACAACAATTGCTAAACGGCTCGGGAACCAGCGGCAATTTAACCGGTTTAATCACTGCAGCTACTGCTTACGCCGATCCATCGGGCGGTGACTTTGGTACTGCAACGATGATTGACCAGTTGCGTTTGGCGATGTTGCAGGGCGAATTGGCAGAATATCCTGCTTCTGGTATGGTGCTTAACCCGATTGATTGGGCAGGCTTAGAATTAACGAAAGATTCTGAAAATCGTTATATCTTCGCTAATCCTACTGGCATGGCTGGCCCACGTTTATGGTCATTACCTGTTGTATCAACTCAAGCAATGGTTCGTGATAAATTCTTGGTAGGTGCCTTCCGTCCAGCGGCGCAGATATTTGATCGACAAGAAGCTACTGTTGAGATTTCTACGGAAGATCAAGATAACTTTATTAAAAACCTTGTTACCATTCGTGGTGAAGAGCGTTTAGCATTAGCTATCTATCGCCCTGAAGCACTCATCTACGGTGATTTTGGCAATGTAGCGTAACGAAATAGGGGCGGGCTTCATCACTCGCCCTCTTTTTTTTTAAAATTGGAGGGAATATGGATAAATATGTTGTTAAGCGAGGGTTTCACGATTTTCGCTTTGGTGCCGTGGTGGAGAAATCTACTATTGAACTTGATAAATCTGAAGCGCGAGGGTTGCTCGATAAAGGCTTAGTGATTGCGTTGCCTGTAAAAAAGCCTGAAATCACAGAATTACCCAATAGCGAAAAACCAAAAACAAAACGCACTAAAAAGGCAGGAAAATAATGGGACAAGGTCAATCAGAGCTGGGCAGTCAAATTGATTTTAAAGATAGCTTTGTTATTGCATCAGGACAGATGGTGAGTTCGGCAATAGAAACGCATGCAGACACCATTACAGCTATCCGCTTTCCTGCAGCTTTCAGCGGAAGTACCATCAGCTTTTTAGCGGCTGAAAAGCTTGATGGTGCATATCTGCCATTGCATGGGTTTGATGGCTTAATTTACACCGTAACTGCAACAGCTGGTGCGCAGTTAGTGCTTGATGTAATCATTATGAATACCGTAAATTTCGTTAAAGTAGTCAGTGATTCTGCAGAACTTGCTGAGCGCATAATAACAGCAGTTTCGCAGCCTTTGTGATGCTAAAGATAATTACTGCACCCGCTAATGAACCTGTTACAGTTGACGAAGCTAAGCAGCATTTGCGTATTGATGGTAGCAATGAGGATTCTTTAATTTCTACTTTAATTAAAGCTGCGCGGATCTATGTTGAAACCCTTACTAACCGAAGATTAATTACGCAAACATTACGCTTACAGCTCAAATATTTTCCTTTTTGCGAGATTGTTTTGCCCGTAACACCGGTTCAATCCGTCGCTGCAATCCGATTTAAGGATAAGAATGGAATTGAGCAAGTAGCAGCAGAAACGTTGTCACAGCTTAGTTTTACAGAGCCCCCTAAGATTAAACCTAGCTATGGCGAATCATGGCCACAATGCCGAGAGGGTGACTATAATAGCGTCAGTATTGATATTGTAGCAGGATATGGTGATGCAGCCGATGTGCCGCGTGATTTATGCCAAGCCATTTTACTTATGGTCGCGCATTTTTATGAGCAACGCGAACCCGTGGCGGTGGCAAACTCGATAGATTCAGAAATTTTGCCAATGTCTGTCCAATCCATCATCAACATGAACCGATTATATCTGTGAGGAATTATGACTGAAAAGAAAATAACCAGCAAAAAAACTAAAGCGCCTCGCTATGAGGCTATCAAAGAAATTAAAGGCACAATTTCACTTAAAATAGGGGAGAAACGTTCATTAGATTTAATAACGGCTGAATGGTTTTTAAGCCTTGGATTGGTAAAGAAGGTTTAAGTGCCTATTGGCCAGATGCGCGAGCGCGTATCAATCGAAGCTGAAATTAACAGTGATGATGGAATGGGTGGCAGTGTGCACGACCATGAGGTGGTTGCAGAAGTATGGGCGAAAGTAATGCCTGCTAAAGGTGGCGAGAAGCTATTTGCAGGGCAGGTACAAGATAGTTTAACTTATTTGGTTACTATCCGTTACCGTGATGATGTAACGGCCGCAAATCGTTTGGTATGGCAAGATAAGCCGCTTAATATTCGCGCGGTGGTAAATAATGACATGCATAACCGTTACCTTACACTTGAATGTGTAGAAGGGGTGGCGAGCTGATGGCTACTAAATCGCAAATTAGAGGAATAAAGAATTTAAGCAAACTGCGCCAAAAACTAAAACGTATGCCAGAACAGGTTGAAAAGCATATCCGGCCTGTGATGGAAAGGGTTTCTGCGGATATTGCACTGGATATGCGAGGTTTAACACCTGTTTCAACCGCTGAGGCCGTACTTGCGATAGATCATAAGGTTGGCCCAGATGGTATGAGTGCCAAAATTGGTATTCGCACGAAAACAAAAGCAAAAAAGGCGTTTTATTTTGCGTTTATTGATGCTGGTACTAAGGGTGACCCTTCAAAGAGTATTCCGCCATTGCCTGCCTTGCATATTCGTGAGCGTGCATTTGATGCTAATAAAAATAATGCTATGCGAGAGTTTGAAGCCGCCACTGATAAAGCGTTAGTGCAGGCAATCAATGAGTAATATTGCCACACAAAAAGCGGTTTACGTAGCGTTATCGGCTGCACTAGCCCCGATTCGCGTGTTTGATAAAGTGCCTCAAAATTCTAACCCGCCCTATGTGGTGTTAGATGCACAAGATATTGACCATGCGGATTATCTGGCATCGATAAAATACAAACGCCGCATTTATTTATCGATATGGAGTGAATATAGTGGTCAAAAAGAGGTATTGGAAATTCTCGACACGATTAACATGGCTTTACATCGCCAGAGACTACCCATGGAAAGCGGTCGCATGATAAATTGTTTGGTAACACGAAGCCGCACGAAATTAGATGCGGATGGCGAAACCTATATGGGAAGTGTTACGTTAGAAATACATACTGAATAACCGAAATTAACCACGAGCGCTTTAATCGCGTGCAAGCGCTGCTAGATAACGAGGAAAAACAACGGCGGCTTGGTGGGCTGGAAAAGAGTTATGGAGAATTGATTTAGATTAATTTGACAATCTCAGAAATTGCTGGCATGGTTATCAAGTCAATACTTAATATCAAGTGCGGGAAACCGCAAACGCTAGTCTGCGGTTATTTTTTTGCCGTTATGTCGGGCGTGAAGTGAATATAAAACCTTAGGGGAATAGCTTCAAATACGCACTTGTGAGTATTGACAACGCCCGACACCAGCAACGGTGTTATTTTTGTCAATAATCACAGGAGGCCATCATGGCTAACACACTATCAAAACTCGCAGATTTACTAGGCTTTAATCTCTTTATTGAGAAAAATCCCCCTACTAATTTTGTCGTTTCACGCGGCGGAAAGGTTACGGTAGCATAATATGGCTCAAATCTTATCAATTACTGATTTAAATATTAAGGTTAATGGTGAACCTCGCATTTTAGACCTACGCTTAGCTGAGGCTTTAGATATGACTGATACTCATGCTATTAGACGCATTATTAATAAATACCATAAAGAGCTTAAATCTATAGGTAGCCTAGTTTCCGATTATAATCGGAAAGGTGAAGGGCGACCTAGCAAGCAAAATTGGCTAACTAAAAAACAAGCTTTATTTATTTGTACTAAGTCGCGCACCAAACGTGCAACCGATGTCACAATCCAGATGGTGGAAGTATTCGATGCTTATATGAAAGGCGAACTAGCAAACCTTCCTGCGCGTCATGATTACCGAGCAAATGAAAATAAAAACGCTAATGAGCAAGGAATGCTAGCTTATGAACGCCAAAACGACCAGTTGCGACATTTGTTGAAAACACAATATGGCGTGACGGGTGTTTGGGATGGCAAACAATATCACTTTCATAATTTGCCTGCATTAAAAGAGGATGGCAAACAAACGCGGATTGCGCTGCCACGTCCTGCTATTAATGCGCGTAAGATATTAGATAAAACACAATCCATGCAATCGGCCATAGGTCACTTAAAAGTTTCAATGCAACAGTTACCCGTGCCAAAAGCATCTTTAGATATTTATAGCATGATCATTGAATTAACCGAAGGTTATCGAAACGAGATTGAACGCGAAGTAATATCGCACATTTAAAGAATAGCCAGCTACCCTTGCGGAACGGGGTGGCTGGCTTTTTAATATTCCGCACAAGGTAGTCAGCTGAATGATTCAGTTGGCTTTTTTAATGTCAAAAATCAGGAGACGAAAATGGCTATTTTTTCAACCACAGGCGCGAAGTTTTTTATTGGGCCGGTTAACGATACCGCAGACACTTTAGCAGCACTTGAAGCACTCACCTTCATTGAAATTTCAGAGGTGGAAAATATTGATGGATTGAGTGAAGCTGCAAATGAGATTTCATTCACATCTTTAGGCGATGGCCGTGAGCGTATTTTGAAAGGTACCTATAAGGCAGCAAAACCGGCGCTTACCATGGCACGTGATTTAACCGATGCAGGGCAAATTGCGTTATTGGCGGCGATTGCTACCAATAATGAATATGCCTTTAAAATTGTATTAGATGATCAGCCAGCGGGCGGCACTCAACCTACGTCCATTTATGGCCGTGGGTTTGTAATGGATTATTCGATTCCGGGATTGAATACGGATGGTGTTGTTATGGCTGAAAGTAAGTTTGGTTGCACCATTGGCTTAATTTACGATAACGCGGCATAATCTTATGGTAAATAAACATCGCAATGAATGCAGCATTACATTGGCTGGAAAGCCTTACACGCTGCGCGCTTCTTTAGAATTGCTTGAAGAATATGAATCACGTTTTTCAGAATTAAAACTACAAACCAGCAGTTTTTATCGCATTGCCGGATTTTTAGTTTCTAAGGCGGAATCGGGATTGTCTGAAGACGAAGCTTCAAAAGCTTATTTTAATGCTGGGTTGCAATCGGCTCAAGATACTATCGATCAGTTTTTGAAAGTTGCTTATAAAACAGGGGATGAAGAAAAGCCGGGAAAGCAGGAAAAGGTGGAGGTTTAAAAACCCTTCCTTTTGAGCAGTGGATGCAGTTCGCCTTTGGTGTGCTGCATCTTACTCCCGATGTCTTTTGGAAAATGACACTGCGCGAATTATGCGCGGCGTTTAGGGGCTATCAAAATTCTAAGGGCATGAAACCGGCGAATAACCGCTATTTAAGCGAAGATGAAATGACAAGTGAGCAGCATAGGCAATTAGCAGATGCGCGTTTAGAAGCAGATTTAATGATGAAGAAAAGAAAGGCAAACCATGGCTAAAGATCTCGAACGTTTGATTGTGCGCATTGATGCGACTACTGAGCAGCTGCGCCGTGAAATGAAGCGTGCCGAAATTAGCATTGATACGTTTGGCAAAAAAACAGATTTAAGCACTAAACGGATTTCTAGCGGCTTTGATTCAATCAATAAAACTGCTCGCCTTGCCGCCACTGGCTTAGGTGTTTTAGGTGCAAGTTTATCAGTTGGTAAACTCGTTCAATATTCAGATAGTTATAAAGAGATTGAAGGGCGTTTAAAGCTCGTAACGAAAAGCACTGCTGAATTTAGTGATGTAAATAATCGGTTATTTAAGGTGGCTCAAGGCACGCGGCAGAGCTTTGAAAGCACGGCTGATTTATATACCAAACTCGCGCGTTCGAGTGATCAATTAGGTTTAAGTCAAACGCAACTTATACAATTTACCGAGACGGTTAATCAAAGTTTTGTAGTCAGTGGCGCGGCCGCCAGTGAAAGTGCTGGTGCTATTCGCCAATTAAGTCAAGCTATGGCTTCGGGTGTATTGCGGGGTGATGAATTTAATTCAATCATGGAAAATGCACCACGGATTCAAGAGGCGTTGGCAACCAGCCTTGACGTAACCAAGGGTGAATTGCGCGAAATGGCGGCTGCTGGGTTGATTAGTTCAGAAAAAGTAGTCAATGCCTTGTTAAAACAAAGTGAGGTTATTCGCGCTGAATTTTCGCAAATGCCTAAAACGGTTAGCCAAGCATTTACAGAGTTGGATAACTCTTTTCTCAAAATGCTTGGTACGAGTCAAGCGGTTCGCGATAGTACGAATACGATCGCGATTGGTGTTAGTGGGCTGGCAAATAATCTTGATAATGCTGCCCTTGCAGTAGGGGCTATTGCTACCGTGATGGGCGGGAAATTGGCCGCTTCACTCGCAACTTCTACGCAGGCTACTATTGCTCAAACTCAGGCCACTATGGCGCAAAGAGTGGCAACCGTTGCGGCCGCAAAAGAAATGGTCATATCACAAAAAGTGGCTGTAGCAAATGCGGTGGCTCATTATAATTTGCACCGGGCGGCATCTGGAACTCAATCTGCTACCCTGCAAATGGGTTTGGCGGCGCAACGGGTTACCACTGCGCAACAGGCTCTTACAGCATCTTTAGCAATACAAAGTAAAACCCTTATTGGTGTTGCGGGATATGCACGTTTAGCGGGTGGCGCATTATTAACGGCATTTGGTGGCGGGATTGGCTTAGCGATAGCTGGGGTGGCTGGAGGTATTTATTTATTATCTCAGCGTCAAGAATTAGCTGAAAAAGCTACTAGTCAGCATGAAGAAGCTATGCAAGCTTTGAATGAAATTACACTCAAATATAATGGAAACAGTGTAAAAACTCGCGAAGCTTTACGCGATGAAGCAACCAAACGGCTTGAAGTTGCTGCCGCGACTATTGCGGAAACGCAAGCTAAAGTTAGATTATTGGAAGTTGAATTGTATAACCGTACCTCTGGTGGGTTTTTTAAAGAAGACACTTTTAGTGATACTAAAGCTATTGTAAATGAGCAAGATGCACTTTTAAAAAGCTTAGAAGCTCAGTTTGATAATGTTGTAGAGCTTCAAAATCAGCTTTCCGGTTTAAAACCTGAGGAATTATTTAATAACGTATCAACGGCGGCAAATAAAGCTAGTGCATCAGTAGCAGGCTTTTCAGGCAAAACTGCTAATAAACTAAAAGAACTTGCTGAAAAACAAGCTACATACACAGAGCAAGTTGAACGCAGCGTTGCAGAGCTAGAGCGATTAACGGTTGCGCGTGAGCAGGGCGAAGAAGCTTATGAAGCCACTTCGGAAGCTATTGAGCGCGAAAATGAATTACGCCAGCAGGGCATAGACATTAACACAAAAGAGGGCCAAGCGCTTGATCGATTGCTGCAGAAGAAACAGCAGCAGGAAGCGGCCATTGAAAAAATTGGTGCAGTACAGCGTAAAGCTCAAGAAGCCAGCGATCGTTATGCAGAGAGCCTTTTCAAACCTTATGAAACCGCGATGGAGAATATTCAGAATGTTGTAACCGATACATTTGAGGGTTTGTTTGATGGATCAATCGATTCTGCTGGTGATGCTGCCGATGCGATTAAAAAGATATTCTTTAGAATGGCGGCAGAAACGGCAACCTTACGATTATTAGGCCCGCAGGGATTATCGGGTATAATTGGAGGAGCGGGTTCGCTTGTTGGCAGTGGCAATTTCGTGAATGGAGCAGGTGGTGGGATTGGCTCGATTAATGATTTAATCTCAGGTTTTAGCGGCTTTAGTAATTTTGGGGGCTCACTATCGGGAACTCTTGCAGGCAATTTTGTTGATAATATTGGTGCATCGCTGGGTTTATCGAATGCAAATTTTGTAGGGCCGATGTTGCCAGGGCAATCTGCAGGATTATCGGGCGGATTTACGGGCGGCGCTGCATTGGCTGGATTCGCGGGTAACTTTGGTGCTGATTTATTATTTGGCAATCGCGGTATTGGATCTAGTATCGGCGGTGGTTTAGGTGGTGTGGCTGGCACCGCAATTGGGTCAAATTTAGGCACATTACTTGGTTTTGCGGGTGGCCCAGCTGGAGCGTTATTGGGTGCTTTTGGAGGTAATCTTTTAGGCGGATTATTTGGCGGCAAGAAACCTTCTGATAAAACTCAATATGGCACCACCGATTTAGAAACGGGAGCATTCTTAGCGAGGGGCGGCTTTACCGGCAAAAAATACAGCAAAGCTAATGAAGATGCGGTAACGGCGCTTAGTGACGCGTCTGTCGCCATAGCAAAACTATTGGATGTAACGGGTAAAATTAACTTGACCGTTGGTAGCCGTGATGGGTTGCGCTATAGTTTAGGTGAAGGCAATGCTACCAAACGCACCAATAATCCGAATGGGTTTTTTGATTCATTGATTGATGATTTTTTGCTGCAAGGAACCAAGCAGTTATCGAATGAAGTGATCAACGCCATTGATGCTATCAATTGGGGCGGTGGGCAAAAAGCCTTACAAGATGCATTAGATGATTTTGGTTTTATCGTTAACTATGACTCACTGGGTGGCATAGAAGAAGTTACCAAAACAATTGGGCCATTTCAGCAGGCTTTAAAAGATTTAAACGAGCAGTTCACAACATTATCTAAAACTGAAATGCGGTTATTTAATACCACTGTGAAAGTATTCGCCGCGCAGGAAAAAGCTAAACAAAAATTAATTGAGACGTTCGACACTTCTATTTTAGCCATCTTAAACCCTGCTGCGGTGGCATTGAAAGTCGAAGTCGAACGTTATAAAGCGCAGCTTGAAGAAGCAATCGCCATTGGCGCCAATGTTGAGCAGGTAGAATTATTGCATCAGCGTCAAATGGCACAAATTAACGCAGAACTCAATAAAGACCGTATTTCGGCTTTAAATGGTGAATTGCAAATTGTAAATGATTTGACCAAAACGTTAGGCGGCTTAAGTGGCACTTACGAGCAACTGCTTGACCGCATGAACGTTGGCGATTTGTCAGGCTTATCGCCGCTGAGCCAATTAAAAGATTTTCGAACTAAAATTTCAGGTTTAGAAAATCTGTCACTCTTAGGTGATGCTGCCGCACAATCGAAATTAGCTGAATTATTACCAAAATTTGTTGAATTATCAGGCAGCATAAATGGCTATAACAGAACTTTCTCAAGCGATTTGGATTTGGCGCGCGGATTGAGTGAGCGCACTAAAGAAGTCATAGACCGGCAACTTTCAATTCAAGAGCAAATAGCAGCCAGCACCTTAAATGAAATCGAAGTATTGGAGAGCGGATTCAGCAGCGTTGTCAATGCACTCATGGCGGTTACCGATATTAGCCCGTCTGCATTTGGGCTAAGTTTGCCAGGATTTGCTACCGGGGGTTTGATATCTGGGGGCGTGAAAGGTGTTGATAGTGTGCCTATTATGGCCATGCCTGATGAGTTTATGATGCGTGCATCCGCAGTGCGCAACATTGGTGCCGATACAATGGCTCACATTAACCAAACGGGGCAACTTCCAGCAAATGATATTGGCAGTGCAAGTGAAATCCGCGCATTGCGGCAAGATGTTCAAATACTGGCGCGCCTAATGGCTGAGAATAACTATGCAACGGATAACGGTACTGATCGCGTTGTGAGCCGATTAGACTCAATGTTGAGTGATAGAGCGGTGGCGGCATGGCGTTAGTAACGTTATTTGAAACGCATGCGGCGGTGGATGGAAATGAAACATTGGTTGATTTACGATTCTGCACGGGCAGGGGTTACAACCACCCCTCGGCGCCTGGCTATTATACACCACGCATTACAAGCGGCGCTGGTGGACTGCGGGTAAAGCAATCTATCTTTAGCGATAGGCGTAAATTTGGGTTTGGAGATACTGAAATTGGATCGGTGGTTTTAGCAAATAACGATCGTGGCTTAGATCATTTGATTGAATATGGATATGGTAGGGCTGCAACGATTCGCTTAGTGGAAGAAAATGCTGACTATTTGAGCTCTACCGTTGTGGCAAATGGTTTAGCAAATCAGATATTACCCTCACGCGAAACATTATCAATCGGATGGCGTGAAAATGCTGAAGCATTAGAGGTTTCATTTCAAAACAGTGTTTTTGATGGAAATAATAGTGGAATTGATGGTTTAGAAGGAACTGAAGGTACTATTAAAGGTGAAACTAAGCCTTATGTAGGTGGCAGAGCGTTTAATGTGTCGCCCATTGTGTTAAATACGAGCACGCGCATTATGGGATGGCGGTGGAATAGGGATGGATTGCGGTTACCTAGTGCGAGTTTGGATGTATTGCGCGTTTTAGGTAATGATGAGTGGGTTTTAGAAGGTGATTATATTGATGCGGTCGCGCTGCAAGCTGCTAATCCTGTTCAAGGAGAATATAGCACTTGCTTAGCTGAAAGCCTTATTAAAATTGGCGGTGGTTTACCACAGAATTTGACTAACGTCGTTTCGGTAGATGTGACAGTCGAAGCCGATGCTACTTCTCGTTATGTAGGAAGCCAATTAAAAGCATGTTTATTGCATATGGGAGTTGATAGCAGCCTCATAAACGATGCCGATATTGATTATTTAAATATTAATTATCCTTATGAAGTTGGTTATTATGTTCGGGAAGACACTGCCCGCGATGTAATGGATAACATTATGGCTGCAGCAATGGTTTGTTGTTCAGTCGATGGAGCCGGTGTTTATCGCTTTACTCGTTTAGAGCCTTTAGTTTCGCAAGCGCCGCTGGCTAAATTTAAACGCTTAGCCATTGGTGAGTTAAGTGGTGCTAATGACGGGGATATTATAGAAGTAAAAAGCGTGTTTAGTGGCAATCAGGAAAAAGATGTACCGCTACATAAAGTACAGGTTGGTTACGCGAAGAATTGGCTAGTATTAGATAGCGGTACAATCGCAGCCGCCGTTGGCGCTGAATCATCGGCTGCCTTATCAAAAGCTTTTCGTTACACCGATGAATATATTAATGAAATTACACTGGCAAAATATCCTTTATCAGAGAATGTCATCATTGACAGTTTGCTTGTTAATAAAGTGGATGCCGAACAACTCGCTTTAGATCTTTTAGCGCTATGGAGTGAATATCGTTTAAATATTGAAATTGAAGTGAAGCTAACGGTAGAACTAGCCGCCATATTGGCGGTGGGGATGGTCGTCGAGTTGGAAATCCCGATGTTTAATTTTAGTGGCGGACGTTTAGGTCAGGTGATGGAATATGAACTTGATAGCCGATTGAATATTGCAACCTTAAAATTATGGATGGCCAGCAATGTCTAATCCAATTATTGGTTATCCAAGATACACACAAGAAGCACTATTTTCTAGCGAGAATAGTTTTAACGCGGATTATGGGGTTGAAAATGCGGGTAAGTTTCCGTTCACACGCGCCGCGCGTACTAATGAAACTACAGGCATCTGCATCACTGCCACGCTATCACAAAAGCGCAAAATTGAACTGGTAGTTTTATGCCGTCATTCCATTTTGGTGAATGAAGCTACGATGCGCGTGAAATTGTATGAAGATGAAGCCGGTACGGTGCTTTTGCATGATTCAGGTGAGTTTAAGGTATGGCCTAAAACCTTAAGCAAAAACCAAGTGGATTGGGATGGCGGCAATTGGTGGGACAGGGCTTATACTTCGGAACAAAAAGAAGGGTATCCGTTCTATCGTCCATATTTAATACCAGGTGGCCTTTATGGTCGCCGCGTTGATGTGTGTATTGAAGCGGGTGGTCATGTTGGGCCACTTGATATTGGTTTAATAGAACTAGCAGCTGCATATCGTCTGCCTATTGGCGTGTCATTAGGAGCGAGTTACGGTTTTAATTCACGTAGCGATGTGATTGCGGCAGATGGTGGTGTTGAATATTTTGACCGCAAAGATAAACCCCGCACATTTGAGGGTGAATTACCCGTATTGTTGAGTGATGATGCAAAAACTGGCTATTTTGAGTTTTTACGTCAAACCGATACAACAGAGCCTTTCTTTTGGTGGCTCAATCCTGATGATACTCTGAACCAATTACGTGACAGTTATATGGCTCGTAACGATCGCTTAGGGCGACTTAATTACTTATCAAAATTTTATCAATCTGTACCCATAAATTATAAGGAATGGCTATAATGGCATTTACTCCCGAAGAGCTAACGGCAATTAGTAATCTTAAAGAATATAATGAAAATACCTTTGATAGTATTACTAATCCTAAAGGGTTGGCAGGGCAGGGCTATCAGACAAATATTCCTGCTGGCTTTAATGATATGGGAATTGCTACCGATGCGGCGGCGCGTGAAGCTATAGCCACTGCAGCAAGCGCACTATTAGTTGAAAATAATACGCAAACAGTCACGACAACCGCTTCTGCTATAGCGCAAGATAAGATTGAAATTAATGCAACGAAAGATTCTGCAGTAACAGCCAAGGATGCTGCAATTACTGCTGCTGCTGACTCAATTGCCGCGAAAGATTCATCAGAGGCTGCGCGTGATGCCGCTCAAGCTTCAGCGGCCGCTTTAAATATCCGGCCAATCACAAATCTAGATGCTGGCCGGGCGTTGGTTGTAAATGCGGCGGGTGATGAGATAATACCCACAGATTTAGCAGATAGTCTACCGGCAGTTTTTGCGTCTGACGCTAATAAGGTAGTTTCAGTTAATGCAAATGGCGATGGTTATTTAATCAAATTTTTAGATAAAGTATCCAATATTTCTAGCATTGATCCTACCGCGCAGGATGATGAAACTGTGCTTTACGATGAGGGTAGTATTTGGGTGAATTTATCGAGTAAGCAAACATTTGTTTGCACTGATTCAACAGTGAATAACGCTATTTGGGAAAGAACGAGTTTACTAAATAATTTTACGGCAAGCGCGGTGCCCTTACCCACTAATGATACATCAGAGGGCTATAGTAATGGTAGCAAGTGGTTTTACAATGGCGATATATGGGTTTTGGTGGATGCTAGTACAGGCGCCGCGGTTTGGGTTGATACTGGTTTGCAGATTGATGACTTAGGCACGCTAGCATTACTTGATGAGGTTGAATTTACGCAGATTGCCACTAATGCAATAGCCAGCCAAGCTGAAGCGGAATCTGGCACGGCTACTAACAAACTCATGAACCCCTTGCGTACAAAGCAAGCGATTACAAATGCTGTGAACTCCTTTAAATCAAGCCCTATATTTGCTTGGGCAAATATTAATGGCGCTACCGCCGCAATAAGGGCAAGCACTGGATTTTCAAGTATTGTTAGAAATTCAGGCGGAACGTACACGACTACATTTACAACACCGCGCCCCGATGCAAATTATGTTATTTCTGTAACGGCTGGCAATTTAGACGGAGGCGCTGGCTCAAATGCAGGTTGTCAAATAATAGCAATGTCTACTACTGGCTTTCAATTTGAAGTTGGTGTGGCTAGTACCAACTTAGATTACGACCAAGTCCACATTAGTGTTTTGGGGGCGTAATGTTTTATTTAATCACATCACTAGCACTGTTCCTATGGTTCGCAATCTTGGCAGCACAAGCAGGGCGCACGTTTGATGTGATTAGCCCTGAACTTACAGCATGGCAGGATAAAGCTAGATGGGTTAAGATAATTCCCGAATTGCTTATTGCAATGACGATTGCCAGCATTGGCCTTTGGGGTTGGTATTCTAATTTTGATATTGGCTTGCTTTGGTTTATCGGCCTGTTCATTGCCTTCACCGCTATTTCATACGCTGGCAAGCAATCTGCTACATGGGCTTATCTACGCTGGCAAGGGCATAAATATGATGATAATGGCGATGGGGTGCATGATGAACGCGATGCACGCCAAAGCACGCTATGGGCATTTAACCGCTGGGTAGCTACACGCCTTGGTTTTAAGTTTGGCAGCGAGGGCTTTTCGTGGGTCTGGGCAGCAACCAAAGGCTTCATCACCACATTGCCAGTTGGCGGGCTTGGTTTGGTATTCCTACCATTAGGCCGCGAAATTGCTAGTCATGTGCGTTGGCGTTATGACAACGAATTTTGGATGGAATTTCTAGGTGATGGTTTGGGTTACACGCTGTCATGCATGGCGTTTATTTTAATTTGCACATTTATAATTTAACCAAGGTTTAAATATGAAAAACAAATCAGGTCTGCTGTTGATTCAGCGGCAGAGAATGCTTTATCAAAAATTGACTGAATATTTTTATAATTTTGCACGCATGACAGAATTACCCCCAATATTCACTTTCACCCGTTCGGGATCAGCTACTTTTACAGGCATCAATGGTTTACTACAAACCGCAGCCATCAATGAGCCTCGGTTTGATTATCTCAATGGCAAAGCCCTTGGCATAAAGCTGGATTCACCCAGTGGTAATGACGATGACTTAACCATTGAAAACACACCCGTAAAGCTTCCGCTGATGAATAACGTAGCGGGCACAATCATTTCGCGAGTAAAGATTGCATCCATTAAAGGTTCTGACCAGCACCTTTTGAGTTTTACCGCTGCCTCTATTTCAGATGGCTTTGCTATTAGACAATTTAGAAGCACGGGCGTTATTCGTGGAAATTGCCGTAGTGGCAATGTGATCCAGCATAGCGATAGCAGCAATCTTCAACCGCCTTTAAATGCCTATATTACGGTTGCCGTTACGTGGAAAGCTGGGGAAATCACCATTTATGACCCTTACGGCAAAAGCATACGCACTGGTCTTACGCTTCCAAGCGTTGAATTGAACACACTTACCATTGGTGCGCGAAAATCTGATGTAGAAGATATGGATGGATGGGTTGCCTCAATCGACCCCATAGGCGAATGGCTAGACGAGTCGACAGTGCGCAAAAAGATGTTTTATGCTGGCGACATTGCTGTTCTGGATTTAGGGCAATCATTAGCTGATGCGCTTTATAATTCAAAAGATGGTGGGGGAACCGATGGCATACGCGCGCATGATGAATTAGCCCATGCTGTATTAGGTGGCGCGGCTCAGTGCCACAGCATTAACGGCTCTACCAGTGCAAGCGGATTACTCAAAACCAGTGATCCCACTAACTATTGGATTGATTTAACCGATGAAAGCTTTGGCCCATCAATGTTAAAGGCGATTGCGAAATGTGATGCTTATAATATGCCGATTAAGATTATTCGCTTTAAACAAGTTAGCGGTGATGCTGGTGCTAATTTAAGCGATTATCTGCGCGCGCAGGAAATTATTTATACTTATTTTCTCAATCGCTATCCAAGTGCCGCCTTCTTATTCAGCCCTCCTGCTGGGCGAACGGATGCCCTCTCTGCCGGAAGCCAGCAATTTTACCAAGATGTGCGTGAAGCTCGCCGCGCGATAGCAGCCAACAACCCACGTATTGAGATGCTGCCGGTTGATTTCGATTTACCTTATATTGATCAGGTGCATCACACAAAAGCTGGAGACATTAAGCTTGGCCAGCGTTGGGCACGCAAGACTTTAAAACTACTGGGCAAAACAGTCACCGGTTCGGTTGATGGGCCATCTGCTACGAGTGCGACTTATAATGGTAGCGAAATAATAGTTAATCTCCAACATGACGCAGGGATGGATATTACGCCATTACTTGGCATTGAGGGGTTTGTGGTTACTGATGGTAATGGCGCGGTTACATTATCTTCAGCGGTGCGGCTTACTGGCAATCAGATTAAACTAACAAGCGCTATTCCCTTGGTTGCTCCCGTTACTGTTTTTTATGGTTATCGGACTTTAGCAGGTGTTAACCTCGCCAATCTGGTTCGCGATAATTCGCCACAACAAATGCCGCTTCAAGATTTTAAGCTCACTGCTAGCGTGTTAGGTGGTGGTTTGTAGTATGGAAATTATAATTTACACAATGTTTTATGGTATAGCGCTAATCGCCCATGGGTTGGCTTTGATTTATGGGCTGGCTATATTAAAGCAGGGCGAGGCTGATTTCACGCAATCGAATATCAAAACTTTGCTGCATAACCGTATTGAGCAAAAATATATTACCGTTCTGATTGGTGTTTTTAGCAACATCCTATTCATACCCACGATGTCGCTTTATATGCTTGGCGATAGCTACCACGTTATAGGCTATTTAAACCTTTCATTTTCGCTATGGCATGGCCTAGCTGGCATCATTACCCTCGCATGGCATTACATTGCCTACCAAGACATTGTAGGAGGCGGGGTGAACCGCAATGGACGATAAGAACCCGCTAGAAGCCCTGCCAAAAGTAGCTGAAAAAATAACCGCATTAGAGCGATTTTTAACTAAGGCCGATGAAGTTTTTTTTCTAGCTATTTGGGTTTGTTTATTCTCTGTGATCGCTTTTATCATACGGCCTAGAAAGCGCACGTTTGATGGTTTGATTTTATCGCTATTTATCTCAATTCCCTCAGGTGTTTTGTGCGGTGGTATCGCAAAAGAACTTGGCTATGGCGATTGGGTTGCTACGGGCGTTGGTTGCTTTGTAGCGATTGTCGCACATGATGTGATCTTGCTAGCCCTAGCTAATCAGAAAGATATTTGGGGCTGGGTTGATAAGGTAATCAATAACTGGATAGATAGACGATGAAATCCCGTAAAGAATATGCGCGAGCATTGCGTAATGGGATTATCAACCCAAGCCACACAAACTCATGCCGCATAGAAGAAACAAAGTTAAATTACCTAAAGGAGCTTTATAGCATGGAAAACAGATATAAGATTGCCGTTGATTTGATTGCTGAGTTTGAAGGGTTTGAGCCTAAGCCTTATAAATGCCCCGCTGGGGTATGGACTATTGGTTATGGGCAAACCCAAGGCGTTACCGCTAAGAGCAAGCCAGTGACAGAAAAACAGGCGCGTGAACGGCTTTATTACGATGTGACGAAAGTTTTTGCCCCGCAGCTTGACGGATTGCTTGAAGTGAAATTAACCGATGAACAATATGCCGCACTTTTATCATTCACCTATAATCTAGGCGCGGGCGCATTGCGCAAAAGCACTTTGCTTCGCATGGTTAATCAGCGCCGTTGGGATAGTGCCAAGCTGCAATTTTACCGATGGGTGTTTGCAGGTGGCCGCAAGTTAAACGGCTTAATACGCCGCCGTAAGCGCGAGGCTGAATTGTTTGCGCGCACGGCGTTAGTATAACAATAAAGGATAAGATTCGCATGAAAAAACCTAAAATATCTGTAGTTGAAAAATTACCACCTGATGCCAGAGTAAGGCCTTTTCGCGCAGCACTATTATCACACGCTAAATCTGCAAAAAGAGAAGAATTAATAAAGGGTATGATTGTTAGTTATGGAAATAATGGTGACCTGCAATATGATTTTGCAGGGTTATCTCGCATAGAAGCACTCGCATTGATAGAGGACACTAAATATATAATTCTTAGGGATTGGTGGAATTAATATAATGCTGGCTATCCTCCCTTTCCTAAAAGCTAACTGGCGGCTTATATCTTACGCTGTGGGTGCTTTAATCATTATCGTGGCTATATGGGTAGCCGTAAGCACTGTTAGCGGATGGCATGATGATAGCAAGGCGCTGGTGGGTGTGCGTGTGCAGCTCGAAGCGCAGATTGAAACCATTAAACGAAATAACGAGGTAACAGATGAATACCAAAGCAAGCTATCTAATTTGCGCACTAAGTACGCTAACCTTGAGCGCGTGCAGCTCAAACGATGCGTCCCAGTGCAATCCACCCGCGTTTCTAGCAACCCCGCCGGTATCGGTGGAGCAGATGAAAGCGAACGAGGCATTTCTGCTGGAGCTATTGCAAGACTCGCAGAAGATTTCGCACTAACCGCTGAATATGTGGATGCGTGCGCTAAGTGGGTGAAGTTAGCTAGGTAGTTTCGTTCCCTTGCTGTTCTGCATCACATAAAGCATATCATCCATCAACTGCAATGCGCACACCTCCCAAGGCTTGGCTGGCTCGTGGCATGTGCACATCGTTTCAATACGGGTTCGTACAGGGTTCGACACATTACTAGTAGTTGCGAGCATAATTTGTGTCATAATTTGCACTATATTAATTTAACCCACAGAAAAACAAACATAATAAAACT